>JBLRWO010000007.1:0-117105 GCA_047921215.1 Cyclonatronaceae bacterium | reverse complement strand
ATTAAGAATAAATAATTGGTTAAGGTAATCATTAACCTCTTCTGCTTTTCTTAAAGCATCAATCTGAAGTTGAATGTACTGGTGAAAATTTCCAGTATAGAGGTATGAAACTGCCAAATTATTTAATAAACCAGATTGATAACGATTATCACGTATTCCTATGCTGTCATTGTAAACGAGTTCCCAAGCTTCAAGAGCACCGGTAAAATTTTGAAGTCTGAACAAGCTATTCCCATAATCATATCTGACAGTCAGAAAATCCTGATGTTCACCTATCAATTGTGTCAATGGTATCAGGTGATTCCTGTACAGATCAAGGTTGGTCTGGTAATAACCCGAGAAGTGAGCCGCGTACGATATTCTTCTGAAGGTGTTGATTTTACTTCTAATATTCGGGTAGTTTTCAAATCCTGAACTTGCAAGAAAGGTTTCAACCAGTCCATCAAATTCATTTATCCTGAAATACCCTGTAATTATGGTTGAAGCTATGAGGTCACTTAATAACAGATTTGTTCGTCTGTGGCTGCTGATTTGAATATGCCAGTTATCAATAAGTGAATGCAGGTCGGAAGATTGGTCGTGAGTATAATTGTCGAAAACATAGATGTCACTCAGCCGGAACCTTCGGATTGAAAACAGATCAGAATAATTGAAAGGCCTGCCAAGGGCTTTGGCAATAAGTGCCTGCTGGGCCGGTGTGATCACGTCGGATGTTAAAACAGGCAAATTTTTTTCATACCAGGCAGTACGATCGGCAGGGTTCAGTTCATAGAGTACAGAAATGAGGTATTCGGGATCGTCTGTACAGTGGAAGGCATGGGTAAGCCGGTCAATTTTGTTTTCGTAGGCCGGTTTATCCTGGAAAATTTCAAATGATTCGAGCAGGCATCGCGAGAAATTACCAAGGGAGTTGTCTTCAATCCTGCTGATGATATTGTCCAGCACATAACTCTCTGTCTGCTTGTTTTCTTCCGAGATTTTGACCAGTGACCAGAAGCTGAAAGGCGAACTTCTCTCATCACTCGTACCGGACAGGTAGTAGTCAATTTGTGACCGGGTGCCACTTTGCGTATAGACATCCCCATCAAGCGGAGATGAAATGAGGGCAATCAGCAGGGTTAATAACAACATATGATTCTTGTACCTTCAATACATATCGTACATCAGATACAAACGCTGAAAAATACCTATTGTTTCCCTCTTAATCTAAACCTAGAGGTCAGGTCGGATAACAATTATGTCTATTTTCTCTCGTGTACCACTGAATACTGTGGTTGTGACCTCAGTATTGGCTTTTAAGTCAGCCTGATCCACAGATGCAGTAGTCTGGCTGGCATTCATGGTGTTGTCAGAAATACCAGCACACCCCGCAGCGACAAAAAGTGCGGCGAAGAGGGAAGTGGCTATTTTGAAATTGGATGATTTCATTGGATTACTCCGGTAGGGTTGGTTGATTTTGAGATCTGACGGGATCAAAGATCTGGTCGAATGACAATGATGTCAATTTTCTCGCGGGTGCCACTAAAAACCGTGGTAGTAACTTCTGTATTGGCTTTCAGATCGGCAACGTCAACAGAGGGTACAGCACTGGTGGCTGTATTGGCATTCTCGGCGATTCCGGCACATCCGACTGAGAAAAGAAAAATTCCCAGGAACAAAGCCGAAACTTTAGAGGTATTTAATGTTGGGTTTGGTTTCATCACAGGCTCCGTAATTGTAAGATTAATTACGCTTTCGTTTAATTTTGAGAGAACAATAGTTCATATCACAAAGTAATAAGAACTCACCTTGTTACAAAAAATGTGGCAGATTTTTATTTTCGCCACGCTTTTTTACAAACGTTAAGAATAATAATTCAACGCTGTATAAAATCCAACATCTGATACAAATTTTTTTTTAACACCAAATATTGCGAATATGAAGCATATTGCCCGATTATTATCAGATTTCTCTCTTTTGAAGAAAAATAATTTTAATAATTTTGGGTCTTCTGATAGATTCTTAACTTTAGTCCTGAAAAATAATGCTATTTATCAGGACCAGCCGGGCACGTTGCTTATGAGAAAAATGGGTGAGAAATTTTCCATACTGCAGCATCTGACGCGTCTTAACTAACCGTATCCCCGAAACCTTCATGGCATCACGATCGGTCATACATAAAAAATCTATTGATTACAGTGATTTTATCACGTCTATCAGAAATGAAGATAGTGACGAGCTCACCCGTATCATTAAGGATATCATGCCCAGACTGATCGATTATCTGGTGGTAACAATGCGTGCCGATTATAAAAATGCCGAGGAATGTGCCCACCAGGCTTTCCTGCAGGTATATGACAGGGTAAAAAGCGGTTTACTGGCAGATCATGTAAATATTTTCGGATATCTGCTGGTAACTACGAAAAACGAATATCTCACTTTCATCAAGAAGGAGTACAGAGAAGGCAGGGCTGAATATACAGACGACTCCCTGGTTGAACCTGCCCAGCAGATCAATTACCTGCTGGATGATGAAAAACAGAGAATTCTGAAATCCTGCCTGGATGAACTTGATAAAAAATCACGGGATTTTATTGAGTTCTATTTCAAGGAACCCGATGCACAGTACACACGTGTGAGTAAGGTGTTTAACCTCTCTCTGAGTAATGTAAGGACCAGAAAGTCGCGAATCCTGAACGCACTGCACCGTTGTTTTCGCCGCAAATCAGAGCGGTGATTTTCATCTCTGGTACATCCGCTGCAGTTAACGCCGGGTATCGGTTGGCCGGGCAATAATATTCACACCGACGGCCGATTTAACTACACTATCTCTGTGGTCCTTTTTATATTGAGTGTTCCCTCACAACAATCGGAAACTCAAATAATTATTATTATGGCCAAATTGAAAATCGCAGATCTTGAGCTTGACGGCAAAAAAGTTGTGATGCGGGTCGACTTTAATGTACCAATCAAAAACGGGGATATTACTGATGATAAACGCATCGTGGAAGCTCTTCCAAGTATTAAACATGTAATTGAAAACGGCGGAATCCTGATACTGCTCAGTCACCTGGGACGCCCAAAGGGTGAACCTGATCCCGAATTCAGCCTTAAGCCTGTAGCCGACCATCTTTCCGGTCTGTTGGGCAAAAAAGTGATTTTCGGTGAAGACTGTCTCGGAGAAAAAGCCGCATCAGCAGTTTCAAAAGCCGGAAAAGGTGACGTGGTATTGCTCGAAAATGTCCGCTTTCATAAGGGCGAGACCAAAAATGATGCTGCCATGTCGAAAGAGCTGGCATCGCTGGGTGATGTTTTTGTGAATGACGCTTTCGGCAGCAGCCATCGTGCTCACTGTTCGGTTGCTGGCATTACGGAGTATCTGCAGCCGGCAGCAGCCGGATACCTGCTCGACAAGGAGATCAAATTTCTGAGTGAAAGTGTGAATGATCCGGTCAAGCCGTTTGTCGCGGTTTTGGGTGGAGCCAAGGTATCCGACAAAATCGGTGTAATTGAAAATCTTATCAGCAAAGTGCACACGATTATCATCGGCGGTGGTATGGCCTACACGTTTTTTAAGGCCATGGGTCTGCCCATCGGGAACTCGCTGCTCGAGGAAGACAAGGTGGAACTTGCTGGGAACCTTATTGAGAAAGCCAAGGCCAAAGGAGTGGAATTGATGCTGCCGGTTGATTCTGTTGTTGCCCGGTCGTTTGATAATGAAGCTGAACATAAAGTGGTTGGCCAGGACGGAATCGAAGACGGCTGGCTGGCTCTTGACATCGGTCCGGAGAGCACACGTAACTTTGCCGATAAAATCAGGGAAGCCAAAACGGTAATATGGAACGGTCCGATGGGAGTATTTGAAATGTCGAATTTTGCCAAAGGTACCTTTGCTGTAGCGAAAGCCATGGCTGAAGCGACAGAAAAAGGTGCAACCACCATCATTGGAGGTGGCGATTCGGCATCGGCAATCAAAAAGGCGGGACTTGAGAAAAAAGTATCGCATGTTTCAACGGGAGGCGGAGCCAGTCTTGAGTACCTTGAAGGCAAAGATCTGCCGGGTATTTCAAGCCTGACGGACAAAAACTGATTTTTGACCTCTTCTTACCAGCATTTGAACTAAAAAGCCCCCGCAAAGGGGCTTTTTAGTTAGGTTATATCCCTTTGGTCCAGAATACCATAGGTTTGTCGCTTTCAGTGCGTTCACCTATGTCCTGCCAGCGGAATGTGGTACGCAGGTCGGGCCGGACCGTGTAACCGCGGTTGTTCCAGAATTCATCAAGGCTGATGTAGTTCGGCGGGCGCATCGGATGATCGGCCGGCCTGTCTACTGCACAGAATGTAGTTGCCGTATATCCGAGTTTGCCGGCGTGTTTTTCGCGCTCTTCAAAAAAACGTACACCGATACCATGACCACGATAGGGTTTTTCAAGAACCGATTCGCCAAAATAGAAAATCCTGCCAGTGTCATATCCGGCATCACGGAAAGGTTTGACTACATTTCCGGTTTGTTCATCCAGCGGGATGCCCGTTGATGCCCCCACAACCCTTCCGTCGTGAAGAGCAACTACAATTACCGCTTTCCCGGATTGAGTGTACGTGGTCAGGTATTTCTTTTCGTACAGCAGACTGCCGTCGTACAGATAGGGATATTCCCTGAAAATCTGAATACGCAACTCAGCAAGTTCCGGAATGCATGATGTGATCTCTTTGCCGGTTAGGCTTATCAGTTCGATGTTCACGCCTGTTCTCCTTTATCGGGATTGGTGGTGAGAATCATTATTTGACAGCAGCTGCTTACCCGGGTTCTGATTGGCATCAAAAACAGCTATATTTATCCCGTCAATTTACCATTCTTATCTATCAAAATATTACAATGGCTTCAAACAGAACACTTGCAATTTTAAAACCCGATTGTGTCAGGAAAGGACTCATCGGTGAAGTAATCACACATATACAAAAAGCCGGTTTCCGGATCGTTGCGATGAAAATGACCCGTTTGACGGCAGATACGGCAGGGGGATTTTATGCAGTTCACCGTGAACGCCCATTTTACGGGGAGTTGTGTGAGTTCATGAGCAGTGGTGCCTGTGTACCGATGGTACTCGAAAAGGACAATGCAGTTGCCGATTTCAGAAAACTTATCGGGGCTACCAACCCGGCCGAGGCAGCCGATGGTACGGTGAGAAAACTCTACGCCGACAGTGTTGGTGAAAATATCGTCCACGGTTCCGATTCCGACGAAAATGCGGAAATTGAAGCATCCTACTTTTTTCCAAAAAGTGAAATCGTTGCAAACCTCGCGTAATTCTCAAAACCCGGCGGCACGCAGATGGGTATTCTATCTGGTGTTGTCGGGTCTTTTCATATTCGTACTGCTCACATCGTAACTCAATTAAGCGTGCATGAATACGGTAAGGCTGCCGGCGTGATTCGCGCGATACAGATGAAAGTCGAAACAGATGAATCCGGATTCGGGTTGCCGGTTGTGGTGATCCTCATAAAATACCGGCCCTGAATAAAGGCTGGTTTTACTGTTTGTCGGTTTGCTGTACATACAGAACGGATAATTACCCGGTTGCCCTGCGTGACCGGACGATCTCGTACAGAACCAGCGAAGCGCTCACAGAAGCGTTAAGTGATTCGACCCCTTTTGACATCGGTATACTGAGGGTGAAATCGCAGTGCTCCAGCGTTTTTTTGCGCACACCTTTGCCTTCACCCCCGATTACCAGGGCGAATGGCATATCGTACTTTTGATCCCAGATCGTATTTTCGCCATCCATTTCAAGTGCACCGGTCCAGAAACCATGGTCTTTCAATTTCTGCAGGCACTGATTGGTATTCACTATACGGATGACGGGTATACGGTTTGCTGTGCCGGCAGATGTTTTGAATACCGTTGCATTAACCGGAGACTGGCGGTGTTTGGGCAGTATTACACCAGCTGCCCCGGCTGCAACGGCTGTACGGATAATGGCTCCCACATTGTGCGGATCTTCGATCTCATCCAGGATTACCACAAACGGATTTAAAGTAAGGTCGGTCTGATCCAGCCAGTCTTCCAGTTCCACATAGGTAACGGCACTGATCTGGGCAACTATGCCCTGATCGTTAACTGCACCAACCAGTTCCTGCAACTTTCTTCCCGGTACTCTCACCAGGGGAATTTTGGATCCGGATGCCAGGCGTTCCAGCTCTTTTACCTGTTCGCCCCGGAACGAATCCCGGATGTAGAGCTTGTCTACCTTGTCGGGCGACAGGTTCAGAAAGTCGGTAACCGGTTTGCGGCCGTATATAAAAACTGCTTGATCATCTGACATAAAAGAGGTTTTTTTGAACTGTGAAAGAGCTAAATTAGTTTTGATAAAATAGGAAAGAAGGTCACGAAGTGTATTCCAGTTATCAAAAAAGTACCGGCAAAAAAATACCAGGGCAGGATTCCCGGCGTAAACAGCCATCCGGTTCTGTCAGGCGGTTATTCAAAAGCATGCTGGCTGTGAATTTTCTGTTCCTGGCCGGATCTGTGGTTCAGATAGTTACCGGGTTGCTGATGGTTACCATGGCCATGCTGTTTCTTGTTCAACCCATCTGGCTGGCTGCAATGGTCAGTTTTCTGGGATGTCTTACGACCATGCTGGGGGTTTTTCAATTATATGATCTGACCAAAAATGCGGATGCAATAGCTAAAATATCACGTGAAGCGATTGACAGGGCTATAAAATCACAGAATTAATTATCAGTATCTATGCAATACAACGAAGACCAGTTAAAAAAAATCGACTCTTTTCTCAGGCTTCATGTTGGCAGGGAACACAACAGCATACCCGGTGCCGACAAAATTGCACAACTGAACAGGAAAGACCGGAAGTACCGTGTTATGATGGGCGTTAATATTTTGGCAATCATTTTTTTCGGATACTGGTTCCTGGCCGGATTAACCGAACTCGGTACCTGGGTTTTCTACGGACTGATCGCGATATTTGCGCTGAATATTGTTTTTTTATCGTACCAGAAAAGGCGGATTAAAGATGCGATTACCTATCTGAACACTACCGCATAGGAAGTATTTTTCACTTTTTAACCGGTATGTCTGAAATGCACTGCCGGTTGAGGTTGTAGTACAGAGATAAGAGTCCTATTTTTGGTCGATTTCATAACCCATCACTCCTCGACTGCTCATGGCAACCAAATACATTTTCGTAACCGGCGGGGTTACATCTTCTCTTGGCAAGGGCATTATTTGTGCATCTCTGGGCCGTTTACTGGTCTCAAGAGGGTTAAAAGTGACCATCCAAAAGCTGGATCCCTACATAAATATTGATCCGGGAACCATGAACCCCTATGAGCACGGTGAAGTTTACGTGACCGACGACGGGGCCGAAACGGATTTGGATCTTGGCCATTACGAGCGTTT
This sequence comes from Cyclonatronaceae bacterium, assembly GCA_047921215.1. Lineage (GTDB taxonomy): Bacteria > Bacteroidota > Rhodothermia > Balneolales > Cyclonatronaceae > RECM01. The sequence continues at coordinate 109,709 of JBLRWO010000007.1, read as the reverse complement.
CCTCGATCTGCCAACCTCTCAACAGAACAATTTTACCACCGGCCGCATCTATTATGATGTGATCATGAAAGAGCGCAAGGGGGTATATCTGGGTAAAACCGTGCAGGTGATTCCTCACATTACCGATGAGATCAAATCGAAGGTGCTTGAGCTCGGCAATACCGGAAAATATGATGTGGTTATTGTTGAAACAGGCGGAACCGTTGGCGACATCGAAGGCCTGCCCTATATTGAAGCACTCAGGCAAATGCGCTATGATGTGGGCCGGAAGAACACACTTTCCATCCACCTCACCCTGGTACCCTATCTGAAGGCGGCCGGTGAACTGAAAACAAAACCAACCCAGCACTCCGTAAAAACCATTTATGAGATCGGGTTGCAGCCCGATATTCTCGTGTGCCGTGCTGAAGTACCCATCGGCCCGTCCATACGCAGGAAAATTGCACAATTCTGTAACGTTGAACAGGAGGATGTGATCGCATCAATTGACGCCGATTCCATCTATGAAGTGCCGCTGATGATGCTGGAAGAAGGACTTGACCGGAGGGTGATCGAAAAACTGGACCTGAAGGTTTCCGACAAACCAAACCTTGACAAATGGATTGATTTTGTAAAAACGGTTAAAAACCCGGATAAAAAGATCAAAGTTGCCCTTGTGGGCAAGTATGTTGAGCATAAGGATGCATACATATCCATAGCCGAGGCATTTATACATGCGGGTGCCGTGAACGGGTGCAAGGTAGATGTGCAGTGGGTTCAGAGCGACGACATCACCGAAAAAAATGTAGCCAGAAAATTCAGGGGTATCAGCGGTATTCTGGTAGCTCCGGGATTTGGTGGCAGGGGTATTGAAGGTAAAGTTGCTGCCGTAAAACATGCCCGCACGTTGGGTATACCCTTTTTCGGAATCTGCCTGGGCATGCAGTGCGCTGTTATTGAGTTTTCGAGAAATGTCTGCGGTCTGAAAGAGGCGAACAGCACCGAGTTTGAAGAGAACACCCCGGATCCGGTTATCGACCTGATGCTCGATCAAAAAGACAATGTGGAAATGGGCGGAACCATGCGGCTTGGGGCTTATGCCTGTAAACTGACCAGTGGTTCAAGGTCTGAGGAGTCCTATGGCACCACCGCCATCTCTGAAAGACACCGGCACCGATATGAATTCAACAACAAATACAGAGATACACTCGTGAGTAATGGTCTCAGTATTGCCGGTGTAAACCCGGAACGGGATCTGGTCGAGATCATAGAAATTCCGGATCACCCCTGGTTTGTAGGTGTGCAGTTTCACCCGGAATTAAAGAGCACGGTAAGTTATCCGCACCCTCTGTTTTCCGGTTTTATCAAGGCCTCCCTTGAGTTCGGCGCGAAAAATGATCTGGTTGAAGCTGTTGCTCCCAAAGTAAAACGTCAGATAGCAGAAGAGGCCTGAAGCATGTCGGGCGACCGGATATTCGGCGGCCATCTCAGGGTCAGGGTAAACGGGCTGATAATCAGTGATTCAAGGCTGCTGCTGGTGGAAATAGCATCGCCCTCAAGCGGAAAAATATTTTGGATGCCTCCGGGAGGCGGTGTCGGGTTCGGAGAAACCCTGAAAGATGCACTTATCAGGGAAATTGACGAGGAAACCGGTCTGCAGATTGAGCCGGTTAAATTGCGCTATGTAACGGAATATATCCGCCACCCCTATCATGCGGTTGAAATGTATTACAGTTGCCGGATAACCGGTGGGCAGACGGTTATGGGATACGATCCTGAACTGGAACCGGACCGCCAGATCATCAAAAACATCCGGTGGGCCGATCTTACGGATCTGGGTGATATGCATCTCTATCCTGAATTTTTAAAAACCCGTTCTGTTGAAGACATTTCAGATGTTAACGGGGAAACCCTGTTTATCGAATCGTAAATTCTATATATCAGGATTTTACCCGGGTTGGTCAGCATCCGGTTATACTGAGACCGGCGCATGCCTGATGCCATTCAACTCGCACAGGGGCAGATGGAACGTTATAGTTAATTTTTCTATTTTTTAGATGTGAAAAACATTGCAGAATATCTGTTATTCTTTTTAAAATTAATTATAAAAAGCACATCAAAAATATGTTTCAGAATTCAGATTATATTATACTTTTTGCTGCTGTAATATCGATGATTTTTTCGATTTATCTGTGGTTTTCGGGTCAGCAGGATGCCGGCCTCTACGTAGGATTATGGGTACCTTCAATTATTGGTTTCGGTTGCTATATCAAGATTGTCGGGGCCAGAAAGGAGAAGAAATAGATGGATATCAGTATAATTTTCATTTTTGGCACCCTGGTACTGTTGCTGTTTCTCTTTGGGGTCTGGCTTTCTGTCAGAGAGTTCAGGAAGATGGACGAAGATCCGCAGCAGTACCGTCAGCCCGAACAGAATGAACGGTTATAGTTAACATGAAAAAGGCCGGTTTGTATATCCCGGTTCAGAGCTCTATTTTAGTATAATACTATGTCTAAGCAATACTCTGTTACTGTGTATTGTACTGATAAACATCGCCGTAAAATTTTGACGAAAACCATAGAATTATCCGGTATTTTTTTTATAACGCACATCATGTTTTCCGGATCACCTGCGGCTGATACAGCCTGTCTGCGGCCGCTGTCTGTATTATGAACCCCATCGATCTTACCATTTTTATCGCTTATTTCCTGATCGTACTGGGCATCGGGTTCTATTTTATGCGCCGCAACAAAGGTGCAGAAGACTATTATCTTGGCGGGCGCAACATGCATTACTCACACGTGGGACTATCGGTTGTGGCCACAGATGTTGGGGGCGGTTTCTCGATTGGTCTGGGCGGTCTTGGTTTTGTGATGGGCATATCGGGATCCTGGATGCTGTTTACCGGGCTGATAGGTGCATGGATGGCCGCCGTTCTGTTGATCCCGAAAGTCAAACCCCTTTCCGACAGGGAGAAGTTCTTTACCATGCCGGAACTATTCCACTACCTGTTCAGCCCGGGTGTGGCCCTGGCCGCAGGTATTGTTTCGGCCGTTGGGTATCTTGGGTTCACCAGCTCGCAGATGCTGGCGGGTGCTGTTCTGGCATCATCCACATTCGAGGGACTTGACCTCCGAATGGCTCTGTACATTATGGGTGGTATTATCATCATTTATACGGTTATGGGGGGGATCAAGGCGGTAATTTATACCGACACCTTTCAATGGATATTGCTGTTGTCGGGCCTGTTTTTTATCGGATTGCCGGTGGCCTATTATGCGATAGGGGGAATAGATGCAATCCGGGCAACGGTTCAGCCCGAGATGCTGAGCCTGACCAATATCACCTGGCAGCAGATCGTGAACTGGAGCATTACCATTATTCCGATATGGTTTGTCGGCATGACCCTCTATCAGCGAATTTATGCAACAAGAAGTACATCCGACGCTAAAAAAGCCTGGTATCTTGCGGGTCTTTTTGAATGGCCGGTAATGGCGTTCATGGGGGTTTTGCTCGGACTGTTCGCCAGGGTCGCTGCCGATCAGGGCATGTTTGCCCACTTGGGATTTTCAGACATCAGTGAAGTGCATCAGGAGCAGGGGTTGCCCCTTCTGCTCAGAACCGTACTGCCGGTCGGGCTGATGGGGCTCATGATGTCGGCCTATTTTTCGGCGATCATGTCAACAGCCGACAGCTGCCTGGTTGCTGCATCCGGCAATGTAACCACCGATATCCTTGAAAAAGTGTTCAAACTGAAGGTTGACCCGCATATCCTGATCCGATGGTCGCAGGGGGTAACCCTCCTGCTCGGAATTGTGGCCCTGCTGCTGGCCTCGACCATGGAGACGGTGCTCGATATCATGCTTTATTCCTATGCTGTAATGGTATCAGGGTTACTGATACCGGTACTGGGCGGGCTGTACTGGCCCAAAAGCAGCAGTGCCGGGGCGCTGGGTGCCATCATTATTGGCGGGGGCATAACACTGGTACTGACTGCCATCCCCGAAATCAATCGCATTTACGGGTATGATGCAGGGTTCCGGATGCCTTTCGGACTGGATCCGATCATTTTCGGGATATCGGCTGCACTCATTGTGTTTGTACTCTTATCTTACCTGATGCCCGGCCGAAAAAATGTTAACACAAACTAAATTCTACTATGGATTATTCAGTGATCAAACCGGGTGATTCCGGGCCATTCAGTAAAGACGACATTGCCGATTTCCTGTTCGAACATCTCGAACAGTATGGCGACAAGCGTGAGCATATTGCAAAGTGTCTCGACTACGCCCTTTCAAACAAAGAAGGACAGGGCGGATTCATTGCTGTTGCAAGCGAAAAAGGGCGTATTTTAGGTGTGGTGGTAATCAACGAAACCGGTATGGGAGGCTATATCCCCGAAAATATTCTGGTCTATATTGCCGTGCATGCCGATACACGCGGTAAAGGAGTTGGCCGCTCCCTTATGGTACACGCTATTGAGCACACAACCGGCGACATCGCTCTGCATGTTGAGCCTGATAACCCGGCCGCCAGACTCTATCGCAAGATCGGTTTCACCAGTAAATATCTTGAAATGCGCTATCATAAATAGCGGGATTTCTCTACAGCACATATCCAAGTAATGGCATATCTGAAATTTTACCGGGAAAAACTCAAGACCAACCACGACTACCTTGCCAAACTGTTCAATGACAACGATATGAGCTGGGGGGTGGTTACCAAGCTTTTTTGCGGCAACGAAGACCTGATCCGGGAGATCATTGATCTGGGGGTCCGGGAAATACACGATTCCAGGGTCAGTAACCTGAAAGTGGTCAAGAAAATCAACCCGGATGTTCAAACGGTGTATATCAAACCGCCCCCCAAAAAAAGTATAAAGGATATCATCAAATATGCGGATGTAACATTTGATACCGATATCACTACCATCAAGCTTTTGTCGGAAGAAGCCGTACGTCAGAACAAGATGCACAAGATCATTATTATGATCGAGATGGGCGACCTCAGGGAAGGGGTACTGCGTGAAGATCTCCTCCATTTTTATGAGCAGGTGTTCAAGCTTCCGAATATCGATGTGGTTGGCCTTGGTACGAATCTTAACTGCCTGCACGGGGTGATGCCCAATGCCGACAAGCTGATTCAGCTGGCACTGTACAAGCAGATTATCGAACTTCAGTTCAACCGTAAAATTCCCTGGATCTCGGGGGGTACATCAGTTACCATACCGCTGCTGTTGCGCGGAGAGATTCCCAAAGGGGTGAATCACTTCAGGATCGGTGAAACCCTCTATTTCGGTGTCGACCTGTTTTCGGAATCGACCATACCCGGCATGGAAGAATCGGTGATGGAGCTCTACACAGAGATCATTGAGATCCACGAAAAACCGAAAGCTCCCAGCGGGGAGATCGGCCGTGATCCCCAGGGAAACATTCTTACGGTAGACGAAAGCCTTTACGGACAGATGAGTTACCGGGCTATTGTGGACGTGGGATATCTGGACATCAACCCCAAGTATCTGATACCGGTGAACAACAAACTTACCATTGTGGATGCCAGCTCGGACATGCTGGTTATTGACGTGGGCGATAATGATGATAACTACAAAGTGGGCGATATCATACGGTTTAAGTTGAAATACATGGGTGCCCTGGGTATCATGAATTCAAACTATATTGACAAAATTATTGAATAGATTAGTACATAACAGGCCCTGAACCAGTAACCAGACATGCAAATCAGAAACGGTAATGTATCAAAAAATCATCCGGTTGTAAAAGCCGGCCGGGCGCTGCATCAGGTGGATCTTTCGGGTGAATATGATCCCGATGCGCTGAAGGGCAGCCAGTGGGGAGTTGGCGGATATGCGGAAGCGCGGCCAGGCATGTACACCTCGTCAATTTTCGGTGGCCGGCGGTACATCCACATGGGTATTGATATCTGGGCACCGGCGGGTACGCCCGTGTACAGTTTCTGCGACGGGTTTATCCTGGGTTTCCGCGACAATGATAATCCGCTCGACTACGGCCCGACCATTGTTACCGCCCATGAACAGGAAGGCAGACCGCTGTATGCACTCTACGGCCATCTCAGCCGGTCCTGTCTGAAACATCTTGAAACCGGGATGAAAGTGAAATCCGGTGATCAGATCGGTGAGCTGGGTACAGAGCTTGAAAATGGTGGCTGGGTGCCGCATCTGCATTTTCAGTTAAGCCGAATTAAACCGGCTGTACCCGACATGCCCGGAGTGGTGGCCCCGGATGAACTTGAAGAGGCGCTCCAAACCTACCCCGACCCGAGAACCGTGCTGGGACCCTTGTACTGATGGTGATGAACAGATCGCTTATCGGGCAGATAGCCCGCACATCCACAACATTACGCAGGGAGTTACATAAACATCCCGAAACAGCCAATAATGAGTCGGAAACTGCCCGGATGATCCGGAATGTACTGGAAAAAACGGATCCCGATTCGTTACTGACCGGAATTGGCGGTTACGGGCTTGCAGCTGTATACAATGGCAGGGAAGACGGGCCTGCGGTCATGTTCAGGGCCGAGCTTGACGCACTCCCGATAGCCGACGAGATCGGCCGGGACTATCGATCGTTGAATGAGGGTATCGGGCATAAATGTGGCCATGACGGTCATATGGCGGTACTTGCCGGACTGGGGATGTATCTGTGTGAACAGAGGCCGTATAAAGGGAAAGCAATCCTGTTGTTCCAGCCTGCAGAAGAGACCGGTGAAGGCTCCGGGCGGGTGATTAATGATACGCGCTTCCGGGAACTGAAGCCGGATTATGCGTTTGCTTTCCACAATCTTCCCGGCTACGAAAAGCATGCCGTTATTATCCGCGACGGGGTGTTTGCGGCTGCATCACGCGGGTTCATAGCGAAACTGAAGGGGAAAACATCCCATGCCGCCCATCCCGATCAGGGTATTAATCCGGCAGCGGCCATGGCGCGTCTGATTTTGAAGCTGGAGTCGCTGCCTTCCGAAATTACAGAAGCGGGAGAATACGCCCTGGTCACAATGGTACATGCCCGGCTGGGTGAACGGGCGTTCGGCACATCAGCCGGTTACGCGGAGGTGATGGCCACATTCAGGGCATATAGTGATCGGACGATGAATGCACTCGCCGGCGAAGCTGAAAACTATGTGAAGGGTCTGGCACACCATGATGGCCTGCAAACTGCTTTTGAATGGACGGAGGCCTTTATCGCAACTGAAAATGACACGAACGCTGCCGGGCTGGTCAGGGAATGTGCCCGGGACATTGGTCTGAACGTTATTGAGAAAGATGAACCTTTCCCGTGGAGCGAGGATTTCGGACGGTTTTCCGATCATACGAAGGTGGCCCTTTTTGGATTAGGTGCCGGCAAAGACCACAGCGAACTCCATTCGCCCGGGTACGATTTCCCCGATGATATTACTGAAACTGCATTGACTGTGTTTGCAGCAATTGCAGAGCGGTTACTGAAAAAATAATCCGGAGAGACTAACTATGTTTGATCCCATGCACGGTTCCTGTATTGAAATCAGCCAATCGGCTTACCGGGATAATATTGAATACCTGAGAAAAAGGTTTGGCGGGGTCAGAATATCGTCCGTGATCAAGGGCAATGCCTACGGACATGGCATCAATGAAATAATACCATTGGCTGAGTCGTGCGGGATCGATCATTTTTCGGTGTTCAGTGCCGATGAAGCCTGGGCAGCCCGAAAAGTGATCCGGAACGGCAATACCATCATGATCATGGGCGATGTGGATGGGGATGCACTGGAGTGGGCTGTGGAGCATGGCATTTCATTCTATATATTTGAGCCCGCCCGGCTTGAATCTGCCATAGAATCGGCTCGCCGAACGGGGAAAAAGGCTAAAATTCACCTGGAACTTGAAACGGGGATGCACAGGACGGGTCTCGCAGGCAAAGACCTGAAGCACTGCCTTCAGCTCATCCAGAAACATGCGGAACAGATTGAGCTTACCGGACTTTGCACCCACTATGCAGGGGCGGAAAGTGTAAGCAATTACCTGAGGATTCAGAACCAGATAAAACTATTTAATCAGAAAGCTTTTGAACTACAGCGGACGGGGATTGTACCGGTAATGCAGCATACGGCTTGCTCCGCGGCGGCACTCAGTTATCCCGAAACCAGGATGGACATGGTGAGGATCGGTATTGCCCAGTACGGATTGTGGCCCAGCAGGGAGACAATGGTAAAACTCATTACCCGCGACAAAAAGAATACGGATCCGCTGAAAAGGGTTATCAGCTGGAAAAGCCGGGTAATGAGTGTGAAAAGGGTGAAAACCAACGAGTTTATCGGCTATGGCAATGCCTATCTCACTGACGCGCCAATAAGGGTTGCCTCCGTGCCGGTAGGGTATGCCCACGGTTTTTCCAGAAGCCTTAGCAACCTGGGCCGTGTTCTGGTCAACGGCAAGCGTACATCGGTGGTTGGAATTGTGAATATGAATATGATGCTTATTGATGTGACGAGTTGCAGGGATGTGAAAAAAGGGGATGAGGTGGTACTGATCGGCAGCCAGGGACGGTATTCTGTTTCAGTATCATCATTCAGTGAGCTGACAAATAATCTGAATTATGAAACCCTGGTCAGGATTCCAAGAAATATACCGAGACTTGTGGTCACATAGGGTACATACCGGCCGCAAACATTGTGCAATCGGGCAGAATTATACAATCTGTGCAATAGCTTATTATAATTTTACATCTCAATTGAAACAAATTGCAAATGTAATAGCGTTATGGCTGCAGTCATTAATTATATTTATCCTCCCACAAGAGGATTACCATAAATGAGTATCGTATTGAAGCGCATAGTAATATCCATAGCTACCCTTTTCCTGGCTGTAGTTGCAATTATCTTTATTTTTGGAAACACTCAGGTAGAAGACACCACAGCAACTGCACCGGTGGAAAGAGACACCCGTCTGGCTGTTAATCTGCATTTAGTGGAGGCTGAACGTTTTGTAAATAAAATTTTTGCAACCGGAACCACTATCGCCAACGACATGGTTGAACTGCGCAGTGAGAGCTCCGGGCGAATAAACAGGATTTATTTCGAAGAGGGCCGGCCTGTTAAAAAGGGTGATCTGCTTATAAAAATCAATGATTCAGAGCTTAAAGCCCAGCTCAGACGGGCGGAATACCGGAAAAACCTGGCACAGATCAGGGAAACCCGAACACGTGATCTTCTTTCCCGGAATGCGGTTTCCCAGGAAGAGTATGATACGGTGCAGAATGAGTTAAATGTAGTACTTGCCGACATCGAACTGATTGAGGCACAGATAGAAAAAACCGAGATCAGGGCACCGTTCGACGGATTGATGGGCCTCAGGTATGTGAGTGAAGGCAGCTATATTACCCCGTCGAATATGGTATCGACCCTGCAGGGTATCGATCCAATCAAGATCGATTTTTCCATACCTGAACGGTTCGCGTCGCAGGTTTCCAATGATCAGCGGATCGTGTTCCGCCGTCAGGGTTCCGACAGGAATTATGAGGGCCGGATTTTTGCCATCGATCCCCGTATTGACGCTGCAACCCGGACACTCAGTATCCGGGCCATATCTCCAAACCCTGAAAGGCGGATTTTACCGGGGTCGTTCGCCGAAATCGACCTGGAACTCGAGGCAATTGAGAACGCCATCCTGGTACCTTCAGAAGCGCTGATTCCCGAACTGGGAAGCTATTCGGTGTTTGTGTATGACGAAGGTACAGCCCGATCGCGCCAGGTGGTGATCGGTGTGCGTACCGATACGGATGTGCTGATTGTCTCCGGGCTGGAGCCTGGAGACAGGGTAATAACCACAGGTGTGATGCAGATCCGTAGTGGCATGCCTGTACGTATAGCAAACGGGAACTGAAATGAGTATTTCCTCACTGAGTATCCGCAGGCCGGTACTGGCCACTGTGATGTCGATTGTGATTATTCTGTTCGGGGTAATCGGTTATAATTTTCTGGGTGTAAGGGAGTATCCGTCGGTCGATCCGCCCATAATCACCGTTTCAACGAACTATACAGGTGCCAATGCCGATGTGATCGAATCCCAGATAACCGAGCCGCTCGAGGAATCACTGAACGGCATAGCCGGCATCCGTACCATTACATCGGTGAGCAGGGAGGGCAGAAGTACCATTACCGTCGAGTTTGAGCTGGAGGTTGATATGGAAGCGGCCGCAAACGATGTGCGCGACCGTGTATCGAGGGCTGTTCAGCGACTGCCGGCCGATGTGGACAATCCGATTGTGAGCAAGGCCGATGCCGATTCCAGCCCGATTGTGTTTCTGAATGTGCGCAGTGATTTCATGAATGCGATGGACCTGTCGGATGTGGCCAACACCCTGTTCAAGGAGAGACTTGAAACCATACCGGGGGTGAGTGAGGTAAGGGTTTGGGGCAGCAAACGCTATTCCATGCGGCTTTGGATGGATCCCGCCCGGCTGGCGGCCTACGGCCTCACACCGCTGGATATCCGCAACGCGCTGAACAGGGAAAATGTGGAATTACCATCGGGGCGGATAGAAGGGGCGAATACGGAACTGACTGTGCGGACCATGAGCCGGCTGGTGACTCCCGAGGAGTTCAATAATATGATTGTTTTTGAGGATGCCAATAACACCGTACGTTTCCGGGATGTGGGCATGGCCACGCTGGCGCCCGAGAATGAACGTACCGTTCTAAAGCGGGACGGCATCCCGATGGTGGCCGTAGTATTGATTCCACAGCCCGGGGCCAACAATATCGCCATCACCGATGAATTCTATAAACGCCTGGAGCAGATCCGCGCCGATATACCAGAAGATATCGTGGCCACCGTTACATTTGATGTAACCGATTATATCAAGGACTCCATTGCAGAAGTTCAACAGACCGTATTTATAGCGTTCCTGCTGGTAGTGATCATCATCTTTCTGTTCCTGCGCGACTGGCGGACCACCCTGATTCCGATCATTGTGATCCCTATAGCCCTTATCGGGTCCTTTTTCATCATGTTTATTGCGGGCTATTCAATCAACGTACTCACGCTGCTTGCCATAGTACTGGCGATCGGACTGGTAGTAGATGATGCCATTGTAGTGATGGAAAACATCTATGCCAAAATCGAACAGGGAATGAACCCTGTACAGGCAGGGGTGGTAGGTTCCAAAGAGATCTTTTTCGCGATTATTTCCACATCCACGGCACTCGTTGCGGTATTTATGCCGGTAATCTTCCTGGAAGGTCTTACCGGCCGGCTGTTCAGGGAGTTCGGTGTGGTTCTTTCGGGTGCGGTGGTTATATCATCTTTTGTTGCCCTGACCCTTTCCCCCATGCTGTCAACCAAAATCCTGAAGAAAAGGGAGCGGCACAACTGGTTCTACAACCGGACGGAACCGTTTTTCAGAAGTATGTCGAACGGATACAGGAAAAGTCTGGCCATGTTTCTGAAAGTGAGATGGACGGCATTTATTGTGATGGTTGCTGCCGTAGTGCTGATGTTCTGGATCGGATTGAACATGCAGCAGGAACTTGCACCCATGGAAGACCGCGCTAACATGCGCATTATTTCAACGGCGCCTGAAGGGGCAACATTTGAGTTTATGGACCGGTATGTTGACGAGGTAATCAACATGGCTCAGGAGACCGTTCCCGAGCTGGATGCGATCATATCGGTAACATCTCCCGGATTTGGGGCTTCAAGCTCTGTAAACAGTGCCTTTATGACCCTTTTTCTGACCGATAAGGAAGAAAGGGAGCGTTCGCAGAGCGAGATAGCCGATCAGATGTCGGATAATCTGATGAGGTTCAGTGGTGCCCGTTCGTTTGTAACCCAGGCGCAGACAATTGGCGGCCGACGAGGCGGGCTTCCTGTTCAATATGTAATACAGGCTACCGACTTTGAGCGACTTAAAGAGGTGCTGCCCGATTTTATCGATGCAGCGAATAATCACCCTGCTTTTTCGGTGGTGGATGTGGACCTGAAATTCAACAAGCCGGAACTCAATATTGAGATTAACCGGGACAGGGCCAGAAACCTGGGTGTTTCCATCCGCGAGATTGCACAGACCCTGCAACTGGCGTTCAGTGGATCCCGCTTCGGGTATTTCATCATGAACGGCAAGCAGTATGAGGTAATCGGGCAGATGTCGAGGCAGTTCAGGAACGAGCCCGTGGACCTGCGTTCCCTGTATGTGAAGAATGACCGTGGCCAGCTTATTCAGCTCGACAATCTGATCACCCTTACCGAGCAGAGCAGTCCGCCCCAGTTGTTCCGTTTCAACCGGTATGTGAGTGCCACCGTTTCGGCGGGTCTGGCCCGTGGTGTAGCCCTGGGCGAGGGAATCAACGCAATGGATGAAATTGCTGCAAACTTGCTCGATGATTCATTCTCAACATCGCTGACAGGCACATCACGTGATTTTATGGAGAGTTCCAACAGCCTTCTGTTTGCCCTGCTGCTGGCCATCATCCTGGTATACCTGGTACTCGCGGCACAGTTTGAAAGTTTCCGCGACCCCTTTGTGATCCTGTTTACGGTGCCGCTCGCAATTTCGGGTGCACTGTTAACACTCTATGTGTTCGGGCAAACTCTCAACATATTCAGCCAGATAGGTATGATCATGCTGATCGGGCTCGTAACGAAAAATGCCATTCTGATCATTGAATTTGCCAATCAGCGAAAACTGCAGGGACTTACCGTCATGGAAGCCATCACCGATGCGTCGGCTGTTCGGTTCAGGCCCATCCTAATGACAAGCCTTTCGACCGTTTTAGGCGTGCTGCCCATAGCGCTGGCCATCGGAGCCGGTGCTGAAAGCCGGGTCTCAATGGGTATCGCCATCGTTGGCGGGTTGATGATTGCGGGATTTTTCACATTGTATATTATTCCGGCCATATACACTTACTTCTCTAAAGAAGGTGCGAACGAGATGATAGATGTTGCACAATACGAGAATATGGAGCCGGAGGTCAGCCGGCCGAAGGAACTGGAAGAGGCCGGGGTTTAACATTGTCAAGCCGGCATGCTGCAGGATTCTCAAAAAATCCCTGATATCCTGTGTACGGGCAAGTAGAAATAGCCAGAGGTATCAATTTCAGAATCCAGCCATCCATGTAAGTTAATCCTCTGCCCGGCATTGGTTTATTACGATCCTCAACTCTGGTCAGATGATCCCTGTACCGGGTATTCAATGCGTTGCCGAGTCGGAACGTAATCAGATGACTGTCATCATCACCGAGGCGGATACCCCGTCAATGATCAGCAGGGTATATTCCCCGGTTTCTTCTTCCCCTTCTGCGACCCGATTTTGCCTGTCGGCAAACGTGAGTATGGTACCGGCAAACCAGTGAGTTGTTTCATAGCTGATTCCCAGGCGGGTCCTCAGGGGAGGCATAAAAGGCAGGGGCTCCCTGAAATTCCCGGTTTTGCTGCCACGAACATAATCGACACCCATGGTGTACGTCATGTTCCCGCTGCGAAATGCAACATTGAGCTCACCTCCGGCAATTTCGGCGTTTACTGATACATACGTAAAAACAGGGAGGCCGGAGGGTTCGTGGATATGTCCGGCAGGTGAATAGGTTACAAAGTTCCGGATGGAGTTGTAAAACAGGGCCGCTTCACCAAACAGATGCTGATTCCTGAATCGCAGAAACAGATCGGTACCAATGCCGATCTCATTTTTAAGTACGGGATTACCGATTTCATACGCACCTGCACCCAGGAGTGGTGCATCCGAATAGAGCTCTTCGGCCCGGGGCAGGCGGTAGGCCCTGGTGGTCTGAAAACCTGCCTCGACCTGTTTTGACGGTTTCCAGTTGATTCCGGCCGATGCCGATGAAACCCATTCGGACCGTTCCGGAAAGCCGGTGGTCATAAAATCGTTGTTGGAAACAGGCTCCTTAAAATGGTATTCAGCGCGAAACCCGGTTTGAAGATTAAATACCGGTGATATTCGATACTCTTTGAACAAAAGGGCTGCCAAAATGAACGACCTGATCTGCGGCCGTTTCAGCCAGATCACCCATTCTTTCGCCGTTCGCGACAATCAGCACCCTGTCGCCGTCGAGGCCCCGTATAACCGGCCGTGCCGGAGCCGAACCGAATGAGTGCATGTGCACACCGGGTTCACCGTCGAGCATCTCCCCGAATGAAGAAGAGGACATGCGTTGCAACTGTTCCTGATTATAGGATCTGCCCGGCTGTTTGTACACATGACTAAATGCCGAATATTTATATATACGTGAATAAAAATAAAGCCGATAATAATTAGATATAACTAAAATTATACGAATAAATAACAGGATCGATTAATAAAATGGATCAGATCCGTATGATGTCATCATAAGATATGATCAGTATATGTTTGATATTTGATGATATCTATTCAGTTTTTATACTATTAAATATCATAATATTACCGGTTTCCCATTATTATTATAACATATGAATTGTTTGAAAAGGCAGTAATGGACTATATTGCAAGTAGAATGACTCGTATGTCGTGTTTTGGGTGTTCTGGTAACTGCCGGTGCAGGTGTTGACATTAGAATTAGTCTTAACTAAATTTAGGGTGTAAAAAATTATTACCATGCAGCGAAAAAAATTAAGCGAGTCCCAGGAAGACTACCTGAAACAGATTTACATCCTGACCGGAAGCGGAAAACCCGTGGCAACACTACGGCTGGCCGAAGTACTCGATGTGAAACCTGCTTCGGTAACCAATATGCTTAAGAAACTGGCGGCGGCGGGGCTTATTGTCTATAAACCCTACCGCGGAGCGGGTCTTACGGATACAGGCAGGGTGGTGGCCCTCGAAATACTCCGGCACCACCGTTTGCTGGAACTGTATCTTTCTGAAGTCCTGGGATACGGCTGGGAAGATGTACACGAGGAAGCAGAAAAACTGGAGCATGTAATCAGTGAGCAGTTTGAGCAGAAGATTGCGGAAGCACTCGGACATCCCACCCACGACCCTCACGGCGACCCGATCCCGGACATACACCTTGAACTGCCGGAGGGTCCGCCTGTACACCCGCTGCACCACCTGGCAGCCGAAACACAGGGATACATCCGCAGAGTTACCGCCCAGGACAAAGACGAACTGAACATGATGTCGAAGCTGAACCTTATACTGAACTCATTTATCCGCGTAGTTGCCCGGGAAAAAAGCGGCGTGAGGATTCAGACTGATACGGAACAGTATTTGTTGCCTCAAACAATGGCATCGCACATCTGGATTGAAAAGATTGAATAGATGATGAACATCCGGTTACTATTTTTGACACTGCTGCTCGCCCTGACGTTCTGCGGCAGGACCGATTCCGACAGGGATACCAGGCCGTATGTGGTAGCCACAACAGGTATGGTACGGGATGCAGCCGAACAAATCGGCGGCGATCTGTTCCGCATTGACGGCATAATGGGGCCCGGGGTAGATCCGCACCTCTACCGGGCGACCCCAGCCGATATCCGCCGGATGGAGCAGGCCGACCTGCTGCTTTACAATGGCCTGCTGCTGGAGGGGCGCCTGGCCGACATCCTTGACCGGATTGGAAGCCGATCGTTTGCCGTGGCCAGTGCTGTTCCCGAATCCCTGTTGATATCCGCCTATGAGGGATCCTATGGCGGCACTTATGATCCGCACATCTGGTTTGACGTATCCCTCTGGAAATACGCCGTTGACGGAATTGCCGGGCAGCTCATAGAACTGGCTCCTGAACACGAAGATGCGATCCGCGTGCGAAACAGCGCCTACCATCAGGAGCTTGATGAACTGCACCGGTATGTGACAGAACAGATTGGCCTGATCCCGGAAGAACGACGGGTACTGATCACAGCCCACGATGCCTTCGGCTATTTTGGCCGGGCCTACGGCATGCAGGTTGAGGGGTTACAGGGCATCAGTACGGCAAGTGAATACGGCCTGCGTGATGTGAAGCTGATGCGCGATTTGATCATCGGGCGGCGTATACCTGCCATTTTTATTGAAACCAGCCTCTCTTCAAAATCCATCGAAAGCCTGATTGCCGGTACGCGGGAAAGTGGCTGGGAAGTGAGTATAGGAGGACAGTTGTATTCTGATGCACTGGGTGAACAAGGAACGGATACCGGAACCTATACCGGCATGTTCAGGCATAATACAGACCAGATAACACAGGCTTTGAGGTAATTTATGAGCACCGAACTGTCGCCAATCGAAGTACACGATCTCACGGTAGCCTACCGCAAAAAACCGGTGCTGTGGGATATCGACTTTGATGTACCCGAAGGCAAACTGATAGCGGTTGTTGGCCCGAATGGCGCCGGCAAATCGACCCTTATCAAGACCATTATGGGCCTTATTGATCCGGTATCGGGGAAAATACTGGTTTACGGCAAGCCTGTTGACCGTGAAAGACGACGCATTGCCTATGTACCACAGCGCGAAAGTGTTGACTGGGACTTCCCCATCAGTGTGTATGAACTGGTTCTGATGGGGCGTTACAGCCATCTCAGGTTGTTCAGGAGGCCCGGAAGGAACGATCGCCGAATCGCTGAAGATGCACTCGAAAAGGTGGGGATGACCGAATTTGCCGGCCGGCAGATCTCGCAGCTTTCCGGCGGGCAGCAGCAGCGGGTATTTCTGGCCCGGGCCCTTGCCCAGCAGGCCGATATCTACCTGATGGATGAACCCCTTGCGGGGGTGGATGCGGCCACAGAAACCACCATTTTTGAGCTGCTCCGTGTGCTGCGTAACGAGGGTAAAACCGTGATTGTAGTGCATCACGATCTTCAGACCGTATCAGGGAATTTCGATTGGGTGATGCTGCTTAACCTGCGGCTGGTAGCATTTGGTCCCCGTGAGGAGGTTTTTACGGCAGAAAACCTGCAGAAAGCCTACGGTGGGCGTCTGAATATCCTTACGCAGGTGGTTGAGCTGGCCAAAGAAAAAAGTTTTGTACGAGAGCCCGGCCATGAGTGAGTTGCTGAGCATATTGGAGTATCTGGAAGACCCAAATGCACGTTATGTGCTTGCAGGTACGTTCCTGCTTGGCATATCGGCCGGTGTGCTGGGCTGTTTTGCCATACTCAGGCGCAGGGCGCTGGTAGGCGATGCCGTGGCCCACGCCGTATTGCCGGGCGTGTGCCTCGCATTCATCATTGTGGGCGACAAGGATCCCTTTGCCCTGCTCATCGGATCCATTGCTTTCGGCTGGATCAGCATGCTGGTGATGGATGCCATTGTACGCAACACAAAACTGTCGACCGACGCGTCAATCGGTATGGTGCTGTCGGTGTTTTTTGGTCTTGGGGTTGTACTGCTCACCTATATTCAGAGTACTGGGAATGTAAACCAAAGTGGCCTGGATGCCTTTCTTTTCGGCAATGCCGCATCACTGATGCCCGGCGATGTGATGGTGTTCGGTAGCCTGAGTGTGATCATTCTGATTGTGGTGGCAGTAACCTACAAAGAGATGAAGCTGGTGAGTTTCGATACGGGATTTGCCAGATCGATCGGTTACCCGGTAAAGCGCATCGAATTTCTGATCGCTACACTGATGGTAATGACCATCACCGTAGGTTTGCAGGCGGTTGGCGTAGTGCTTATGGCCTCCATGCTGATCATTCCTGCTGCTGCGGGGCGGTACTGGACGGAATCGCTTGGAGTTATGATTGTGATTGCCGGAGGGATCGGGGCGTTTTCGGGTATCAGCGGAACAGTGATCAGCGGTCTTGCACCAGCCATGCCAACCGGCCCGTGGATTGTGGTGTCGGCGCTGTTCCTGTTTCTTGTCTCCTTTATGTTCGCACCCAAACGGGGCGAGCTTATCCGCAAGCTGAAAAGCATGAAAAACAGGTCGCGGATTCAGGATGAAAATGTGTTGAAAACACTATATCTGCTCGAGGAGCAGGACGGTCTGCAGGGCAAAGCGAGGTCGATACGGGATATCCTTAAACGTCGCAGAATGAACATCAGGCAAACAAAATCCAGCCTGTCGAAAATAGTGTCGGATGGTCTTATCACGCGCATACACGGAAAACCCGAATGTTACCTTCTTACGGATGCGGGCAGGGCCCGGGCCAAACGGCTGGTGCGTGTACACCGCCTCTGGGAACTATATCTGACCAGCCAGGTTCAGATTGCCGGCGACCATGTTCACGACGATGCCGAATCGATGGAACACCTGATCACCCCTGAAATTGAGGAGCAGCTGACCTCGCTGCTCGGCAGGCCGGATACCGATCCCCATCAGAAAAAGATTCCCTACGAGCATCCGGAAACAGACAGGGAGGGTGTGTTGTGATTTCCTCCACATTCTGGATATTACTTACCGGAAGTCTTGCGGCGGCATCCTGCGCCCTGGTTGGCAGTTTTCTGGTACTCAGAAAACAATCGATGATGGGCGATGCCATATCGCATGCCGTGCTGCCCGGAATTGCCATAGCGTTTCTGCTCACCGCATCGCGGAACACCTTCCCGATGCTACTGGGTGCCGGTGCCTTTGGCCTGCTGACCGTCTATTTCACCGAATTCCTGCATAAGCGCGGCAGGTTGCTGCACGATACATCCATGGGCATTGTATTTACCTCCCTGTTCGCATTCGGGGTGATCCTGATTTCCCTGTTCGCATCCAGGGTCGACATCGATGCGGAGTGTGTGCTGTATGGCGAGATTGCCTATGTACCGTGGGACCTCTGGATATGGTACGGGATGAATATGGGGCCGCGGCCGGTATGGATTCTCGGACTGGTTCTTATACTCAATCTCGCTTTCGTCGGTTTTTTCTATAAGGAGCTAAAGGTGTACTCGTTCAGCCCCGACTATGCCGCCTCGCTCGGCATACCGGTCGGGCTGGTTCACTACGGGTTGATGGGCTCGGTGTCGTTCTCGACTATCGCCTCATTCGAAAGCGTAGGAGCCATACTGGTGGTTGCCCTGCTGATCGTTCCTGCGGCAACAGCCTATCTGTTCACCGAAAAACTAAAACCAATGTTGATGCTCGCCATGGCCACCGGTGTGGTAAGTGCGATAAGCGGCTACTACCTTGCACTGCTCATCAATGCCTCGATTGCAGGGTCTATCGCCGTAATGACGGGGGTATTTTTTCTGATTGCATATCTTTTTTCTCCCTCCGGCGGGGTATTGACCCGCAGGTACCGGAAGCAGGAGCCGTTAACAGAACCCGAACATCCGGCTTTGGCATATGAAGGTGACGGTTCAACGGCTTAATAAATGGCAGTTAATAATTAAATATACGGCAAAAAATAGTTTAATATGCCGATATCATTATAGTATGAGTTTCAGGAATTCTCTTGGTGTAGCCATCGGAGGAGGAGCAGGTGTACTGGTAAGGTATGCCCTGATTCTGCTTATTGATGGATCCTGGGCCGTTCCGGCAGCGATTATCCTCGCTAACATGTGCGGGTGTTTTATCCTGGGATATGTATCGGCTCATCCGGTTCTCAAAAAAAATGCCATACACTGGCTTGGCACCGGTTTTGCCGGAGGACTTACCACGTTTTCCAACTTTGCATTCGATCTGTTCTGGCTGACAGAGGCTGCAGGCCTGTCGGTTTCCGTTCTTTACGGTTTAACCGGATTACTGAGCGGTATTGTTGCGGGTGTGGCCGGATTCAGGCTGCCGCGATGGCTGCATATATACCGGCTGGTTCAACAGAGGAGGCGCTATTGATTATCCTAATAACCAACAGCATATCCATACAGGCCATGGCTGTACTCATCGTTCTGGTATTTACTGCCGGAGCAGTTGGTTCAGCCTTGCGCTATCTTGCAACCGTAGTGGTTACAGGATGGACGAAGGGAAGCGTGATTATGGCCACATGGACAGTAAATATTACCGGCTCGTTGCTGGCCGGAATGCTTGCGGCACTGGCCGCGGCGGGAATTACTGATCCGAACCTCGCAGTGATAGCAGGTGTTGGATTTCTGGGCGGATTTACAACGTTTTCATCATGGATACTTCAGGTCATAGTTCAATTTGGCAATCGCGACTACACCGGTGCATTTTACAATCTTGCAGGATCATTAATTGCAGGAACCACCGCCGCTGTAATAGGATTTTACATGACACGGGCAGTTGTTTAACAAACCGGCTGGCAACAACTGGTATTTTTATTGATTAAACAGGAAAAATGATGATATTTTGTGTTTGTACAATCTGCGGCGGGAATGGTGCGTAATCATGAAAGGTTAACAGTGGGTGTCTGACTATTTGAACATTTAGACACGTTAAAGTCTGATAACATACGCTACAGTTCGACCGGAATGGAATTACCATTAACCATTACAGTAATACAGAAAGAGAAAGACAGAACAGGTAAGACATAGATAATAAGCAGGCAGTGGCGCAGTTAAGATGAATTTAAAATTGGCAATCGTGAGAAAACAGATGTTTATAAATGTGAGGAGATCAGTTTGGATAACCCGGATGGCTGCGATGGCAGCGATGGTTACCATCCTGTTTTCTTTTACGGCTGGCGGATATGCGCAACAGTTTGACGGTACGGACTATGTACCGGGAACCATCGTATATAAACTCGAACGTGTTCGGGCAGAATACCGCCAGGAAGATGCCGTTTCGGTGGCCTCACTTCCCGATATACCTGATCAGGTACTGGAGATGCTCGGAGCCGGTCAGGTAAGGGAACAGGTAAGGGTTATGGCCGAAAACGGATATCGTGAAGCGCGCATGAATGCGATTAACCGGGGCATGCCGGGCTGGAATGAGTTGCCTGATGATCTTACCCGGACGTTTGTCATGACCTATGATTCCGGTGAAAACCCTTTCATCCTCGCTGCCAAAATAGCCTCACTGCCGGGCGTAGCCTATGCCGAACCGTTGTATCTGCATGAAATAACGGCATCACCCAACGATCCGTTTGTGAGCGGCAGCGGTCACGACTATTTCGGTTACCACACCTTTTTCGGGGCTTGGGATGTATCCAAAAGTTCCGGGGATGTGGTTATTGCTATTGTAGATTCCGGTGTGGACTATACCCACGAAGACCTGCGGACCAAACTCTGGAGAAACCCGGAGCCAGGCCGGGCACGGTCTATGTTTCCGGACCTGTTCAGTGAAGTTGTGAACGATTCTATCGGCTGGGATTTCTGGAGCAGCGGTTCATCACAGAATCCGGTGCAGAATAACGATCCCAGAGGGGTATTTGAGAATCACGGTACCCATGTGGCCGGTACAGCGGCTGCCGACACCGACAACGGGATTGGTATTGCCGGCACTGGCTGGAAAGCCCGATATATGGCCGTGAAGGCCGGAGGCACCCAGGAGTTACCGAGGGCGATCGGGTTTGGTTACCAGGGAATTCTCTATGCCGCTGCCAATGGTGCCGATATCATAAACTGCAGCTGGGGCGGGCCGAATTTTTCAGCCTTCGGACAGGATGTGGTTACCCTGGCTACTGCTCTCGGATCGCTGGTGGTAGGAGCGGCGGGCAATTCGGGTTCCGATCAGCCTTTTTTCCCCGCATCCCTTCCCGAGGTATTGTCGGTAGGATCGGTTGACCACAGAAACGGTGAGCGTTCAGGTTTTTCGAACTACGGATACAGTGTAGATGTTTTTGCAGCCGGAACGGCCATCAACAGTACTATTTTCAGTGACCAGTATGGCCTTAAAAGCGGTACCTCGATGGCAGCACCGGTGGTGAGCGGTCTGGCGGCCCTCATAAGATCCCATAATCCCGACTGGAGTCCCGTCAGGATCGCGACACAGATCCGGGCTACAGCCAATTCGCTGGAGAAAGACCATCCCGCATCATTCCGCTATAAGCTGGGAACCGGTGTAATTGATGCTTTCAGAGCGCTGATGATCAACCGGCCGGGACTGAAGGTCTCAGAAGCCGATTTCGTAAACCTGGCCGGCGACAAACTGGATATTGGAGAAGACGGAGAGGTTACCATCAGGCTGGTAAATTACGGGGAAAGCACCTCGCAGCTTGAGCTGATTCTTGAGGCATTGACTCCCGGTATCGAGATTTCGAAGACTGAGCCCAATCCGGCAACGGTTGCAACCGACGCAGAGGTCAGTGCGCGCTTTAACGTCAGCATTCCGGCAAACTTTAACCTGAGTTCGGTTCCCTCGTTTTTACTGCGCATGGAAGACAGGGGCACGGCCTACTATGATTTTGCCGTATTGACGTACGATACCATATTGTATGATATACATGATACCAATAAAATCCTTACATCGGCAAACAGCACGGGTACGGTCGGCTATCTGAACGCGCTGACTTCGAGCGGTGGTGTCGGCTTCATACCGTTCAACGAATCGACCGGGGATTTTTCCAATCCGAGTATGTTGTTCGAGGGCGCCCTGATGATCGAGACCGTTGTTGATTCGACGCGATTTAACCTGGATCAGGCAAGAAATGATGCGGGTATATCGATGGATTTTGTTCCATTGACGGGCTTTCAGTTTCAGAAACCTCAGGATCCGTCCGGTCCGGCAATGGGGCGCGGCCGGTTCACCACCCTTCAGCCCGGCAACAGGCCTCATCTGGATATTGAGCTGGAAACGTTCAGTTATAACCTTCCAGGCCTGGACCAGGCTATGATTTTTAAATACTCGGTCACCAATCTGAACAACGGCCGCATTAACGATACGCGCATAGGTCTGTTCAATGACTGGGATATCGCTCCTTTTTTCCAGAACAACACCGCATTTGATCTGCAGGGAGATTTCCTCTACGCCTGGAGCAATGAACCCGGCCGGCCCTACGCCGCTGTGGCCCATCTGGGCAATATTGAGAGCGCCATCGCCATCGACAACCGGTATAACGGCCCGCAGGACAGTCTGAATTTCGGCCTGACCGACGGATTTTCGGATCAGAAGAAGTCGTGGTCGCTGAGGGCGGGACAAAGCAAAACCCGGCTCGTAAATACAGATATCTCCATCGTAACCGCATCAGGGCCTTATGATATTGAACCGGAGGCCACGGCCGTTGTCGGTTTTATTTATGCTTACGGCCATTCACTTGCCGATCTGAGGCAGCAGATTCAAAATGCACGTGAAAAGAGCAGTTTCCGGGTAGCACAGCCGGGTTTGGTACTCAAGGAAGAAGGCCCGTTTTCTGAAATACCGGAAACCACATTCCTTTACCCCAATTATCCCAACCCGTTTAATCCATCGACCACAGTCCGCTATTATATGGATGAGGGCGGAGAGGTGACGTTGAGCGTGTACGACCTGCTGGGCCGCAGGGTAACGACGCTCGCCGAAGGTCCGCGTGCTCAGGGCAGCCATACCGTGTCGTATAATGCAGCAGGGTTAAGCTCCGGTGTTTACCTTTTGGTTCTGGATACAGGCGGAAAACGGCAAACCAGAAAAATGCTGTTACTGAAATAAATTCACCCCGCGTGGCCCTTCGACTTCGGCCGTCGCTTTGCGCCGGCCTGCGCTCTGGGTGACGGGGTTGGCTATGCGGCCTGCGCTCTGGGTGACGGGATTGGCCATGCGGCCTGCGCTCTGGGTGACGGGATTGGCCATGCGGGCTGCGCCCGGGGTGACGGCAGTTTTTAAAACGGGCGGGTCAGAACTACCCCGTTCAGCCAGTCCTGCCGGCGCTGGTACTCGACCGAATGGTAAAACTGGTCTCTGATCAGTACATAATGGGTAAACGGGAACGACCTGCTTTCCATTCTGCTGCGCCTGAAGTGGAATACCCGGTACGGATCCGTGCTGTCGTATCCGTATGTCCAGCGGATCCGGTCATGGAAACGATCCACATACCAGGGCGGGCCGAACAGTATGTAAACCATTCCCATATCGGTCATCCAGCCTTCCTTGATCCCTGTAAACTGTTTATTGGCTTCCTCGACACGCGTGTAATAGAGATTGATGATACTACGGGCTTTGTTGGAATTCCTCAGATTTTCGATCCAGAACCGGTCCATTTCCATTTTAAGCCGGTCGTCATCCTCTATTGCAAGCATTTCCTCGTGTCTTTTTTCCGATTGCAGAAAGGCCAGTGCCCTGGCCATTTCCCTGACACTTTTTACCTCCGGAAAGAATTTGCTCCTGGGACTGAAATCCCTGGCTTTGTAGTTTCCCGAAGCCGACGGATCAAAATCCTCCTTGTCGGACATGAGTGCTTCGAAACGATAGTTCCCTTTTTCAGGGAGCGGAAGTATGAGTTCGATCAGGATTTGTCCGGTTTCGGTATCCAGGCTTCGTATACTCTGTTCGACGACATCGTAGCGGCTGTAGTTAATTCCCCGGTAGGGCAGGGAGGCCTGCCTGGGCATGGGATGGCTCATACTCAGGGGGAGCTCGGTATCCGATTCAAACCGGAGAAGACGGGTATGCACAAAGGATGTGGCCCCTGATTCAGGTCTTGAAACATAGAACTGAAAAGCCAGGGAATCGACACGCCCGGCGATGTCGTAGGTGGTAATGGGTATGCCAAGCGGATGGTCTTCGGAGTAGCCGATCACCCTGATGGGCGTAATCTGGTTTTTTGTGGCCCCGGGATCAAAAATACTGGTATTGCGCGAATAGGCAGTCCGTTTATCCGATCTGATGTCGGTAACAACAATATTAACCCGGTATTCGCCCGGCCTGGCCGGTATCATTTTGGAGATACGGTATCTGCTGCCGGAGTCGGTAATGGTACGGTCTTCGCCCGTAATTTCGTGTTGTTCACGACCGGTACGGATCACCTGCACCTGATCGTCATCCAGCAGACGGAATACTTCAAAATCGAGGTAGAAACGTGCTGTGAACAGGCCATCTTCCTCTGCGTATATCAGGCTGCCTTCGAGCAGGTCCACATCTAAATATATAGCAGGCAGGCCCTCGGAATCGAAACCACCTATGGCATCAAAAGTAAAGCTGGGCTGGCCTTCCAGCAGGCGTTGCATCGAACCGGTCTGTACAACCGGATTCCGGGAACCCGAACATGCCGTTATCAGTGCCGCTGTTATCAGAACAGACAACAGGTTGTAAAAATGTTTTCCTTGTGAGCTCATAATACGGTTGATTTTGAGAGCGGTTCACGTTCGAACCGGTTCCGGCAACGGTTCATTCAATTGTAATTAATGCAACGTCAACAGGCAAGTTTGTAACGTCAAACTTACACATTTAATGTTTGAATGGTTCGGTATCGGATGTCGTTGCCGGTTCTTCCAATGAATATGATGCAAACCTTATACGCAGTTTTCGGGCATTTATTTAAAAACGTTATTTAATTTCAATGATCGCGCCGGTTATTTCTGTAGGAAAAGGGGTGTATTGATGAGCGGATATGATAATTTGAAAGAGTGCAAATAACCTGGTAAAGGATGTATTCTGCATGCTATAAATTTGATGTTTACCTGTATTACTGCAACAGGTACTGCAATCAGACAGCGTTTAAAGTTGGACACAGGCAGTATGACCTTGTTAATCCTTAACCATAAAGTGAGAGAAGAGGCATCCAGACGACCGGAAATTCAAAACGAATCTTTTTTGAGCAGGCTAAAACGGTGTAAAACATTACAAACTAAGCGTGACACTGATTTATTAACACTGATTTATTATAAGTGTATGCGTGGAATACCCGGAAAAACCAGCGGCTGGAATAAACCCATATAATCAGGGTTTAAACAGTATTATCAGGTAGATACGGTAATTACAGACAGTTGTTTATAAAATAAAAATTGGCGGCAAATTGGTATGGACAGTGCAGGTTTAACCATTAAAAAATAGATAATTAAACAACACGTGATAACTGATTTGAAACGGATTTATTGTATAAAAAGAGCTGCCTGTATTTTTTTTATGTTAATTTTTAAGTAGGTTAACGCATTCATGTCGTGAATCTCTCTCATTGACATTGATTCTGATGAAAAAACACTAACTAAACCGAGGTTACGTATGTTAAAAAAGTTACTAACCGTACTTGCTATGGTTTTACTTACCTCCCAGATCGCGCTTGCTCAGTCAGGTGTGCTAAGGGGAGTAGTAACGGATGCCGAGACTGGAGAATCGGTACCCGGGGCCAATGTTCTGATCGCTGACCTGGGGCGTGGAGCTTCCAGTGACATCGACGGAAATTACCGAATTGAAAATCTGCCTGCAGGTAACCATGTGGTTACCGTATCGTTTCTGGGCTACCGGACCTTCCGGGAAACCGTTGCGATCACGGCCGGTCAGACTACCGTTCTTAACCTGTCCCTTCAGATCGGTACCATCGGTCTGGATGAGCTGATTGTATCCGGTTACGCGGTTACAACCAAGCGGGAGGTTACCGGTTCCATTTCCAGTGTACGTGCACAGGAAATTCAGGATGTACCGCTACAGAATACGGAATCGTTGCTTCAGGGCCGTGCTGCCGGTGTAAACGTAACAGCTTCTTCGGGTAACCCCGGTGGTGCTTTCCGTGTTAATATCCGCGGTAATGGTTCAGTAAACGCTGCAACCGAGCCCCTCTATATCATCGACGGTGTACAGATTTCTTTCGCTCAGCAATCGGGACTTACCAGTACCTCACCGCTGAACTCACTCAACCCCTCTGATATTGAGAACATCGAGATCCTCAAGGATGCTTCCTCCGCCGCCATCTACGGTGCCCAGGCTGCTGCCGGTGTGGTTCTGATCACAACCAAGCAGGGACGTCAGGGACGGACCAACGTTACCTTCCGGGCTGAGACCGGTGTACGAACACTCGCCAGGAATGTTGACTATATAAGCTCGGAGCAATATGTCACCTATATGGGTGAAGCACTTGCTCTGAACGGCGGCCAGAGGATTTGGGAAGATGGTTTTGACCTGACCCCCTTTGAAAATGCCTACCGTAATTTCTTCCTCGGATTCTTCGGTGCCGATCCGAATTCCGATCCCGACGATCCAAGACTTGCCAATACCGACTGGCAGGATTTCATCTTCGATGATGGTGTTACCCAGAAATACAACCTGACCCTTTCAGGTGGTGACCAGAAAACAACCTTCCTGATTTCCGGTGGCTGGGAAAATACTGAAGGAACAGCCTTCAAGAGTGACTTCACCAGGCTCAATCTGAGAACCAATTTCACCCATCAGATAACCGACCGTCTGAGTGGCGCCCTGAGAATGAATGTGGCACGCAGCACGCAGTTCGGTGTTTGTCAGGATGGCAACTTCGTAAACTGTCCTCCATCGCAGGCCATGTTTGAGGCCCCTATGAGTTTTCCCTTCCTGGCTGACGGCAGCTATAACCCGGATACCCGTTTTGGACTTGACACAAACCCGGCTGTTGTCCGTGACGAAGTTGACCGTGATGTAACGGCTACTTCCATCCTTGGAAGCATGAACCTGACCTACCGTGCCTATGATTGGCTTACGGTTACCGGTTTTGTCGGTCTCGACTACAGAAATACCGAAGATGTTCAGTTCAGATCCTCGCTTGCTGCACCTGTACAGGGTGGATGGGTAAGCTTTGCCAACAGAACAGCTCAAAGTATGAATACCAACCTGGTAGTGAATGCAACCCGTACGTTTGACGGTGTTCACAATGTGTCGGGTCTTCTGGGAACAGAGTACCGTCGTGATTATTCTGAAAGTCAGCTCACACGTGGTGAGGGTTTCCCGGCCCCGCTCTTCAAAGTACTGAGTGCCACCTCTACACCCGCGCAGGCTGCAGGGGTTAATAATGAATGGCGTCTTGGCAGTTATTTCACCAACGTGAAATACAATTATGACGAGAAATATCTCATTTCGTTCGTAGGCCGGTATGATGGACACTCCCGTTTCGGTAACGATGTAAGATGGGCATTCTTCCCGTCCGTATCTGCCGCATGGCGTTTGAGCGAGGAGGCCTTCTTTAATGTGGATTTCATTGATGAGATAAAACTTCGTGTCGGTTATGGAACAACAGGTAACTCCGCTATCGGCAACTTCGCTTCTCGCGGTCTTTACAGTACCTCTGGTTCCTACCAGGGAATAACCGGTCTTACACCAAGCCAGCTTGCCAACGCAGAACTGACCTGGGAAGAGGCAACCGAGCTGAACATTGGTCTCGACTATGAGCTTTTTGCAGGCCGGATAACCGGTGCCATCGATGTGTACCAGAAAGACAATTCCAAGTTGCTGTTTGAACGTCCTCTGCCAAGCGACAGTGGTTTCGGCAGCATCGATTTCAACATTGGTAAAGTCCGTAACACCGGTATCGAGTTTGAGATCAGTACGGTTAATGTGAGCTACAGGGATTTCATCTGGAATACCCGCTTCAACATCGCCTTTATCGATAACGAAATCCTTGAGTTGCCGGATATGACCGACATCAGTCCGACCAGCACAACGCAGGCCCTGAAAATCGGAAAACCGATCGGGCTAATCCAGGTTCCGAGATGGGCCGGTGTAAACCCTGCCGACGGCCGCCCGATGTGGTATGACGCCGATGGGAACATCACCTTTACACCTGTACAAAACCGTGACGCTGTTGATTACAAAGACGGTCTGGCCAATACGGTTGGTGGATTTGGAAACACCTTCAGCTATAAAGGTCTGGTTCTGGATGCGTTCTTCCAGTTCAGCTTTGGGCAGTGGGCTTTCCCGAGCACTGACTACTACTTCACCAGAACGCCCGACTTCCTGATGAACATGGCAACTGAAGTCGAGAAAAGATGGCGTCAGCCCGGCGATATCACCCACTACCCGAGAGCGGTTGTAGCCGGTACCAACTATGTTGAGACCAATGACTACCGTGTACAGATGGGTACTCAATCAATTTACAACGCCAGCTATATCCGTCTGAAAAATATCTCGCTCAGCTACAATCTGCCGCGGAATATTACCGATCGTGTAGGCCTGCAGGGTGTCCGCGTATTCGCATCGGCCCTGAACCTGGTTACCTGGACGGAATGGCCATGGTACGACCCGGAAGTTGCTTTCAGTCCGACTGATATATTCAATAACGTGACGACGGCTTCCTACCCGACCGAGAAGCAGGTAAACGCCGGTATCGAAATACGGTTTTAATTCTAAACAGAAATTACACAGGATATACAATGAAGAAACTAAAGTTATCTAAGTACATTGCTGTTACAGTTCTGTTGCTGGCATTTACAGGCTGTAACGACATACTCGAAAAAGTGGAGCCATCCACATCTGTTTCGGGTGAGGTGGCGCTAACATCACCGGATGCGGTGCGCGCAATCCGGGCTTCGATGTATTCGAAGATCCGCGCCAGCTTTGATCATACCACCGAATACATGGTGGGTCCCGGAGCTTTCGCAGATGAAACCCGGAACCGTCCTGGTTCTACCCGTTTCTCGAATCTGAATCAGGCATTCGGAACCAGTGGTCTAGCCCACCTGGGAAACTGGGGAGAATCATATGACATCATTCAGGATGCCAATCTGTTGATCGGCGCTATTGAGCCTGGAGTATTGCCGGATGCTGATCTGAACCGGTTCAGAGGCGAAGCGTATGCCATACGTGCTTATGTGATGCACCACCTGGCACGAACATACGGCTACGAGCCCGGCAGAACCGGTCAGGGCCCCGAGGCCGACTGGAACCTTAGCGTAATTATCAGAACAGAACCGACACTGGATCTGTCTGATGCCGACAAACGTCCACGCAGTACTGTAAGCGATGTGTATGCTCAGATGCTGGCCGATCTGCAGCAAGCCAAAACACTGCTTGCCGGTGTAAATGCTAACAACACCTTTGTAACGGAGGCCTTTGTTGATGCCGTTACAGCACGGGTTAATCTGTATGCAGGCAACTGGGCCGCTGCCTCAACGGCTGCACAGGCTGCCATTACCAATAGTGGCAGGCCGCTGGTCAATACCGCTGACGGTGTCGCGGGCATGTTCTATGAAAATGACGGCAACCATCCCGAGGCCATCCTCAAATTGATCGTGGACCCGAACACCGAGCCGATCGGTGGTTCCAATGTTAACAACGGACTTGCCGCCTATACATCGGACCAGTGGGTAGCTCAGATCCCAACCCAGTTCGTAATCGACAAATATGAAGCCGGCGATTATCGTCTGGCAGGATGGTACAGAGATTGCCTTACCAACCAGACCACAGGTGCTGCAGCCAACGGTTGTGCAGACATTAACGATCTTGCTGCTGCTGTAACCAAGTGGAACGGCCGCAAGGGCAACCTCGCTGATGACATACCGCTTATCCGTGTGGCTGAAATGTACCTGATTTGGGCTGAAGCTGCTGCCAAAGCCGCGAACAACCCTGCATCGGGTCAGGCTCCGCTTGCTGCCTTGCGTACTGCCAGAAATGCCGGCGCGGTTCCCGCATCTGCACTTGCCAATATGACGGCATTTGAAGATTTCATTCTTGATGAAAGAATCCGTGAACTGATCGTGGAAGGTCACCGTTTCTGGGATCTGAAGCGTCTCGGTCGTGATGTGAGAAATCCGGACGATACAATCAAAATGTTCGCGAATGCTTACAGGATTCTTGCACCTATTGGAGCTGCTCTCATCAACGTGAACGAACTTCTCGTTGAAAACCCGGGCTACTAACAGGTGGTCGATCATCAATTCAAATTTTCAAATAATCTAAATGCAATGAAGATTAAACTTATCATACTCCTGGTATTGCCACTTTTGCTAACAGGCTGCCTCAACGACCTGTTCGACAAAGGTGATGTAGAGAAAACCTATGATGGTCCGACCGTTGTCGGGTTCTTTCCGCTACAGCGGGAAGCTGCTCTGTCAACCGGTGCAACGTTCGTCCAGGTACAGCTGATCGGCGAGCAACGCACCTCCGATCTGCAGGTTAATTATACAGTAAGTGGGTCCTCCACAGCCGTGGCAGGAACCCATTACACGATCACTTCACCCTCGCCTGTAACGATTGCTGCAGGTACAAGCACTGTTAACATCGGGATCAATCTGGTTGCAGGCAGTCTTGCTGCCGGTCAGAATGTTACACTGATTCTGGAGTTACAGGGCGGACAGGGTGTTGAAGCATCGGCTAACCTTGCAGAAGCAAGGGTAATTATCCGCGGCTGATCGATCCGGTCAGTTTAAATAATGAGGCCATGTCCGGCTGCCGGGCATGGCCTTTTTTTTAGTGCAGTTAAGTCGGAATTACCGGAAACAATCAGGAAACCGGTTCTCTTTTGCTAATTTTATAAGGCATTTCATCTGTTTGGAATGGTGTGGATGTGCATTTGTAACGATGGGCAATTACAGCCGGGAACAGCGAATAAATGTTTATCAACATATTGATACAGTATCGATTCAGTGCGCACCGGTTATTCTAAATCAAAAAATATCAACAGATAAAAGGTGGCAATTATCTTCCCGAAACAGTTAAAAAAAAGAAATTTGCATTAACTGATTGTAAATTTATATTAAGCGTTGTGTGAAATGCATGAGAGGATCCTTGCAGAAATGGCAAGGAATGATGGAGAAAATTCGGCTGCAGAAACGACTGCAATTCTTTTTTCCTGACGACACTAACCATAAACCAGAGGTACTTATGACAAAAAAGATACTTTTCGTATCCCTGTTGTTCATTTTCCTGGGATTCAGTGACGTACTGGCCCAGACAGGTGGCATAACAGGAGTAGTAACCGACAGCCGTACAGGTGAAACCATGCCTGGAACAACTGTTTTTATTCCCTCACTGCAAAGAGGGACAACAACAGGTATCGAAGGACGATACACCATATCCGGAATACCGGCAGGTACCTACAATGTGCGGGTTTCTTTTGTCGGTTATTCAACCATTAACCGTTCTGTTGATATCGAAGCCAATCAAATTACCGAGATAAACTTTGTGATGGAGCCTACACAGGTCGGTCTGGATGAGGTGGTTGTAATCGGTTTCGGTACCAGTATTCGTCGTGACCTTACCGGTTCAATTGCAAGTGTAAGTGCCAGTGATATTGAAAACCTTCCTGTAAACAGTGTTGAAACTGCGATTCAGGGCCGTGTACCGGGTGTTTATGTAAGCAGCCTGTCCGGTAAACTGGGTCAGGGCATTACCATGCGAATCCGGGGTTCATCGTCGCTCACAGCCAGTAACCAGCCTCTGTATGTAATCGACGGCATACCCGCTACCATGGCCGATCTTTCGGGTAACGCGGCGCCGACAAACCCGCTGGCCGATTTCAACTTTAATGATGTTGAGTCGATTGAAATTCTGAAAGATGCTTCAGCAGCGGCAATCTACGGTTCTCAGGCATCCAACGGTGTTGTACTTATAACCACCAAACGGGGACGTACAGGCCGCACCAATATCAACTACAGTTTCCAGGGTGGTTTCAGTGAACCGGCCGGGAAACGTGAATGGCTCAATAGCGAAGAATATATAGAGTTGTTCAGGGAGGCCGGTGCTAATCTGGACCGCATCGAAAATGATGATTTTTGGGTCGGTTTTGTAGAAGGTCGTCTGAACAGGTATTCAGCCGGTCGTTTTGACGGAACCAGCTGGCAGGATGGAGTAGAGATTAATACCGACTGGCAGGACCTTGCGTTTCAGGATGCGGCCTACTTCCAGCATGAATTGTCATTCAGCGGCGGGAACGAAAGCACCCGTTTCTTTACGAGCGGTTCGTATTCTGACCAGGAGGGGATACTTATCGGGAACAAATTTGAACGGATAAGCGGGCGTTTGAACCTGGATCACAGGGTAAGTGAACGGTTATCGCTGGGTCTGAACATGAACCTGGCCCGTTCCGAAAACCACCGACTGTCGACCGATAATGCGTTTGCCACCCCGGTACAGCTTGTGGCACAGCCACCAATCACGCCTCCGTATGACCCCCGCACGTGTGATTCAAATGCGGGTACCTCGTTCCTCAACAGCAGTACCAATAACTGTCAGCTGAGTGGTGATTACACGTTGTACTATAACGGTCTGATTCACCGCGATCATGCCGATTTTGTAACAACCATCTACCGGAATTTCGGAAATGCGTTTGCCAATTTCTCGATAACTCCCGGTGTGACAGCCCGTACAGAATTCGGTGTTGACATACTCAATCAGAACGAGGATGAATACTACGGTTCACAAACCCAACGCGGTGTTGGCGGGAATAATGGACAGGGTCTTGGTATCAGCCGATATGTGCAGGTTGTGAATTATACCTGGAACTCGTTCCTCACGTACAGCGGTACGTACCGTGACCGCCACGTGTACGATGCAACGGGTGGTATAACCCTGCAGAACTCATCCACGAACACAACCAGTGTAACCGGCCGTGATTTCCCGAGCGACAGCTTTAAAAAGCTTGCAAGTGCAGCAGAAATCACATCCGGAAGCAGTACGGGTACCGAATTCAGCTTCCTCTCCTATTTTGCGCGCGCCAACTACAAGTATAATGAGAGATACTTGTTGAGCCTGAGCGGCCGTGTTGACGGTTCCTCCCGGTTCGGTGACAATAACCGGTATGGTTTCTTTCCTGCCGCATCTGTTGGCTGGGTTATGACCGAGGAAGAATTCCTGCGCGATAACCGGATTTTTTCATTCCTGAAACTCAGGGCCAGTTACGGCCTGACCGGTAACGCCGCCATATCCAATTTCGGATCAAGAGGTCTTTTTGGTGGTACTTCCTACAACCAGGTTCCCGGTATTGCGCCATCGCAAGCTCCCAATGAGGATTTGAAATGGGAACAGACGGCACAGTTGGATGTCGGTATCGACTACGGGTTCCTGAATAACCGGATTACCGGCGAGATCGATTACTATGTTAAAAACACCAAGGATCTGTTACTCGGTGTGAATGTACCGGGTACCTCCGGTTATACCACTATCCTCAGGAATGTGGGCAAGCTCGAAAACCGTGGTTTTGAATTCAACATTACCTCCTATAATTTCGTGGGTGAGTTCAACTGGTCTACAACATTCAACTGGTCGACCAATGTGAACAAGCTGACTGATCTTGATGGTCAGATCATCGAGGGTTCATGGATCAACCGTGCCCAGGAAGGCTACGCGATCGGTGTATTTTTCGAGCGTGAATATGCCGGTGTAAATCCGGATAACGGCGATGCCATATACTATCTGAACCGTGAAGCCACATCAGACGAGTTAAATTCAGGTGTTGTTTTCGATAAAAACGGCCGTCTGGTTACGGCTGACTATGGCGCTGCCGAACGCGTGGTTATCGGTGATCCGAATCCGGACTGGATTGGCGGTTTCGGGAATAACTTCTCCTGGAAAGGATTTGACCTGAACGTGTTCTTCCAGTTTGTATACGGCAATGATATCTACATGTCGAGCGGACGTTTTACAACGGCCAATGGCGACTGGTTCGACAATCAGACCAAAGACCAGATGAAGCGCTGGAGACAGCCGGGCGACATTACCGATGTTCCCGAGGCCCGGTTCCTTCTGGGTAACGGTGCTGCCAACTCATCACGTTACATATCAGATGGCTCCTACCTGAGGCTCAAGTCACTCACTTTTGGCTACAACCTTCCAGGTGATGTGGTCAGCCGTGTGAATATGCGTTCAGCGCGTGTATTTGTTCAGGGTACCAACCTGCTCACCTTTACCAAATACGATGGTTACGACCCCGAGGTGAATGCCGACTTTACCGCAAGTAATATCAACCAGGGTATTGAATTCTACTCTGCACCTCAGCCCCGAACCATCACCTTTGGTTTTACCCTTGGATTCTAAACAGCACGTAAGCCAAAACCATAGACTTTTAAAAATGTTATCTATGAAAAATTATAAAATGATTCTCCTTACTGCTGTTCTTGGCATAGCCCTGTTTGTTAACGGGTGCGACAGTTTTCTGGATGCCGAGCCCCAGCAGAGTATTAGTGAGGATGTTGCTCTGAGCACATCCCAGAACGTTAAAACTGCCCTGGTCGGTGCGTATGCGCTGATGGCGGGCGGTACTCAGTTCGGTGGTCAGTGGTTCTATCTTCCTGAACTGCTTGCCAATGATAATGAAATAACCTGGTCGGGCACGTTTTTCCCGCAACGTGATATCTGGCTGAAGCAACAACAGGCCAACAACGGTGTGGCGACCAACACCTGGAACAACGCCTATAACACGATCAACAGGGTTAACAACGTACTTTCAGCCCTTGATGTGGTAGATGAGGCTGACAGGGAACGGGTGGAAGGCGAAGCCAAATTCATCCGCGGTACCCTCTACTACTACCTGGTGAACATGTATGCCAAGACCTGGGGCGACGGCGACAACAGCTCCAACCTCGGTGTACCCCTCGTTACCATCCCAACCCAGGGTGGCATTGGTGAAGATGCCAATGTTTCGAGGGCCACGGTACAGCAGGTATATACCCAGCTGATTCAGGATCTGACGGATGCAAAAAATCTGTTGCCTGAAACCAACGGTGTGTATGCCAACACGTTTGCCGCCAGTGCCATTCTGAGCCGGGTATATCTTACCCGCCTTGAATATGCGCAGGCCAGGGATGAGGCACACAGGGTAATCGCTTCCGGTAGATATTCGATGACATCGGATTATATGGACGCCTTTAATAACGACAGCAACAGTTCGGAAGATGTGTTTGCCATCCAGATAACAGCGCAGGATGGTGTCAACAACATGAACCTGTTCTTCGCTTCTACTGCCAACAGCGGTCGCGGGGATGTGGATATTGAAGCACCACACCTGGCGTTGTACGAAGAGGATGACGAGCGTCTGAATCAGTTCTATGTAGATGCAACGGGTGCTACGCGAACCGGTAAATTTGATGCGCCGGAAGCCAATGTACCTTTTGTTCGTCTTGCCGAGCTCCATCTTACAAGGGCCGAGGCAAATTTCCGTCTTGGAACCAGTGTTGGACTTCCACCCGAAACGGAGTTGAACGCGGTTCGCGACAGGGTGGGGCTTGATCCGGTAACCCTTACCTCTGTAGACCAGATTCTGGCTGAACGCCGGGTAGAGATCGCGTTTGAAGGCGGACGACTGTTCGATATCAAACGTACCCGTGGTGCTGTTGGCCCTTATCCATGGAATGCAAACATCCTCGTTTTCCCCATACCGGAGCGCGAGATTGATGCCAATCCGGCTCTGGCCGGTCAGCAAAATCCGGGATACTGATCCGCGGATTATACCCCTGGTATATATTAAAGCCCCTCATCGTTACCGGTGAGGGGCTTTTATTAATTCTGGCTGTTCGGAAAGGTAAGCAGCTCGCTGGCTGTCGGTTGGCTCCCGCCTTGCTGGCTGTATATATGATTGCCTGCCTGCCTGCCTGGTTGTATATCTGTCTGGCCGGCTTTAGTTTCTGCTGAGTATATCGCCTGTAAGCCAGTCTCTTACCCGTTCGTACTCCAGGTTCTGGTAATCGCGCTGCCGTACCAATATGAAGTGGTTAAAGGGATAGTCATCACCAAATATCCTGGGCCGCTCAAAAATGAAGGTGGTTCGGGCGTCAAACTGGTTGTAGCTGTAGTGCCAGGCCATATACTCAAGCGACTGCTCTACGTACCATGGTGGTCCGAACAGTACATACACCATGCCCATGTCGGTCATCCAACCCTCCTTGAAATTGGAAAACTGTTTATTGGCCTCTTCAACCCTTGAGTAATAGAGTTCGATAACGCTCCGTGCCTTGTTCCTGTTACCTATATTGCTAAGCCAGAACCGGTCGATCTCGCTCTTCAGGGAGTCCGGATCGTTGATGGACATCAGCTGGTCGAATTCCCGGCGGTTCATAAGGTAGTAGAGAGGTTTGGCCAGTTCCCTTGCTGAACGGATGGCCGGGTAATTTTTACTCTTGATACTGAAATCGCGTGCCCTGAAGTGGGAATCGGTACCGGAATCCCCGGTTTCCTCGTCGAGGGATACGCGGAACCGGTAGTTGCCCGTTTCCGGCCGGGGCAGCTGATATTCGATCATGATGGTTCCGGAATCATCGGCCTCGAGCCTGCGAAACTGGGTGTCTACGATCTCATATCTGCTGTAATCGATGCCCCGGTACGACATGGATCCACGGGTAAGGGGAAGCATGCTCAGCGTTCGTGGCAGATCGTCGTCGTAACGGAACGACAGCAGTTCCATTCTGATGGTAAGCGGCTCGTTCTGATCGGGTTTTACCACCTGGAAAGCGAATTTAAGGGAGTCGATGGCTCCGGGAACATCATATGTGGTGATGTTACGCTCATAGGACTCACCGGAAGCATACACACCCAGCAGTTGTACCTGGGTAAGATCAGGTACTCTTGCCACAGGATCGGGGACGAAGGCATTTGACCGACGAGTTGTCGTTTTGCGTGAGTCGGTATCAGTAATCCTTACCTCAACAATGTAAAGGCCGGGCGGCATGGCAATACTGCGTTCAAACGAGAAGGTGGACTGTTCGGTTGCAATACCGGGATTCTGCTCCCGGATCTCAAAATTGAAACGCTGCGTCTGAAGGGGTTCCAGTTCCTTTTCGATGGTACGATAAATGGTGATATCGGTAGCGATACCAGCTCTGAAGTCATCATCAGCGGTTTTCCGGTAGATAAGGCTGCCGTGTACCACATCGGCATTGATGCGGATAAAGGTTGTGCCCTCATCGGTGATGTAGCCGCTGGTAAAAGTCCTGACTTCGGGGAAACCCTGCCGGAACGAGAACTGTGAACCCGTGTCCACATTTCTCATCTCGGAACCACCACAACCGGCAACGGCGATGCTGATGAGCAACAGCGTGATTATATGTCTGAATGTAACTGGAAACATGTGAAGATGTAGATTATAACGTATAATATCTCTCTGATGTGTAACGAAACCAAATCAAAAGCATTACCTGCCCGGATTGATGCTAACTTTGCTATATTTGGCCGAACCTGAAAAACTGAAAAACTGAAAAACTGAAAAACCTGGTAAACCTGGTAAACCTGGTAAACCTGAAAAACCTGATAAACCTGTAAAAACCTGATAAACCTGATAAACCTGATAAACTTTATAATCGATCCAATTAATCTACCGTCTTTTTATGAGAAATTTTGAACGCCGCACAAAAATCGTATGCACTATCGGTCCGAGTGTGAATACCCTCGAAAGTATTGATAAGCTGGTTAAATGCGGAATGAATGTGGCCAGGCTGAATTTTTCGCACGGCTCTCATGACGATCATCTGCAGGTTATCAATCATATCCGGTCGGTTGCCAGTAAATACGGTTATGCCATTCCCATTCTGATGGATCTGCAGGGACCAAAAATCCGGGTTGGAACCATGCAGGATGGGGGGCAGGTGCTGAAAGAGGGAAGCTACATTACCCTGACACCCGAAGACGTGACCGGCACCAGCCAGGTGGTTCCCATCGATTATGAATACCTTGACAAGGATGCCCGTGAAGGAGACACGATACTGCTCGACGACGGTCTGCTTGAGTTCCGTATCGTAAAAACAGACAATGGCGTGATTACAGCGAAAGTAATAGTGGGAGGTTTGCTGAAATCGCGCAAGGGGGTGAACCTTCCGGGGCTGAAGCTCTCCATATCGTCGATGTCGGAGAAGGATTATACCGATCTTGAGTTCGGCATACAACAGGGGGTGGATCTGGTGGCGTTGTCGTTTGTCCGGTCGGGCGAGGATGTTCAGGAGATCATATCCAAACTGAGGGCGGGCGGTTCCAATGCCGGTGTAATTGCAAAGATTGAAAAACCGGAAGCCGTTGATGTGATAGACGAGATCATAGAGGAGGCCGACGGGATTATGGTTGCCCGGGGCGATCTGGGTATAGAGGTGCCGAGCGAGACGGTACCGCTCATTCAGAAGAGAATAATCGATGCCTGCCGCCAGGCCGGGAAACCGGTTATAACGGCAACACAGATGCTCGATTCCATGATCAACAATCCGAGGGCCACACGTGCCGAAAGTTCGGATGTGGCCAACGCGGTTCTTGACGGAACCGACGCGGTGATGCTTTCGGGAGAGACGGCTGCCGGCAAGTACCCTTTTGAAGCGGTAAAAACCATGGATAAGATTTGCCGCATAGTTGAGAGCAGGGCAGAATCGATGTATAACAGCCTGAAATTTCGCAAACCGGAGTGGAAGGAGAAACAGATTGTTGAATCCCTGTGTTATTCGACGGTACGGCTTGCCGGCGATGTGAATGCAAAAGCCATTGCCACACTTACCCATTCGGGTACCACTGCACGCCGTATAGCCAAATACCGGCCGAAGGTACCCATTTTTGCCTTTACGGAGAGCAAAAATGTACGGCGTCAGCTAAACCTGGTCTGGGGCATACACAGCATAAAGCTCAACCAGATTTTTGACACGGATGAAAGTGTTCAGAGAATAGAGGAGTATCTGTTGTCGAAAGGGTATGTTGAACCGGGAGACCGGGTTATCATTGCCACCGGAATGCCCATAGCCGAAAGGGGCCGCACAAATATGATCAAAGTGAGTACGATAGGCAGTGACTAACCGTTATTGATACCGTATCCGTCCGGATCCGGTTATCTTCAGGCAGAAAGCGCACCGTTTTAACATCATCCCACATTGAGTCAGATCATCAGGAATAGCATCATACTTATAACAGCAATGCTGTTTGTAGCCGGTTGCTCGGGCCCGCTCAGGAGTACCTGGGTCAATTTCAACTCGTATTACAACACATTTTACAATGCGAAGCTGAGTTTTGACCGGGGCGAGAGGGCCATCCAAGCCCAGACTGATCAGATCAATCCCGAGCGGCCCATCAGGATTCACCGCACGCCGCTGCGGGCCGGGCGAACCGATTTTGAGGATGCCATTGAACGAAGTGCCGATGTGCTGATCCGTTTCCCCACCTCTAAACATGTTGACGACGCCATTGGTCTGATTGGCAAATCCTACTACTACCTGGCCAACTACTTTGCTGCCGAGCAGAAATTTACGGAGCTGTATGATAATACGGCTGCAGAAAGCAAAAAAAGGGAAGCGGTTATATGGCGTGGCCGGGTGATGCTGGAACTGAGCAGATATTCCGAGGCGATCAACTACCTTGAAAATCAACTTTCGATTGAGGATCTCAACTGGAACAGGGAGAGCGAGGCCGAAGTGAATCTGCTTATTGCGCAGCATCTTATAGCGCAGGGAGAAGTCGAAGCATCGGAACCCTACCTGGCCCGTGGCCTGGAACTTAACCCGCCCAGGGATCTGAGGGCAAGGGCGCACTTTCTCCACGCCCAGGTGCTTATGACTACGGGCCGGTATGAAGACGCAGACCGCACGTTCGACCGGGTCCGGAGAACCAATCCGGAATATCAGTACATCTACCATGCCGAGCGCCTCAGGGGTGTGGTAGCCCGGCAATCGGGCGACTACGAACGATCGATGCGCATATTTCAGCAGATGAGCCGTGATGACAAAAATTTTGAAAATTTTGCGGAGATAAACTATGAGATAGCCCGCACCACCCATCTGATGGGGAGAAGCCGTGAAGCCCTGCAGATGTACCGTAACGTAATACATGGCAGCCGGAGACCACCCGCACGTGAAACAGTGGCTAAAAGTCATTATGGCATAGCCGATCTGTACCGGAACGAGTTTTTGAACTACAACCTGGCTGCAGCCCATTACGATTCGGCCTCCCGAAATGCTTCGGACCTGACCCGGTTGCCTGAGCGGTTCGATGCCCGCGATCTCGCGCTTTCTTTCGGGGAATTTGCCCGGCTGAAAAATGAGGTTAACAGGCTCGACAGCCTGCTCTGGCTTGGATCGCTGTCGGCGGCGGAGTTGGATTCGGTAGTAAATGTAGTGCGTGAGCGTAAAATCGCGGAATTACGGGAGAACATGCGGCAGGCCGAGGCCGATGCCGGCACTATTGTAAATGTGGGGGCCGGCGGAGATGAGATGCTGGATACCCAGTTTTCATCAGAAATGGGTTTTCTGGGGCACCGAAACCAGGCTATCGTGGCCCAGGGTATTCAGGAATTCCAGGCTATATGGCAGGGACGGCCCCTGGTTGACAACTGGCGCAGGATTGAAGCCGTACGCAGGGCCGGTTCGGTTGCCCGGGCGGATCAGAACGGGGGCGAAAGCCGGCAGATCCGGCAACAGGCCGATCCGCTGGCCCGGCAAATCAATATAGACCTGAGTGTGATTCCAAGAACAGCTCAGGAGAAGCAAAGGATGCAACAGCAGCTTGCAACTGCAGAATATGAGATCGGCAACGTCTATTTTCTGTCTCTAAGCATGCCTGACAGTGCGAAGCCCTATTTCCAGCGGGTGGCCGAAACCTACCGTGATACCGAGATTGCACCGCAGGCCCTCTATTCCCTGTCTGAACTCTACAGCGCCGAGGGCGACTCCTTCCTGGCAAGGCGATGGGCCAATGTTATTGTGAGCAGTTATCCGGAAACTGTTTTTGCCGAGCGTCTGGCTGACCGTTATGCTATCCAGACAAATGTACCATTAGGTTTGCGCACGCCCGGGGAACAGTTTAAACGGGAGTACCGCAGTCTTGTGGAAGATCTGAACAGGAGGGATCCTATTGAGCTTGCTGAAGTGTTCAGGGCGTTTGCCAACCGGGATACTGTCACTTCGCTCGCACCGGAAGCATTGTTCCGGGCCGCCAGCCTGTACATGGATGAGGCCGGGAAAGACCCTCAGTTCGTATCCGATTATAACCGTTTGGCGAGAGCACGGGCAGATTTTGCCCGGAGAAGTAACGAATTTTCTGCACTGAAAGACTCCGCTGCAGTGGTACTTGCAGATACGACACTCCAGGAACAACAACGCGAATACTGGGCATCGTTTAGGGACTCGTCGCTTACGGAACCGGATTTCAGTGAGTTATTCCCCTATACTAATGCCCTATGGGACAGTGCCCGTGTAATTCTTGCCGAAATACCGGCGCGTTTTCCCGGATTCGAAAAGAACAACCGGGTGAATTCACTGCTCAGCGAGATCCGTTTGCCCGATGGAAGCATCGAAGAGGAGGCTGCCAGGGAAATTGTGCCGATTGCCGATGGTGTTTACTCATGCGAGGATCTGGAAGCTGAACCGCAGATTCAGGGTGGATTACGTTCATTTCTCATCGTTTCGGGTATCAATAACATACTTTACGAGAATGAAATCAGCAAAGCCGCATTCAGGTACAAACTGACTATAGGTCCCGAAGGCCGGATTCGGAACATCCAGATGCTTGATGAGCCCGATGAATTCGGTATAAATGAAGTGGTGATGAACATTGTGCGTAACCAGGCCATATTTGAGCCGATCAACTACAACGGAGAGAGGGTGGTGGCTGTATGCGAGTACACACTGGAAGTGGATCTGGAAGGGGAAGAGGGGCAGGATAGGGATGATGGGGGGAGATAGCGAATTTCGAACAAGTGAACAATAGAACAATAGAACAATAGAACAGGGAATAGGGAATGTGGAAGTATGCCCTGTCATGGTGAGCCGGTAATTTTGCCACTTCGGGGCTACACTATTATGAAGGTGACACCAATAGTGCTGTTAGTATGCTTCGAATCAGGGAAGTACGGAACAAGCGAACATTTGAACAGCGAAGTGATTTGGAAAGATGTCACTGGTAGCCCCTAATTTTGCCCTAAACGGGGCAACACTATTCTGGAGGTGACAATCAACTTGTTACTGGTAGATCATCCTGCTGACCGGAGTTCGGCCA
This sequence comes from Cyclonatronaceae bacterium, assembly GCA_047921215.1. GTDB lineage: Bacteria > Bacteroidota > Rhodothermia > Balneolales > Cyclonatronaceae > RECM01. The sequence goes on along the minus strand of JBLRWO010000007.1, from coordinate 67,226 downwards.
GGGTATTCATGGCCCTTTTTTCGAGTTCATCTGCAATTCCCCTGTTGAGCCGTCTTACGAAACCGGGTCCGTTGTAAACGAGGCCGGTATAGGATTGAAGAAGCCAGGCTCCGGACCTTATGCGTTCGATGGCATCTTCTGTTGTCATGATTCCCCCGGTACCGATGAGAGGCTTTTTCCCGCCGGTATATTCCCGGAGATTCCTCAGCACAGAAAGGGCCTGTTTGCGGATGGGTGCACCGCTTAGTCCGCCGCTGCCAATACGGCTCAGTCGGTCGCTGCCGGTTATCAGATTAAGTCTGCTCGAGGAGGTGTTAACAGCTTCATAACCGTCCACACCGAACGATTCGCAGATGCCAACAAGCTCTTTCAACTCAACGGAATCGATATCGGCAGAAAATTTGACCAGGACCGGTACGTTTCGAGGGTTTTCTGCCTGGTATAATTTTGTGAGCAGTGCCTGCAGGGGTTCGGCCGACTCGAAGGTTTTTCCATCCGACGTATTGGGACAGGAGATGTTTACGGTTATGTAGCCGGCTATCGGCAGGGCTCTCCTGAATGAGTGAAGATAATCGCCGGTGGCCGCATCCCCGGTGATTGTATGGTCATGTGTTTTGGCAATATTGATACCCACGGGTACCGTGCAATCTGTAGTATGCTGCAGTCTGGCTGTGACTACATCAGCCCCGTCGTTATTGAGCCCCATGCGGTTGATCAGTGCCTCATCGGCAGGCAGGCGGAACGCCCTCGGCCGGGGATTACCTGGCGAAGGCTTCGCAGTAATACTTCCTATCTCGAGAAAACCGAATCCGCATTGGCTGAGCAATACAGGCAGACGGGCGTTTTTATCGAAACCTGCAGCCAGACCCACCGGTCCCGGAAAATCGAGCCCCCAAATTGTCTGATGCAACTGTTCAGGAATGTGCCCCCAAAGTGAACGGGTGAGAGCCAGGAAAGCATCAACCTGCTGTGCTTCTTCAGCAAAACGGAATATGAAATCGTGTGCGGTTTCAGCATCCAGTTTGAAAAGCAGCGGTTTAATTAAATGCCGGTACATGCAGGGAGTCGTTGTTCAGGTCTGCCACAGTGCGTACCTTTTGCGGGTATGGCACGATGCGTTAATCATGATACAAATGTTGCCATTCCGGTGTTCAAGCCCCGTACTTTAACGTTTTCAGCTGTAGAGCAACGGTGCCGAAGGCAGCAGCGATGCTACATCCGGTTCAGATGAAAACAGAGTGATGCGGCATTGCAGAACGGCCGTGTCGCGCAAAATATACCGCTTTAATTCATGCACAAAAACGACAATCGGATTATCCGTTATCTGAATTCGCTGCCCAGGTTCCAGACGGCCGGCGCATCAGCCGCCAATTTCAGCCTCGATGCAATCAGGGCGTTCTGTGCAGGGATGGGGAACCCGGAGCAGTCATTCCGCGCGGTGCATATTGCGGGGACCAATGGAAAGGGTACCACAGCCCACATGCTGCATGCCGTTTACATGGAGGCCGGATACCGTACGGGTTTGTTCACCTCGCCACACCTGCTGCAGTTTAATGAACGCATCCGCATTAATGGTCATCCCGTTCCCGATAATGACCTCGGACTTTTTTTTGACAGGTATGAAGATCTGATCCGGCACTGTCCGCTCACCTACTTTGAACTGTCGGCCGCCATGGCCTTTTGGTATTTCAGGCACATGAATGTGGATATTGCGATCATCGAGACGGGTTTGGGCGGTCGTCTGGATGCTACTAATATCATTATACCGGCCTGTTCGGTAATCACCAGTATCGGCCTTGATCATACTGAAATTCTTGGTCCGGCCATCAGCGATATTGCCAGGGAGAAGGGCGGTATCATAAAACCGGGGGTACCGGTGGTTACGGGTAACCTTGCCGGTGAAGCCATGCAGGTAACGGAAGAGATTGCCAAAAAGAACCGGTCACCACTCATACGATCGGCCGGGATGAATGCGAAGTACGTCGGCAGCACGCTTATTGGTGGCATTACCTGCATTGACCATCCTGAATTCGGGCCCATGGAAATTCACTGTGATATTCCGGGTTCCGTGCAGCGGCTGAATATTGCGGTAGCAGCATCGGTTGTACTCACGCTCGCCGCTGAATTCCCGGTTCAAAAAGAGGCCCTTCTGAGCGGTCTTTCCGGTACGGCGGCTCTTACCGGTTTACCGGGCCGCTATGAAAGACTCGATCACGGCCGGAATTGGTTTTTTGACGGCGGGCATAACAACGAGGCCCTGACCCACCTCGCGGCACTCGTGGATGACTTGGGTGGAGCGGCCAGTGCTACGGCTGTGATCGCCCTGAATGCAGACAAGGCCACCGATGAAGTATTGGATTTTTACAGAGCGTTTAAATCGGTATATTACTACCGTATGGATGGTGAACGATCGGCCGAATTTGACCGAATTTTGCAGCGTATTCCTGATGCCGTATCCGTCAATTCCGAATTCAGGGAGACAACTGGCCCGCTTTGGCATTTAAACAGGAAAGAGTTAGTAATTTTTTCGGGAAGTTTTTATTTTTACCCTGTTGTTAAGAGATGGTTAGCCAGTCTTGAATCACGCTGATTCTCTATTTATTCCCCAATGGTGTTTTTATTTCCAGGGGCATCCGCTTCATCACTCCATTCCGATTCCGGCTCAGATTGCCCGCTAATTGGATTAGTTAACGCATCACCTGCACCAAGTTCAAAACGAAGTATATAATTTATGTCAGATAGCCGCCGGGGCTCTTCCGGGGTGAATCCTGTTGAAACCCTGCAAGCCAAAACCCTAAAAGAAATTCAGGAAATAGCCCGCCAGCTGGGTGTAAAACCTGTTACCGGCCTCAAGAAACAAGCCCTGATCGATCGAATACGTGAATCCGTTCAGCAACAGGATCCGCAAAGTGATCAGAACCCGGGGATGAACCGGGATGAGGGAGACCGTAGCCCGGACCAGGAACGTTCAGGTCAGGAGCTTACTGATCAGGAGCGTTCTGGCAGGGATTACGGTAAAAGGGCAGCCGGACCGGTTGAGGGCACCGCAGATGACGAGCCGGGTGGTAATCAGACCTATGACACCGAACTCCGCAAAAAACCGGAGCTGGATAAATACAGGAAAAAATCGAGGAGAACGGTAACCGACAGTAGTCAGCCGAGTCTTTTTCCCGGTGGTGATGTATTTCCGTCGGATGAGGAGCTGGTTGATCCTGATGATCCCGTTTTCAAGGAAAAACCTGTTCAGGTTACCGGCAGACGCCGCGGCAGACCGCGGAAGGTTCAAATTCAGGATACCCGGAATTTTCAGGGCCCATCCATGCCCGGGAAAGGACCGGATAAGCCGGAATCCGATTACCGATCTGGAGAGCCTGCTACGGGTAAAGATCGTACGAATGCTCCGGCACCTGCTGACCCTGTACGAAAACCACATCATGAGCAGGCCCCGGGAAAGGGGCGGGGGCGGCGGGAAAGGCCTCAACCTCAGCAGCAACAGTCACAACAGCAGGCTGAGTCTGAGAGCGAACCCAGGCAACAGGGTCAGCAGCAACAGGGTTATCAACAACAGGGTCAGCAGCAGCAGAAAAAAAACATGCAGGATGCCCTGCCCGAGTCGGATGCCGAAACCCTGGAGGAACGCCTGCGGGAAATTGAGCCAAAACTGGGTGGATTCCTGCTTAACGAGGGCACTCTCGAGATACTGCCCGACGGATACGGTTTCATGCGTTCGGCGAATTATCATTACTCGGCAAGTCCCGATGATATTTATGTTTCACCATCTCAGATCAAGCGCTTCTGCCTGAAACAGGGCGATACGGTTGTCGGTGTAATCAGGCCCCCGAAGGTGGGTGAGCGCTATTTCGCACTGCTCCGGGTAGACGGTGTAAACGGCCGCATTCCGCGCGACATGGATTCGCGGGTCGATTTTGAAGACTTGCTGCCCGTTTATCCCGAACAGCGGTTCAAGCTGGAAACATCACCGGGCGAGTACACCACACGAATCATCGACCTGTTCGCACCTATGGGAAAAGGGCAGAGAGGAATTATTGTTGCCCAGCCCAAGACGGGAAAAACAACGATCCTCCGCAAGATTGCCAATGCAGTGAACACCAACCATCCAGAGACCAAGGTGATTATTCTGCTGGTGGATGAACGCCCCGAGGAGGTGACCGAGATGGAGCGTACCGTGGCCAATGCCGAGGTGCTGGCATCCACCTTTGACCAGAAGCCGGAAAACCATGTGGGACTGGCAGAAATAGTTTTTGAGAAGGTGAAGCGCCTGGTTGAAGGCGGCAATGATGTGTTGCTGCTGATGGACTCCATCACACGTCTTTCCCGGGCCTACAACGTAATGGCCGGTAACAAGGGCCGCACCATGACAGGCGGTGTCGACTCGGAAGCCCTCAAGAAACCGCGCAAGCTGTTCAGCCTGGCAAGAAATATTGAACACGGGGGCAGCCTGTCGATTATCGCCACCGCGCTGGTCGATACCGGATCCCGCATGGACGACGTGATTTTCGAGGAGTTCAAGGGCACCGGTAACATGGAAATTGTTCTGGACCGCCGTATTTCGGAACGGCGCATTTATCCTGCCATCGATGTGTTCAAAAGCGGCACCCGGAAAGAAGAACTCATTGTTCCGGATACCGAGCGTGAGCGTGTTGTGCTGCTCAGAAGGTTCCTCTCGAGCATGTCGCCGAATGAATCGGTGGAATTTCTGCTCGACAAGATGAGGGGAACCCGGAACAACCAGGAGTTTTTAATTTCGATGAACCAATAGGGCCCACCCGTACCTTACTAAATCGGCAGGCCAGGCAGTAATCTTCTTAACAAAATGTGAAGCAGGCCGTTGAGTACCGGCCTGCTTTTTTTGTACTAATTTTTACATTGGCATAGCAGGTTGATCTGCAGTAATTCTGCAGATACGAACCAGGCCCTTATCTGATATCGATCTGATAAGGCATGATGGTCAGCACTTCCGTTCTCTGCAGCAGTCGAAGCATTTCTGCATGATCCATTGCTTTCTGCACCGGAAACGGGGTCATGTTTGTGAACCAAGTTCTGACCTGGGTCTGTGCCGAACCGGAGAACATTTCGAAAAGTGTCTGTGGTTTCGGGTACGTCTCAACACTGTATGCTTCAAGTCCGGCCTTTTGAGCGGCTATGTCGAGTGCGGTATCGGTTCCTCCCAGCACATCCACCAGGCCGGCATTAAGGGCATCGCTGCCCGACCAGACACGGCCTCCGGCAACTTTAAGAACATCCTCAACAGACATATTTCGGCTCAGGGCAACCTTATTTGTAAAGACATCATAGAAATCGCTGTTGATCCGCTCAAATGCCTGGTACTCTTCGGGGGTGAAGGCACGGGTGAGATTGAACCAGTCGGCATATTCGTGTGATTTTACTTCATCAAAGGTGATGCCGAGTTCATCTTCCATCAGACCCCCGAATTTGAGGATGGCCGAAATAACCCCGATGGAACCCGTAACGGTGGTAGGTTGTGCGACAATGGTATCGGCGGCCATGGCAATGTAGTAACCACCCGATGCGGCAACGCTTCCCATGGAGGCGATCACCGGTTTCTTTTCTGCAGCCCGGCGGATTTCTGCCCAGATCAGGTCGGATGTGGTCCCGCTTCCACCCGGACTGTTGATGCGGATAACGATCGCTTTCACATCATCGTTGTCGAGGGCTTCATTCAGGGTTTTGTTGAAAGAACCGGCTGTTATAACGGGATCACCCGTACCGGGAAACATGGATTCATCGACCGGAATAATAATGCCGGAGGCATGGATCAGTGCAATTTTATCGGATGCCGCTCTTCTTTCAAGCCCCGCCGAGCTCCGTTTTACCTTGCTGTAGCGTTCAAAGCTGATGGTTTCCAGATCGCGGTCTTCTTCAACTCCAATCCTGTTTTTGATGAGCTCTTCGACCTCAAAGGGGTACATCACACCGTTTATCAATCCGTCTTCAAGGGCATAGCGGGTAGTAATGCGGGGCGGCCGGTTCATAATATCGTTGATCTCGGCAGTGCTTTTACCGGAAAATTCGCTCAGGGCACCGGTATAGGCGGATGTGAAACTCTCGAGGATGGCTGAAAGCTGGATATTGTCCTGCTCGGAAAAATCGGTCCTGATATAGGAATCGCCGGCAGTTTTGAATTCCCCGCCTGACACCACTTCAGCATCGATGCCGATTTTATCGAACATATCGGCGAAGAAGGTACCCTGAATGTAGAATCCACTGTTCATAATGAATGTATCGTTCATGGCAAATACCGAGTCGGCCGCCGTGGCGATGTAGAGGGCCTGCTCGTTCATACCCATATCACGTGTTGATGCATATATGAATTTTCCCGACTCCCTGAATTGCAGCATGTGGGCACGCAGTTCCTCGAGTACCGGCCAGGAAGCACTGAGAAACTCCACTTCCATCCAGATACCGCTTATGCGTTCGTCAGCCGCGGCTTTTTCCAGGTTGTTTTTAAGGGTTGCCAGGGTTACCGGTACCTTGCCTGGTGAAAAGATTTCATCGAACGGATTGTCGGAGGGACGCTCAGGCAGGCTTCCGCTGATCTCAATCTTAAGGATACTGTTCTTTTTTACATACGGCTCGGGTTCGCCCGAACTGCTCAGAATGGCAATAAACAGAAAAGTGAACAGAAGGAACGCAGCGATCAGGAAACCGGCCGCGGAGGCAAACATTGTTTTGAAAAAACCCATTTTCATTAAAAATTTTGGGGTTAAATTGGATAGTAATCACTGCTAAATATACCATGATTACAGCGAAGTTTTTACCTGTTGGTATTCGTGCTAACTCCGGCGAATGTTTCAATCCCGCTTCGTGTTAGTTAATCGTTTGAACGGCAACAGATATAAGGAAGAGCAGCATGAAAAACCATTATGATGTGGTCGTGGTCGGATCGGGCCACAACGGCATGACGGCGGCGTGTTACCTGGCCCGTGCCGGTTACCGTGTTTGTGTACTTGAGCGGCGCGATACAATTGGCGGGGCTGTATGTACCGAAACCATGTTCGAATCGGATAAATATCCGGGTGGGTTCCGGATCGATGTGGGATCGTCTGCGCATTTCATGATCCACCAGACCCCGGTTGTAAAAGATCTTGAGCTTGAGAAGTACGGGCTGGAATACATCGAAATGGACCCGTTCATGTCGTACCCGGTGCCTGGGGGCAAAGGGGTCATCCATTTTTACCGGGATATGAAGCGGACCCTCGACTCGATTGCCTCGGTTGCCCCGGAGGATGTGGAAAACTATAAGGAGTTCATCAAATTCTGGGAACGGATCAATCTCGGGGTACTTAAGGTGTTCATGAAGCCCCCGACCATGGGCAACATGTTCATGACCTCGATGAAGGGTCAGATTACCAATGGCGGCATGTTTGAAAAAGGGGAGCAGGCGATTGGTTTTCAGCGTGTGTTTTCCAGTTACGGCCGGGTAGTGGATGAATACTTTACCAATCCTCATCTGAAGACCGCGTTGTTGTGGTTTGCCGCCCAGAGCGGACCGACCCCCGGACAGAGCGCGACCGGCGATTTTGTAGGCTGGCAGGCGATGCTCCACCACAGCGGGGGCAAACGGCCCAAAGGCGGCAGCGGCATGCTCACCCAGGCGATGAAAGCCATGCTGGAAGCCCATGGCGGTGTTGTTCGAAGCAATGTGCCTGTGACCGACATCCTGATCGGCAACGGTGAGGCCTATGGCGTGCGCCTCGAATCCGGCGAGGAGATCACCGCGGATGTGGTAATATCGAACGCCCATGTTCAGACTACGATGCTCAAGCTTGTAGGACCGGAGCACCTGAAACCGGGAACCCTGCGTCAGGTAAAGAATATCGATGTGGGCAATGGTTTTGGTATGGTAATCCGGTGCGCGGTCGAGGAGCTGCCGGTCTATGAGTCATGCCCGGATGATCCTGAAATCCACAACGGTCTGCAGCTCATCTGCCCGTCGGTGCAGCACATGAACAACGCGATCGGCGACTACATGAAAAAGATGCCGCCCGAGCGGCCGGCCGCACTGGCCATGACCTTTTCCAAAATTGACCCGACCCTGTGCCCGAAAGATACGCACACCCTGTTTGTATGGGCGCAATGGCATCCGTACGAGCTGGCCGGAGGACTGAAGTGGGACGACATCAGGGAACGCGAGGCGCAGAAAATTTACGATGAGGTGGTGCGATACGCCCCGAACATGAAAGACAAGCTGATCGACTGGTACATACAGACCCCGCTCGACATCGAGCGCAAACACGGGCTGCTGAAAGGCAATGTGATGCACGTGGAGATGACCTTCGACCAGATGTTCATGTTCCGGCCCACTCCCGAGATGAGCGGCTACCGCACCCCGATTAAAAACCTCTACCTGTCGAGTGCTTCCTGCCACCCTGGTGGCGGGGTATTTGCCGCGGCCGGGTACAATGCCGCTCATGTGGTAATGAAAGACCTGAAAAAGAAAAAAGGCGGCATTTTTACTTTCCGTTAGAAACGGGAAGAAAATTACACCGGGTCTTTTTACCTTCTGCAGACTATGGTCAGATTTTTTAAAGGAAAACCGCTGGTTGTAGGGGGGCTTCGGTTCACCATCGATCCACTGTTGCCGGTCGTCATGCTGATGCTCGCATGGCTGCTAAGCGAGCGTTACTATCCTCAGCTTATTGACTTTGAGCCACCACTGGTGTACAGGATGCTGGGGATTGTTTCAACCCTGCTTCTCATTTTATCCATTATTGTACACGAACTGGGCCATGCCATTGCCGCCCGAAAACTGAATGTACCGATTGAACGCATCCACCTTTTTCTTTTTGGAGGTATGGCCGAATTACGGCACAGGCCGCTTCGCCCGTCGGATGAACTGTTGATCGCCCTGTCTGGTCCCGTGGCTTCCCTGGTGCTCGCATTGCTGCTGTGGCCGCTGATGCTGCTCGTGAAACCCTATTTTTTTGTCGAATTCCATGTAATACAATTCATTTTGTATGTAAACCTGCTGCTGGCACTGTTCAATATGATACCCGTTTATCCGCTCGACGGCGGGCGTGCCCTGCGTGCTCTGTTCTGGAAGATTAACGACAACTACTTCCGCTCATCTGTCAGAATGTACCGTACGGGTGCGGTGGTTATCGGTCTGATCTTTCTCGGTGGTTTGTTCGATTACGTGATGCTCGATAACGAATGGTCGGTCTGGATGGGCCTTCTTGCGCTCTATCTGGCCTACACTGCCTATACGGGACGGGATGAACTCATCCAGATGCCGGGCCTGCAGGACCTGGTACTGAACATCGATCCCGGTCAGGCACCGGAGGAAATTGTGGAGAAACTGATGAACAGGAATGACCGTTTTCTTGAGAGGAGCATCATTCCGGTAATGGGTGACAAAGGACTGACCGCGGTGATCCACGGCCGGGATATAACCAGGGATCCCATGAATCCGATCGTCCTGAATCCGATCGTCCTGGAGCCCTACTACCGTAAGCCCGAGCCGGGCGATTATGTTGAAATTTCGGAAGAATCATCTTTTATGAGTAATGTCCGTTTCAGTGCCGAATATTTGCCTGTTTTCAGCAATGGGGTGTTAAAAGGTATCTGTAATGCGCACGAACTCCGATTCTGGCTGCTTGAACATCACAAAAACGAAGATATTTTTTTTACTGGATAATACCATGCTTGAAAAAGCCTACCACAGTACCCGGGCTGTTGTACACGCGGAAAACATCATGAATAACCTGAGGGTACTGGCTGATAAAACCCGACCCGATGTTAAAAAGATGGCTGTTGTGAAGGCCGACGCGTATGGTCACGGATCTGTACATATTGCACAGATGACGCAGGAAGCCGTTGACTGGTTCGGTGTAGCCTCGGTTGAGGAGGGTATGGAACTGCGGGATGCGGACATCACCAGGCCCATAATGGTATTTGGCGTTCCCGGGGTACATAATGCCGCATTGTATGAACGCTACCAACTTACGGCGGTTGTGAGTCATACCGGTCAGTTCTCAATGCTTCATCCGGGTACGCGATGCCACCTGGCTTTTGATACGGGCATGGGCAGACTCGGATTCCTGCCTGAGCAGACAGCGGAGGTTCTGGATGCCATAAAAAAGGCTGACCATCTGTTTATAGAAGGAATTATGAGCCATTTTGCCACTTCGGATGAAGCCGGATCTCCAAAAGCCCACCACCAGCTTGAGCTTTTCCGTTCGTTGAGGGCCCGGTTTCCGGAGCATCTGATAACCCACATAGCCAACAGCGGGGGTATTCTGCACTATCCTGACAGCCATTTCGATATGGTGCGGCATGGAATCAGTATGTACGGTTATGCACCGGGCAGTACTGAATTGCCCGAACTGAAACCCGCATTGAGCTGGGAGGCGTCAGTTGTACAATGCAGGAAAATCAGCAAAGGTGAGACGGTGAGTTACGGTGCGCGATGGTCGGCTCCTGATGACGGATATCTGCTCACCATCCCTGTGGGGTATGCCGATGGTTTGCCGCGGCAGCTCAGCGGGAAAATCCGGGTGAGTGTAAACGGAGTTGAACTGCCACAGACGGGTATTGTGACGATGGATTACATCATGGCATTTTCCGGCGAACCGGTTGACATCAACAGTTCGGTGGTTCAGGTTCTGGATACGGTTAAAAACCATGCCGGAAAATGGGCTGAACTGGCAGGTACCATCCCGTATGAAATTCTGTGCGGAATAAGCCCGAAGGTGAAACGCCTAGTCGAGTATGGAGACTAATTCCACGTCGTAGCGCAGCGTTTCGCTACCAAGGCGGTGACCTGGCTGGTTGGCATAGCCAAGGGCCGGTGGCACAAGAATTACGCGTTTTTCGCCCTCAATCATGCCAACAATACCCTCGCGGAAGCCTCTGATAACTTCGCTCAGGCTGAACTGAACCGGGTCGGGATTACGGTCACGATAGCTGCTGTCTTCGATGCTGCCGTCTTCAAGGCGGAGTGTATAGCGAACCAGCACACGGTCGCGTTCAGCAGCGGGCCCTAAAAAAGCCTGACCCTCCTGTACAACATAAATCACAAGTCCTTCCGGTGTGGTAGTTGGAGTGACATTACTGATATCGAAAGGCTCGGGGGCCAGGGTGAAGTCGGGCGGGCGGAATGTAAAGCCATCACTGCAGGCCGTAAGGTATCCCGAAAGCAACAGGAGTGACATTAATACTAAAACAGATCGGAGCTTGCTGGTCATAAAAATCGTTTGTTCTGGATTGTGAACTAAAAAACGCGGCAATCACCGCGCTAGTATCATACAAGATACAAAATTAAAGTAAAAAGAGCCTCATTCAAGAGTCCGGAGCGCAGCGCAGGACCTTGAATAGTGGCTCTTTTGATGGCACTTTCAGTGCCATTGAGGGTGCTCCGGGTTTGTTCGGATTCATATCCCCCGGAATGCTGTCAGCATGACATCGTGCAGTAATATAATCTGCAGCAAAATAAGGTACAGCAAAATATGGTGCCGGCATGCCAATGCAGGGCGGTCTGTGCTGTGCAAAATGAACTGTGCAATACACTCCGGCCGGCATTGGCATGCCGGCAGAGATCAGCTCTGCGAGGTCCTGCGGACTCTCGCAGGAAGATCTCCCGGGTCGTGGGTGGGTTGGAGGCAGGTGAAATTCTGGCAGATGTAGATGGTGGTTCGGTTGTTCAGCGGTTTTTTGCCTTTGAGGGTGGGCAGAGTTGAGTTTTCGAATGTTGGGCCTTCAACGATCAGTGAAAACGGGTGGTATGTTCCGGCAAGGACATCCCGGATTTCGTCTGACGGGGGGCCGCTTATTACGATTTCTTGAGTGTGGTTGTGTATCGTAATTGCTGTATTGAGCAGGTAACCGAAAGCGGATGCGTGTTTGGAGGCAATGTTCACGAGCTGAGCGGCCGCTTCTTCGGCCACATCCCTGAAGCGCGAGTTGCCGCTGAGCATTCCGGTTCGCCATAGCGCCGATATGGCTGCGGAGGTTCCCGATGGCTCGGCGTTGTCGAAAATATTGCGGGTCCTGACCGGCAGTTCGTCATGGTCTCCGGCGGTATAGTAGAATGCTTTTTTGTCCGGGTCGTGGAAGGATTCGAGGAGGGTATTGCAAAGACCGGTGGCCGCGGTGAGCAGTGCTTCATCGCCGGTGAGCTCAAAGGCGAAGGTGAGCGATTCGGCAAGAAGGGCATAGTCATCCAGGAAACCCGGCTGACTGACCCTGCCGTTCTTCCAGATACGCATCAGGCCATTATCGGTTATCATGGTGCCGGCCAGGAAGTCTGCCAGCCGGATGGCATCCTCCCTCCATTCAGCATGGTTGAATGCGCGCGCCGCTTTGCACAATGATTTCAGAAGCATGGCATTCCATGAAGTGATCACCTTGTCGTCAAGCCCCGGTCGTACGCGGCGGTTCCGTTCATCCAGCAGCTTTTGGTGAACGGTTTTGGCAAGGGCACTCATTTCTCCGGGTATTGAAGGCCGGGTCTTTGTCAGAATGTTCACACCTTCCCAGTTTCCGGTCTCCGTTGCGCCCAGATAGGTCTGCGTGTATTCAAGTTCGTCCGGTTCAAGCAGACCGGAAAGTTCATCCCATGTCCATACATAGAAACGTCCTTCCTCGCCTTCGGTATCGGCATCGAGGGCCGAATAGAAGGCGCCGGAGGGATCTCTCAGTTCCCGTTTCAGAAAACCGATGGTTCCGGCAATGGTATCAGCAAATGCGGGATCGTCAGCGGCCAGGTGTGCATCGGTCAGGGCCGAAAGCAGCAGGGCCTGATCGTAGAGCATTTTTTCAAAATGGGGCACGAGCCAGCGTGTATCAGTGCTGTAGCGGTGGAAGCCTCCACCAATCTGGTCGTAAATGCCCCCCGATATCATTTTTCGCAGCGAGTTGAGCGCCATGTCCGTGCGGGTCCTGTCGGGTGCAGCTGCACCGAGCCTGATCAGGAATTCAATGCACATGGCCATCGGGAATTTGGGTGCTGGAGAAAAGCCGCCGTCAACCGGATCGTAATTTTTACTCAAAACCCCGGCTGCATTCAGGAACAGCCCGTCATTGAGCGGTGATGTTTCAATATGGGCGTACAGATCCTGCCCGAGGGCTGCCCGGATGCGGCCGATACGGTCTTTTATCTCGGGATTTTCCGGATCAAAGACCTGGATGAGCCGATGCAGCACGTCCATGAATGAGGGCCGCCCGTGCATGCCGGATTTCGGGAAATAGGTGCCGCCAAATACCGGGTCCAGTTCCGGGGTAAGCCATACGTTAAGCGGCCATCCGCCCTGCTGACCCATGATCTGTACGGCTTCCATGTAGACGGCATCAATATCGGGTCGTTCCTCGCGATCCACTTTTATGGAAACATAGTGTTCATTCAGAAAGTGTGCGGTTTTCTCATCCTCAAACGATTCATGCTCCATCACATGACACCAGTGGCAGCTCGAATACCCTATGCTAAGAAAGATAAGTTTGTTTTCCCGGCGGGCTTTCTGCAGGGCTTCATCACCCCATGGATACCAGTTAACGGGGTTCCGGGCGTGCTGGAGCAGGTAGGGCGATGATTCGTTGATCAGTTTATTGGGCATCGGAAACAGGGTGTTGCAGGGCTGTGTTCAGCATGCATTCAGATTTTGGTGGCAGTGGGTGCCAGTGATGAACCGGATCCGGGTATTACTCGCCCGGAGGACCGTTTTTGCCCCATATCTCCCTGTTCCGGCGACGTACGGTTACCCGGCTGATGTAGATGCTGAACTGGTAGAGCAGAAGCAGCGGTATAGCGATGAGGAACTGTGAAACGGGATCGGGCGGGGTTATAAATGCAGCCAGTATGAAACAAAGTATGATAGCCACTTTTCTGTGTTTGATAAGAAACTCGGGTGTAAGAAGACCGATTTTCGACAAACCGAAACTGACCATGGGCAGCTGAAAAATGACTCCGCAGGCAATCACCCACAGGGTTAGAGACGAAAAATAGGCGTTGATGTCGAAGTCGTTCCTGACGGCTTCCGATATCTGAAACTGGGTAAAAAACTGCAGTGCAAAAGGCGTGAGGATGAGATAGCCGAAGGCGACTCCCGCCAGGAAGAGGGCGCTTATGAAGAAAGCTACAAACCTGGTTTTTACTTTTTCACCGGTTTCGAGAGCAGGCTCTACAAACAGCCACATCTGGTAGATGAGGATGGGTGCACCCATGATGAAGCCGACAACAAGCAGAGTGCCCCAGTAGGTAAAAAACTGTCCGGGCAGGGTTCTGTTCTGGAAAATCAGATCAACTGCATCATAACCGAAAAGGGTGTACATGAAAAAATCGCTATAGGCAGGACCGAGCAAAATCTCATCGATGAAAAATTTTGAAAAGGTGAATGCCACGATGACCCCAACAAGTACACCCACCAGTCCCTTGATGATGCGCCAGCGGAGTTCCTCCAGATGGTCAAGAAACGACATCTCATCGACCCTCGACAGAGGTGCCCTCGCTTCCGGCGGGGAATCACCCATGATCTGTCTGCCAGCTGTTTCTGTACTCATTATTGGATGTATGGACTGTTAACTCTCTTGTACGGATATGTAAAAGACCGGTTATCAGGCTGTCACAAAATCGTAGAGCGGGAAGCGTTCGCACAGGGCTTTTACTTCGCCGGCAACTTTCTTCTGAACATCTTCGCTCTCGGGGTTTTGCAGAACGGTATCAATCAGCTGAACGATATGTTCGAATTCGGTCTTGCCGAGCCCGCGCGTGGTCATGGCGGGCGTTCCGATCCGGATTCCGGAGGTAACAAACGGACTTTGGGTATCGAAGGGGACCATATTTTTGTTTACGGTAATTTCCGCCCTTTCAAGGGCCTCTTCCGCGATTTTTCCGGTCAGGCCTTTGTTTCTGAGATCGATCAGTACCAGGTGGTTATCGGTTCCGCCGCTCACAAGATCGTAACCGAGTTCCATGAATTTTGCACCCATGGCTTTGGCATTTTGCAATACCTGTTGCTGGTAGGAGATGAAATCGGGCTGAAGGGCTTCACCAAAGGCGACGGCTTTGGCTGCAATCACGTGCTCGAGGGGACCGCCCTGTGTTCCCGGGAAAACGGCGCTGTCGAGCAGTTCGCTCCAGTTTTTTACGCGTCCCGATTTTGGTGCGACCACTCCGAGGGTGTTTTCACGGTCACGGCCCAGCAGAAGCATGCCTCCACGCGGTCCGCGAAGGGTTTTATGGGTAGTCGTGGAAACAACATTACAGTAAGGCAACGGATCGTTCAGCAGTTTGGTTGCAATCAGGCCGGCGGTATGGGCCATGTCCATCCAGAGGAAAGCACCGACTTCTTCGGCGATGGCAGCAAACGCTTCGTAGTTAAAATCGCGGGTATAGGCCGATGCCCCGATGGAGATCATCCGGGGTTTGAGTTTTCTGGCTTTATCGCGCACCATGTCCATATCGATGCGCCCGGTCTCTTTCCCCACACCGTAAAAGTGGGCTTCATAGGTGATGCCGCTGAAATTGACCGGCGATCCGTGCGTAAGGTGCCCTCCGTGTGAAAGATCGAGTCCGAGAAGTTTATCGCCCGGTTTCATAAATGTGAGATAGACAGCAGCATTGGCCTGTGCACCGGAGTGAGGCTGAACGTTAACCCAATCGGCATTGTAGAGCGCCTTTGCCCGGTCACGGGCCAGATCTTCGATTATGTCGACGTACTGGCAACCACCGTAATAGCGTTTGCCCGGCAGGCCCTCGGCGTATTTATTGGTCAGACAGGAGCCCATTGCCTCAATCACCGCTTTTGAGGCGAAATTCTCGGAAGCGATGAGTTCGATATTGAAGTTCTGTCGTTCGGTCTCTTTTTCTATCAGCCCGAAAATTTCCGGATCCTGTTCACTGAGTTTCTTCATTCCGTGATTGAATTAATGGTTTGTTAGCTGATGGATTTTGCCGACCCGCCTCTCGTGACGGCCTCCCTCGAAACTTTTTTCCAGCCAGGCTTTTACGATTTTCCTGAGATCGTCTGCAGGCAAAAGGCGGCCGGGCAGACAAAGAACGTTGGCGTTATTGTGCTGAACAGACAATGCGGCGCTTTCGGGACTCCATGCCAGAGCAGCCCTCACATTGTCGACCTTGTTGGCCGTCATGCACATTCCCTGGCCGGAACCGCAGATCAGGATGCCCCGTTCGTATTCGCCGGTACCTACAGCCCTGGCAACAAGTATGGCATAATCGGGGTAATCAACGGAATCATCATTGTGGGTGCCGAAGTCAACAGTAAGGTGTCCAATCTCCTTGACATACTCTTTCAGAGCCTGTTTGGCTTCGAAACCGGCGTGGTCGCTTGCTATTGGTAAGATCATTTCGTCAGGTTCCATGGTAAAAGAAAAATCTCTCAAATATACTGCTGTTTCTCTGTTTAAAGAAATGTGTAAAAAGGAATTACCGTTCGGCCATCAGGGCATAAACCAGTATGTTTACACCCATTTCAAGGGCCGATCTCCTGATGTCGGCGGGGGGATTGTGTACATCATAGGCCCAGCCGTCGGAGGGATTGCTTTCGTAAGTGTAGTACAGAACCATCCTGCCGTTTCTGAAGAGGCCAAAACCCTGTGGTGCCTTGCCGTCGTGTTCGTGAATTTTAGGCAACCCCTGGGGGAAACTGAAAACCATGTTATAAACCGGGTGCGAGAGGGGGATTTCGATCAGATCATCGTTCGGGAAGACGGTTTTGAGCATTGACCTCACATAGGGGTCAAAACCGTAGTCGTCGTCGATGTAGAGAAATCCGCCGTTATCGAGATACCGGCGCAGGTTTTCGGCCTCGGTCGGATTTATATCGATATTGCCGTGGCCTGTCATGAAAACAAACGGATAGTTGTGCAGGTCGTTGCTGCCCGTGGCCACATCATCATAGCGTTCGCTCACGGCTATGGGGAGCGATTCACGGGCAAACCGAAGCAGGTTGGTGAGGGCAGAGGGGTCATTGTACCAGTCGCCACCCCCGCGGTACTGTAAACGGGCAATGCGGAACGTGTCGTCGGCGGTCTGAGCTTGTGCAACTGCCTGTGCCTCAAAACCCGGGCCTGTTAACAGCAACACCAGAAATATAAACGTGATGAGTCGACTCAATTCAGTGTAAATATAGTTCGTAACGGATTGGGCATTATAACGAATATGATGGCAAAAAAATGCCCGAATCCTGCAAAAAAGGGGTAATTAGTGCACGGCCATCAGTTCTCATGAGGGTTCATCGATTGCTGGCCCTGAACCCATTCAAGCTGGCAATATTTGATTATGACGTGGTTTATGTTCAACTTGAAGTCGTTTAATCGGAGGCATCCGCAATACCGGATAATCAGTTTGAGGAAACAACCATGGGTTTACATGGATCAGGGTTTCTTTTGGCGAGTGTTGTATCAATTTTTTTGCACCAGCCCGCAGTAATTGTAAAAGGATGGGCAGAAGAAATTGATGAGGAAGAAATTGATGAGCATGAAAAAAAACCGAATCAGTACAGTTCTGTGGTATGGACTGTAGAAAGCGGCCTGCCAGACAACGTGATTAATGATATTCTGCAGACCAGTGATGGCTTTCTATGGATTGCAACAGACAATGGATTAAGCAGGTTCGATGGCTTCACATTTGATACGATAGACCGTAAAACGCATCCTGCCCTGCAATCAAGCCGGATTTCAACCCTGCTTGAAGACCAATCCGGCAATCTGTGGTTCGGCACGTTTGGAGGCGGGCTGTACACGGTAAAAAAAGACACCTTATTGCGATTTTCCGATGAAGAAGGGTTGCCATCGAACGACATATTACCTGAATCCTATGTTTTGGATCTGTTCTGCGATGATGAGGGAATCATGTGGGCTGCCACATCTTCGGGAGTGGCGTCCCGGGGGTTATTACCATGAAAAATGAGAATGTGCGCATGTCCCTGCAACCCTCTGGCTGGAGAGCAGAAGACGGATCGCTCTGGTTCGCGACCGACAACGGTGTTGCAATGATAGATCCATCCTCGGTTCGTAAAAATATGGCACCTCCACCCGTTCAGATCCTGAATGCCAGAGTTGATGGTGAATCAGGAGATGTATTCCGCCCGGCAGAACAACTGATTTTGCCTACACTTCACAACCAGGTCTAAATAGCCTATGCCGCTCCAACATTTAAAAGGCCGGGGGAGGTAACGTTTCGGCACTTGAACGAATGCAAATGCAGCAGCAGGATTTTACCATGAGGCTCATCGATTCGCAGGAGAAAGAGCGGATGCGGATTGCGGGTGAATTGCACGACAGTCTTGGCCAGAATATTATGTTATAAAGAACCGGGCCCGGATGGCCACACAGGAGGGTGCCGGTAATTCAGTGATTGCAGAGCAGCTTGACGAGATATCCCGGACCGCCTCGGAAACACTGGAGGAGATGAGAAAAATTTCCTACAGCCTGCGACCTTTTAACCTGGAGCGTTTCGGGTTAACGAGGTCCATATCCAGAGCAGTTGAGGATGTGATCGATTCAACCAATATCCGGTTCACACAGAAAATTGATCTGGTTGACAACATCCTGAAACCGGAAGCGGAGATCCATATATTCCGCATTGTGCAGGAGGCGATCAATAATATCCTGAAACATTCGAAGGCCAAAAAAGCGTCTGTAACCGTAAGAAAATAGCCGGGTCGGTTCAATTAACCATCCGTGATGATGGAACCGGATTCGTTGTAGTAAGTGATGCAAAACAAAACGGAGTCGGCCATGAAAATCTGCCGGTGCGTCTTATCTTCATGACCATGCACAGCGACGAAGAAACGTTCAATAAAGCGATGGATCTTGGAATCAATGTTTTTGTACTGAAAGAAAATGCCACAGCCGATATCCTGGACTTTGTGCATGCAGTTATGGACGAAAAATACTACCTGAGTCCCTTATTGTCCGATAACCTGATACGCCGCAGTTCGATGCGGCCACGTTCCACCGTCCCCACCAACACCATAGCCGACCTCACCCCGTCAGAACGAACCATTCTCAGGCTAATCGCCGATCAGAAAATCACAAAATCGATTGCTGCAGAACTGTTCATCAGTCCGAAGACCGTAGAAAAGCACCGCAGTAACATCTGCACAAAGCTTGACATCCACGGGGCATACGCCCTGCTCAAATTTGCGTTTGAAAACAAAGGTCGGCTTTAGGAAAGCCTGTTTGGTTAGAATGGGTTATTAAGTGCGGTTTCCCGGTATCTGATGCGGTTGAATTGCATGCACATCACATTATGTAATCTGGTCCCGAATACAAATGTACATGGAACCATGTATGCGATTAAGGGGGATTCTGTATTGTCACAGCCAGCTCGTATCTGCAGTTTACAATCAGTTTAGAAAAACCTTGTATCAGAATGGTGCATGGATGAAACCAATGTTATCCGGAGCAGATCATGAAAACGTATACATTCCTGTTGGCAATTATCTTTGTCATTATGTCGGTTACACCATCTCACGCACAAACACCACAGGGTCCGTTTGATGCACTTATATCACATATATCACAGGACATCGAGTCGAGCAACATTTTCCTGTTGTGGCAGCAGGATGTTCCCGGCAGCGGGTTGCATGCCTTCCAGAAGGTTTACAGGTATGGTATTGGTGCTGATGCCGGTGTACCCGTGAATCAAAAACTTTCTTCCATCCATGCAAAACAGGATGGTCGTCCGGTTGCAGGAAACCGGCATATGGTTGTGAGCTCGGGCAATTTTGTGGTCAGTCCGTTCGATTACGCAGTAGCGGCCTGGGAGGGGCAGAACCGGACCATTGAACTTATGATTCCCCATTTCGATACCACCGATGTGATGTGGAATTCCCATACCGCATTTACTGTCGACGGACCAGTTGCACCTGTCGATGGCAATAACGAGCGAGGCCGCATATTCATTGAGACGGGTGATATGACTGCAAACGGGCTCGACGAGTTTGCCCTGGTATTTCACGGGGCCGATTCCACTATTCATGTACAGCTCTATTCTGTGGATGAAAATCTGGAACCTCAATTGATGGCTGCAATAAATGATGAACAGTTATTGCCAACACCCACAGATTTTACCCGGTTATCGGTTGCCACCGGCGATATCAACGGAGACGGCCGGGAGGATGTAATCATCTCAAGTGCAACAAAAACAGGATCAAAGAGCTGAAATTGGGGTATTTATATCAAAGTATATGCATTTGATGAGGCAGAGGGGTTGGTTGAACAGGCACGTGAAATTATCTATACAAGTGATCCGGATGAAACGGCCGGAATTGACGGATTCAACAGCCGGCGCCGGTATGCTATAGCCGCAGGAAGTTTTAATGGGCACAATTTCAGGATCGTTCCGCCTTTGTATTCCCGGGCCACTGATGTAGTACAACCCCTGGTTATCCTGAATGCACCTCCCATCCATTTTGATGTGTTTGATGGTGTGAGTTATGATTTAAACCGATGCTATTCAGGGGGATCGTGCGATTTTGTGGCCCGGTATCAAAAAGAAGTAACCAGTACCGAAGCCATTTCGCTTCAGGTAAAAAAAGACTGGACCGTTTCGGTGAGGGAGGGGATTACCATTAGTACCGAGCTTGGTGGTATTGACCGGTCGTTCGGGGAAAACCGTTACTCCGTTACCCCATATATTTACTGGGCAACGAATGGTGCAATCGTTCTCGATTATGCGGTACGTCCCGAAATTGCGGGACCGGGCGGTATCAATACCTGGTGGGATGACCGGTACGCCCAATTACCCGATCATGCGTTTATTCTCCCCTGGCGTTACGATCCTGAAAAAGGGTTCGATCGATACATCCATCAGTGATATACCCGAAAACGGGGTGCCAGTGGCCATCGAGCTTTACCAGTCGTACCCCAATCCCTTTAATCCGGAAAACACGATTGGTTATTCGCTGCCTGAGCGTGCTGATGTACGGCTTGAAGTATTCAATATGTTGGGACAACGAGTGGCCACACTTGTAAATGAAAAGAAAAGTGCAGGCTGTCACGAGGTGCGTTTTGATGCTTTAGGTCTTGCCAGCGGGGTCTATATATACCGTATGTCGACAGGAACCTGGTCCAAAACCATGAAAATGTTGCTCGTCAAATAGGAACCGGGTGTTACTCTGGTACATCAAAACATGCATGCAAGGTTAACAGGACAATAATGTATGTGCTTATCTGTGATCGTTGTCATATTGTTATGCCATAAAAATCCTGATTATTGACGATAACCGAAATGCATGGAATCTCATAAGCAGCCTGCTAAAGCCGCATAATAATGATATTATTGAGGTTACAAATGGTTCAGATGCAATCAGGATCTATGCCTCAGAATTACCTGACTGTGTTCTCATGGATTTCGAAATGGATGGTATGGACGGAATCAGTGTTATGGAGGTGATTAAGAGAATCCTTTCCCATTGCCCGGATAATCATCGTCACCATGTTTGATGATGCCGATATAAGGGATGCAGCACTAAAAGCCGGTGCTGAGAAATTCGTTATAAAAGAAGACCTCCATTTACTGCCATAGCTGGTTGAAAACTGAGCATATTCAAAGGCGGCAGTTGGTTTGTCTCCAAAAAGGGGCTGCATATTATTATTGAAAATGGAGGTATGAGTCAGCACTGGCCCGCCTGGAAAATCGGCCGATCGGATTACATCGGAAGTGCTTATAACCAAAAGTACTGAACCAATCAGGCAGATGGGGTGGGTGCCTGGATGGCTGATTACCGGATTTTAATCAGGGGTGAAGTGTCCGATTTTTGGGCAAATGTGTGCCGTTTTTTTTATTCTGTGCCGGGTTGCATATATGCGCATTTTTTTTGCAGAAAGTGCATCCTGATGCCGGAATAACATTGATGAAGCAAATTGAACAACCATGATCAGAAAAAAAGGATTCTTTATAATGGTGCTGGTGTTGATGCCGGTGCTGATTTTTGCCCGCCAGATCGACATTGAAAAGGTGGAGCCACCCTTCTGGTGGACTGGCTTCAGCAATCCGGATGTACAGCTGGTTGTGTACGGTAATAATATTTCGAATTCAAGGGTGAGTGTCGATTATCCCGGTGTGCAGCTGAAACAGGTGATCCTGGTCGAAAATCCCAATTACATGTTCATCGATCTGGTGATCGGCGGGGATGCACAGCCCGGGGTGGTTCCGATCACCTTCCGGGAAGGCCGCCGTACGAAAGTGCATGAGTACCGTCTGCACGAAAGGCAACTGTCGCCAACCCGGCAGCAGGGTTTCGACAGCTCCGACCTGATCTACCTGCTCATGCCCGACCGCTTTGCCAACGGCGATCCGTCGAACGACGAGATACCGGGCATGCTAGAGGGAATGGACCGCAGTGAGCCGTACGGCCGCCATGGGGGCGACCTTCGCGGCATCATCAACAACCTGGATTACATCAGTGACCTGGGGATGACGGCAGTCTGGCTGAACCCGGTATTTGAGAACGATATGCCGCCTGATTACGGCATCGGGGCCGGATTTTATCATGGGTATGCCGCCACCGATATGTACAAGGTAGACCGGCGTTTCGGCTCCAATGAAGAGTTTCTGGAGCTGATCACCCGGGCGCAGGACCGCGGCATGAAGGTGATCATGGACATGATCCACAACCATGTGGGCACACATCACTGGTTTATCGAGGATATGCCGACATCCGACTGGGTTCACGACCAGTCGAAATACGGTAACACAAACTACCGCACCAGCACCATTATGGATCCGTATGTATCGGAGGCCGACCTGAACAGTACGATTAAAGGCTGGTTTGTGGATGAAATGCCCGACCTGGATCAGCGCAATGAGCTGCTGGCCAACTACCTGATCTATAACACGATATGGTGGATAGAGTACTCAGGTATCGACGGTATCCGTATGGATACCCATCCCTATCCCTACCAGGATTATATGGCAAGATGGACCCGAATGGTACTTGAAGAGTTTCCTGATTTCAACATCGTGGGCGAGGCGTGGATGCCGAACGTACCTACCACTGCCTGGTGGCAGAAACAGTCGGTCATTAGCGGCGGCTACGAATCGTATCTGCCCAGTGTAACTGATTTTCCTCTATTTTACGCACTCGGTTCGGCATTCAACGAAGAACCCGGTTGGGACACTGGCCTTACACGCATTTATTACGTGCTGAGCCAGGACTTCCTCTACACCGATCCACGGCTGAACGTGATTTTCGTGGACAATCACGACCTGACACGTTATGCCACCAGTGTGGGTGAGGATCCGGCAAAGTTCATGATGGGCCTGGCCTTGATCTACACCACCCGAGGCATTCCCCAGATCTATTACGGCACCGAAATTATGATGACCGGTGGCGGCATCGATCCAAACAAGCGGAAGGATTTCCCCGGAGGCTGGGCCGAAGACCCGATAAACGCGTTTACGCCGGAAGGCCGGGAGCAGCTTAACGATGAATGGGGTCGTCCGGTAACCGAAGTGTACGATTTTGTGCGGAACCTGTCGCACTGGCGCAACGGCAAAGAGGTGATCCATACGGGCAAGCTCACCCATTTTGTGCCGGTCGATAACGTATATGTGTACTTCCGGTGGAATGAGGATGAAACGGTAATGGTAGTAATAAACGGGCAGGATGAGGAGCAGAAAGTGGAGACAGGCCGTTTTTCGGAACGGATGCAGGGCTATACGGGTGGGAAAGAGGTTATTTCGGGGGCAGAGATTCACGATTTGAAAACCATCATGATTCCGGGGCGAACGGCCTTTATTATAGAGCTCAGGTGAAAGAACAGTTGAACAGTAGAATAGGGAATAGAGAATAGGGAATTGATTTGGGAAGTGTCCACTGAAGTTCCCACCGTCATACTGAGCACGTAATTTTGCCCCTTCGGGCAACACTATTGGGGATGTGACAAGCAACTTGTCATCGGTAGCATGTAATTTTGCCCTAAACGGGCAACACTATTTTGAAGGTGACAATTGAATCTGTCACCGTTAGCGCAGCGGAACGTAGTGGAGCGAAGTCGAACCAGATGGCCCCGTGGCAACGGGGCCGTGGATGCCTAAAAGCGCAGCGCAGCATAGCTGCGTGAAGTCGAAGTATGTGAACAGTGCCACGCACTGCTCGGCGGAGCTCCGGCTGGTGCCAGTGAGCAGATTATTGTAACAAAGCAGAGTCTTTCCGGGACGTATAAATAGCACACATTGATTCTATCCATTTTTTTTGTATTTATGGCTTGCAGCAGAAAAAGGTAAACCAAAAGTGATCTGATCGGGACAAGTGTTATGCCGGCGGAGATGAAACGGAGTTATTATGAGGATGTTCAGCCTTTGAAGGGAGGTCCGGCCAGGGTATGGTTTGCCCTGCTGCTCGTCATGCTGATTGCAGCCCCTTTTCTTATTAAAAGTTACTACATCTATGTGATGAGCCTGATGGCCGTGAATGTGATTGTGGCCCTGGGGATGAACCTGCTTGTTGGCAATACGGGCCATATTTCACTTGGGCATGCCGGATTTGTGGCCATTGGCGCATACACGACCGTTCTGCTTATTTCCGGGGCTGGTGTATTTTTTCCGCTGGCGCTGCTTGCGGGAGGGTTGCTGGCCGCGATGTTCGGCTTCATTCTGGGCATTCCCGCCCTGCGCCTTGAGGGCCCTTACCTGGCTATAGCCACGCTGGGTTTCGGAATTGCCGTAACCATCACCATCGGGCGCATCGACCTTTTTGGCGGCCACATGGGCCTGATCGTGCCAAAGCCGGAGATTGCGGGAATCGATTTTTCGGGAGACCGGTCGCTCTATTACCTGGTTACGGGCATTGCTCTGCTGATGGGTTTCGCCATGCGCAATATCCTGAAGAGCAGACTGGGACGGGCGTTCCATGCCTTGCGCGACAGCGACATAGCCGCCTCAACGCTGGGGGTGAATGTAGCCAGCTACAAAACGCTCAGTTTTGCGATAAGTGCATTCTATGCGGGCATTGCGGGAGGTCTGTGGGCGTTTGTGCTGGGATTTATCAATCCGGGGCTGTTCAGCTTTGTGCTCTCCATCCTGTTTCTGGCCACCGTGGTTGTCGGGGGACTGGGTACCATCCTCGGGTCGGTGCTCGGTGCGGTAGTTATCACTTTTCTGAATCTGCAGGCCGAAAGCATACAATTCGTTCCGCTGATCGGGGATGCGCTCGTCTGGATATCCCGCAATTTTATGAGCATGAGCGGCCTGCCGAACGTGAGCTGGGTACTGACGGGTCTGATCCTCATTTTAATCGTCATTTTCGAGCCGCTGGGGCTGTACGGTATCTGGATCCGCATCAAAATATACTGGAGAACATGGCCATTCTGAACCAGATCATCATAAGCGGCCTTGCGGTCGGCAGTGTGTATGCACTGATGGCCCTGGCCATGAGCATCACCTACAAGGCTTCGGAGATCCCGAACTTCGCCCAGGGCGAGATGGCCATGATTTCGACCTACATCGCCTATGTGCTGCTCGTGGTGCAGGGCATTTCGTTTATCTGGGCATTCTTTTTTTCCATGCTTTTCGCACTGTTACTGGGTATGGCCCTTGAATTTGTTTTTATTCGCCGGGCGAAGGAACCTAACCTGCTGAACCTGATAATCATCACCCTCGGTTTTCAGATGATGCTCTATGGAATCGCGGGATGGAAATGGGGCGCCGATCAGAAGCGGCTCAGCATGCCGTTCTCCGAGTCGGAGACGTATGACCTCGGCGGAGGGATTGTGGTGAGTCAGCTCGGTCTGGCCACGATTGGTACGGCAATAGTGCTGATGCTCATCATCTGGCTGTTTCTGCGGTTCACACGGCTGGGCCTGGCCATGAAGGCAAGCCAGCAGAACGCCATGGCAGCCCGGATTAACGGCATCCGCACCAACCGGATCCTGTCGGTATCGTTCGGGATCAGCTCGGTGGTGGGTGCCATTGCCGGCATGATGGTAGCACCGGTAACCACCCTCGACCCCAATATGATGTGGGATCCGCTGCTGAAGGGATTTGCCGCGGCGGTTTTGGGCGGACTGACAAGTCTTGGCGGTGTTGTGGTGGGCGGCTATCTGCTGGGCATCATCGAAAACCTGTTCGGGTTTTACATCTCGCTGGAATTCAAGTCGGTGGTGGCTTTCCTGATCATTGTGATAGTTCTGTATGTTCGTCCGTCGGGCCTGTTCGGGCGCCATTATGTGAGGAAAGTATGATGACCGGAAACGATTTTTTCAGGGTGGAGGGCCTTACCAAACACTTCGGCGGACTTACTGCCAACGACTCCCTGAGTTTCTCGGTTGAGCGGGGCATGCTGTTCTCGATCATCGGTCCGAACGGGGCGGGCAAGTCGACCCTGTTTAACTGCATAAACGGGCTCTACCGGCCTGATGCCGGGAAAGTCTGGTTCCGCGGGCGTGAGATAACCGGTATGAGTCCGCACCGTATTGCAGCGGCGGGTATCGGGCGTACGTTCCAGAATATCGAGCTGTTCGCCAACATGACGACCATGGAGAACCTGATGCTGGGCCGGCACCTTCACATGAAAACCGGCCTGTTCGGTGCAGCGATGATGTTCCACCGTCGCAGCCGTGCCGCCCGCGAGGAAGCGGTGCACCGCGAACGGGTGGAGCAGATCATCGACCTGCTTGAACTGCAGGCCTCGCGCGACAAATTTGTTTCGCAGCTCCCGTACGGAACCCGGAAGGTGGTGGAACTTGGTCGGGCCCTTGCGGCCGAGCCCGACCTGCTGCTGCTCGACGAGCCTGCGGCGGGCCTCAATAATGAGGAAAAGGAAGACCTGATGTTCTGGATTCAGGACATCAGGCGCGAATTTGGTATCACCATACTGATGATCGAGCACAATATGCAGCTGGTGCAGGATGTGTCAGACCGGATCCTGGCTATCAATTTTGGGAAAATGCTCACCGAAGGCACTCCGGACGAGGTGGTGAACCACCCCGAGGTGCTGAAGGCCTATCTGGGGGGATAAACGTATATGCTTGCGCTAAAGAACATCGAAACCTACTACGGACTGGTTTACGCGCTGCGGGGCGTGTCGATGGAGGTGCGCGAGGGGCAGATTACGACCATCCTCGGAAACAACGGAGCCGGCAAAACCACCATTCTGAAATCGGTGATGGGCCTGATTGACGATCAACCGGAAAAGGGTCTTATTGAGTTTGACGGCCGCCGGCTCGAAGGTATGAAGACCGAGGATATTATGCGCCTGGGCATCGGTTACGTTCCGGAGGGAAGGGAAGTTTTCAACGAGCTCACGGTTCTGGAGAACCTGAAGATGGGGGCCTATGCCCGAAACGACCGCGAGGGAATCCGTTCTGACCTGGAGAAGATGTTCAACCGTTTTCCGGTGTTGAGGGAACGTACAAGCCAGCTTGCGGGTACTTTGTCGGGCGGGGAACAGCAGATGCTGGCCATCGCCCGGGCGCTGATGAACCGTCCGAAGCTGCTTATGCTCGACGAACCCTCGCTGGGCCTGTCGCCGTTGCTGGTGAAAGAGATTTTTGCCATGATCAGCGAAATCAACAGCGAGGGGGTCACAATCCTGCTGGTGGAGCAGAATGCGAACATGGCCCTGAGCATCGCCGACTACGGGTATGTATTGGAAAACGGCCGCTTCGTAACCAGCAATACCGCCGAAAAACTGCGCGAGGATGAAGACGTTAAAGAATTCTACCTCGGCTTAAAAAGCGATACCTCCGTAAAAGGCTACCAGCGCTATAAACGCAAAAAACGCTGGCGGTAATAAATGAGCCTCCTGCGAGAGTCCGGAGGACCTCGCAGAGTGGCGAATGGGGGCATTCCATGCCCCCCCCCCGATCAACTCTTCAAGATCCTCCGCTCCGCCCTTCGACTTCAGCCCGCTGCGCGGGCCTGCGCTCAGGCTCCGCTCCGGATTCTTGAAGGATGATCGGTCGGGATGATCGGTCTTGAACATCCGGGTTCATTTTGCGATATTGTTTTATGCCGCATACATTTGAGAACAGACATATCGTGGTGACGGGGGGGACGGGCGCTCTGGGCAGCGAGGTCTGCAGCCTGCTTCTGTATTCGGGTGCGAAAGTGAGCATCCCTGCATTCAGTGATGAAGAGCTTGAAAATTTTGAATACAGGGAGCATCCCAATCTGTATGCCGCAAGGAGGGTTAACCTGGCCGACGAGGATCAGGCTTCCGTTTTTTACCGGCAGGCGGTGGATCAGCATGGGCCGCTTTGGGCTTCCATCCACATTGCGGGAGGATTCGGAATGGGAAAGATCGCCGATACGGAGCTGAAGGACTTTCGCAAACAGCTCGATCTGAACCTGGTCACCTGCTTCAACTGTTCCAAAGCGGCTGTGCACCATATACGTACTAATGGCGCCCAGGGCGGACGCATAGTAAACATCGCGGCCCGGCCGGCGCTTGAACCGAGAGAGGGTGCGGGGATGACGGCCTACGCCACGGCTAAAGCCGGTGTGGCGGCCTTTACGGTGGCCCTGGCCGAAGAACTGGCCGGCGAAAACATCCTGGTGAATGCCATTGCCCCGTCCATTATTGATACGGAGGCCAACCGGAAATCCATGCCTGACGCAGACCACAGCAAATGGCCGAAACCCGAAGAACTCGCGCGGCAGATTGTGATGCTGATTTCGCAATCCAACACCGTAACCAGAGGCAGTATTATTACGGTATACGGCAGGAGCTGATTTTATCTGGATCAGTAGTTGCGGTGGGGTAGGGGGGACCCGTATGCGCGCAAAAAATTAACCGTTCCGTTAATATGCACCTCAAATTCCCAGAACCGCCGGTTAATGCATCCTGCCGGACAATCGCCATAGCCGAGCGAGCAGGTCAGTTTCAGGGTGTACGGGTCTGACCATTCCGCGTGTATGTTATTGCCGTCGCCTCCCCATGAGTTGGGTTCGGCGTAACGCACACCCCCGATCGGTTCGAATTTTTTTATGAGCGCATGCATGTTCAGATCCCGATTTGCTTTAAGTACTGCAGCGTGTCCGAATGGCCATGAATGGTAGCTGTGCAGGTCGAGATCCCATGCATCCATCAGTTCGTCGATTGCGGGGTTGCCGGTCAGGCGCTCACCGTCGCGCCAGGCGTGTGTCCACGCGGAATCCTTCTCGAAGGAGACGATCAACTGCCGCAGTTCAACGTCAGGGAATACATGGATGGGGATCACACGTGTAACTGTATCGCTCCATGCCGATACCGAGTTATACACATGGATGAGGGCGTGGTAGTAGTTTTCGGCTTTTTCGACCGGAATCTCCACCGGGGCATCCGAAAGCGGTATGGATTGGCGAACTGCACGCAGGGTCAGCACATTG
Source organism: Cyclonatronaceae bacterium (assembly GCA_047921215.1). GTDB lineage: Bacteria > Bacteroidota > Rhodothermia > Balneolales > Cyclonatronaceae > RECM01. Next base: position 37,912 of record JBLRWO010000007.1, on the reverse strand, counting down.
GCGTCGGTACGGTAGAAGTTACGCACCTCTTCAGGCACTGTGGTGTCGTCGGCGGGGGCAATGAACAGATCGGTACCCGCTCCCGACGGTGAGAAAAGATTACAGGAGACCAGCAGGGTTGCCAGCACAAGCAGGGAAGTGACCGGATTGGTGTTTTTTGGCATGAGTGGAGATGTTGACTTGGGTGAAGAGCATTCTGCGATAGCAGGGACCAATGACCGGAACCGGGAAGTCCGGACCCGAAAAACTGGTCAATGGTTGAAAATTTGGCTACAGTAGCGAATACGTAAATCCGGGCATAAGTGCTGCAGCAGGGTGGTTTATGATTGGCATATTGTGTATATACAACAACTTTGTTGATTTCGTTTACCATTACAGTGTAGTAAAGTAACACTATGACTATCACCCCAAAGCACGGAAAAAGTCCGGATGAGTCTTCCGGAAAAATTATCACCGGCAGAACAGGCAGGGGACTAAAATGAACACGCTTCCATCACGTTTTCTGGCCACATCCAGCCGGCTGGCCGGCCGCACTGCCATGCGCAGGAAAAAGTACGGCATCTGGCACGACATCACCTGGCAGCAGTACCGTGAGCGGGCGCTTGAGGTGGCCGCGGCACTCGGGGAAAGCGGACTCAAACCGGGCGAAAGGGTGGCCATAATCGGGGAAAACGGACCCGAGTGGCTTTTCATTGATATGGGCATTCAGCTGGCCGGAGGAGTATCGGTGGGTATCTACACCACCAACTCCCGCGAGCAGTGCGAATACGTGGTGAACCATGCTGAATGTACCATTCTGTTTGCGGAGAACGAGGAGCAGGTCGACAAATGGCTATGGTTCCGCTACCGCGCACCCCAACTTAGCCGGGTGATCTACTGGGACCCGAAAGGACTGACCGGCTTCAGTGAACCGGGAACGATGACCTTCGACGATTTTCTGGCTCTCGGCCGGGAGCAGCTGCATGAACAGCGCGCGTATCTGGAAGCCGCCGCCGCCGGGGTGAATCCTGATGACCTTGCCATCCTGGTCTATACCTCCGGCACCACAGGCATGCCCAAGGGGGCGATGCTGACCCATGCCAACCTCACCTGGGTGGCCGATGCGATCACGGGTGTTGATCCGGAGCTGGAGATCGGCGAGCACGACGAGGTGATGTCGTTCCTGCCGCTCTGCCACATCTTTGAGCGGATGTTCTCGGTGTATGTGCACATTACGGCCGGCTACATCGTTAATTTCATAGAAAGTCCCGATACGGTGATGGAAAACATGCGCGAGATCGCCCCGACCATCGGATACGCCGTTCCCCGCATCTGGGAGAAGTACTACTCGGGTGTCTACATCAAAATGGGCGAAGCCACACGGTTCAAAAAGCTGCTGTACGCCCTGGCCATCAAGTACAGCCAGGACTATGTGGAGGTACGCCTGGAGGGAGGCAAGCCGCGCACGGCCCAAACCGTGATGTATTACCTGGCCTGGTTTGCGGTATTCAGAAAGCTGCGCGAGCGTCTGGGCATGCAGCGCATTAAAGTGGCCTTCTCGGCGGCGGCTCCCATTTCGCCCGACATCCTCAGGTTTTTCCACGGGATGGGGATGAACCTCGTGGAGGGGTACGGGCAGACCGAAGGCAGCGGGGTGACCACCGGGGCCAGTGTGAGCGCCTTCCGGCTGGGCTGTGTGGGAAGGCCGGTTCCGGGCTGCGAAGTGCGCCTGGCCGACGACGGCGAGATCCTGGTCAAATCGCCCGGTGTATTCAAGGGCTATCTTAAAGATGAGGAGGAGACCGCCCGGGTGCTGCGCGACGGCTGGCTGCACTCCGGCGACATCGGCGAGATGGACGCCGACGGCTACCTGCGCATCGTGGGTCGCAAAAAAGACATTATCATCACGGCGGGTGGCAAGAATATCGCCCCGCAGTACATCGAGAACAAGCTCAAATTCTGCCCCTACATCAACGATGCCATCGTGATCGGCGACCGGAAGAAATTCCTGTCGGCGCTGATCGTGCTCGACGAAGAAAACGTGATGAAATATGCCCGCGACCACAAAATCGCATTCGCCACCTACAGCGACCTGGCCGGCAGCGAGGCGATGCAGGAACTGATCGGCAAGGAGGTAGATCAGGTGAACAAAGAGCTGGCCCGTGTGGAGCAGGTGCGCGCGTTCCGCATCCTTCCCAAAAAACTGTACGAGGAAGACGGGGAGGTAACCCCAACCATGAAGGTGAAGCGGAGTTTTGTTAACCGGATGTACGGGGAGCTGATTAATGAGATGTACCGGTAGAGGTGAGGGCACCGGAATAAATGAAGATAAAACCTGGAATAGTCCCGAAAATGTAGTGATTGATTTTTTTTAATGACTATCCGGAACCTGTAATATCAGCACCATCGCAATTGTAGTCCGATATTCAGAAGCCGTTCAAATTGATTTTTCTGGCCATATCGTCGGTTAAACTTCCAGCAAAACTCGTTCAGATAGTTCTGAAGATAGGGTGAATGTACACTATGATGCATTCCCAAAAGCCACGCATGTAACACTGGTGCGAGCCGGCCATCGCCCCGAATTGCGTCTGTCACACACAAATACGATGCGCACTCTGGGCCCACTGAGCATATCCACCAGAATCGAACCGAGGATCTGAGAGTCATTGGTTTTACCTTGGCGCTTGCGACCAGCCATCTTCTGGTATAGCCCTTCGAGCTGGCAAATAGGCTTACCATGGCGGAAACTGATTTTCCCGGAATTCTTCAACATGCATACCACCGGCAATTTCCGGCTTAGATAAAGCAACAGCCCAGGATGGGCAAACCAGCTGTCGAAGATCAGATAATCTGCCCTTATACCGGCATTCAAGGCCCGCTCAAGCATCTTAAGCGTCTGGTCGGTCGCTTTGCCGGTAGCCGCCTGGCGCCGTTTTCCCCACTGGGTTCTGCCATCCGGCTTGAGTTCAGGTCCCAGTCGTTTGTGCGCATCGCTGTTGGTGAGCAATTCAAAGTCCACCGGTACCAGACTGTACCCATCGCTACAGGCCAGGTTCAGCATGCGATAGCCCCGATAACAGCACTGGCTGCTATGATCGTATTGGCGGCCCAGATATTCTACCCGTTTGCTGCGATCGCGTTTATAGGGGCTGTCATCGACAATCAGAACCCGGTCTTGCACCGGCGAGGTTAGTGTTTGGAACTCTTCGATAAGTCGAAAGGCGACCATAAGCACGAGCAATCTCCAATTGCAGGTGGTTTGCCCCAGAAAATCATAAAACGTGCTTCGATGGGGCAGATCAGCTGAGACCCGGTGAAAGTGCCAGACCCGCAACTCGGAAAAAGGCAGTATCAGTAGTACCTGCAGAAGCCAACCCGGGGCTATACCGGATATCTTTTTCATGCCGGCCTGGTAAAGCGTGGTGCCCGGACAAAATTGCTTGAACCATGCGGTAAGCCAGGTGATGTTTTTGATCGCACTTATTTATACATTGGTATTCATAAGAATGAGTTCTAACTGGTTGTATTATAAGTGTATAAGGCGTGTTAAAATACAAAATCCAGAGAACTTATTCTCTTTTTATTTTATTGATTTACAACAAGTTACAGTAATTTTTATATCGCTTAACTGAACTCCGAAAATTGAGGTAATTTTTTAGATCAGGATTAAATGCATTATCAGAAAAAAAATACTAACTGATTACAGTTTGTATCATCTTCGGAAAACATCTGAACAGTAGGAGTAAATTTGTGAAAATTAACCTGTATTGATCAGGATTTTCTGGAGTTTTGTTTTTGCTTCCTCACTGGATCTGTTGTTTCATCCCATCAAGTTCTTACGATTCTGTCGGGATTCTAACGCAATAATAAAGAAAGTGTAACATGTAATGGGATGTGAATGTATTCCGGGTCTCAATCAATTAGATTGCGTTCGTCTTGTTATAAATGAAGACTTATATCCGGATTCATGCATATGGATTCGGACAATAAAAACCGCAATTAAAACCACAAGGTGCACAAAATGAAAAGACTCCTCTCACTGTTCATAGCGGCAGGCTTTCTGTTTGCTTTTACGCCAACAGATGATGTAACTGTAACAGGTACTCTGGTAGACACCAAATGCTATGGTGAAATGCCGGACGTAAATAAAACCAACGACCACATGGTACCCATGGAAAATGGTGAAATGGCAAAAATACCAAACTGTGCGACCGCATGTGCTAATATGGGCATTCCTGCAGCCGTGGCAACCAACAATGGAAAAACCGTAACCATTATTGCTCCTGCAGGTCAGCTTGCCGAGCATATGGGCAAAGAAGTACGTATAGCCGGGAAGGTAGCTTTTGAGGGGAATCTGATTCCCAAGAAAGTGGAAGTTCGCGACGGACGCCAGTGGAAAACCGTGAATATCACATTTATGATGTGATCAATATCACAAACCGTACATAAGATGGTAAGGGATGGCACTTTCAGACGGCCATCTCTTACCACTTATTCCAAACGCCAATCAATACCTTCCTGTAACATAATGATCAACTCCCGATTTTTCCATTTGATCCTCCTTACATCAGTTTGTGCGTTTCTCTTTGTTTACTGTGAGGAACAACAGCAAGCCAGTGAATATGATCCTGGTGAATCACGCTTTGCCATGGGTGATACCCTTGTTGTTACAGGGACATTAATTGATGCTCACTGTTATGCGCTGGATAAATCAAATACAGGTCACGACCACCAATTGCCACAAAGCGGATTTCGGGAAAACTGTGCAGAATATTGTGCCTTACAGGGATATCCGGTTGCTGTGTTGTTTGAGAATGAACAGGGGGCAGATGAAGTCTGGTCAATTATGACTACTCCACTGATATTTGCTGACTATATGATCCAAACCGTGCGCGTGAAAGGTACCGTGCGAACGGATGGGGTTCTGGATCCGCTCTCGGTTGAGCTGATGTCGGGCCCGGATGAATGGATAACCATCATGTGATTACTTACGGACGGACCTTAAAAATGATTACTCGATAACTTCAATCTTTGTGATAAAAATGGAGCCTTCACCCTCTTCAATTGTGAAAGAAATGCTGTCGCCCGGAGTAACGTCTCTGACCAGGGATGTATCACGCACAAACATCGGCATAGTCATGGCGTTCATGAAACCGGGAATATCACCATGTTTCACCATCAGGTGCCTTTTACTCGGAGGGATTGAAACAACCGTGCCGCTTCCTTTAAACGTTTGAGGCACAGCGGTCTGTGTATTCGACAGATCTGCCGGTTCGCTTTCATGTTGACGCTGGTGAGATTCCGAGTGGCAGCCGGCCATAATAACCGTAACGATCAGTAGTATAAAAATTCCACTACAGGTGATTGATTTCATATCAGGTTCCGCTTTTTTTAAATTATCGATGATTTTAATCTTGAAAGTATCATAATGGTATCCGAAATGGATGCTGTAAAACTTACAAAAGTATCAATTATGAATTCTGAAACGCTGATATCATTTTTTCTTGCCGCGATGTTTCTGTTTTTTCTGAGCGGATGTGATACCAAACAGGAAGATGCCCCACAGGATATTTCTGCATCAGGTGAGCAGATTGAAGAACCCGCCGTAAGGAGCATCATCCAAAAAAGTGTGCCTGATTACAGTTTCACCACAATGGAGGGGGAGAGCCTGAACATTTCCGATTATGAGGGACAGGTTGTGCTCCTGAACTTTTGGGCTACGTGGTGCGCTCCCTGCATCAGGGAGATTCCGGAGCTGGTGTCGCTGAAAGAAAAATATGAGGAAGAGGGTTTTGAGATTATCGGTATTTCGCTGGATGAGGAGGGATTCACAGTTGTGAAGTCTTTTTTTGAGCAGTATAATTTTAAAATTAACTATCCAATTGTTCATGATGATTTTACCTATGCAGAAATGACCGGCGGTATTTTTGCATATCCTACCACCTATATCATCGACCGGAACGGGGCAGTGGTTTCCCGTAGGATTGGGGAGGTTACGCTGGAGGAGTTAGAACCTGAAATCATAAAAATCCTGTAAACCTGATTTCGATTAATAATTTGAGGTGATTTTGAGTAACAATTTGTTGTGAAATGTTGATTTAAATGTCGGATAAGCCATGTCAAAGTGTTATATTAAGCTAAGCAATAACATAAACATAACATCTTTATCCATGACATTATCCGACGATAAAAATTACCGAAATTTTTTACCAGGTCGATACCTTCTTCATCCACTTTAACCAAGCCTTGGCTTCTCACATTATAGGAAATCCTCCTGAAAGAATCCCCAATCTTTTTACCAGTGAAGTCATTACCACTATGATTCTGTTCCATCATAGCGGATACCGCACAAAGGCTTCTACAACGACCACGTAAAGCTACATATGTGCCATCTTTTCCCCAAAACAGTTTCCTATAATCGGTTTGTTGAGTTAATGGTCGCAGCCAATCTGCCACTGGCTGTGTTTGTAAAAACCTGCTGGCAGGACTGGCCGCTTACTCATTCTTTCCCCAAAAACCTGCAGTCAAATATGATCCCGTCAAAACTAACCAATTAAGCCTGATTTAAAATCGAACTCAGGTTGACACACTTACACTGGCTGATAAACCGGTCAGGATATATGGAGTCCGAAGGGCATTTGTGGCCCCACCGCAATCCGGTAATATCCTGCTCTATTATGATGCATCAGACATCCAAAGCCTGTTTGAGTTTATGAAACCAATGGGGTTCAGTGTTTTCCTGCTTCCTGTACTTCAGATACGGATTATAATGACCATACTGGCTTTATTAACAGCCACTGCCGCCTGGTGGTTTTATAAACGAAGAAACCGGCAGCAGTCTGATCAGAATAGTGCATACCGGTTATCAATGCTGTACAGTATTCATTTTTGGGGCCTTGCCTTGTTTTCCTTCCTCTGCGCCGTTTTCATTAATCTTTTCGTCTGTACACCCCTGCATTTTTACCAGGTGGATTATGTATCCGGTGAGAAAAGGGAGGTGTTTGTTTTTGATGATTGGTCATACCATCCCTCTCCCAGATCCCGATCAGCAGCAGTATCAGCAGGGTACTGAAACCCAGCCCCCAGGTAACCACAATGGCCAGGTCCGACCAGAATTCGCTGCTGCCGAGAATGATGAGGGGAATAAGGCCGCCGATGGTGGTAAGGCTTGTGATCAGCACCGGGCGCATTTTGCTCTTATACACATTCCGCCAGCTCCTGTAGCCGAAGATTCCAAGCTGCCGCTGCCGTTCTTTTTCGTGCATCAGTAAAATGGAATTGTTCACCACCACGCCCACGGCCAGAAGGGTGCCGGCAATGGCTCCCTGATCGAAATTGATATTATGCCAAAGTACCCCGCTCATCACCCCGAGCAGGCTCAGCGGTACGGCCAGAATTACCACCAGCGGATCGCGCCACTTTTCCAGCAGGGCCGATACGATCATCCACACACTGATCAGGGCCAGTACCAGCACGAAAAGCAGGTTCCATGTCTGTTCCGTACGCCCGAAGCTGAAGCCGGTGCCGAATTCAACCCGTGTGCCGATGGGCCGGGGAAAGGTCTCCAATACTTCTTCCACAAAGTTGGCCCCCATCCGGTAGGGCCCTCGGAAATCGAAGCCGACCACGCGCTGGTAAGACTGGTCTTCACGGCGGATATCGGACATCACCCGCTCTTTTTCCAATGAGGCCACCTCCTCTACATTGAACATCATTTCGCCGCTGCGTCGCTTCTGTTGCCGGAAATCGTCCCAGTAGGTGCTCACATCCCCGCTGATGCCCATCAGGTACATGGTCTGATCGTTGAATTCGATGCGCCCGAAAGTATTTTCGGGGTTGATGTCGAGCTGCAGTGCGCCAATCAGCTGCGACCGGCCCAGCCCCTTCGAGGCGAGAATGTCGGGATCGAAGGTGAGCTTGTACTGGTACAGCTCGCCGCGGGTGAAAAACCCCGTCCGGTTGATGTCTACATTGTCGACCCGTCGGTTCACCTCGAGCCGGCGCTGCAGGTCGGTGGCCATATCGTAGAGCTCGTCGTAGGAGTAGCCATACAGGGAAATTGAAAAGTTGGAGCTCGAACCCATGAAGCCCGTTCCGAACGAATCGCCGAGGCCGCTCACGGAGATACCCGAGTTGCCGGTCCGTGCTGCCAGGTAGGCTGCCTCGGCATAGAGGATGTAGGGTTCGGGCTGCATCAGGAAATTGTCTTTGATGTGGAATACGATCCGCGCACCCGAGTATTCACTCACATCCGTCTCAAAATAGGTGAGGGCCTCGCGGTAGGGACCGGCAATGATCTCGAAATTCCTGGCCAGCTTGTCGATCTCGTCGATGGGCGTTCCCTGGGGTGTGCGGATACTCACGGTGATGCTCTCGCCGTAGGTCCGCCTCCACGGGCTTCCGAAGTAGGTTTCATTGAAAAACCGGTAGGTGACCCCGCCCACCAGCGGGTCGATCGATTTCCGGTTTTCGAAGTAGGGTGAGGTGACCTTCCGCCACAGCGAATCCTCCTGCCAGTCGGGTTCAGGGATCGCAAACAGCGGTATGCCGATGGCGGCGATCAGGGCAGGGTAGAGCAGCCACCGAAGCCGGTGCCGCCAGTAGAAGAAGCGCAGGGAGGTGGGGATGAGCCGGCGCAGCAGTCGGCTCACCGGTGGCTTGCCTTTGCGGCTCATCAGCGCCTCGCTCTGGCTCTGCGGTACCAGCCATACCAGGGCGTAGGGGATCCACGTGAGCGAGATAAGCACCGAGGCCAGCAGGGTAAAGGTGAGGGCAACGGCCAGCGGCGCCAGGAATACGCGGAGGTCCTCCATGGCGAACATCAGCGGAATGAAAATACCCACGGTTGTTAGGGTGCTGCCGATTACCGGTACCACCGCGCGTGGCAGCTGGTTGCGGATATGATCCAGGCGCGCCTCCCGGCCGGAGGGCAGACCCGGGTTGGCCTGTTCGAACACCACCACGGCGTTGTCGATGATCATGCCCAGGGCCACGGTGAGGCCGGCGAGTGTGAGGATGTTCAGGGTATATCCGATCAGGAATAGGGCTAACACACTCAGCAGGATCGAGAACAGGATGCTGCCCAGGATGATGAATGGGGCACGGAACCGGCGTATAAAAATGAGCAGGATCACGAATACGCTGAGCAGGCTCAGCAGCGACTGCATCTGCAGTTCCGAGAGTTGTTCCCTCAGTGTTTCGGTGCCGTCGCGCTCGAGCCGTACGTGGATGCCGGCCGGGAATGTCGATTTCAGCTCATCCATCTGATGGTGGATGTCGCGGGCCAGGCTGAGGGCATTGGCACCGGCCTCCTTTTGGAAGAAAAGGGTGATGGCGGGGCTCCCGTTGATCCGTTTCAGTGATTTGGAGGGATAGTCCTGCACACGCACGCGGGCCAGTTCGCCCAGACGCAGGATCCGGCTCGAGCCGGGCACCTGTATTCGCAGGTTTTCAATATCGGCCGTGGTACTGAATTCGGGCGGCACTATCAGGGAAAAGCGTTCAGAAGACTGATCAGTAAAACCCGCCGAGCGCCAGCCCAGTTTGTCGCGCACCTGGCTCATCACAAGGGCGGATGAAATACTGAGGCGCTCGAGCATTTCCGTGTCAAACACCACGGCCAGCACCGGATCGTTTGCTCCGCGGATGTCGATATCGGCAAGGCCGGCCATGCCCATGAGCGGGGTCTGTAGATTACGTCGGGTGAACTCCAGCAGTTCGTTCACCGGGCGGTCGCCGCTCACCGAATAGACGATGAAGGTCTGTGTTTCGCGCAGTTCCTGGGGGATGCGCCGGTTTATGCGGGGCTGGGACAGGCTGGCCGGCAGGGCATCCTGCAGGCTGAACAGGGCCTCGCGCAGTTCAAGCACGCGAAATTCAACCGGCGCCTGGGAAGAAAACTCAATTGTGACGGTCGAATTCCCCTCACGGGTTATCGATTGTACCTTCTCTATATCGCGCAGACGGTAGGCGAGCTGCTCCACCTTGCGGGTCACCTCCTGTTCCATGATCTCCGGTGACGTACTGCCCCAATTGTACGAAACCGTAACCGAAGGCAACTCAATGGTCGGCGTGCTCTCCATTGATATACTCATCCATGCCGACACACCCGCGGTAACCACCAGCAGGTAGAAAAGAGAAATCAGATACCGGCGCCGGAAAAGGTTCATATTAATTCAATCTCCGTCTCTCCCCCCGTCATACTGAGCGCAATTTCGTGCACAGCACGAAATGAAGTCGAAGTACGTGAGGCTTTAAAAAAGCCTCGGGGGCCTAAAAAAATGAACCGGTTACTAAATACAGCACGCCCACCCCTGCGCAGTGCTTCAGCACTGCGCATCTGGTTCGACTTCGCTTCACTTTGTTCCGCTGCGCTCACCATGACGGGGTAGGCTTGTCTCACCATGACGGAGGGTCTCATGTCTAATCCTCTACTCCAGTCTCATCCGTACATTCACCTTCTGCAGGTGGCTCACGGCGAAATGCCGGTCGACGGCGAGGGTGTCGCCGGGGTTGATATCGGGGTGGTCGATCAGCACCCAATCGGATGTTACGGCCAGGGGCTCGATGTAGATCCACTCTACGGTATCTCTGTTCAATTTGAAGACCAGCGGTCTTCCGTCGCGCTCCAGCAGGGCAGACCGCGGGAAACGGGCACCGCCGGTCATGCTGTCGGTGAAGATGCGCCCGGTTACCATCATCCCGGTTTTGAGACGGTTGTTGCGGTTAGGGATTTCAACGAGTACCTGTCCGGTTTTGCGGTCACGGTCAACAACCGGCGAAATAGATGCAACCCGGCCGGTCACCTCTTCCCGGTCGGGCATCACTACCATCACCTGCATGCCGGGTGAGACCAGTGCCAGCTCCGTCTCGAGCATGTCGAACCGCACCTTTACCACGCTGTGATCGTACAGGTCGCCCAGCTTTTCGCCGGCCCGGATATAGGCCCCGCCGGCCAGGTTCAGCATGGTATGTACCTCGCCGCTAAACGGGGCGGTAAGCGTGGTGTACGACAGGTCGAGCGCGGCACGCTCAAGGTTCAGTTCCGCCTGCATCAGGCCGGTACGGATGCGCAGAGACCGGTCGTTCACCGTGTCCGCCTCTGCAAAACCGCGCAGCCGCCGTTCAATCATGTAATCCTGTTCGGCCTTGTGGAAGTCGTTGCCGGCCTGCCGGTACTGGATGCGGTATTCATCATCCACCAGTTTGAGCAGGGTGTCGCCGCGGCTCACCCGGGCCCCCTCATGAATGGCGTGATGCTCGAGGTAACCGCTCAGTCGCGGTATGATTTCGATTCGCCGGTTCGGCTCGATCGAGCCCTGGCTCTCCAGGTAGAATGTGAGGGGGAGGGCGTCGGCGGTCGAAAAGATCACCTCCGGACGGATCTCTACCGACTCGGGGCGGTCGGGCCGGGCCGAGGCTTCATCCGCGTCGCTGGTGCACGCGGCAAAGAGAAACCCGGCCAGCAGAACAACCCCCATCATCCGTGATACAGACAGTAATCGGTTGTGGGTAGGCGCATAGGCGGGCATAAGCCCGGGGGTAATATTCCGCCCTGATGTATCCCCGTTCCCGGTCGGAATAATGTACCTGAGAGCATCCTCATTCGTGGGCGCATTATGCCGTCCCGGAGTATCCGCGTTCCCGGGTAAAACATTCCGATGCTGTAACCGCCTGTTTCCGGGCGCCGGATACAGTGGGGTGAACAACCGCAGGGAATTTTCAGTAAAGGCAGCTTTTTTCATGGCGAGGAGTCAGTATTTGGGAACAATTTCGGGGTTGGGCACGGCTTCCGGTATTTTTCTGCCGGAGGTGATGGTCTCAACCCATTTAAAGATGAGCGGTATCAGGTAAAGCGTGAGCAGGGTGCTGGTGATCATCCCGCCCATGAGGGCAAGGCCGAGCGCCTGCCGGAACTCGTATCCGTCGCCGATGGGGATGATCATGGGAAGCAGGCCGAGCGTGGTGGTGAGGGTGGTCATTACCACGGGGCGGAACCGGTGGAGGCCCGCCTGGCGGATGGCCTCATCCAGGTTGCCGGTTTCAGCAAGGTAGCGCCGCATAAAGTCGACCTTCAGGATGGCGTCGTTTACCGCAATCCCGGTTAGAATGAGTACGCCCATCAGGCTGAGGGTATTCAGTGTGCTGCCGGCCGCCCAAAGCAGGAAGATGGACCCGACCCACGCGAAGGGCACCGCGAACAGGACGATGAGGGGGTATTTCAGGTTTTCGTACTGAACGGCCAGAATAATGTAAATCAGGATGAGGCTGATAAGAAGCAGTTTACCCATGTCGCGCAGCAGTTTGTCGACCTGTACGGCCGACCCACCCACACGGACCTGGATGCCGGTGTCGCGGGTGAAGGCGGTGAGCTGGCGCCGGACCTCATCCTTGTTGAACCACCAGTCGGCCAGGCTCAGGCTGGTCACGTAGCTGAGCACGGGGGCCTGATCGATGCGCTCGAGCTGCTGCAGTTCAGGCACACGCGATATGGTGGCGATTTCACGCACCGGCACCGATCGTCCGCGCACCGGTATGCGGATATCGCCCGGATCGAAACCGGTGTCGCGCGCAGTAAAAAGTCGCAGTGCGATGCTTTCGTCCTCGCGGTTCCACTCGGTGATCATGTTGCCGCGGGCCCTCGACTCCATGAAATCGATCACCTGCCGCTCCGACAATCCGAGCTGCATGATGCGCTCCGTAATAAAGCGGATGTGGTAGGTATCGACCTCCTCGGGGTACTGCCGGGCCATGCTGAAGGTGCTGCCCGGGTTGGTGATGTGTGCGGCAAGCCGTTCCGCGGCCTGTTCGGTGATGTCCCGGTTCTGCCCCACGAACCGGAAAACGACCGGCGCCTCGGCGTCGCCGAGGATGCTCGAAAAAAGCTCGATCTCACGGATGGGCTCGAAGGTCCAGCCGGGCTGGTTGCCGGACCAGGTTTCCAAGAACCGGTGTACCTGCCGTGCATCATCAGCAGTGCCTACGGGTACCTCCAGCGTAAATTTGTTCATCCCTTCGCGGGCCAGCCGCGCCACATTGGTCTGATCGGTATACCCGCCCATGGCCAGAACCCCGCTGAAACCGCCCATGCGGGTGAGTTCTTCCATCATATACCCCGCCGCCTGCCTCGCGGTGAAGATAGATGTGTTGCCGGGCAGGCTCACCCGGTACTGGATGCGCTGTTCCCGCGTATCAGGCAGCACCGATTTGCCGATCCGGTTGAACCCGGCGAACGCGGCGATCAGGATCAGGGCCAGTGCAACCAGGGGAAGCAGCGGCCGGTGCAGCACGGACTGAAGCGACCGCTCATACCGGTCTTTTACATCCTCAAAAACAGAGGTGAAACGGGTTTCGCGGAACTGGTCCGACCGCTTGCGGCGCTGGAACTGCACCACCAGCACCGGAAGGATGCCCAGGGCAACCAGCAGCGATGCCAGCAGCGCGATCGATAAGGTAAAGGCCTGATCGCGGAAAAAAGCCCCTTCAAAACCGCCGAGGAAGATAAGGGGCAGGAACACCGAGATGGTGGTAAAGGTGGACGCGGTGATGGCCAGGGCGATCTCGCGGGTGCCCGCTGATGCCGCTTTGTACAGCTCCGACCCGCTCTTCCGGTATCGGTTGATGTTCTCAAGTACCACGATGGCGTTGTCGACGAGCAGGCCGATGCCCAGGGTGAGTCCGCTCAGCGATACGATATTGAGCTGTATGCCTGCCAGGTACATCACAAAGAAGGTGAGGAAGATGCTAACCGGAATGGCGATGCCGATGGTGAAGGGCATCCGCGGATCATTCAGGAACAGGAAAAGCACCATGAAGGCCAGCACACCGCCAATGAGCAGGGTCTGCAGCAGGTTGCTGATGGTGTTTTTGATATAGGTGGCGCTCTCGCTGAGCACCTCCACCGAAATGCCCGGGTACATATCGCCCAGGGATTCTATTTCAGGCAGCATCCGCTGGAAAACGGTAACCGTATTGGTGCCATAGTCCTTCTTAACCAGTACGGTGAGGGCCGTGAAGCCGTCGACCAGGGCGAAGGAGAGGGGGTCCTGCTCGCCCATCTCCACCTCGGCGATATCACTCAGACGGATGATCCGCTCGCCCTCCATCTTCATAACAGGCAGGTGGGTTATGTCCTGCAGCGACTGTATCCGGGTTTCGATATTCAGGGAGTAGCGGTACCAGCCGTCGCGCAGCTCGCCGGAGGCCGAAAACACATTGGCCTCGCGTATCACCTGCTGTACGTCCTGGATGGAGATGCCGTAGCGGTCGGCCAGCTGCGGATTGAACCGGATGTGCACCTCGGGCGTCAGGGCCCCGACCATTACAGCCTGTGCGATGCCATCCACCTGCTCCAGCCGGCGGGTGAGCACCTGCTCGGTCCACCGCTTCAGGTCGAGTCGGGTGGCAAAACCGGGATCGGGCTGCCCAAGGGCGGTCACCTGAAGTACAGCTACAGGCTCGTCGGTGGGGGTGGTGTAGATAAGCTGTGGCCTTCCGGCCTGTTCAGGAAGAAAGTAGCGCACCTGGTCAAGCTTTTCGCGGGTATTCAGAAAAGCCAGGTTCATGTCGCGGCCCCACTCAAACTCCAGCGCGGTAATGCCCTGACCCTGCCTCGAAAAACTGTGCACGCGCTGCACACCGGGGATGGTACTCAGCACGGCCTCCATGGGCTCGGTGATGCGTGTTTCGATCTCCCGGGCCGACGCCCCGCTCCACTCGGTGCGCACCAGCAGCGAGGGCGTGTCGATATCTGGCAGGAGATCTACCGACAGCTCGTTCAGGGCCACATACCCGAAGATAAACGTGGCCAGAACCAGCATGAACGCGGTTACCGGGCGGTTAAGCAGCATAGACTGACCCTGTTCAGACGCAGTTTTAATCCGGGCAGTGACTGCTCCTCAGGCAGCCCGCCCGGTACTATATGAACAATTATATGGTTGCAGTTAAGTGAGCCGAAACCCAATATAACCATATAGAGTAAAATCCGGCCCTCAAATTACATCCACCGTTATAAAAAACGGGTGTTAGTGGTTGATGCCGGTTTAGACGATCGGCAGCGGCAAAAAGTTCAGCCCGGTGAGATATGATCTTTGTATGATGATCGCATTGTAATGATTGCATGGCAATGGTCGACTGAAGATGATCTCCTGGTAAAGGTTACCTGGTAATGATTGCAGGGTAATTGTTGTCCGGATAGAATTGCCCGGTAATAATTTCAATATCTCCGCATGTAATGTGCTGATAAATAACCCAAAAAAGATTGGATCTATTCCACTGCCGGGCTGTTTCTGGTATTTGTTGGCACGGGACTGATCTTCGCCATATCGTTTTTACTCACTGAGTATGCCGGCATCAGGCCGTTGAGTACCACGCCCTGGTTTATGGAGATGCAGCCGTTTGAGGGGCATGACCGACTGTTGCTGCTGGTCTGGCTGCCCATGTTTTTTTTCAATATTGCCGGCGAGGAGATGCTGTGGAGAGGGTATATACAGACAAGGCTGGCCGGGAAATATGCCTGGTTGCTGTTTTCAGTACTCTGGATGATGTTCTATTTGCCCTTCGGAATGGATCTGATGATAATGCTGATACCTGTGGTGTTGATTATCCCTTATGTGTATTCAAAAACCGGCAATACGGTAACAGGAATCTTTATTCACGGTATTTACAATGGACCCATATTTATGAGGGTCGCTCTGAGATATATGGAGTAACGGTGGGGGTACACCACATTAGTGCATGTATGTGATCTACTCTTGTCGATTGCACGGGAATTCAGTTTATTTACCAGGTTACCTCTGCAAATACGTTGTACATCTCCCCAATCCCCAATCCACCCAACCTATGATCAAAGCCATACCATATACCGAGGCGATCGCACGCCAGGCTGCCTGTTCGAGTGCAAACGAATCCCCGAATCTGAAAACACGAGTACCATTGCAGAAGCAGGTGCTTGCTCATTCACAGCCATTCCCACAACCGCATTATGGCAGTAAGCGGGCCTGGTCCGGTGCCGGACGTATTCCGTTGGCCGCCGTGCTGTTGGCCATCGGAATTCTGATCATGGCGGGATGTGCCCAGCCCGAACGCAGTCTTTATGATGAACTAGGCCTGGAGGAGATCACCGTGGATGCCCTACAGCAGGGCTATGCCGAGGGGCACTTCAACACGCGGCAGGTGGTGCAGGCTTATCTGGACCGAATCGAGGCGATCGACCGGAACGGGCCGGCACTGAACGCGGTGCGGGCGCTGAATCCCGACGCGCTTCAGATTGCCGACCAGCTCGACCGTGAGCGAAGTGAGGGCAACCTCCGCGGACCGCTGCACGGTGTGCCCATTCTGCTCAAAGACAATATCGACACCGCCGACATGCCCACCACGGCCGGATCACGGTTTATGGATGGGTCGGTCCCGCCCGAAGATGCTTTCATCGTGAAACGCCTTCGCGAGCAGGGGGCAGTGGTGCTGGGCAAGACCAACCTGAGCGAGTGGGCCAATTTCCACAGTTCGTTCTCATCGAGCGGCTGGAGCGGCCTGGGCGGACAGGTGAACAATCCGTTCGATCCAACACGCAATCCGTGCGGATCCAGTTCGGGATCGGGTGCGGCGGCCTCTGCAAATCTGACTGTGCTGGCCATTGGTACCGAGACAAACGGGTCGATTGTTTGTCCCTCGTCAGCCAATGGCATTGTGGGTATGAAGCCCACCGTGGGCCTGTGGAGCCGCAGCGGCATCATCCCCATCTCGCACACTACCGACAGCGCAGGGCCCATGGTACGCACCGTGCGTGATGCGGCCATTCTGCTGGGCGCCCTCACGGGGGTGGATCCGGCCGATGACCTCACGGCGGCCTCCGAAAGCCACATCCACCCCGACTACACCGTATTCCTGAATGCGGATGGCCTGCAGGGCAAGCGGATCGGTCTGTTCAAACCTTCTCTGGGCGGTCATTTCCGGGTCGATACGCTGATGCATCAGACGGTGCGCCGGCTGGAGGAGCTGGGCGCCACAGTGGTCGAGATCGACCGGATTTCTGAAGAAAACATCGGCGGGGCCGCCTTCCAGGTGCTGCTGTATGAATTCAGGGACGGTCTGGATGCCTATTTTGCCTCGCTCGGTCCCGACGCTCCGGTAAAAAGCATGGAACACCTGGCAGAGCTGACCCGTGAGAATCCGGAGGAGACCGCCATTTTCGACCGCAACCTGATTTTTCAGGCAGCTGAGAAGGGAGGGCTTGACAGCCCGGAGTACCGTGAGGCGCTGGAGCGGATGTTGCTGCACAGCCGGGAACGGGGTATCGACCGAGTGATGGCTGAACAGGAGTTAGATGCATTCGTGGGTCCAACAGGCTCGCAGGCATGGAAAACGGATCTTTCGATGGGCGACAACTTCAAGGTTTCGTCCAGTTCACCCTCGGCGCGGGCGGGTTACCCCATCATCACGTTGCCCATGGGCTATATCGACGGGCTGCCGGTGGGCGTATCGTTCTGGGCGGACGCCTGGAGCGAGCCGGTGCTGCTGGAGATCGCGTACGCGTTCGAGCAGGCGACGGGTGAGAGAAGGGCACCCTGAGGGGGGGGCTGAAGGCACACAGGATCAGACACTGCCTGCAATTTTCAACCTTTATTACTCTCTTTTTTACGTTTTTTTTACGTTGCACAGCAGCTCAGTTTTCCAACGTCCTTGCCGAAGGAAATGGCGGCCAGTTTGATGCCTTCTGAAAGGGTCAGGTAGGGGTGAAACTCCGATTTCAACGATTCCACCGGAATGCCGTGACGAATCGCCAGGACCAGTTCCATCAGCAGTTCAGAGCCTTCGGGGGCCAGAATGCGGGCGCCCACCAGACGGTCGTTCGCCTTGTTGCGAATGAGTTTGATAAAGCCGCGGGTATCGCGGGCAGCAATTGATCGTGGTACGTATTCGAGGGGTAGTTTTGCAGTTTCATAATCAATACCGGCCTCCAGGGCCTGTTTTTCATCCATGCCAACTCCGGCTGCCTGCGGATCGGTGAAGATGACCCACGGCAGTACGGAGAAATCGGCTTTCCCGTGGCTGCCCCGCATCGCGTTTTGGGCTGCGATTTTTCCCTCATAGGCGGCGGTGTAGACAAATTGCCTTTCGCCGAGCACATCGCCCGCGGCAAAGATGTGATCAACCCGGGTTCTCAAGGTTTCGTCTACGGGGATGTACCTCCGGCCCACCGTTTCAATGCCGGTTTTTTCCAGGCCGATATTTGCCGTATTCCCGATCCGGCCGGTTGCCACGAGAATAGCATCAGCTTCCAGTTTCCGGTTTTCTCCATTCACAGTCAGTCGGACTGTTTTCTTGCCGGTTGCCTCATTTTTGGATACTTCTTTAATACTGGTATTGGTAAGAACCGTGATTCCTTCGTCTTCCAGGTATCCGGCAAGTGCTGATCCAAGTTCTTCGGACTGATCGCTCAGAATTTGCCCGGATCGCTGCACAATGGTTACCCTGCTGCCCAGACGGCTGAAAAGCTGCGCGTTTTCCAGGGCGATATAACCACCCCCGAAAACAATCAGGCTCCCGGGAAGCTCGCCCAGTTCGTAAGCCGATTCGTTGGTCAGATATCCGGTCTCTTCCAGTCCATCCACTGGCGGAACCCACGGAGCTGCACCCGTGGCAATCAGGATGTTTTTGCCGTAATACAGGGTTCTATCCACATCCACAGTATGTTCATCCACAAATCGTCCGAATCCATTCACCAGTTTGATGTTCGGATCGTCAGCGATGACATCTACATATCTATCCTTACGAAGATCGCTTACCATCTGTCTTTTTTGATCGATAATGGCTTTGAAGTCTGTGATGTTGGCTTTTGAGTCGATCCCATCAAAGCGCGGATGGTTGGCATTATGGATCATTTCTGCGGTACGGATGAGTGTTTTTGATGGCACGCATCCTACATTCACGCAGGTTCCGCCGGTCGGCAGACCTTTGTTGATGATAACTGCTCGCCCGCCCAGTTCGCTGGTGCGGATGGCAGCGGCAAAAGCAGCTGACCCGCCGCCAATGATGAGCAAGTCAAAATGATTGTCGCCGTTTCCGGTGGATTCAATTTCCCCGGTAACTTCGTAGTAGCCTGTATTGTTAATAGTAGCGATCAGTTCTTCTTTGGTGATGGCATCCGGATTAAAAATGATCTCCGCTTTACCATCCTTATAAGAAACGGATTTTTTGCTGATCCCCTGTTTATTGGACAGTGAGCGGTCGATACTTGTTGCGCATTGGTCGCAGGTCATCCCGCGAATACTGACGTTGAGCCTGGCTTGTTCAGACATACTATTATTTAAGTAAATTTTTAAATGAGGGAAAAAAATGATTAATCGGCGACCCTGAAACCTGTCGAGTTGATCGCCTGAACGAGAGCCTCCCGGGTTGTTTTGGTTTTGTCGAATGCAATGGTGGCCGACCGGGTGGCGTAAGAAACGTCGGTTTCCAGAACGCCATCCACGTTTTGGACAGCACGCTTTACGGAGGCTTCGCAGCCGGAGCAGGTCATTCCATCCACATCAAACGAGACCCGCTCAATCAGGCTCTCGCTTACGTACACCACATTGGGGCTGTTGTCCTGAATGAAGATGTGGGAGTAGTATGGAAAAGCCACCAGCAGGCCAACGGCAAGAGTTACGATACCAAGGAATCGTTTTGATTTGAAAAAGGTTGGGTTGTCTTCACACGCACAATCTATCTCTTTTTTGGGTTTCATTTGTTGAAACCAGGCAAATCCCAGAAACAGAACGGTGAGCCCGATCAACCAGGGCCGGAACGGTTCCAGAAACGAGAATGTTGCTGCGATTCCGCCAATGCCGGCAAGAACGGCAAACACGGGCGTTATGCAGCAAAGTGCGGCAATAAATGCGGCTGCGATTCCGGCTCCAAGCCATTTGTTTTCTGAATTCATGCGGCAAATACCTCCATAATTCTGTTTTCTTTGATTTGGTTGAACATGGGTGTAAGTATTTTTTTGTATGGCTGCTTCAGGGAGTAAAAAATCTGTTTACCGTCCCGTTTTGTTTTCAGCAGACCTCCGTCTTTCAGTTTGCGAAGATGCTGAGAAATGGCCGGAACCGTCATGTCCAGAATATCGGCCAGGTCGCAGGGGCAGAGATCTTCATCTTTACCCAGCAAAAAAAGAATTTTCAGACGCACATCATTGCCGGCAAGTTTTAAAATATCAGTCAGCTTGAGTATAGACGATTCCACATCGTGCAGATCCTGAATGCACTTGTTGATCTGGTTCAGATCAGCTACTTCGCGGATACAGGTTTGTTTATTCATGGTTTTTAAAATCAAGTACATTTAAGTAACGACTAAAAATGTAGATCAAATAAATCATTTAAGCAAATCATTAAATGATAACGAAAGTGTAACCTGTTCTGCTCATTGCTGCATAACGTATCCGGCTGTTGTGAAATCGTATTTTAGCCCGGTTTCAGATTTCTTTGTCAGGCCGCTCACTGCCAGGCCGTATGATGGCACCGGAGTTCATTCAACCAACTTGATAACGCATAATAGTTTTGAGATAACAGATGCAATCAAATACCCGGATTTTGGACGTATATGGGCATGCGATCTAAACAGGCCATAAAAATGATAAATGACCGCAGATCTGCGTAAGTTCCATACGGGAAGTTAGATCCAATCATACTTAACACAGAGTGCTATGAAAGTTAATTTTTATCTGATTTTTTTTACAACCTTTCTGCTCTCCTTTAGTCAATCAGAACCGGTTACCAGTGACAAGTTGCTTGTCACGTCCAAAACAGTGTTGCCCGAAGGGGCAAAATTACCGGCTCAGGATGACACGTGGCAACTGGTCTGGAGTGACGAATTCGATTATAAGGGACTGCCCGATCCGGATAAATGGTCGTACGATACCGGCTACATCGCCAATAACGAGAAGCAGTACTATACCCAGGCACGCCCTGAGAACGCAAGGGTGGAAGACGGGCACCTGATTATTGAAGCCAGGAAGGAGAGCATGGAGGGTTTTGACTACACCTCGGCCCGCCTTGTAACACGCGGAAAACAGACGTGGGTTTATGGCCGGTTTGAAATAAGGGCCAGGGTCCCGGCCGGACGCGGTACGTGGCCTGCCATCTGGACGCTGGGTGAAAATATCCGCGAGGTGGGCTGGCCGGCATGCGGCGAAATAGATATCATGGAATATGTGGGGTACGATCCAGACATATTTCACGGAAACATTCATACTGCCGCTTATAACCACACGATCAAAACCAACAAAGGAAACTCTGTTGAGGTTGACAGGCCCTGGGAAACATTTCACGTTTTTGCGATCGAGTGGTTTGAAGACCGGATCGATTTTTTCCTGAATGACGAAAAGTACTATACATTTGAGAAAGAGGCCGACGATGATGCTGTCTGGCCTTTTGACAAGCCGCATTACCTGTTGCTCAACCTGGCCATAGGCGGCAACTGGGGAGGCAGGGAGGGTATCGACGATTCTCTGTTCCCCCATCAGTTTCTTGTGGATTACGTACGGGTTTACCAGAAAAAGGAGTAGCCGAGGTTCCGTGCAAACGTCGTTTCACGAAAAGTTGAACCGCCTGCTTCACTGATCCCCGTAAAGGTTTACCTGCTGTTTCAGGAACTCGATACGGAACACGAGACCAGACGGTAGCGGGAATCGAACAAGGCATTCCTTGACATCCAAATCGTATTATCGGGGGAAGAATGCTTCGGGTATGCACCCTTGATGAACTGGATGTGGAAGTGCCCTATGATGTTGCCAGAGATATAACCCGATATAAAAGGAATGCGAGGGACTCTGGTTCGATATGAACCCGGCACATTTTGTATTTTTTATCCTGTGAGGGCCACAAGCCCTGTCGCAGCACGAAAAAACCGATGCATGTGAAAAATGGTATTTAAAGTTACCACAGCCTGATTGCAACCCACCTGGGGTAAGCTTTTATCTGGCCGGATTTCAAACCCGAAGTTTTTAATGCATTTGTCAATATTCTTTTAACTTAAACGGTAAAGTGTATTATGTGGTTCTTCACTATATTTAGTGTGTGTTTACTCTGAGATAATAAAGATGATTATGATTGGACATGGTTCCTGTAACATAAAAGTATTTCTTCTAATCGTAATATTCGCCCGTTTCGGAACAGTTGATGAAATAGTTGTCTTGCGATCAGGGCACAGCCTCATCTTCTCGCGCCATGTTATTGAGGGGATGGATCTGCTATGAAGAATTGAGCCTGTTTCTCCCGCAAATCTTTGGGCTTGTAAAATTGATTACGAGTTTTAAAAAATGGAAAAGACAACAAACCACACTACCGGTTGTGTGAACGTGACAGCTGATATGCTGCCAGCTGAAATGTCGGGCTACAGTATTTTGACGCAAGCCACCGATGACAGAGGCTGTATCTATCTGTTGACCCGAAAGGGTACAGACAAAAAACTGGTCATTACCGCTCATGAGGGCATATCCCTGCCATACGGTTTTGAGGGGAAAAAAGCATGGCCGGGGGCAATCCGCTTCCTTATTTGCGATCTGACGGCTGCAAATGCGGCAGCAATACGGCTGGCCCTGCCATTCACCCGGCCGGTACTCCTGGGTAAACAGAACTCGTTTGGATTTGGTGATCGTCTCGGAAATGCAGGATCTGCACATTTGAGGTCACTTCGTTCATCCGGTTTTCTGCCGGTGCTGGCCCAGCAGTCGATCAGAGAGCTGGACCGGACCGGACGCACTGCCCTTGAAGTGATGGATGCTGCAACATGGGCGGTATTTCAGGAGAATTATACGGCAGGATTCGGAGCGGATGCCGACCATTTGAAGACGTTTAAGGATATCGACCGCATGATGGAGGCCGGGTATACCATGTATACCATTGACCCCAGCGACTATGTCGATAACCGGGTAGTTGACATGGATGAGCCGGCACTAGCGGAGGCCTTTGACGGATTGCCATGGGACCAGCTCGGCGATACCCCTTTTTCATTTCTCAGGCGCTACGCCGGTGTAACATTCAGGCTGCAAAACGGGATTACCCTGCAACCCACCCGTCCGGACATCATGAAAGCGGCGGTCAAATACGGAAGGGTTATTCTGCATACGCTGCAGATGTACAGGTATCTTAAAGACACTTATCCGAATGCTGACAGTGAAGTGGAACTTTCGGTAGACGAAACCCCGTATCCAACCACCCCGGAAGAGCACCTGGTAATAGCCTCCGAACTGAAAAGATTGCATGTTGAGTTTGTAAGTCTGGCGCCAAGATTCTGTGGTGAGTTTGAGAAGGGAATCGATTTTAAAGGCAGCATCAAGGAGTTTCAGCAGGAGTACAAGCTCCATCAGTCTATTGCGGCAGCTTATGGGGAGTACAAGCTGAGCATCCACTCAGGCAGCGATAAATTCCGTGTTTATGAAGCCATAGGTAGCCTGGGGCTGGGAACGGTTCACATAAAAACAGCCGGCACCAGCTATCTCGAAGCGCTTCGTGCCGTAGCCCTTACCGATCCGGGCCTGCTTCGGAACGTACTCGCCTTTTCGCTGCAACGGTTCGATACCGACCGGAAAACCTACCACATATCAGCGGAATCGGGGAAAATAGCTCGCCCTGACAGCATAAGTGATGCTGATCTGGCCGGACTCCTTGACGATGATAATGCGCGGCAGGTGTTTCATGTTACCTACGGATCTGTATTGACGGCGAAGACCCCCGAAGGTGATTTTCTGTTCAGAGACCGGTTCATGTCTGTTCTTGCGGAAAATGAAACGGTCTATGAGAACTGTCTGTACCGTCATTTCCGCAGGCATATCAAACCGTTTGAACGATGACCATGTTCAATTCAAAACCAGGTCACACACCTTCGATTTACAATGTTTGCAAATCAGTATCTGGTTGCTTCGAAAATCATAACAAAAACGAGATAACAATATGACGATATCAGAATACTTTGATGTGAGCGGGCAAGTGGCCGTGATAACCGGCGGCGGAGGCGTGCTGTGTGCGGAAATGGCCTATGCACTGGGCGGGGCAGGGGCGAAGATAGTATTGCTGGATATCGGCGAAGAAGCTATGGGCCGTGTTTCCAAAAAACTTGATGAAACGGGCGTCGACCATCTTTCGATCAAAACAGATGTGCTGAACAAGGCCAGCATTGAGCATGCAGCCGAAAAAACCCTGGAACGGTTCGGCCGGATCGATATACTGATAAACGGGGCCGGGGGCAACAAACCCGCTGCAACGACCTCTCCTGATAAATCCTTTTTTGATCTTCCGGAGGATGCGATAAAATGGGTTTTTGACCTGAATTTCATAGGCACCTTTCTTCCGTGCCAGGTCTTCGGAAGGCATTTTGCCCAACAGAAGAGCGGGAATATCATCAATATCTCCTCGATGAACGCCTTTACACCGCTGACCCGGATTCCGGCCTATTCGGCAGCCAAGTCGGCGGTAAGCAATTTCACTCAGTGGCTGGCGGTGCACATGTCGCATAACTATTCGGCAGACATACGAGTGAATGCCATTGCGCCGGGTTTTTTACTGACCGATCAAAACCGCTTCCTGCTAACGAATGAAAGTGACGGCAGCCTTACTGAACGCGGGCAGACCATTATCGACCATACACCGGCGGCACGGTTCGGCAACCCCGGCGACCTTGTTTCAACTATTTTGTGGCTCACAGCGCCGGAGTCCAGATTCGTGCATGGTATTGTGGTTCCCATTGATGGCGGGTTTTCGGCCTTCAGTGGTGTATGATCTGCAGAAACGTATACAGAAACACTCTCTTAACCGTGCAGCTACCCGGACTAGTACACAAACGAGCAACTGAAAGGATACCGGGCAGAAAAACCATCGAAACCGGGTCTGAATCGAGATAAACCGGTATAAAAACTGTTTGAACGGAGTAACTATGAATAACAACGATTACTACAACGGGAAAAAAAGGATGGAGCAGACCTGGCGTTGGTTCGGACCGAACGATCCGGTTGAACTCACGCACATTGCCCAGGCGGGTGCCACCGGCATTGTGAGCGCCCTGCACCATATTCCCAATGGTCAGGTC
The DNA here is from genome assembly GCA_047921215.1 of Cyclonatronaceae bacterium. Lineage (GTDB taxonomy): Bacteria > Bacteroidota > Rhodothermia > Balneolales > Cyclonatronaceae > RECM01. The sequence goes on along the minus strand of JBLRWO010000007.1, from coordinate 12,871 downwards.
TGGACCACCGGCGATATCGAAGCCCTCAAATCCAAGATCGAAAAAATGCAACTTCGCTGGTCGGTGGTAGAAAGCGTTCCTGTTCATGAAGATATCAAAAAAAGGAACGGTAACTGGAAACAGTACACAGCAAACTACAAACAGTCGCTGGCGAACCTTGCGGCATCCGGCATCAAAACCGTTTGCTACAATTTTATGCCGGTACTTGACTGGACCCGCACCGATCTCGAGTACCGCATGCCCGACGGATCTACCGCACTGCGCTACGACAGGGCTGCGTTTGTAGCATTCGATGTTTTAATTCTCAGACGCCCGGGTTCGGAGAATGATTACAGTGAAACCGAAATTACCGCGGCTGAAGAGTGGCTGAGTAATGTCTCAGAAAGCGAGAAATCAAAACTGGAGCAGAACATCATCGCCGGCCTGCCTGGATCGGAGGAATCCTACACGCTTGCCTCATTCCAGAAGATTCTCGATACCTACACCGACATCGGTGCTGATGGCCTGCGGTCGAACCTGACCGGTTTTCTCAGCGAAATCTGCCCTGTGGCCGACGAACACAACGTGCGGCTCACCATACACCCCGACGATCCGCCATTTCCGCTTCTGGGCCTGCCACGGGTGGTAAGCACACAGAAAGATGTGGAATATCTGGTGAGCAAGGTGCCCAGCCCCTCGAACGGTCTGTGTTTCTGTACCGGGTCGTTCGGCGTGATCGGGGAGAACAATCTGCCCGAGATGGCCAGGGAACTGGCCCCGTACATCGGTTTCGTTCACCTGCGCTCCACCACCCGCGATGACTTGGGTAATTTCCATGAGGCCGACCATCTCGCAGGAGATGTGGATATGTACGCCGTGATGACGGAGTTGCTCACCGAACAGCAAAAGCGGGAGGATCCTATCCCCTTCAGGCCCGATCACGGACACAAGATGCTCGACGATCTCGGCAAGAAAACCAATCCGGGTTACAGTGCCATCGGACGCCTGCGTGGTCTGGCCGAGTTGCGCGGTCTGGAACTGGGTATTTTACGATCGATGCGCTCGCATTCATAAAAAGGACATCCACACGTTCACTGCGTATCAAATATTTACCTTGCCGTCAGATTGAAATCTAAGGTGAGTTTGAACGTAAAACAAAAATTCTGAGCGATATACACCATTAGCCATGAATAAAAAGCAGGTTCTCGAAACAATAGGTACTTCAAAACTGGTCGCGGTGGTCAGGGTCGATCATCCGACCCAAATTGATCCCACGGTTGATGCCCTGCTGGCCGGCGGCATCCATGTAATAGAGCTTACCATGACCATACCCGACGTGCTCCGGCATGTACCGGCACTGAAAGACAGGGTCGGTTCAAAAATGGTGCTTGGCATCGGCTCTGTTCTGAACAGCGACATGGCCAGGCAGGTAGTCGATTCAGGCGCATCGTTCATTGTGAGCCCCATCCTCCGAAAAGACATTGTGGATGTAGCCCGTGAAGCGGGAGTGGCCGTATCGGTCGGTGCATTTTCGCCCACCGAGATCCAGACTGCCTGGGAATACGGTTCCGATGTGGTGAAGGTATTCCCGGCCGGTGAACTGGGCCCGTCTTTCATTAAGGGCGTAAGGGCACCGATGCCGCACCTCAGATTGCTACCCACCGGTGGTGTGAGCGAGTCGAACGCTGGCGAGTGGCTCTCGGCCGGCTCGTTTGCCCTGGGCATCGGCAACGCCCTGGTCGACATCAAGGCCATCCGTGATGGAAACTACCCGGTGCTGACCCGGAAGGCGGAGGCACTGGTCCGGGCTGTTGCCCGATGGAAAGAGTCGGAAAAACCCGGATAACAGGTAATCTCAATAAAATTGAATAACCAACAACCTTACGAATATGGTTAAGCAACCCAAGAAAACAGTCACCTTCGGCGAAATCATGCTCCGCCTGGCCACACCCGGCTATTTACGCTTTGTACAGGCCTCACAATTCGAGGCCACCTACGGTGGAGGCGAAGCAAATGTGGCCGTAGCACTGGCTGGCTACGGCCTGGACAGCCACTTTGTAACCCGGCTGCCCAAACACGAGATTGGTGAAGCGGCCCTGCAGGCCGTGCAACGGTACGGCGTTAAGACCGGGCATATTGTGCGGGGCGGAGACCGCGTGGGCATCTATTTCCTGGAAACCGGGGCCAGCCAGCGTGCATCCAAAGTGATCTACGACCGTGCCGGCTCCTCGGTAAGCGAGATGGATGAAAACATGGTTGACTGGGATGCGGTGATGCAGGGCAGCAGCTGGTTTCACTGGACGGGCATCACTCCCGCCCTTGGACCGAAACCTCAGCGTGCCCTGATCGCGGCCTGCAAGGCTGCAAAAAAAGCTGGTGTAACCGTGAGCTGCGATCTGAATTTTCGGGCCAAGTTGTGGCCGGAAAAAGAAGCGCAGGCCGTGATGAGACCGCTCATGGAGTACGTCGATGTATGCATAGCCAATGAGGAAGATGCCCAGAAAAGCCTTGGCTACCAGGCCGGCAGCACCAATGTTGAGGGAGCCCACCTGGATGAGGCCGGCTACGACACCCTCATCCGCTCGCTGAAAAAAGAGTACGGTTTCAAAACCGTGGCCATCACTCTGCGGGAAAGCTTTTCGGCCACGCACAACGGCTGGAGCGCAATGCTGCACGACGATGCCGGCTGCAGCGAACCGGTAAGGTCGACCCGCTACGACATCACCATTGTAGACAGGGTGGGCGGCGGCGATTCCTTCGCATCCGGCCTGATTTATGGCCTGCTCACCAAGCCTGACAGCCGCGAAGCCCTTGAATTTGCGGTGGCGGCCTCATGCCTAAAACATACCATACCCGGCGACTTCAATCTCGTATGCAGCGATGAAGTCGAAAAACTGATGAAGAGCGGTGGTTCCGGCCGGGTTGAACGCTAAGAATCTTTCAGCAATGACTACAACATCAGCAAGACAATGCAATGAAGTATTACTCGTACTTGAAATTACCCGAAACCGTACGTTAACATCAGGCAGGCAACTAACAGCAGAAGAAGTTGACTTACTATTAAACCGACCGGAAAACCACAAAAGTACCAAATTGGATGAAAAAAAGAGCCACGTTGAACGACATTGCCAAGAGGATGAATCTTACAAAGGTAAGCATATCGAAGGCCCTTCGGGACCATCCGGACATCTCTGAAAGCACGAGAATAAAGGTCAGGGAAATTGCTGAAGAAATTGGTTACCGGCCCAATCTGATAGCCCGCTCACTTACATCATCAAGAACATCAACACTCGGGGTTGTAGTACCTAAAATTGCCCATAACTTTTTTGCCCATGTTGTGGCCGGTATTCAGAAATATGCCAATACCAGGGGCTACGAAATCGTACTCACTGTTTCCGAAGAAGATGCCGAACTGGAAAAAAAGCATATAGAAGCACTGGTATCGATGCAGGTTGATGGATTGCTTGTTTCAGCTTCCATGCAGACTAAACAGACAGATGTATATAAATGGGTTAAAGATTTACAAATACCTCTTGTTTTTTTTGATCGATATATCCCGGGTTTGGGATTTAACAGTGTAGCCATCGACGACCGTGAGGCCGCAAGGGATGGTGTTGATGAGCTTATAAAAAAAGAGTACAAAAGAATTGCTCATATTGGCGGTTTTGATCATGTAAGTATCGGGCAACAGCGGCGCCTTGGTTATGAAGATGCATTGAAAAAGCACGGAATCTATCCGGATCCACAGTTGATTGTACAGGGAGGGTTTGGGGAGACCGCCGGTTATAACGGATTCAGGGAACTGATCGACCGGAAGGTTGAAATGGATGCATTGTTCGCGGTCACGTTTCCTGTAGCTCTCGGGGCTTATGTTGCTATGAGGGAAATCGATTCAACCCTGATCGACAAAATTACCGTACTGGCGTTCGGGGACAGCGGAATCCGGGGAATCGTGCCATATCCCCAATATTACGTTGATCAACCGGGTATGGAAATCGGTCAAAAAGCTACGGAACTGTTGTTGAAAGAAATTGATGGTGAGATTAAACCGATGGATCATCTGGAGCATGTTCCGACCCGTTTTTTGAAGACAGGGTGGGATCTTGCTTTCCGGGATTTTTGAATCAGCGATAGAGAAATCGCGAACGTGTGTGAGTGTGACTTAGCCAAACCGGGAACGTGTGAGTAATAAGCACAAACGCAGACTGAAAACACCTGTTCTCAACTTGATGTGAGTTTAAATTGAAAGCTTTCATACATTATGGAATTAAAATAACACCATTAAATTAACACTGATACAAGCAGTCTATAATAGAACCCCGTATTGATTCCACATCCAACCCGTGCCGCGCGCACAAGATCAGGAAAGCCAGATTCGATCCGCGCCTGAAAACCTACAGCGATGTAATGGAAATCCTTATTCTCGTTATAACCCTTGTTGGCATCGTGTTACTTCCATTCTGGCTGATCTTCGGTAAACTGTATATCGAGAGATATTTCGACAGCCAGTACTGTGAAATGACTTCGCTGGCTCTCTATTTTAAGAAAGGGGTTATCTTTCAGACCGAGTGTACCGTTCCGCCCGACATCCGGAATACGCTGCAAAAGATCGAACAAAAAACCGGTAAGTGATGCTACGAATTCATTTCTCTGCCAAAATGGAAAATCATTTATGATCGACTTCATACAACAATACAGCCCTGTCACCCAGGCACTGCTGGCTACGCTTTTCACGTGGGGTGTGACAGCGGCAGGAGCTGCCCTTGTCTTTTTCACAAAGAAGGTCGATCCCAAAATCATGGATTCGATGCTTGGTTTCGCGGCAGGCGTTATGATTGCCGCAAGTTTCTGGTCGTTACTCGCACCAGGCATAGAAATGGCAGAACTGATGGGGCAGATACCCTGGTTAACTGCTGTCATAGGGTTCCTGGCTGGTGGTATTTTCATGAGAATGACCGATCGAATCCTCCCGCACCTTCATCCAGGTCTGGCACCGGATAAAAGCGAGGGGATTAAAACATCATGGCAGCGAAGTACACTTTTGGTCCTTGCGATTACCTTACACAATATCCCCGAGGGACTTGCGGTAGGTGTGGCTTTCGGGGCTGTGGCAGCCGATCTCTCTTCTGCTACAATCGGCGGTGCTATAGCGCTTGCTATCGGCATAGGCCTCCAGAATTTCCCAGAGGGGGCGGCGGTGGCTCTGCCGTTGAGGCGAGATGGAATGGGGCGGACAAAAAGCTTTCTGTTGGGACAGGCATCCGGTATTGTTGAACCGATAGCGGCGGTGATAGGGGCTGTATTTGTATTGAATATGCAGGGTATACTTCCCTATGCCCTCTGTTTTGCTGCCGGCGCCATGATTTTCGTAGTTGTTGAAGAACTGATTCCGGAGTCACAGCGGATTGAGGCAAATATTGACATGGTTACCATGGCAACCATGGTCGGTTTTGCAGTGATGATGCTGCTCGATGTGGCACTGGGATAATGAAGCTACAGTAATTACCCCGTTTTACCTTCCTGTGGTTTGGCTTCCCTTAAAAGTGTTTCCAGCACCCGGTCTTCCGCAATCCATGGAATGGCATACAGACGATCTGCGTGTTCTCTGTCCATTTTTTCATGCAGCGGAATCTCGGCCGCAGCCCGCTGCCTCAGCAGCGGATCGTTTACAATGGTGGCCGACATACTCTGATTGGCCACCCATGCCCAGGGCTCAATTCCGGATCTATGTTTACCGCATGGAGATTTGCAACTCCTTCGATCGGTGTGATCTTCCCGCTGACGTTGGTTTCAAGTACTTCTTTTAAATTCGAGGCGGGATCGGTGCATATCAGAAGGACTCTTTTCCCGCTGCCATCGGTTTTAAGTCTGGCCAGCACGGCCTGCTGTTCCTTGAATTTTTCCGGTTCCTGGCCAAGATTGTACCGGATCACCTCAATACCTCGCGACTTAAGCCATTTTACGTCGTTTGCAAAATCTGCGAGTGAATCATCCATATCCGGTCCGCACACGCCGGTACTGCAGCACATGGCGGGATCGTAAACTTCAATCAGTGATTTGGCTGTGGTTAGATGTTCCATATCAGTCTTTCTCCTTTTTATCGGAGTACACGGTTATACTGTAAATGCCGGCGCCCGACAGGCGAAATTCAAGCAGGGCTTCAGGCGACAGATATTCTGCCAAAAGAGCATCAGGGAGGGTAATCGGCTTTTTTTTCTGGATCGTTACAGAAGAAAATCCGGCTTCCCGGATGATGTTCAGATAGTCGTCCATTACGATCGCCCCTGAAACACATCCTGCATAGAGTTCGGCATCCTGAACGAGGGCTTCGGGAAGGTCACCGTCGAGTACCACATCCGATATACTGAAATGTCCGCCGGGTTTCAGGATGCGGTATGTTTCGGAAAAGGCTTTCACCTTGTCGGGCACCAGGTTCATCACGCAGTTGCTAACTACCACATCGGCAACGGCGTCGGGCAGGGGGATGTTCTCAATGTCGCCCTGCTGAAATTCAACATTCGTGAAGCCGATTTTTTGCGCGTTGAGCCGGGCCTTGCGGATCATGGATTCCGTAAAGTCGATGCCGATCACGCGCCCGGTTTCGCCGGCAATCTGCCGGGCCACGAAGCAGTCGTTGCCGGCGCCGGACCCGAGATCGACAACAGTGTCGCCGGGTTTGATCTGCGCGAATTCTGTGGGCAGTCCGCAGCCCAGGCCCAGGTCTGCATCGGGCTGGTATCCCTCAAGGGAGGTGTAGTTGTCGGCGAATACTTCGTAGTCGGTCGTGCAGCACCCTGTCGGGCCGCAACAACCGTTGGCTGTTTCATTAATCAAAGACTGTTCGGCGATACTGCCGTACTTTTCCATGACCAGTTTTTTCAGGCCGTCTGCATTCTTTGTATTCATAAGTTTGTGTAACAATTCTTAAGGTGTGATTGAAATGACCAGGTTATTATGATCTGTGATGAGGTTCGTATCAGGCTCGGATGCGGCCCGGATCAGTTTAAATGTTGTTCGGGCAAAGATCGTATCAGGTTCAAATCAGGTTCCTGCCAGGATAGGATCAGGCCAGGGTGCAACCCGGATTCTGTTCGTGTGAAGTTCCTTTAACAGCATGATCCCGATTTCGTGCCATTAAGTTCCGACACGAGCGATGTAAAGAGCTGTTCGAGTTCACCGAGACCCTCGCGGTTCAGGCAGTAGCAGCTTTTGACTCCCTCCACCTCGCCTTTGATGAGGCCGGTTTCCTTCAGAACCTTCAGATGCTGGGAAACCGTGGACTGGGCCAGCGGTATAACATCGGTGATGTCGCCGCAGATACACACATCCCGGCCGGCCAGAAATTGCAGGATGGCTATGCGTACCGGATGGCCGATCGCCTTGGCCAGGGCGGCGGTTCTTACCAGTGATTTGTTTTCCAGATTAATACGGGTTGTTTCCATAAAGGATTTGATATATCGTAATTTTACGATTAATAGTACGATGGTTTGCCGGCAAAGTCAAATTTAATTTCAGGGCCGGTTAAACCGCTCCGCTACCGATGACAAGTTGCTTGTCACCTCCAGAATAGTGTTGCCCGATTGGGGCAAAATTACGTGCTACCGGTGACAAGTCTGTCACATCCCCAATAGTGTTGCCCGCAACGGTCAAAATTACGTGCTACCAGTAACAAGTTGCTTGTCACATCCAAAAACAGTGTTGCCCGTTCGGGGCAAAATTACGTGCTCACCATGACGGGTGATGCCTTATGCCCGGTGTCTGAAATCTGGTCCCTATTATATTTACATACTACCGGCAGTTTCCGGCACATTCCGCATCACCCGGAAGGTAACAGTACCAGCATCCTCATCGATACGGATACGATTTATCTCCAGCTGTTCATCCAGCCCGTTGGACGGAGGTACGCGGAAGGGGAAACGGGTGGAGGGAAGCAGTTTCGATCCTTCCCCGAAAACCACCTCGCTGTCGTTGATGCCGAAGTACTTCCGCCGCCCGGATAGGGAACCGTTTTGAAGGCTGCTGTACCGGTGCACGTTTCGCCCCCGGATGCTGTGTGCCTTGTAGATGTAGAGGCCGTTACCGGGCAGGCTGTAATCCTTTCCGTCGCCGTCGTGGCCCAGGTCGGGGGAATCCATATCCATGAAGGAGGTTTTAATGCGTGCCTCAATAATAAAATCGCCCGCGGCAACGTCATCCCCGTTCCGTATCCAGAGAATTTCGTTTCCGGAGTTGACATTGTTACCGTCGTGAAGGGTCACCTCTGCGTAATTATTGATCGGGATCCGGTTGATATCCAGTTCGGCAACATTTGCCCAGTTCAGTTTGATCCGGTCGGGACCGCTGAAGGTGTGGTTGTTGGCATGTCCCATAAGGCTGTAAGCGTCGGTGTTCGCCAGGTCCAGGTTTTTCTCGTTGGTATGATAACCGCCGAACTGCCGGTGGCCGATTTCGTGCATGATCACTGTCATCACCATCTTTTGGGAGAACCCGTTGGCAACAACTCCGGAACTTTTCTCCCACCAGCTGCCGGGATGCGGATCATCGGAAATGGTCATTCCGCCCAGTGTGAGGCCCTGGCCGCCCACACCGCCCAGATGGGAAATGGCCGATGAACCGCGGTAACGGGTCATAATGTTGTCGAATGCATTGAACCGGTACACGATGATGACCATGTCGAACTGCCCGTCGGGCTCCATCTGTCCCCCCCGGCCGTTCGTGTACATGTCGAACGTTTCGGGCCCGATAGCGAATCCGGTTGCCTGGTGATGTTCATCAACAAAGCGAACCACCTCGGTGTTAAGCCTTGCCAGCCCGTTGGGCAGGCCACCACGATTGTCCTGATACCACTGCGTGTCGTGTTCGGGGATATAGGTCCAGGGCCAAACCTTTCCGCGGAAATTGAACGTGCCGTTTGAATAGCGATGATAGAGGTCGGTGAGGGAACCGAATGTGATCTCATCCGAGCCCGGCGGATCGATTATGTCCGGCGCCCAGGCCGGCAGCTGACGGAACCCTCTCACGCTGCTGTCGGGCAGGTTGGCCGGCCATTCGGCGAGCGGATTGTCTGTGAAGGACTGAAGTCCGCCGGGGATACGGCTGTCGGTCATGCCCGGCCGGTTTGCGCACCGCCCGTAGGGTACCTGGTCGTTGAAGAGCGGCTCGTTGAGATCATTGAAACCGGTGAGAGTTCGGCAGTCTTCGTAGCGGTCGTCCCTTCTCTGAACAAAAACGATAAGGGCGTTCACGTCGCCCGTAACCGGGAAACGGACGGTCGCCCCCGGGTAGCCATCGGTCATTTCTTCGCTTTGTGCCTCAATGAATGGAGAAGTTTCAGGGCTTTCGGCGGAATCCTGCGGGGAGAGAGCCTGCTCGGGCAGCACCTCCGGCAGTTTTTTGGGCGGGCTTCCGTGGCGGTTGCACGTGCTGATTGAGCTGAAAATCAGGCCCCACAAGATGATGTATCCGATTTTGTTCATATCTATGTAGTATGTCTTTTTTTATCAGGAACAGGGCCAGCCTTCAAAGGCATTCACTGTTTCAGAAAACGGAAATCTCTGTATCAGTAAAACCTTCTCATGTAGTCAGGTCCTCATTTAACGCGTGTAAATGCCGGATAGCATCTGCAACCTTTAACATCCGTAACCTATAACACCTGTAACCTTTTAAAGGATACAGAAAGTGTATGGGATCAGGAAATGGATTTTTACGGGTATATTCTTCTTCTTCGGGTAAAATAATGTGAAAAAATACCGTGATTTACGGCTCATTATGTAGCTTTATGCCACGCTTCCGGATACTAACTTATTACAATCTAACCATAGAACATGCCAGCCATGAAGAACCTGATTATCGCCACATCCCTTGTTATCCTTTTTTTAATCCGCCCGGCAGAGGCACAGCAGTCAGCACTAGACGTAGATATGATTATGCAGGACTACCGCACATGGGTGGGAGCATGGCCAACGGATGCGCACTGGACCGATCGTGGCGATTTCTATTACTTCAACTGGAATCCGGGCGGCGATTTCCCGGCCGATTCACTGTTCAGGGTGCCCCGCGGCGGTGGTGAGCCTGTACAGGTAGGCCCTGGTGAGCGCCGCACCCTGCCTCCGCGGTTCAGTGGCTGGCAGCACGGTACCCATAGCTACGACCGCGATTTCCGAAGGCGGGCGTTTGTCCGTAACGGGGATGTGTACCTGTACGACATCCGCAGCGACGAGCTTTCCCGCCTCACCAATACGCGGGGTGGTATCGGGAGTGTCCGATTCAGTTCCGATAACAGGGGTGTGATATTTATCATGGGCGGCAATCTGTACAGGATGGAGATCAACAGCCCGTCGCTTCGTCAGATTACCGACATCCGCAGCGGAACCGAACGCACAGAGCGGAAGCCATCGGACCAGCGGCAGTTTCTGATCGACCAGCAGCTCGAACTGTTCGACTACATCAGGGAGCAGAAGGAACTCAGGGAGCTCAGGGAAGCGGCCCGCGAACGGGAACGGGAGGTGCTCCGCCATGAGGAACCCTACACGTTTTACCGCGGCGATGAAAATGTACAGCAGTTGCAGATCGGTCCGGGCGAGCGTTTTGTGACATTCCGGCTGGCCAAATCACCGGCAGGGGAGCATCAGACCGAAGTGCATGCCTATGTGACCGAAGACGGATATGCTGATAATCTGAACGCCCGCACGAAAGTTGGCAGCCCTCAGACCACCTACAGATTCCGGATCATCGACCTGCAGCGCGATACCGTTATAACGGTAGACCTGCACCAGGTTCCGGGTGCCTATGATGTGCCGGCTTATCTTCGTGAACAGGGCGTGGAGGTCGATTCGGCCAAATCGAAACGTGATCTGATGCCCTTCGGGCCGTACTGGAGCAGCGATGGTGCCCATGCTGTTATGGTGATCACCGCACACGACAACAAGGACCGCTGGATTGTACGCCTGGATCCCGAAAATGGCAGCCTGTCGGTACTCGACCGTCAGACCGACGACGCCTGGATCGGCGGTCCCGGCATCGGCGGGCGTTTCTCGCCGGGCACCACGGGCTGGATGCCCGATAACCGCCGTTTCTGGTTTCAGAGCGAGACCACAGGCTACAGCCATCTGTACACGGTGGATGTGGCAACGGGCACCGTTACACAGCTTACATCGGGCGAGTTTGAGGTATTCAATCCGAAGCTGTCGAAAGACGGCCGTCATTTTTATTTCAGCAGCAGTGAGGCGTCGCCCTACGAACGCCATTACTACCGGATGCCGGCTGGCGGCGGAGATCGGGAGAAGCTCACCACCCTCACCGGGAACAACAATGTCGACCTCCATCCCTCGGAAAACCTGATGGGCATGATCTACAGTTACAGCAACCGTCCGCCCGAGGTGTACCTGCAGGGCATCGGGCGGCGGAGTGAGCCCCGTCGGATCACAGAATCGCCCACTGAGGAGTGGCTGGCCTACGACTGGCGCGATCCGGAGATCATCGAAATCCCGGCAAGCGAGGGAACCGGCGTTCCGGCGCGCATCTACCGTCCGGAGAACCCGAACGGGTCGGCTGTGCTGTTCGTGCACGGGGCCGGATATCTGCAGAACGTCCACTACTGGTGGAGCCAGTATTTCCGCGAGTACATGTTTCACAATATGCTCACCGATATGGGCTATGTGGTGCTCGACCTCGATTTCCGGGCCTCGGCCGGGTATGGGCGCGACTGGCGCACGGCCATTTACCGGCACATGGGCGGCCGCGACCTGCAGGACTATGTGGACGCATCCCGCTGGCTCACGGCCGGTTATGGTATCCCGGCGGAGCGTATCGGCATCTACGGCGGGTCGTACGGAGGCTTTATCACGCTGATGGCCCTGTTCACTGAGCCCGACTATTTCGGTGCGGGCGCGGCGCTGCGGTCGGTAACCGACTGGGCCCACTACAACCACGGCTACACGAGCAACATCCTCAACACGCCGGCCCTTGATTCGCTGTCGTACGCACGGTCGTCGCCCATAAACTTCGCGGAGGGCCTTCGCGCGCCCCTGCTCATCACCCACGGCGTGGTGGATGTAAATGTGCAGATTCAGGATGTTATGCGCCTTGCCCAACGGCTCATCGAGCTGCGCAAGGAAAACTGGGAACTGGCCGTCTACCCTGTCGAGGACCACGGCTTCACCGAACCAGCCTCCTGGGCCGACCAATACCGCAGAATCTTCAAACTGTTCGAGCAAAATCTTCGGGAATAATCCCCGTCACCCAGAGCGCAAGACCGCGAAGCGGGCTGAAGTCGAAGGGTGTGAACCGGTGAAGCCGGTTCGAGAATAACATATATTACGGTTTTGTTGTAAAAAGGGGTCTACACCTGCAATGGGCTGCGCCCCTTACACGACCTTCGACTCCGCTCCGCCCAGACCGTGCTATGGGTGACATTTTTTTAAACACTCCACCTCATTGAGTTTCGATTGATTTATCCCTATTTTTTCAATCTTTCGATAACTGTTCGGGGCGTAGCGCAGCCCGGTAGCGCACTTGCATGGGGTGCAAGGGGTCGCAGGTTCAAATCCTGTCGCCCCGACGAACAGAAGGCCCTGTATCACAATACCTTATAGTGATACAGGGCTTTTCTTTTTTTACTCAAAAATTATATAATTCCTATTGTTGACAACCTATCGCCAACCGACGATACTGCTTTTCCTTACCCATTTGCCATCATTACTGAGTGCCTTCAGGAGCGCCTGTCAGCTCGCCGCTGAGAAAAAAAGTTAGAAAAGGTTATCATTCTAACAATTCATACCACACAGAAAACGATATTTAATGCCGTATCCGGCAAGCAGGTTGGGGGAAGAGTGATGTACCCCATTATCCTCAATCGTAACTATTTATAATAAATATACTTTAACGACTTCAC
>JBLRWO010000006.1:0-127112 GCA_047921215.1 Cyclonatronaceae bacterium | reverse complement strand
GGGGACCGCCGCTTGAGCCGGCTCAGAAAGGCAGCAGGCTTTCGGTATCAGGCCAGCCTGGCCGAACTTTCCTATACCCCATCGCGGGGGCTGGATAAAAACACCATCGCTGTGCTGGCCGACGGCCGGTACATCGATCAGGGTCAGGCTATTCTGATTACCGGCCCCACGGGAAGCGGCAAAAGCTTCCTTGCATCGGCTCTGGGCCATCAGGCGTGCCAGTTAAGCTATCGGGTCAATTACTTTAATATGCAGAGGCTTGTTCAGCAATTGGTCTTGTCACGTGCCGACGGAACCATACTCAAGCTATTGGCAAAAATAGCCCACAGCCAACTGCTCATTCTCGATGATTTTGGACTCAAGCCGCTGGATAGCACCCAGCGGCTCGATCTGCTCGATATTGTCGAGGACCGACATCAGAAAATGGCAACGATCATTGTTAGTCAGCTTCCGGTAGCCAACTGGTATGATGTTATCGGAGACAGCACCGTGGCTGATGCGATTCTGGACCGTTTAATCCACACCGCACACCGCATCGAATTAAGTGGTGAAAGCATGAGAAAAAAACTGTAATATTGTCATAGCCAACGAATCACCGCACCCAATCCCAGAGGGGTCAGTTTGCTCCGGAATGGGGGGTCAGCTTGTCCAGAATAACCAGCGTGGGCGAGCAAAAGAAAAGCCCGGCTGGATACTGTTTTTTCTGGCACCTGTTATCGGGCTGAGCAGTAATATCGCCATTTTCATTTTCATCATTGCCATGTTCACCTGCCATCTGCTGATGGCTAAACACCACGGACATGACACGAAAGAGTCATTCTGTGGGCTATTATCCTGAAAACCTGTGATATCAATAAAATTGCCGATAGTTTATATAATATTTAGCTGGTTTCTGTTTCATATTTTGTCAAAAAGCAATCGAAATAACATTTAGTACCACTTCAGGATAATTATTTCACGACATCTGGCCGTGAGATTGTATCAAAATTGAGAAGTTTTCTAAAAGTTAAATCCCATTTATTTAAACTCCTTGAAAATACCTGCTATAGCTAATCACAATGGTTCAGAAACGAACGTTTTCTTGTGGACGACGTACACCAAAAAAACATGGATAACATAACCTACCTCTTCCTGATTGTCGACCGGCTGGAATATACCAGCACCAACGGCCCCAAACCGTTGGCATCTCATGGAACCGAAAGCTGGGTGACACCGCTGACTTTACCCGTCTTGATGGAGGAGGGGCCAGTGTCTTCAGATTGGTTGGCGGCGTTCGCATGTGGTTTGAACGGTTTATTCTATTACTTTTACTATCACAAACATCAATTAATATAGTAGAGAGGATTCTATGCATGATTTTCATTTTTTTGGAGGAGGCTGGATGATGATTTTTTGGTGGATCTTAATCATAGCCGTAATACTGATAGTTATAAGAGTGATAGCGAAAAGCAGTATGAAACAATCCGGGAGTCAAGATGAATCACCCCTGGAAATTCTGAACAGACGCTATTCAAAAGGCGAAATCACTAAAGAGGAGTATGAAGAACGAAAGAAAGATTTGAAAGACTAACATAACACGAATTAATAACAGGAGAAATACCATGAAGAGAGCAATTATTTTTACACTACTACTAAGCCTTCCATTCATTCTTGCACAGTGCAATCAAACTCAGGATGGCGAACGACAACATATGATGGGCGAAGGACAAATGGAGCAGATGATGGGCAATCCGGAGCAGCGACAGGCGATAATGTCCCAAATGATGCAAAATCCTGAACATCGTCAGGCAATGATGGCTCAAATGGCTGAAAATCCGGAAATGCGTCACGAGTTCATGAGCCAGATGAACTCATCCATGATGAATGAGGATCACGAGATGATGCTCGACCGGATGGAAATGATGATGAATGATCCGGAAAAAAGGGAACAGATGAAAGAACATATGCAGCAAATGTTGGCCATGATGGGAAACGGAGAATTTGACCGTGAGCAAATGCGTGAAATGATGGAGCAATCTCCCATGATGGGCATGCACATGAACTGCATGCAGATGATGAGGGATTCAGAGTAAATAAATTTAACTAAACGAAAATCTTTAGATATTCCTCTCCTTCACAAAGAGGGCTAATATTGATTAAACTCTTATCCATAAAATGGGTGTCAAATAATAAAATCAATCAAACGGATGCAGTAATGGAACATCAAAATAATCATGGTGACAATCATAACGGATGATGATCTCTGCGGAGTCATAGCAATTGGCGATCATATTAGGGAGTCATCAAAAAAAGCGATTGATGCTTTGCACGAAATGGGGCTTGAATGTGTTATCCTAACTGGCGACAGTCAACAAACTGTAGAGTATGTTGCTAAAGAATTGGGTATTGACCAGGTATTTGCGGAAGTGCTTCTATATGAGAAAGCGGATAATGTGAAATAAGTTTAGGGCCGAAATAAAAAGTGGCTAAGTACGGTAATCGTAGCTATAAATGCGAAGTTCTTTAAAATTAAAATCTTAATCAATCATTAAAAATTATGAGCTATTACATATCAACCACATTCAAAGGATCATTTGATGAAGCCATCGAAAAAGCAACCGAAGAACTCAAAAAAGAAGGATTTGGGATATTAACTGAAATCGATGTACAAGAAACCCTGAAGAAAAAACTGGATGTCGATTTTAAAAAATACAGAATCCTGGGCGCTTGTAATCCCGGTTTTGCACACAAGGCTCTTTTAAAAGAAGACAAAATCGGCACCATGCTGCCCTGTAACGTTATTGTTGAAGAGCATGAAAACGGAGACGTTGAAGTATCTGCGGTAGACCCGATGGCTTCCATGCAGGCTGTTGAAAATGATGGTTTAAAAGAAATTGCAACCCAGGTTCGTGACCTGCTTGAAAAAGTGATCAAAAACGTATAAGAAAATCCTGGTTATCGTTTCTGCTGTGATTAGCGACATTTATAATTCCCGTCGACGACAAATAAAATTCCCGTTGGTTGTTTAAACACGTAAACTTCATCCATTACTTTCACTTAACGGAGGAAGGGATGGTCAAAGACAAGCAGATTAAGGAGTTATTCAAGCTCATGAAAAAAGATGAAAAGATACCGTCATGGTCATGCCGGGGGGGAATAAGTTAAAGTGATTATGAAATTCAACACTTAAAAAGGATTGTATGTATTTCACTGCCACAATCATGAGCACGAAGATGCGGGTATGATGGCGAACCTGGAGATTGTTTGATGAAGTTTAATACTAACTTTCGTATTGTTTTTTGGGCATTTATTTTGCACACGGTGTGGGAGTTTACTCAGTGTGTTTTTCTGTACGACATGTGGGATTGGCCTTTTTGGGAAGCTACTATTTGGATGTGGGCAGCGATCTTCGGCGATATACTGATTGTATTAGGTCTTTGGATTGTAACAACCTTACTGGTACCCTCTTTACAATTTGAATCTCCCGGTTATAAAGGATATATGACTTTGCTGTTTCTGAGCTTTTTGGCAAGTATTTTTCTAGAATGGACTGCAATTTTTCTTGGCCTCTGGCAATACACACAGGCTATGCCTGCTATTACAATCTTTAATCATGAAGTTGGGCTTTCGCCCATATTACAAATCACTTTTTTGCCGGCATTGAGCATTTACCTGGCAAGCAGGTATCACCCTCAGCCTAAATCATAGATTTTAATTATGGACAACGCTGTCTCCCTCGTTCGTGCTTATTTACAACTCCACGGTTATTTTGTTGTGACGGAATACCCCTTGGTAGGATTAAATGAAGAGAAAAAAATGAGGATGGTGACAGACACCATATTCTATCTCCGTTGCACGCATATGGGGAGAATTGTTTCATCATTTGAATCCCGTCATGATTGAAAAACGAACCAGCGAAGATTCCTAATCAATTGAATCTGCTCACAACCATGACCATTCCATATGCTGCAGAATTTCGTGAAATCCGCTGTTCGAATACCCTGCCGGTGCCTGTTTCTATGATGCCGCCAATGAAACGGGGATTCCGTTTTCATCAACCAACTCCGCAGATAACACCATAACACGTTAAAAAAGCCCTTTTCGAATACCGTTAAGTTATCCTGTCAGCATCACGATGACCACCATGATGACGATAGACGCTTTAAGAGCGATGGTTTTCCAGTTGTTCATGTCAGAAGAGAAATCGCTGTGAATAATTTGTGGATAACGGTCAGGGGAAAGTAATATCCCGAAGATGAATTTCAAAATATTTTTTCCCTCCGCCGTTTTAATCTAATTCACAGATTGACAGTTTGTTACAGGAAATATGAAAATATTTTAATATTTAATATATGCAGAGGTTCTGAACTGTAATTTCCCATCACTAAAGATCACTCTTTTCAACAGCTGTCTTCAAAAAATGCCCGGCCACGTCATCTTTGGTGATTTTCTTTGTCACATATGATAGCACCAGATCTGCGAGCTCCTCATCATATGATTCAGGTACAGAATATCCATTGATGTATAAAAAACGTCAGCGCTGAGCCCAAAGCGGTTCGTTTGTTTCCATCCAGACTTGGAAACACAGGTTCAGTTATCATTTCGCAAGTTTGTCAAGGGATTTCCTGTGTCGCTTGCTGATCTCGTTGTAAACAGACCTGATGTCACTTCTTCTGAGCAGCAGCCCATCTTCACGTGGTACTACTTCCAGATGATCATCTTTATCAGCCTTGATCAACTTCAGGAGTGCTTTTTCCAGTATGATGCCCTGGCTGTTTCCAATTTTCTGAATTTTTTTAATCATAATTGTATTTAGTAATGTTATTACAATGTTATAACATTGGCGGGTGAAATGCAAATAAAATGATGAACTCGCGGGTTATCTGAAGACCTTTTCCAAAAAACGTTAAGCCCTCTTTATCCTGAGGCTGTTCGCAACCACACTCACCGAGCTCATGGCCATGGCAGCCGCGGCAAACATTGGGCTCAGCAAACCAATGGCGGCAAGCGGGATGCCCACCGAATTATAGACAAAGGCCCAGAACAGGTTCTGGCGGATCACCCGCAGCACCTTGCGTGAGAACCGGATCGTCTCGGGTATGCGCGTGAGGTCACCGCCGAGTATGGTCACATCGGCCGACGACATGGCCAGATCAGTACCGGTCGACATTGCGATGCCCAGATCGGCCTCCACCAGCGCCGCCGCGTCGTTAATACCGTCGCCCGCCATGGCCACGTGGCTGCCCTCGGTGCGGTATTTACGGACAGTCGCGGCTTTTTCGTCGGGCTTCACCTCGAATTCGACCCGGTCGATGCCCAGCGCTTCGGCCACCGCACGTGCCGGACGCTCCCGGTCGCCGGTCACCATCACGGTCTGAATACCCATCGATTTCAGGTCACGGATCACTTCCGCAGCATTTTTGCGGATGGTATCGGCCACGGCAAGGTATCCCGCAAGATCACCATCCACCGATACTGACAAAACCGTGGCACCCTTCTTTTCAAAAGATTCGATGATATCCGCCCTCTCCGCGTGATCAAGATCCGATTTATCGTACGATGAGATCGAAATTTCGGAGCCGTCAACGGTTCCGGTTACACCGAACCCGCGGCGGGTGTTTACGGATGCAGCCGCAGGCAGGCTTTGCCCGTTTGTGAGCATCGCTTCGGCACGGGCCACAACCGCACTGGCGATGGGGTGATCGGTCTCCTGTTCCACCGCTGCCGCCAGCATGAGCAGTTCCCTTTCGCTGATGCTGCCCGCTGTATGCACATCCATAACCTGCATCTTCCCCTCGGTGAGCGTTCCGGTTTTGTCGAACAAAACGACCGAAATGTTACGTGCCTCCTCCAGCGAAACAGCATCCTTGATCAGAATCCCTTTTTCGGCCGCGCGTCCCGATCCGACCATAATGCCGGTGGGTGTTGCCAGTCCAAGCGCGCACGGACAGGCGATCAGCAGAACGGCCACCATATTCACGATGCCCTCCTGAAGCGTACCTGTCACGATCCATACAGTCAGGGTGATGAGGGCTATTACCATCACGACCGGAACGAATATCGAAGCGACCTTGTCGACCAGCCGCTGGATCGGGGCTTTCGACGATTGTGCCCGCCGGACCGTCTCAATGATGCCGGCCAGGGCCGTTTCTGAACCTACCCGTGTCGCGCGCATCCGGAACGATCCGGAGGTGTTAATGGTGCCACCGGTTACACTGTCGCCCGCCGATTTCGGTACAGGAACACTTTCGCCAGTCATCATCGACTCGTCGACCAGCGACTCCCCTTCTGTCACTTCCCCGTCTACGGGTACCTGCTCGAACGATTTCACCAGGAGCAGATCGCCGGTCCCGACGGTGCTTACGGGTACGGTTTCAATCCGCATGGCGCCACTGCCAGATGTTCCGGATTGACCGCCGCTTACCAGGCTTTGTGATGACAAACTGGATTCCGCATTACCGGCACTCTCACGATCCTCGCTGCCACCTGTCAGCCTGTTCGCCGTTTTCGGGGTCAACTCCAGCAGGCTTTCGATCGCGCCGCGGGTCTGGTGTTTGGCCCGCTCCTCCATCCAGCGCCCGAGCAGGATCAGGGCGATGATAACCGCAGCCGTGTCGAAATAGACATCATTCGATGTAACCAGCCCGCCCTCGGTGCCAAAAAATGTCGCATAGGCGCTGAACCCCCACGCAGCGCCTGTACCCACGGCGACCAGTGTATTCATGTCGGCGGTGAAGCGCCGTGCCATCTTCCAGGCACCGGTAAAAAAAGGCGCGCCCGGGTAGAACAGGATGACGGATGTGATCGCCATTACGGCCAGGTTCCAGCCGAACCGGTTGGCCTGCACCCAATGGTGCATGGGGTCGATCAGCATGGGGAGCATCTCCATCAGAAGTACCAGAATACCCAGCGGAAGGGCGATCAGGAAACGGCGGCGGAAACTCATACCAGCCAACCCTTTTTTTGATGCAGCCGGAGCTTCCGGAACTTTCAGGGTATCGGGTTGATGCGGGTGATCTGCGGGCTCGTGCGTGTGATCATCAACTGGCCGTCCATTCTGCATCGACCCGTTTTTTAATATGGCATCATATCCAGCCTTTTTAGCTGCCTCAACCAGTAAACCTGGGTCACTGCCGGAAAAACCGACACGCGCATCGCCTGTTATCAGATTGATTTCAGCGTCTGAAACGCCCTCAACCTTTAACAGCTCCTTTTCGACCCTCCCCACGCAGGATGCACAGAACATGCCCTGAATTTCAAGCCATACTGTAGCAGGTTTCTGTTCACGGGATATGGCAGTCGGGGGGATGTGATTAGATTCCGTGCCGGCACCCGAATCTGTTTCTGATGCAGCGATATCGACCGGGCTACTGTCCAGATCCGGGTCCGCCTCATCTTCTTCGGCCTCGTAACCGGCATCACGGATGGCCCCGGCCACATCGCCCTTACGCGCTTCACCATAGATCGTGGCCTCCTCCATGATCAGGTTCACCTCGGCATTACTGACTCCCGGCACCGCTTTGATGGCCTTCTCAACCCGTGCCACGCAGGAGGCACAGTGCATTCCCTGCACACGGATCCGTTTCGCTTTTCCCTGATTCGTTTGATCTGATCTGTTCATTCTTGTGGTATTATTTGTTTTAATTTAATTACCCCGTGCGTACGAGCCACTCTGCGAGGACCTCCGCTACGCTCCGGACTCTCGCAGGTGTATCAGCAGAAAGTTCCGGGCGCTCACTAAGTGGTTCGCAAGCACGTGATTTTTATGCTGATGCCAATCTATCACGATTAATCCAGCCATTCGTAACATCACACGAAGAAAAAGTTATATAATTTTAAGGTGTGAGGATATTAAATTTGCAGAGCCCCGATTTTGTAAGGATTCAGCCTGATTTTACTCTTTTTTATATATAATCAATTGGCTGTCATATAACACGGGTCCAAATATGAAACACAGTACTGATACAATACCATCAGACTTAATTGAATCAACGATTTTTATGATAAGAGGGCAACGGGTAATGTTAAGTACTCATCTTGCCGATCTTTATGAGACAGAACCACGTGTTCTTGTACAGGCTGTTAAACGGAATATTGACCGGTTCCCTGAAGATTTCATGTTTCAGTTAAACGAAGAGGAATTTGAAAACTTGAAATCACATTTTGTGATTTCAAATTGGGGTGGCATGCGCAGAGCAACACCTTACGCTTTTACTGAACAGGGTGTAGCCATGCTCTCAAGTGTACTCAGAAGCACACGTGCTGTTCAGGTGAATATCGAAATCATGAGAACCTTTGTCAGGATCAGGCGCATTATTGCTGCCAGTGATGAAATTTCGCGAAAGCTTGATGATCTGGAAAAGAAATATGATCAACAGTTCAGCGTTGTTTTTGAAGCCATCAGGCAGCTGATGATACCTTCGGAGAAAGAACGGAGAAGGATCGGTTTTCTATCATCCGGTCCTGATTGACAACAACTAAATTATCATAGCTCTTGTTTATAATATCGTATCCATTCAAACTGCCGATCTGTTAATTTAAAAAACGGAAGTTTGATTTATTCGTTATCATATTGATGATCCTGGTATTAGCTCATCGGAAACAACTATAAACCAAATGCTGGAATACGACCTCCATATCAAAAACATGGTCTGTCCGCGCTGCGAGATGGCAGTGAGGGATGTGCTCAAATCGTCTGGTATTGAACCAAAAGAGGTCGTGATCGGGCGGGCCCGGCTGCTGCAGGAACCTGATTCAGATACGCTCGCAATTGTGCAAAAAAAGCTTCAGGGCATCGGTTTTGACCTGGCTGTACGCCGGCCCCAACAGCTTACGGAGGAGGTTCGCGGATTGATCATTACGTACCTGATGGAGGTGGAAGTTGGCGCTGACCTGCCCAGAATATCGGAATACCTCACCCGGAATCTGCCCTATTCCTACCCCTATCTCAGTGGTGTTTTTTCGGAGAAAGCCGGTATCACAATCGAACAGTACCTGATCCGCCTGAAGATTGAGCGCGCCAAAGCCCTGCTTACGGAATACGATATGACGGTGGCGGAGGCCGCCTGGAAGCTCGGGTACAGCAGTCCGCAGCATCTTTCCGGGCAGTTCCGGAAGGTGGCGGGGATGTCGGTTCGTGAGTACAGGAGGGGGGAGGTATAGCGATCCACTTGTGAGGGTGCGGGGTATTATTGTATCGATCCACCTGCGAGAGTCCGGTGCGAAGCGGAGGACCTCGTCAGAGTGGATCGATGAACCCGGGAGACTCTTCAGGGACCTCCGCTTCGCTGCGGACTCCTGAAGGTCTCCCGGGTTCAGTTCGGGACGTTTATCATGAGTTGTTCGATGGCGGGGATGATCATGATTTCGGTTTGGGCGTGGGGTTGCCTGGCGTCATCGATGATCTGGAATTGGTGAGCCATGGATTCACGATCCTGGAATTGGCCGGTGCCGATCAGGTCGAGGGCGGTGAGGCCGGCGGCCGCCAGTTTGCTCAGGTTTTCGGAGAGGGGGCGAATTTCTTCCAGAATGGGTGAGCGGCGGATGACCGGCAGCAGGTGCTGATGGTTGTCGCGCCAAGTTTCAAGCTGCCGGCGGATCTGTTCTTTGAGCTGCTGATCGGCGGCACCGCCTTCGAGGTATACGCGTACCTCCTCGCGGAAATCCCGGGCAACCTTCGCATCGGGCCGGGCGGCATCAACTACGCGCGTGAGTGGCGAATGGCTCGTGTAGGCCCGTTGTGCCGGACGCCGGTAAATTTTGACCGGTTCGATCACATCCACCAGCGTACGCAACCTGTCTGTTTCATAACCGTTCACCAGCCGGCGCAGCAACACCTCGTAATTGCGGATGTGCGTGAGTCCGTGCTCCTCCAGCTGCAGGCTGATCACATCCAGGCGGCGGTACATGTCGGCGATGCCCTCCCTCACTTCAGGTGTGAGCAGATCGGGCGGGATCGTTGTTTCGCGTCCGAGCTGCGGCAGGTTTACCGCAGGAACATCCTCACTCCAGAACACCTCCGCGATGGCCGCCATCCTCGGCCAGATGCGCGAATCGATCGTTTCGGGCGAAACGAACTCCGACCACATCGTGGCCTCGCCGCCCAGTATCAGCTTACGCTCATCCTCGTTCAGGGGAGAATCCGGCGGCAGCGGATTGTTCACATAGTGCACATCCGTGGGCTGGATCAGGTCGATATAATAACCGTTCGACAGGATGCTCTGATACCCGTTCCGCGCGGCCTCGATCATCGAATCGCGCCCGTGCCACGACTGGATAACGATATTTTTCGGCATCTGCTCGTGCAGGATCTCCTCCCAGCCTATCATGATTTTACCGTGCTTCTGCAGGATGCCCAGCACCCGGTTGTTGAAATAGGCCTGCAGATCCTGGTACCTCTCCATTCCGCGCTCCTCCATGAAGGCGCTGATCCGTTCATTCTCCATCCAGTGAACACCGGTCACCTCATCGCCGCCGATATGCATGTAATTGTCGGGGAATAGGGCGGCCATTTCGCCCAGAAAACGGTCGAGAAACTCGTAGACCTCGTCACGAGTCGGATCCATAGCCGGGTCCATGATTCCGAAGCGGCGTTCGATTTCGTAGCGCCTCCGCTCGCTGGCCAGTTCGGGGTGTCCCACAAACCAGCTGGTGGTATGACCCGGAATGTCAAATTCAGGCACGACCCGGATACCCCGGTCGGCCGCATAGGCGATCACATCGCGGATCTGCTCCTGCGTGTAATAAAAACCGTCGGAGCCCTGCCGGTGCAGCTCCGGAAATACTTTGCTCTCCACCCTGAACCCCTGATCTTCGGTCAGGTGCCAGTGCAACACGTTCAGCTTCATGGCCAGCATGCCGTCGAGGTTGCGCTTGATCACATCCACCGGCATAAAGTGGCGGGCCGCGTCGATCATGAGCCCGCGCCAGGGGAACCGAGGTGCATCTGTGATCGAAACACCCGGAAAAACATACCCTCCCCGGTCGGTGTTCAGCAACTGGATCAGCGTTTCAAGGGCATACAGGGCGCCGATATCGGTTACAGCCGTGATGAGAATCCTGTCAGGTCTCACTTCCAGACGGTACGACTCATCCTCTTCGAGAACGAGCATTCCCTCCCGCTGTACGCGGATCAGCAGTTTCGGCGATTCGATCCGCGATTGGTCGGTCAGGTGCGGATGATCGAAAAAGAGGCCTGTGCGTCCGCCCAGGCGATGCATGAAACGGTTTGACCCGTTTACCAGGCGCCGGGTAGGTTGGGCTTCAAATCCGACAGCAAACGTGGAATCAAGTTCGAAAACCCCGCCCGTGGTCACGAGTTCAGCAGGCAGTGGCATCAGGTTCAGGGTGCGCCGCGGGTCGTTCATATCGTTGTCTGAAAGTTGTGCGGTGGTTAAAAGAGTGGCGATAATCAGAATGATGAGGCTCATGGCAGGCAAAATTTGGCGTTGATAATCTGATACGCAAGATAGAAATCTGCGGGAATATTTGTATTCAACATAATCCATATTCCAGTGAGCCTGGATGATTCTGCTCAGTTTATCCGGGAGTGGCAGTTATTATTGTTATTATTTCCGGAATCCAAAATTTCATCTTATTTATAGCGTCATCCAGCAGAACATCACATTTAACTCCCAACCGGATGAAACCGAACCGCGACCTGATCAATACGATATTACTGCTATCCGGCATGGCAGTCCTCTTAGCCTGCAGCCCGTCAGATAAATCCGGGGCAGCCGAACCCCAGGCCTGGTCGCTGACCGGTGATGCCCTCTATCCGCCGGATTTCGAAGAAGCAACCCTAATCAGGCTTACAGCGCAGTACGATGAGGCCCTCCGCGATTTCGAAACTGACCCTGCCAATCCGGAATCGATCATCTGGGCGGGCCGCCGGGCCGCCTATCTGTGGCAGTACCGCGAGGCGATCGACTGGTTTACCAGCGGAATTGAGCAATTCCCCGACGACGCCCGCCTGTACAGGCACAGGGGCCATCGCTACATCACTGTTAGGGAGTTCGGGAAGGCTGTCGCCGATTTCGACCGGGCCGTTGAGCTGATCCGCGGCACCGACGATGAGATCGAGCCCGACGGGGCCCCCAATCAGTACGGCATCCCGGTAAGCACGCTCCATTTCAACATCTGGTACCACAAAGCCCTGGCCCACTACCTGCAGGGCGATTACGAACAAGCCCGCGATTCGTGGGAAGCCTGTATGGAGGTTTCAGAGAACAACGATATGCTGGTGGCCACATCCGACTGGCTCTGGATCACCTACCGGCGCCTGGGCTTGTATGACGATGCGGCCCGACTGCTCGAGCCCATCCACGCAGACATGGAACTGCTCGAAAACGACGTCTACCTGAAACGGCTGCTCATGTACAAGGGTGAAATTGATCCGGACGAACTGTACGGAAACGATGAATCATCGGCACTCGCGCTGGCAACCCAGGGGTATGGGGTCGCCAATTTTCATATGGAGACGGGAAATAAAGAGAAGGCCATTGACATCATGCGGGAAATTCTGGGATCAGGGTACTGGTCGGCGTTCGGATTTATAGCCGCGGAGGCAGATCTGGTGCGTAGTGAGTATTGAGACACAAGACACAAGACACAAGACACAAGACATGAGGCGTGCGACGTGAGGCGTGACATCAGACTTCAGACTTCAGACTTCAGGCGGAATACATCAACCACCTCATCCCAGGTGTCGCATACATAATCGGCGGTGTTTTCATTGCGGTCTTTGTCGGACAGGCCGGTGAAAAGGATGGCTTTCATGCCCACCCCTTTTGCGCCTAGTATGTCGGTTTTCTGGATGTCGCCGATATGCCACGACCGGGCCGGATCGGCTTTTGCGTATTCCAGCGCGGTGTGGTAGGCTTTCGGGTGTGGTTTGCTCACGCCTGTCTCGTCGCTGAACACATAAAAGGAGAAAAATTGCCCCAGCCCCTGCTCCTGCAAGAACGCCCGAAGAACCCTTCCCGGCGAGTACATGGTGTCGGAGATGATGGCAAGAGGCGCCATCCGCGACAGTTCGCCAAGGGCGTCGTGGATGCCTGCTACCGGCTCGGGCGGACCGGCCATCAGGGAATCCTGGTAGGCCATAACAAGGTCCTGCAGTTCCTCGCGCGATGGCTGCAGGTTCAGGTGGTCCATAATGATCTGCACCAGCTCGAGGGTGGTCGGGGTACGCTGTTCCCCGTACCAGATTTCGTCGAACCGCCCGCTCGCCAGCTTGTTGGCCTCCTGCACCATCTGTTCCGTGATGGTTTTGTCGTAAGCGGCAGCGAGCCGGGCCAGGGCGTCATGCCTTACCTTCCGGCGGATCTCGCCGTTGGAGGTTGCTCTTACCAGGGTGTTCCAGAAATCGATACAGATGAGGTCGGGCATGATAGAATGTTGATGATAAATGAGATCCGGATTTTATTTATTCCAAACCGGCGTTAAGCCGGGTACTTTAATGATGAAATGATGATATGATGCTGTGGCGATATAAAAGTGTCGATAAGATGATATAAGGATGTGATCATGAACTGATTAACTGTTGCGATAAAGTCTGTCGGCGTTTAATCAGTCGGCCGACAGTTCGTATTCGACCGCGTCGAGCAGCCGGTCAAAGATAAGAATATGATGCTGCCGGCACCAGTTCCCGATCTCTTCGGTATAGAAGCGGGAGCGGATCAGGTAGGGCTTAATGCCCAGGTGCATGGCGGGCAGCAGGTCCGAAATTTTGTCGCCGGCCATGCAGGATCCCTCAAAACGGATGCCCAGTTCGGCGGCCGCCTTGCGGAACAGTACGGTTCCGGGCTTGCGCTCGTCAAGCAGGTCAGGATCTTTCCCTTCATGGAAATCCGGATGCCAGGGGGCCACATAGAAACCGTCGATCTCAATCAGATCGTTCTGCAGCTGATCGTTTACCCAGTTGTGAAGTTTGTTCACCTGCTCCATGCTGAAGTGCCCCCGGGCAATGCCGCTCTGGTTGGTAATAACGGCCAGTTTGAAGCCGCGCTCCTTCAGCAGAACCAGCGCATCCATGGCCCCGTCGCACCAGGTCCACTCACGCGGGGTGTGTACGAAGTCGTAGTCCACATTCAGGGTGCCGTCGCGGTCGAGGAAAAAACATTTGCTGCTCATCTGCCCAAAATACACAAAACATCCAGGATATGTCGATAGCCGGGCATCATAAACCATAATCTGCTCCATTTTTTATATCACCATCCGGTTCACCCGGCAGATCGCTGATATTTGGCCCATCCTGCTGATGATTTCTCAGCGCCGCACTAAAAACTGCAACAATCCCGGTTATTATTGAACAAATATTTCGTTAAATTCATCCGACTGAAACCGCAGGAGAATCCACGCGAACCCGCCTTGAAAAAAGCCAAGCTTCTTCACGCCGACGACCTGAAACGCATTTACAAGCGGTTCGCACATCAGTTTATTGAACCCTTTGACGATCTCTCCGATGTCGCCATTGTGGGCATGCAAACCCGGGGCGTCTATATCGCACGCCGTGTACAGGGGCTGATCAAACAGGGCACCGGCACCGAAATACCGTTGGGGGTACTCGATATCACCTTCTACCGCGACGATTTCCGCACCCGCAGCCACACGCCCACCGTACAACTCACCGATATTCCGTTCGACCTGTCCACCAAGCACGTCATTCTTGTGGACGATGTGCTCTACACCGGCCGTACCGTGCGTGCCGCTATGGAGGCCCTGATGAGCTTCGGCCGCCCGAAGAGCATCGTCTTCACCTGCCTGATCGACCGTGGCCACCGCGAACTGCCGGTTGTTGCCGATTACGTGGGGATGTTCGTCCCGACGCACACCAGCGAAGAGGTGCAGGTACAAATAGAAGAGCTCGACGGGGAGGATGCCGTGTATGTGGTCGACCGGTCGGATGAACAGCAGGAGGACCCCGCATGAGCCAGGAACTGCGCACCGATTATGCCTTCAACCAGCGCCACCTGCTCGGGCTGAAAGACTATTCCGCCGACGACATCCTCTACATTCTCGACCAGGCCGCCTACTTCCGGGAGGTGCTGAACCGGCCCATCCCTAAAATTCCGACCCTGCGCGACAAAACCATCGTGAACCTGTTCTATGAGAACAGCACCCGAACACGCATCTCTTTTGAGCTGGCCCAGAAGCGGATGGGCGCCGACGTGGTCAATTTTTCGAGCAGCTCATCGAGCGTTAAAAAAGGGGAGTCGCTCAAGGATACCATCCGCAATATCGAGTCGATGAAGATCGACATGGTGGTGGTACGGCACGAAAGCCCGGGCGTGCCCCATTTTCTTACCCGCTGCGTGGACGCATCCATCATCAACGCGGGCGACGGGGCCCACGAGCACCCGACCCAGGCCCTGCTCGACATGTTTTCGATGAGACAGAGAACCGGCAGGCTCGCCGGCCTGAAGGTGGTGATTATCGGTGACATCCTGCACAGCCGCGTGGTGCGGTCGAACATTATCGGGCTGGTCAAAACCGGCGCGGAGGTAATGGTCTGCGGGCCAAAAACCATGATTCCGCCCTTTGTGGAAGATCTGGGCGTAACCGTTTCGCACAACCTCGACGAGTGCCTGGCATGGTGCGACATCGCCATGGCACTGCGCATACAGCTCGAGCGGCAGGACCATGGGCTGTTCCCCAGCGTCAGGGAATATCACGAACGGTTCGGTATCAAGATGCAGCATCTGGAAACATATCCCGACTTTGTGATCATGCACCCCGGGCCCATCAACCGCGGCGTGGAGATGGAGAGCGAGGTGGCCGACAGCGACCGGGCGATCATCCTCGATCAGGTGATCAACGGACTGGCGGTGAGGATGGCGGTGTTGTATTTGCTGGCGGGGGGAACGAGGGGTTAAGTTATCGTTGAAGTTTTCCTATTTTAGGAATCCTTAAATTTACCATGCAGAATCATTTAAATAAATCAGCACCCACCGTTACTGTCGCGATTCCCGCATTTAACGAAGAAGAAGACATCGGCCGGATTCTCAAACTCTTCGCCCAGTCGACTTACCCGAATGTTGTGGAAATTCTCGTGGCCGATGGCGGCAGTACCGACCGGACCCGGGAAATTATTGAGGAAATGGGCCGTGAGGATGGTCGCATCCGCCTTGTTGATAATCCCGGGAAAATCCAGTCGGCCGGGTTAAACGAAATTCTCAAAATAGCCAGGGGCGAACTGCTTCTTCGCGCCGATGCCCACAGCCTCTATGCCGATGATTATCTCGAAGCATCGGTTAAGGCGGTTCTGGAATCGGGCGCGCTGAACGCCGGCGGGGCCCAGCGCTTTGTTGCCCGGACGCCGTTTCAGGCAGGGATTGCACTGGCTGTACGAACGTTCCTGGGGAGTGGCGGTGCCAGCTACCGGGATCCCGGTTATACCGGTTATGCCGATACAGTTTATATCGGCTGCTACAGAACCGAAGCAATCCGGTCACTTGGTGGGTTCAGCACAAAAAACGGTCCGAACGAAGATGCCGAACTGAACCTGCGACTATCGAAGATGCAGCCCAATGCAATTTACATCAGTTCAGATGTTCGGACCTGGTACTTCCCGCGTAGTTCATGGAGTGCCCTGTTCCGCCAGTATTTTCACTACGGCCGCGGGCGCAAGCTTACTCAACTGAAACATCCGGATTCCAATCCCGTCAGAAGCCGCATCCCCTTCTATTCCATTTCATTTCTACTGCTCTGGCTTATTCTGGACCTGTTGATATTCTCAGGAAAAACGTATTCCCTCGCAGCTGTCTTCATTTCTCTTCTTGTACCGCCAATTGTGGCTCTTATTGAATCGATCCGTTCACGGGAGATTTTTAAACAACAGATATGGAAAGGCACCGATGCTGACGAACCGGGCTTGTTCAGGCGTTTTTTGCTTACCGCCACCTGCCTTTATACCATGCCGGTGGCTCACTTCACGGGATACCTTTACCAGTCGGTCAAATATCTGATCACCCGGAAGTTGGAATTCTGAACATCATCCCGATTCGAGTATTCTCGCGTAGAGTTTTTTAAGGTGTTCCGCTTCAGAATCCCAGTTGAAATGATCAATAACTGCCTGCCGGCCCCTTCGTCCCATTTCAGCAGCCTCTTCAGGATGTGACAGAAGATAGTTCATCGCCTCTTCAACGTCGGTTGCTGACTCCGGATTTACCAGCAGTCCGCATCTGAACCTGTCGACCACGTTACGCCAAAGGGGAAAGTCGGATGCGATAACGGGCAGACCTGCTGCCATGTATTCAAACAGTTTATTCGGCTGTGCTTCAATATGATTGGGATAGGGATGATAGGTGACAACACCCATCCGGGCCTGTTCAAGATGCTTGTTCACTTCCTGCTGTGTCAGCCAGCCTATGCTTTGAACATATTTCCAGCCTTCCAACCGAGTGAGTGTCTCTCTGTAGGATTCAGGCACAATTTTACCGACCAGCCTGAATTCAGCACCAGGGTATACTTTCGCCACATTGTTCATCGCTTCAACCACTTCGGTAATGCCTCTGATATCCTGGATTACCCCCATAAAGATGACTACATTCGGCCTGCTCAAATAGTTATCTGAATTAATTTTTAGATAATGGTTGAGAATTGGGAAATTCTGGACCATAACGGTTTTATGTACCGGAAATCTTCGGTTTATGGTTGGGGTAACCGTCACAATACCGTCGAAACGGCTGGCTGCAAACAGTTCGAATTTCTCAAGAATGTATGACAACGGCCTGACGATCCATGATGGCAAATAGTCCTTGTCGTAGAGTTGGCGGGGCATATCCTCATGTACGTCATAAATGACGCGCTTCCCGCCCAGTTTCAGGGCCAGTCCTGCCGTAACCAGCTCCGGATCATGGAAATGATAGATATCGGCATTCATCTTTCTTGCCATACGGTAGATGTTCCACGGTCCCAAAACAAACCTCTTAAGCCGGTTTTTAAAAACCGGGATATGCCGTACCGTAATCCCGTCGAGCACCTGATCTTCCGAACCCGGTGCAATCAGGGTAACATGATACCCCGAAGAGCGGAGCGTTTTTAGTTCTTTCTGAAAGATTCGCGTATCGGTCGGAATATGAACGGAAGTAAGATGTACTATATCAGGCATCCGCAGATTGAGATAACAGGGTGTGTTTGGTGGCATATACCAGGCCGATGATGAGCCAGACATTATTGTCTGGAAGCCCCCCACCGATGAACTGGAAAAACAGGAAAAAAGCCATCAGGGATACAAACAGCGACACAGCTACAACCCGGGAAAGTTCATCATCTGCATAGCGGATGTTCATAAAACTGTCGCGAGTTAGCCGGTAGATAATAAACAGGAAGAGCATAATACCTGCCAGACCCAGTTCAGCCAGTATGGTATAGGGAACGTTATGAGGAAGCACAATTCCAATCAGATCCTGATAGCTGTGATAGGCCAATATGGATTCGGCGTAACCCCGCAACCCAACCCCGAGCATATTGGAATCTACAAACATGTGAATAGCGGCATATAATTGTACAACCCTGATCCTGGATGAGTCATCGGATGTACCGGCAAAGATGTCGGTAAACCGCTGTATAATGTTCATTGCTGTGATACGGAGATCCGGCAATAAAATAAGGGCCAGAATACCGGCTAATCCCAGCCATACAAACAGCTTGACCTGACGATATATAAATGCTATCAGCACCAGCATCAATATCACAGAAACCCATGAGCTGCGTGAAAAGGTTGAAATAAGTCCTGCCATCAGGACTGAAAGAAAGGCCGCTGCCAGAATGCGGTAGCTGCTTTTAACGTTCGATACAACAATACAGGAACAAAAAGCGATGGGGAGAAAAAAGTAGGTCGCAAATACATTGGGGTCTGTTTGTGTGGTCGATGCCCTCGAGAAAAGTTTTGCCCCGCCCGACAACGCACTCATTATGGCAGCCTCCGGGTTCATCAGGCCGTCTCTGACAGAGAAGAAGGCCATTACCACCCCAAGTAATGCCGTAAAGGCCAGTATAACGGGCAGTTCCTTTTTATCTTCTACCACGTTCATGACAAAGTACAGCAACAGGGCCGTAACAACCGTTCTGACGGCAAACAGAAGGGCATCATCAGGTTCGGGGGAATATATGATGCTCAGGAACATCAGTGCGGAAAAAAGGGCAAACTCAAGCTCAAGACCGCTTATCCTAAACGTAAACCGTCCTGTATAGATGCGGTTCATAATTAGCAGGAAAAGACCGGATAGAAAGAACAGCTGGAATAGTGAAACCGGAACGGTAAATCCTTCAAACAGGTGTAACGCATTACCTGCATATGAACCGGCAATGATCAGAAACAACCATAAATAGGGCCTGTTTGCAGCTTTTAAACCAAAATAAATTACCGGCAGTGCCAGTATCAGTGCCAACGGGAGCCATGTAAGGTTCACATACCAGGACACGGCAAGCAGTAATGCGTAGGATGCCGCAGCTGTTAAAATTAAAACAGGCAGCGTACTGTGCTGATATAGTGATTGGCTCGCCGGCATACCTTGCGTATATTCAAAAAAGTTTTAACGCTGTACTCAGGATTTGAGCCTAAACGCCTCTTTCAGTTCAACAATTTTCATATAAGTTTCACTGTTGGTCATCCGGCCTTTTTCCACGGTGTGCCGCCAGAACACAATGATGAGTGAAACGATCAACCCGAATAGGAATCCCGCAATCACTATAAATGCCCTTTTGGGGCTGTCCTTATATGTTGGAATATTAGGCTCCTCAATCACCTGAATGCTTCTTCGCTGGTCGTCAAGAATCATTTTCTGGTGCACATACTGAGGATATATCGTTTCGTAAATTTTATTCTGAACAATAACCTCACGGTATAGTCTCATATACTCCATTGCCAGTTTAGGCATATCGAATAGGGGATGGAAAACATCGGGCTTTACTGACTGTGTATCCGACCTATTCAGATAGCTTTCATACAGTTGGTCAACCTCCTGCTTGGCGCGTACAAGCTGCCGGAGTTCGGGATTTGATTCATCCAGACTCTGTCTTAATACCGCAATTTGAATTTCCAGTTCAATGCTTCGGGATTTGAGCTCACCGAGATTCTCGATTAGTGCCTTTGCCTGTTCTTCCACCTCAAAAATCCCGTATTCCTGCTGAAATTCCTGCAATGCTGTTTCCGCCCTTTCCATATCTTCCAGGTTTACTAGATAGCGGTTCTCAATCACTACAAAACTCTCCCTTGCATTCTGCTCATTGATAGATTTAACTGCAGAATCAAGTTTGGCAAGATAAAACGAGTTCATTTCATAGGCGCGGCGGGCATCTTTGTCGAGCGTGAACAATTCAACAGCAACAATTGAACTGAAGCCAAATCCACCTTCCCTGACCTCCCTGATTTGCGTGTTATTATCAAGTTTTTTCAGCAAATGCTCCTGAACATCAGTGTTATAGACCTCCTGAAGATTAAATTTCCTGATCATCTCTTCTTTGATGGGCCGGCTTCTTAATACTACAAGTATCGCGTCCGATTTTATCCGTTCGGTACCAAATGATAATTGCATGACATTACCGACCAGTCCACCGAGTCCACCAAGGCCGCGCTGTTCCATCGGGGGGAGAAATTTGGAGGTGGATTTATACGTAACAGGCCAGATAAGACTTATAATCAGGGCGAGCACTGTAAAAGTGAGCGTAAATGAGATGATTACCCACTTACCCCTGGCCATAACCAGGAGAGTATCAAGTATATTGATTTCGTTGGCTTTTTCGGTTTGCTTTTCTGTCATATTTTATTGGATTCTGTGTTCTGCCGGCTATGCAGAACCTGAGCTGGTCTGGAAGCTGATTAAAATACGGATTTTTAACCCATAAACATTTTCGGAATATCTTACTCATCCTGGTCTTTTTCTTATCATTTTGATACTCACGGCATTTCAGGATAAATTCTCCGAGGTAACAACAACGGTTATCCGGTTTTTTTCTTAAATCAATACTTCCTCTGACTGCCCATTCCACATCAACTGATTACTAAACTATCCGTTTCAACTATTTATCCATGCCACGCTCTACTTTACTGCTTTACACGTATGCATTTCCTTACGGACACACTGAGGCATTTCTTGAAACGGAAATTCATTACTTAAATGAGGTCTTCAGCACAATTTTCATCATACCGTCATCAAAACCTCAGGGTAAACGGGCTATTCCTGACGGGATAAAAGTGATTGACAAGCTGACCGAAAGATCGGTTTGGCCTAGTTACCGTAAATTCATGCACGGATTCATCAGGAGTATTGGCCGGCAGGAATTCTGGAGTGAACTAATTTCCAACGTACGGCTTCTTACAAATTTCAGCAGCCTTTACAGGTTGATAAATATGCAGGGGGGTGCCGATTACACATACAAAATCACAAAATACCTCCTTAATACATATGGTATCGAACCCTCGGATACGGTTGCCTATTCGTACTGGCTCGACTATTACAGTCTTGGTTTTTGCCGCCTTAAAGAGCCGGATAATGGGATCAAATGTGTTAGCCGTGGACACCGTTTCGACATATACAACGATTTATACGATCCGCCCCATATCCCGTATCAGGAGAACAATTTAAAACTGCTGGACAAGATGATCTTCATTTCGAGGCATGGGAAGAATCATGTTAACGGCAGATATCCCTTTGCATCGGAAAAATCCGTCATATCCAGATTGGGAGTAAAAGATCCAGGTTTTCTGTCGGTCGGCACGGCCAAAGGTGAACTACATGTTGTAAGCTGTTCAGCGCTGGTGCCGGTCAAGCGTATTGATTTGCTTATTGATGGACTCTCCCGATTATCTGAAAGAAATCCTGAAATCAAAATCAAATGGACTCATATCGGTGACGGACCTCAAAAAGATGATCTGATGGCAAAATGCAAGTTTTCGTTATCCGGAACCGTCGATTATGAATTTACCGGACAGATGAGTAATACGGATGTGATGAACATTTACCGTAACCGGCCTGTCGATGTTCTTGTGAATGTTAGTACATCTGAAGGAATTCCTGTAACAATGATGGAGGCCCAAAGCTGTGGTATTCCCGTTTGTGGCACTGATGTTGGGGGTGTAAATGAAATCGCAGATCAGGGAAATGGCTGTCTCCTGCCGGCTGATCCGTCTCCTGATGAAATTGCCGAAGCACTGGCCTTTTTTTCTGATCCCGAGTACCTTAAAATGAAATCGGGGAAAAGCAGGTTGAACTGGGAAAACAAGTACAATGCTGAAAGAAACTACCGCGAATTCTCCAAAATGCTCAGTGACCTGTAATCGGTTATCTCCGGAATGCGGCAACTGCTGCAAGTGTGATTGTGGCTGCTGCCGTAAGTATATTCAAAACACTTACATCACCAAAAAGGGTTCCTGTCAGTGATTTTCTGACTTCAATCACATCCCCTCTTTGAATAAGCACATCCTCACCCCGCAAAATGGTACCATCTACCCGGGTTACTTTCAGGCCGCTTGATGTACCAACCGGCAAGAGGCCACCGGCCAGAGAAAGATAATCACCGGCGGTGTATCCAGGTATGAATGCAAACGATCCGGGTGAAGCTACATAGCCGTGAACATTTATATTACGCTGGCCAATCAGTTGTACCTCATCTCCCGGTTTTAAGTGAAAATCACCGAGATCTTCAGGGGTTGCTGTAATAATTTCAGTAGTACCTCCCTCGGTCGTGCGAATCACTGTAACCGATTGGAGGTCCGCACCGGCAGAATATCTCGCATTGCGATCCAGGAAATCACGCAGTGTTTCATCCGGACGTATGATTGTATATCCCGCCCCGCCTTCAAGTGCTCCCCTCAGAACAATCGTATTCTCACCGAGCCTGCCAAAAGGTACAAACACCCTGTCTCCTTCAATCAACCTGGGATTCTGACTTTTATCGCCCCTCAGTCGAAATTCAAACAGGTCAATTTCTGTTTCAGATTCATCCTGATGCAAAATTTTCACCTCATTTAACAGGGCAAGGGGTCTTAAATCGGATTTTCTCAGAAGATCAGAAACCCGCATCATCGGGGTTATTTCTTCATAACCGGGTTCCAGAACAGCACCGTAAATGTGGACACGGAATGTGCGAAGACGTTCAAGGTTTACAAAGATATCACCATCTAGAATGCGGGTTGAAATCATTTCACGAATCTCACTTGTAGCTTCTGAAAGTTTTTTCCCGGCCACACGTACAGAACCGATATTGGGAATTAATATATTACCGGTAGGCCCGACTGGAATGGTTACAAGAACACTCTCCAGACTGACCACATTTATGGAGAAAAAGTCACCCGGGCCGACCACATACGATTCAGGGTCCACGGGTTCCTCCAGTGCCCGGACGTCGCGGATGAGTTCACGCTCAAGCCGGTCCGAATCCGCTATGTCGGGTACTCGTGCATCGTCACGGTCTTGCGGCAGAGCTCTGAGTTGCATCTGTGCACGTTGCTGCTGGGTTGCCGACTGTGCCAGGGTATTCCCTGTGAACAGAAAGACCATTAGCAGCGGCAATATTATCTTAAATGCAAATACAGGTGTACTCAAATATATCATAGTCGGGTAGAAAGCATCATTTCCTGATAAATAAACCGCAAATATACTTAATTTTCCTCAGAAAATGACCTGCCAGTAATTGGCATGCCTGAGGGGAAATCATTCCGGTTACCATTACTTGATAAGAAGCATTTTTTTGGTTCCGGCTAATTGACCGTTAACACTCAACCGGTACAAATACAGACCACTGGGCAGGCCGGATCCGTTGAATTCAAATCTGTGCCCGCCCTGATTCTGCATACCTTTGTCGAATGCAATAACGAGCTGGCCAATGGAATTGTAAACATCGATACGCACGGCACCCGGCTGATTCAGTGTGTAGAAAATGGTCGTTTTGGGGTTAAACGGATTGGGATAGTTCTGGTACAGACTAACACGATCAGGTTTATCCATTCCCGGTTCAATGGATGTAAGATCCGCACTCCTGTGAAGTATTGCCCCGTTTGTTCCAACGGCTTTCATCCCTCCATTGGCCAGCCTTACAACCGACAACAGATCATACCTGGATGGATATTTATCCGTAACGGCGTTCTCCCTCATCCAGGTTTCACCCCCGTCTGTACTGGTCAGGATATGGCTTTGATCGCCAACCGCAGTCATTGTTAGCTGGTCTTCAATCAGCAGGCTGTTGATCACCACATTGTACCCTGTTTCCACCATCGTGAAATGAATACCATCTTCAGATTTGATGATAAGACCGGGCACATTCGTCAGAAGCCAGATTTGTTCTCCAAAAGGCCTGTAGATCTCGCGTATATCCGCATTAACAGGTAGTTCGAGCTGTTCCCAGTTCATACCGTCATCTGTTGAATAGATTAAATTACCCTCGTCGCCACCCGCCCATACCCTGTTTCCATCGGCGGTTATCACTCGGTACACATTCCCCGCAGGAGGCTGAAGTTGATACCAGCCAAACATGGGCTCACGCTTGTACAAGCCCCCATCAGCGCCTACAGCGTAAGCCGTTTGCTGATCAATGTAAATCAGATCAGAAAAATGAAAAGCTCTTGCTTCATGTTGAATAAACGCAGTCACAACTTCCCAGTTATCACCTGCACTCTGCGTTCGGATCTGATCCCTCAAAAACACGCCAAACCCGGCATTTTCACCCACAAAGTGGATCCGGTTTCTGGAATCTTCATTTACTGCCGAACTAAAAACCGGGGATAGTGTATTCCCTTCGTCCTGGGATCGGTATATCCTGTTGTTACTCAACAGATATAACCCCGTTGTATGTCGGGTTATATAATTGAATCGGCTGAAATCGGGTGATCTGATAAAAGTAGCCAGCCCGGTTTCGACGTTTTCATTCTTAGATACATACCCGGCATTATCCCTGAAAAACCATACTCCATCGGCATAAAAGGCACCAGGCGGATGAACGATTCCAGCAAATTCATCACTACCAATTAATTGTTTTGTCCAATTTTTCCCGCCATCCTGGGTCCGGTAACGCGCATAATTGAAAAATACATAACCAATCTCGGATGACTCAAAACCGATCGAGTTGGTCACATATGCACCCGTCCACTCCATATTCCACGAATCCCCTCCATCAACACTGGTAACCAGAATACCCTCAGCAAAGTATTTCAACTGCTGATATGTTGTTAAAACCAGACGATCAGGGGATATCATGTAACCGCTGCGATATTCGTACGACCCCTCCGGTTCTTTTCGGGACCATGTTTCCCCGCCGTCACTCGTGATGTAGATGTAGATGCCATTGGAACCACCGATTACCAGGCCATTTTGAGGATCGGCGAAATGCATTAACTTAGCTGCAGTTGCCCATCCACCCCAATGTTATTCCAGTTTTGGCCGCCATCCACCGTTTTTAGAAACGTTCCCTGATCACCCAGGATGTAACCAACAGCAGGACTTACCATCTGGATTTTACGAAGCGTGCTTTCAATTCCGGAATCTGTTATTTGCCAACTTTCTCCACCATCGGTTGTCTTCAGAATTTTGCCGCCTTCTCCCACTATAAAACCTGTCTGATCACCAGTAAAATCCATACCATAGAGCGCCGGCCATTTGCCGGGAAATTCGTCAATCCAGGTTTGCCCGCCATTTCTGGTCCGGCTGATAACGCCGTTAGCCGATATGAGCCAGCCATTGTTCGCATCTGTGAAATGAAAATCGGTGGCCTCAAGTGCCATGGGATTATTATTTGCCCAGGTCCACCTTATATCTGATTGCCCCTGTAAACCGGATACACTTCCCGAAAAACCGGTCGTTAAAAGAAGTGCAACAATGCAATAGTTATAATATGCAGACATTGTTCATGTGCTGTTTTAGTAATCCAATAACAATATACGTCTTACATACCAGGTTCTATAAACAAACCTAACTTATTTACATTTTGTCAGATGCCACCCCGGCGATAATTAAGCCCATGCGAATTGTGTCCAGGTAAAAGTAACCTGGATAATCAAGAATTCTGTTGCTCTCACAGATTTCTTCCTCCCAGCCACTCCCGGAAATGCCCTGTCATCCGGGCCGCTACATCCAGGCCGAACAGATCGAGATGATCTTCTGGCGGTATAAAATGGCTAATCTGCTCCGCGGCATCATCCCGGTGATAGTCGATAAGCCGGTTCCATCCCGCCTCCACTGTCTCCACCCATTCGGTTTCGGGCCGCAGGGTCAGACAGGGTTTCCTGAGGATGTAGGCCTCTTTCTGTATTCCGCCCGAATCCGTAATCACCCTCTGCGAATGGCTTTGAAGGTATAAAAAGTCGAGATACCCCACCGGCTCTGTTGTGATGATATTTTCCGGGATCCGGATGTTGTGGTCCCGTATAATGTTCCTCGTGCGGGGATGAACCGGAAAAACGACACGCTCTTCGGTGCGTGCCAGCAATGTTAATATGGCCCTGAGGTTTACCGGATCATCCACATTGTAGGGCCGGTGCAGGGTGAGCAGGGAATAGGATTCCGGCTCCAGTTTCATGTTTTGCAGAATAGCGGAGCTTTCCCGTGCCCTGCCGATGTTGTCGAGCAGGGCATCGACCATGATGTCGCCGGTGAGCGTGCTGCGGGCGGTCAGGCCTTCCTTTTCAATATTCGCCATGGCCGCGGGTGTAGGGGCGAACAGGTAATCGCTCACGTGGTCGGTGGCAATGCGGTTGATTTCTTCGGGCATGCTGCGGTTGAAACTGCGCAGGCCAGCTTCGATATGCACTACCGGGATGTGCAGCTTTACCGCGGCCAGTGCCCCGGCAAGGGTCGAGTTGGTGTCGCCGAACACCACCACCAGAGCCGGTTTCTCCTTTATCAGTACCTCTTCGATCGCCATGAGCATATTCCCGGTCTGCACACCGTGCGAGCCCGATCCGATGTTCAGGTTGTAATCGGGCGCCGGGATGTTCAGGTCCGAGAAGAAGGCATCCGACATCTGCCGGTCGAAATGCTGGCCGGTATGCACGATTACTTCCGTGAAATGCTCACGGATTCTGCGCGACAAAGGGGCAAGTTTTACAAACTGCGGACGTGCTCCGACAATGGAGAGAATTTTTGGCATGGGTGAAGATACGAAATCGGTTTCTGGGCTTACGGATCTCTGTTCGATTCAGAAACTATCTGCCGAACGAGTGACTGTCATATTAAGGCATAATTTCGCAATGATAAACCCAAAACCGTAAAACTAACAACACAGCCATGAAACGAAGAAAAACTTCCCGGTCATAACAGGATTCAGTCACACTCTGCTTTTGACGGGAATGTTGCACCATTCCTGTAATTACACACGGAATCCGATCAGATTTTGCTTTACTTTACCTGTCAATTATCTCTGAACTGCAATAACTGAACATTTGAACGAACTGAAGGGTTTATTCGCCTCCGTTATCAGCCAGCTGGTTCGCAAGTCAGATTTTGTTACCAACATAACAAAACTGGCCGGCGGTACCGGTATTGCACAGGTTATCCCCTTCATGGTTCTGCCGCTTCTTTCCCGTATCTATACACCGGCTGAATTCGGATGGTTCGGGGTATACTATGCAGTAGCATTGGTCACTTCTGTTTTCATCACCGGAAAGTACGAACTGGCCATTCTGTTGCCAGACAGCAAGCGTGAAGCCAACCATCTGACCCGTCTTGCCGAAATGCTTACTATTGGTGCCGGATTGGTCACATTTGTTGTCGTCTTTTTTCTTCACAGGCCAATTGCATCTCTTTTATCAGTAGAACCAGTTGCATGGTTGCTGATGTTGTTGCCAGTTTCGATTATAAGCCTGGCCCTGCTGCAGGTCTACTCGTACCGGCTCAATCGCGATAAAAACTACAATATCATATCGTCCGGGAAAATTGTTTACAGTGTAGTCCTTGCAATTTCACAGATCGGGTTGGGATATCTGGGGTTTACGGTTACCGGCCTCATATTCGGATCTATATTGGCCATACTGGCGCATGTACTCACGCTCCGTTTTTGGAACAGATCGGTTTTTGAGGAAAAGGAACCATACGACAAATCCCTGCTAAAAGAGCTTGCATTAACCTACATTGATTTCCCAAAACATAATGCACCTCACTCTCTGACCAGCGCCTTATCGGTGCAGATTCCCGTTGTACTGCTGAACCGTTTTTTGGGAGAAGCTATTGCCGGACTCTATCTAATGGCATTTCGTATCGTACAGGCACCCGTAATGCTCATATCAACCTCCATTGGCCAGGTCTACAGTCAAACCATATCTGAAATGTACCGCCAGGGTGGCAACATTCATACCTTCACCCTCAAACTCTATTTTTCGCTGACTCTTCTGGGTTTTGTGCCTTTTACACTTCTTGCCATTTGGGGCCCTGAGATATTCACATTCGTTCTTGGCAACGAATGGTCTGAGGCCGGACGCTATGCACGCTTTTTCAGCCCGGCCTTCTTTATGGTATTCATCGTTTCGCCTACCATTTTCATTACTGCTCTGTTGAACAAGCAAAAAAAAGCATTTCAGTTTGAACTCATATTTATTATTCTCAGGCTCAGCGGCCTGTCCCTTGGTATATACCTGCAGGATCCCATCATTGCTGTGGCTTGTTACAGTGCTGCAACCATGCTGATGATGCTTTTCTATATCCGTTGGCTGCTAAAACTCACTAAAGGGGCCGTAAGGAAAAGTTCGTAAACACCTATCCTTTTGGATTTCTGCGGGGTAGCCACCGTCACGCTGAGCAGAATACTACCAGTTACCTTGATCGGTCCGGATTTACGCCTCTCTATCTATTTAATCAGCATAAATTTTCTGGTCCGGACCTCCTGCCCGAATTGTAATCTGTACATATATACACCCGATGCCAACCGGCTGCCATCGAGGATTACTGAATGTGTACCCCTGTTTTTATACTCACTGACCAGCTGCATAACTCTTTGACCGGAAATGGAATAAACGGAAAGCTGTACTGTCCCGTCACCGGGAAGCGTGTATGTAATTGTGGTTACAGGATTGAACGGATTAGGATAGTTTTGTAGCAACGTGAATTCTCCAGGAGTTTCAGTATGGTGAACATCCGTTTTTTTAGTTGTTTCTGGTAATACCGGATCAATAAAGTAAGGCTCCGGCTTGACCTGATTATTCCCGAATACCAGGGCTCCACCGTATTCATTCATAAAAGTCATCAGATCAGTTCTCCCGTTATTTAAAAAATTGCCGGTATACCAGTCAAAGTGAACACTATCAACATTCCAGATTTCACCATCATAATATTCTCTATCATTTTGTGGTTTATCCATGTTGAGTCCAAACCAGATTCTCATCTCATACAGATTTCCCTGCTTGTCGGTGAATCGCGGACGCAAAGCGTCTGCATGTCCATCTCCACTAAAATCACCGATAACCCAGTCGCCCTGAATTCCCGCCTGATTTAAAATCCTCGGATCATCAAACTGACGGGCTTCTGTATTGGCATAGAATACATACGCCCCGCCTAACTCGTTCATCCTGCCAAGCAGATCCGTGGAACCATCCCCGTTGAAATCACCGGTATACCACTTGCCGAAATTGTTAAATGAATCGTCAAGCCATATTCCAGTATTCACAAACGTACCATCTCCACTGTTGATAAAGACCCGGGCGCCTCCTTTGGCTGATGTTGCCTGAAGCAGATCAGAATATCCGTCACCGTTAAAATCTCCGATGTTCCAGTTCTGATACATCTCACCCTGAACCGTAATCTCAATGGCTTTATTAAATTGCCATGTAGCATTGTTTTGATTAAAATGCGGTGTATAAATCCTGACAATACCCGAACCATTCGATTTTGGTTCATATGACATTATTTCATCGCGGTCGGTTCTGGTGAAACGGCCGGTATACCAATTCCCAAAGTTATAATCATCAGACCATACTCCGGCATGATTGCTGGAAAAAGAGCCGTTCCCGCCAAACCAAATTTCAGCTCCACGGTCGGGACTCACTGTTCGCAGTATATCGGATATCCCATCACCGTTAAAATCACCAATAACCCACTTGCCATCAGACAGCCCCGCGCCGGACCAAATACCGAGATTTTTAAATTCATTGTAATAATTGGGTTTGAGCACATACGTGTTTCGCTCAAAAACAGCCGGTTCATAATCCGAAAAGCTTCTGTGTCGGCCGTTTTCCAAAATGACCCCGTTTTCAAAAAAAACCGGCAGGGTATGGGCATCTCTCTTTTTTAATGTATTATTTGTAATTATGATTTTTTCATTCTGGATCTGATCCATTTCATGAAGTTGAACCAAACGCGAAAAACTGATCATCGCAGGCGGGATATGCCGGTCCAGTTTCAGGTGCTCATACGAATCCAGATATGAAAAATATAACTTCCTGTTGGTACTCATCTCACTGAAATACCGGGTTGTTGTAACGTAGTTATCTGTTATGACAATATCACCCACGGAGGGTTCTTCAGCCCAGGTTACCGAGCTTTCGTGATGAATACCATAACTTGATATATCATAGATCTTGTTGTTGGTAACCGTGAGATCTGTACCATGGAATAACCTGATACCTGCCACATTATCGTGATTATTTCCATATATGGTATTGGAATCAATCGTAATATTTCTGGATTTGTATTTGGCGTCCCAGGCGTGTCCGGTTGAAACTATGATGGCACTCCGGTCACTTATTGGCCGATAATTCCGACCATTATAGTACGGCGGAAGTTCAATTTCCTCATTCATGTATATCGTGTTATTCCGGATAAGGCCATTCACCATTCCATTCAATCTGAATCCGCTTGAACCGGTACGTATCGTATTCGCTTCCACAACCACATCGCGAATATTATTCACATTTTGTGTAATTCGCGCACCGTAAAAAACGACTACCGGCCTTGCCTCTGTCCCCCAGCGGTAATCTTCGCATAAGCTGTCATCGGGTTCAGGACAATTATGAATCTGATAACGTTTAAATCCCTTAACCACATTATTTTTGAATTCCAACCCTGTAAACGGTCCAACGAAAAACACAGCACCGCTTTGATACATGGATTGTGTCAGAAATGTGTTGTTATTGAGTTTAAACCCTTTATTCAACTCAAATAAATGGTCGTACAGGTAGTTGGTATTATCCGAGCCTGTAAAACCTCTGTTCTCAAGATTGAAGGCCCAGACCGGGGTATCGAAACCGGGAGCATTATTTGCTTCAATCAGGTTGTTTTCAACTCTTACATTGTTGATGTAATCCCTGTTGGTTGTCCTGCTGAAATGAAGTCCGCTTGTGAATGTTCTTTTGATGTAGAAGTCATCA
This sequence comes from Cyclonatronaceae bacterium, assembly GCA_047921215.1. Classification (GTDB taxonomy): domain Bacteria; phylum Bacteroidota; class Rhodothermia; order Balneolales; family Cyclonatronaceae; genus RECM01. The sequence continues at coordinate 95,842 of JBLRWO010000006.1, read as the reverse complement.
TCAATATAATTCGCTGCTTCAGCATCTCTTTTAATATTGATGTGATTATTGGTAAAGATAATATTATTGATGGCGACCGGCTGAGGTACCGCGTCGTCCATGCCCCTGAACCTTTGAAAAAGAACGGCTGAGTAATATGGCTCCTGACGATAATTCGTGTTTTCAATATAGTTGCCATCAAGTGCGATATACGACTGCTGGTCATCCAGGTGCATCAATTCTTCCGGTCCATGCCTGAACCATAATCTGCCGGTATTCATGAACCGGGAATTTCGCACCTGGAATATCACCGGATGATCCATTACAAACTCTATACTGTAATTATTATCACCAGTAAACGTCACATTCTCAATTGTTACACTGGTCTGATTGACTTCAGTAGATATGCCATCCGGTTCTAAAAAAAAGAACCTCAAACCAATGGGGAGATGAATGGTCTCATTCTGATCAAAAACAAACTCATACTGCCCACTGTTATAAGGTACATTAAAACGGTAAAAGCCCACATTGAGCATTCTTTTGAATTCCTGAACTGTTCGCGGTAACTCAGGATAAGACGAACTTTGCCCGAACAGGTAAACCGGAAATATGATCAGTACTTGCAGGAAAAGGAGAATTTTTTTCATTTGAATAGACCGGGTAACAATTTTTTCAGTTTCCAACCCTCCGCCGTGAGCCGGTATTTCTGATTCGGATGGTTTGGGCTTTCCGGGTAAGTCATTTCTATCAACCCGGCTTTCATGGCTGGTTCAATGTAATGTAATCTGAAATAATCATCGTGCTTCAATCCCAATTTGATCTGGATTTCTGATCGTTTCATTTCACCTGATATAGCGCTAACTACTTTTTTTAGCTCAACGCTAACTTCCCCACTAACTTCCCCACTAACTTCCCCACTAACTTGTCCTCTCGTAATCGGAATAATGGCTTTAAATACATCACCTTCAATAAATTCCGGCTCGGTGCCCTATGATTATAACCCCCGTTCTGGTTCAACCTCTGAGTACACGCTCCAGTTTTTCGCATGCAGCTTTATGTTTTTTAGAACTCATTATTTGCAGGTTCATCAATTTCCATTGGATAGCCGGCAGGTGCCGGATCTCTTTGACGGGAAACAGATCCCATTTTGGCGATTTCCGTTTAAAGCTGTGAATAAACTCCCGTTCTTCTTCAGTAAAATCATTATTCAACGTTTTGACAACAACTTTCCAGGTTTCCACCATGTCATCCAGCGGCACAGGATCAAAAGCCATACCTTCAAATGATTCCTGAAATGTTTCACCAAGGTCCTCTTTTAATTGCGGATCGAGCAGCTCTGCTATCGGGCGATTATGACTTAAAAGATAGACGATAAATGCCTGTCTTATTCTATCTGTAATTCCTTTGTTTTTATATAAATGATACACATCGAACAGATCTCGGGGATGCTGCCGGTCTAATGCAGCACAGAGTTTTCCTCCATAAAGATCTTCAACCGATAATGTTCGTATCTCCATTGTTCTTTCAAACATCTTCTCCACATTTTTTGCCAGTGGAAGCGTATTTGCCGGAAATACCGAACCTCGCATTGTTGAATTCGGCTCAATCTTTACAACTATTTCCTTGCGGTTGACTACCAATCCATAAGAAAGTCCCTGTTTTACTTTGTAATTCATTTCTGCACCCGGCAAATACTGTTGGCATCTAACTCCTATTTCTTTCAGATGGCTGTCTATACGCTCCAGCGTCGTTTCCCTGTCTTGTACTGGGAGGTATGCCAAGTCAATATCGACCGATAAACGTGGAAAATCCTGAACAAACAGATTTATAGCCGTACCCCCCTTCAAAGCAAAATCCTCAATTTTTGAAACGATTGGCAGAATGTTTAACAGCAGGTCGACCTGTTTAAAGTATAGGGTCTCTCTTATATCCATGATTCTTCTGTAAGCTCTTCCGGTACGGTAATCATAAACTTATTATCCAGTTTCCCGTTTTTCACTATCGTTCTTTTACCTGAACCGAGATCTATTTCGCTAATCTTTAATTTTTCATACCATGGTAACTCATTGTTCTCGGCCATGAATAAAAACAAACGTTTTACCTTTACAGATTTGCAGTTTCTTAAAAGACTTTGGACTAAATTCGGTCTTAACGTCATCATCCCTTCTACCAGGTGCCAGCCCTTCAAAAATGTTGGCTTAGAATTCACATGAGAGAGTAACTCCAGTATAGCACGCTCCGGTTCAGCCACGAGTATGGGTACACTGTTTTTTACTACCATCGATTTTATTCCCTGATCTTGTTCCCGGAATAAAGTTGATATATGCAGCCTTATTTCAACCCCCCAATTATAAGAAGTAAACCAGGCCGGAAGCTTTCTTTTTGAAGGGCTGTACAGATGACATTCGTGCAGGCGAGGACTTACATTATGACGAACTCCCTGCAACTCTAATGCTGTCTCCCCACCAACGTGTATGGAATATTTAAGCTGATCTTGCAAAGCATGTACGGCTCCCACCCACTGGGGTTCGTCTTGCGCTTTTACATACGCTCCCCTGCCTATCGTCTTCACCCAATTGCTTTCTTTATAGCCAAAAAGCATATCCGGTGTGTAGCCATTTTCGGATAACCAGGGGGAGGTATACACTACCCCATCCTTCCAGCCCGAAAGCAGTTTATTAAGTTTGGAATTCTTTTGATTGGACGCCATTAGTTTATTTTGGTGTCAATTAATTGACCAATAATTAATTTATTTAAACTATTTCAAACTATCACCATGATTAGCACAGTTTATTATAGTGTATATTAATTGACTTTAAACCAATTTATTTAAACTTTTCTAAACCTTTCGGTCGGCATATTTCCTCTTCCACCGTGCCATCACAATCCCGATAATCACCAGCGCCGAACCCCCGTACTGCAGCAGGGACAGCTTTTCGCCCAGAATGATGAACCCGAAAACGAGCCCCATTACAGGCACCAGGTTCTGGTAGGTTGCTGTGCGCACCGCTCCCACGCGCAGAATGCCATAGTTCCAGATGATGAACGCGAACCCGATGGAGAATACCCCGCTGTAGAATACCCCGCCCCACGATCCGGCCGATACGGAACTGTAATCGAGCGCGATCATCGACGGGAGACCGGCCAGAACCAGCGCCAGTCCGCCGGTGATCATGGTGAGGGTGCTGAGCTGCAGAGGCGTATAGCGGTCGAGCAGCTTTCTTGAACGCACCGTGTAGATGCCGAATACCGCCGCCGCAACGATGATGATGAGGTCGCCCACCAGGTTATCGGATGCGAGCGACAGACCCGTCTCCGATCCGGCCATGATGGTGGCCACGCCCGCAAAAGCGAAGGCAACCCCGATGGATTTGAGCACCGTCAGCCTTTCGGATGCGAAAAAATGGCTCACCAGGCCCACCCAGACCGGGATCGTGCCCAGCATCACCGCCGCGTTGGCCGAATAGGTACGATCTATGCCGAAGATGAACAGCATCTGGTACACCAGGTTGCCCAGCAGACCCAGCACAATGAGGGTACCCCAGTCGCCCTTTTCCACCTTCAGCGACTGTCCGCTTCGCAGCAGCGCCAGCCAGATCGTTGCCGTGGCCAGGGCGAACCGGAATCCGTTAAAGCTCAGCGGATCAATTTCCGCCAGGCTCATCTTTACCACCGAAAAATTCAGCGCCCAGATCACCGCCGTAAGCAGCAGCAGCATTTCAATGAGCAAATTTTTATTGGCCGCAGGCGGTGTAGTCATGCAGTGTTGTATCAGGAGTGTGCGACAAGATACACGTGATCCTAATTTAAAGCGAACCTGATGCGAACCTCCTTCGGGAGTCCGGAGCATAGCGGAGGTCCCCGAAGAGTGGTTCGCATGGGCAGCCGGTACCGGCTGCCCATGGGGCGTGTGTTTGCTTGATGCGGTATTTAAACCCCCTGCCAACTTTTTTTTCCGTTTTTCGTAGCAGAGCAGGTGGGCCTTTTGGGTTTTTAAGCCCGCGGGGATACTGCCGTATCCCCATGAGGTCAACTCTTCGGGGACCTCCGCTATGCTCCGCACTCCCGAAGGATGGCCTCATTGGGGATTGACCACGAACGATATTTTTTTCAGGGTTGTTGGTTTATGTTCAGGAGTGTGGTAAATTTGGTTCAATTTATGACTAATGGTCATTAAAACGTTTTGAGATACTTTATGGGAACAGCAGAACGCAAGGAAAGAGAGAAGGAAAAACGCCGGAATGATATTGTGGATGCCGCGGAACGGGTATTTTTTCAAAAGGGCATCGATTCAACCACGATGGACGACATTGCCGAGGCGGCTGAACTGAGCAAGGGCACCATCTATCTCTATTTCCGCAACAAACTGGAACTTCTCGCTGCCATACACCACCGCGGCCTCACCATGCTTACCGCACTCATCGCCGAAGTGCTGGCAAGACCCATCACCGGTCTGCAGATGGTACGCGCCTTTTCAAATACACTGGAGGATTTTTCGAAGAAAAACGAGAACTACTACCACTTTTTTGTCTACATGGAATCGGTGGATGCTTCCGCCCTTGAACCTATTATGGACGGATGGGCTTGTAAAGCGTGCAACCAGAAGGGGAATGAAATCATCACCTACCTGACCCGCGCTTTTCAGATCGGCATACAGGACGGGTCCATAAAAGACAAATTCAACCCGGCCATGTTGGCCATTCTATTTTTGGGGGCGACAAGGGGTCTCATTCAGCTAAGCTATTTTCACAGAAACGGTCATATCGTTGCTCCATCGCTTGAAAATATCACATTCGATGCACGCGAACTGCTCAGAAGCTTCAACGACCTGATGATTGAAGCCATCAAAAATGAAAAATAATGACCAAAGGTCATTTTATGTACAACATTATTGACCGGCATACGTAAACGGCTCTGATTTCACATAATAATTCAGCTATGTCTATCCAACATTTTAAAAACACATTTGTCGCTTTTTCCCTGATCGTGCTCTTTATCATCTTATCGGCTGTTTCTACAGTTGCAGAAGTCCGTCAGGCCCCCGTGCAGGGCGACACCCTGAGCCTGGGCCTCGACGAGGCGCTTGAAATTGCCCTCATCAACAGTTATCTGCTGCGCAAGGGCCTGCTCGACATTGATGAGGCCGGCGCACAGGTACGCGAAGCCTGGGGCAACGTCTACCCGCAGGTGAACGCCACCGCCAACTACACGCGGAACATAAAATCGCCGAACCCCTTTGCCGGATCAAGTGCGGGCGATTTTTTCCAGTCGTTCGGAGCTATCGGCTGGCTTGCCTACAATGAAAGGGCCCGCACCGACGGCGATCCGGGTACCACCCCCATCCCCTTCGATGAATTTCTGGACCGCCAGCAGGAGGGATATGAGCAGGCCGGTATCACACCACCGGGCCTGGATTCAAATCCTTTCGCCATCGATAACCAGTTCCAGGGTTTCATCAATGTGACGCAGGCCCTCTACAATGGTACGGCCTTTGCCGCCATCCGCGGGGCAGAGCAGTTCAAAAAACTGACCGACGAACAGCGGATACGCGACCGTCAGATCGTGACCAATGAGGTAAAAAACGCCTACTACCAGGCACTGATGGCCCAGGAACAGACAGACGTGCTCCGCCGCAGTATTGAACGGACCCGAAAAACGGTATCGGATGCCGCGCGAACCGTGGCCGAAGGCGTTACCCCGAAATACCAGCGACTGAACGCCGAGGTGGAACTGGCCAACCTGCAGACCAACTTCATAGAAGCCCGGAACCGGGCCGCGCTGGCCCTGAAAAACCTGAACCTGATCCTCGGTATCCCTGTCGATACCCCGATCAGGCTTTCCGACACCATGTCGGTGGACAGGAGCGATATCGCCCCCTTCATGACTACGCAGGAGGCCTATGAACTGGCCAAAAGGCAGCGTCCCGACCTGCAGCAACTCGAAGGGCTGATCAGGCTGAACGAGGTACAGAAAGAGCTGACCCGGTCGACCTATTTCCCGGTCGTGAATGCCTTCGCCAATTACGGCTACCTCGGCAATGTTCCCGATAACCGGACGATCGTATCGCAGATCAACGGCCAGAGCTTCAACTTTACCAGCCGCGACCTGGGCTTCTTCGACTCGGCCTACTGGGACCCGACCTTTGCCGTGGGCGTACAGCTGAACTGGAACCTGTTCAACGGTTTCCAGACCCGCAGCCGGATGCAGCAGAACCAGATCGCCATCAAAAAGTCGCAGATTGACCTCGAAATGGCCATGCAGGGCGTCTATCTGGAAGTGGACCAGGCCGTACGCAACGTACAGACCGCATGGGAGCGCATCAGCAGCCAGGAACGCAACATAGAACGGGCCGAGCTCAACTACGAGTACGCGGTAACCAGGTTGCGCGAAGGCGTAGGCACAGCCATCGAGGAACGCCAGGCCAACCTGCTGCTCGACCAGACCCGCCTCACCTACCTGGCGGCGGTGTTCGACTACCTTACAGCCGTGAGCCGGCTCGAAACCGCCATCGGCAAGCCCATATAAATAGCGTATTTAATCAATGAACGGAACCTTTTCAAACCAACTTATCATGAAACGCATTTTTGTACTCTCCATCATCCTCACCTCCGCCTTCTTCCTCAATGCCTGTGGTGATGAGGCCGAAAACGGCAACAATGTGCCGCGCGAACGGCTGGTACCGGTCGAAACGATTACCCTTGAACGCACCGGCTTCGACGAGATCGTCTATCTGACCGGAACCGTTGAGGCCCTCGACGACGCGCTCGTCGCCTCGGAAACCAGCGGCCGCGTTCAGAGCATCAGGGAACGGGGTACGATAGTCCGCCAGGGCGATGTAATCGCCAAGATCGATGACTCCATCATCCGTTCTGCCTTCGATGCGGCCAAAGCGCAGTATGAACTGGCCGAGGACGCGTTCCGCCGTCAGACCGCCCTGCATGCCGACTCCATCATCAGTACGCTTGAATACAACAGTGCCCTCGCCATGCGAGACCAGGCACGGGCCCAGCTCGAACAGGTGCAGAAACAGCTGAACGATGCTAACATTTCAGCCCCGATCAGCGGCCGGATCGAAGAACGGTTTGTAAGGGAGGGTGAACTCGTGGGGCCCGGTGCCCCGGTGGTGCGGATCGTGAACACCGACCGCGTAAAACTGGTTGCCGGTGTACCCGAGCGTTTTGCCGGCGACATCCGCGAGGGCAGCCCGGTGAATGTGACGTTCCGTTCCTACAGTATCGATGACCTTACAGCCCGGGTAACCTTTGCCGGCAACATGATTAATCCTGACACCCGCTCATATCCCGTCGAGATTGAGATATCAAATCCGCAGCGCCTTTTGAAACCCGAAATGGTGGCCGACCTGCAGATACTCCGCCGGGTTGTCGACGATTCCATCATCATTCCCCGAAGTGCCATCGTGCGCGATGAGGCCGGCCCGAACGTATTTGTACTTCGTGAGGGCAACGGCCGGCAGACCGCCCAGCTTGTCTCCATCACCACCGGCATCACCTCGGGCGCACTGGTACAGGTGCTCGACGGCCTGCAGGACGGCGACGAAATCGTAACCTCGGGCCAGAACGTACTGAACCAGGGCGACCGGGTAAACATCGTTCAGAACAGGCGTTCAACGGTTACGGTAGACGAACTAAGGGTCAGTTACAACGGATCTTTCAATTAATCAAATGCGCACTGCAGCTGACTAAAGATCACTTCAGCAGTATCCTCCGCATCCTTTATACATCTATTTACATTACATCAGATTAACCCATTTGGGGCAGCCAACCGATGAAAGTAACAGACATTGCCATTCAGAATAAAACGGGGATCATCGTACTTACTTTCCTGCTGATAATCGCTGGATCGTTTACCTACATGACCATCCCGAAAGAGTCGAACCCGTCCATCGATATTCCGCTCTTTATCATTACCACACTCTACCCGGGTATCGGGCCCAGCGACATGGAATCGCTGGTAACACAGCCCCTTGAGCGCGAGCTTCAGGGCATAAACGGGGTAAAGGAGGTGCGGTCGACCACCCAGGAGAGTTTCAGCAGCGTAGTCGTGGAGTTCGAGCTGGATGTGCCCCTGAACGAGGCCAGCCAGCGCGTACGCGAACGGGTTGACCTGGCCCGGCCCAACCTGCCGGTCGACGCCGAAGACCCTCAGATCATCGAATTCGACCTCGACGATTTCCCGATCATGGTCATCAACCTGTCGGCCGACTATCCGCTGTCGCGGCTTACCAGTGTATCGGAACGCCTGCAGGATGTACTGGAAACGGTATCCGGCGTCCGTGAAGTAGACCTGATCGGCGGGATCGAGCGTGAGGTACAGGTAAATGTGGACCTGAACGCTCTCAACAGCTACAACATGAGCCTTCAGCAGCTGGTCGGGGCCATTCAACAGCAAAACCTGACCATTCCCGGGGGAACCGTTGATGTGGAACGGCAGAGTTACCTGGTGCGCATCAGCGGTGAGTTCACCGATCCGCGGCAGATCGAAGACCTGGTGGTTTTTGTGCCGGGCGGCGATAATGTGCGTCCCGGGTCGGGTGTCGTTTACATGCGGGATGTGGCAGAAGTGGTGTACGGATTCAAGGAGAGGGAGAGCTACTCCCGCCTCAAGATCCTGCAGGAAGAAGACGAGCGCGGCCGCCCCGTTGAGGTGGCCGGTGCCGACGCCCCCTACCAGCAGGTGGTGAGCCTGAACATCAAAAAGCGGCCCGGTGCCAACATCATTGAAACATCCGAAGCCGTATTTGCCACGCTGGATGCTTTCGAACTGCCACCCGGCACAGTTGTGGTCATTACCGGAGACCAGAGCGAGGATATCGTCAATCTGATCAAGGACCTCGAGAACAGCATTATCAGCGGTATGCTGTTTGTGACCCTCATCCTGGTGTTCTTTCTCGGTATAAGGAACGCGCTTCTGGTAGGAACCGCCGTCCCGCTTTCCATCCTTGTCGGTTTTATCGTTCTGCAGGCAATGGGATATACCGTGAACTTCATCATCCTTTTCAGCCTCATCATTGCACTGGGTCTGCTCGTAGATAATTCCATTGTAATCGTTGAAAATATCTACCGATTCAGGGAAGCCGGATTCGACCGTTTCTCGGCCGCCAGGGAGGCTACCAGCGAAGTGGGATATGCCCTGCTTGCATCCACAGCAACTCTTGTGGCGGCATTTACACCGCTGCTGTTCTGGCCGGGAGTGATCGGGCAGTTCATGAGCTACCTGCCAATGACCCTCATCATTGTACTCATCTGTTCACTTTTTGTGGCACTGGTGATATATCCGGTACTCACGGGTTACCTTGTCCGGCTTGATGCCGAACCTAAGAAGAAAAAGAGTGCATTCGTCAAAGGAGTGATGTACACCGGTGCAGGCATTCTTGCATTCACCATTCTTCTGGCCAACTGGATAACGTTCGTTGTTACCCTGCTGACGATCGTTTTTTTTACGGTTACCTACAAACTGTTCGTGAAGCCGATCTCCCTCAGGTTTACGACCAAAACCCTTCCCGGCTTCGTGAAATGGTACCGCAGGTTCCTCACATGGATGCTGCAACGCGATTATAGCGGCAGGCAGGCTCTTCTCCGCAATATCTTCTCGCTGGGAAGTCTTACGGCTGGGGTATTGTTGCTGATCGCGGGTGGTATACTCTCCCTCATTTCCGGAGCCATCGGCATGATTTTTCTGATCCTTGGCGGCGTGATGGCTGCTGTCGGGGCACTGGGAACCATAATCCACACCATTGAGGGGATCATCCTTGGCGGAAAAGGAAGCGTAAAAGGCGGCCTTGTTGCTGGTATTCTCATAGCACTGATCATGGGCACGTTCTACCTGACGGGTACACACTATCCTGCCGTAACGATCATGGTGCTGATAGGTCTGCCGCTGATCATTGTGGTGTTCGGCCTGCTGGGCATGCTCATCAATCCCGGCCACAATCTCATTCTGACCGATAACCGAGCCAAATTGCTGAACGGCGTGATGGGTGTTCTGTTTGCCATTTTTGCCATGCTGGCCATATCCCCGACCGGGCAGGAGTTCTTTCCGAGCACCGATCCGAGGCTGGTCAATGTGAATATTGAAGGTCCCATCGGTATGAACATCACTACCAGCAACCAGACCGTTGCACACATTGAGTCGCTCATCGATGAGTTGCTTGAAGAGGACGAGAAAGTGCGGGCCAATGTAAAAAACATCGTTGTTAACATTGGTGTGGCCGGCAATCCGTTCTTTGGTGGCGGATTCCCGAGGCCCGAAAAAGCAGTGATCGGTGTCAATTTCGTCGATTATGGCGACCGTTTTGAACCATCGAGCATTTCCATGGAGAAATTGCGGAATAAAGTTCGCGACATTCCCGACATGAAAATCCAGGTGGAAGCACAGGAGATGGGCCCGCCAACAGGAGCGCCTGTCAACATTGAAGTATCCGGTGAGGACTTCGGCCGCATCATGGTCATTACCGACGAGATAACCCAGATCCTGCTCGAAGCCAGCGAGACCGGCGCAGTGCCCGGCCTGGTCGACATCCGGAATAACATCGGTGGCGGCCTGCCTGAACACCGGGTACTGGTCGACCACCAAAAGGCGAGCCAGTTCGGGCTTAGCCTTGCCCAGATTGCCCAGACGGTGCGGATAGCCAACAACGGGCTTGAAGCCAGTAAATTCAGGGACGGCGAAGATGAATACGACATTATGGTCCGGTTACGTGAACAGGACAGACGTGATCTGGAGAGCCTGCAAAACCTGACCATCAGCGCCATGGGCAACCAGGTACCGCTTGTAGCCGTGGCCGAATTTGTTGACGGGTCCGGTCTTGGGTCGATCACCCGGCTGAACATGCTGCGAACCGCCATCATAGAGGGTGACGCTGCCGTTGGATACAGCGGGCCGGAGGTACTACTTGATGTAAGGGCCCACCTCGCCGAATACGAGCAGAACCTGCCGGTAGGCTACTCAGTGAAGTACACCGGCGAGAGCGAAGACCAGGATGAAGCCTTTGGGTTCCTCACCCAGGCCCTCTTCCTCATCTTTGCGCTGATCTTCCTGATCATGCTTGTAAAATTCAACAGCCTGGCAACGCCGTTTATCATTATCACAGCCGTCGGGCTCAGCCTGATCGGGGTATTGCTTGGGCTGATTCTCACCCAGATGAACTTCGGCCTGATGACCTTCATCGGGATCATCAGTCTCGCGGGTATTGTCTGTATCAACAACATCGTATTGATGGAGTACATAAGCCAGCTTCTGGACAAGGGAATGCCGAAAACAGAGGCGATCGTAGAGGCGGGTGCCATCAGGCTGCGTCCGGTTTTACTCACAGCCCTTACCACCATCCTCGGACTGGTTCCGCTCACATTCGGCATCAATATCGACTTCGTGGGGCTGTTCAGCAGTTTTGATCCGAACTTCCAGATCGGCTCGGAAAACACCGCCTTCTGGGGCCCGATGGGCGTGGCCATCATCAGCGGCCTCACCTTCGCCACCTTCCTCACCCTGGTGGTGGTACCCGTAATCTACTCAACCTTCGATTCCGTCGGTCGCAAAATGGCAAAAATCTTATAATCAAACGTCACACTGAGCCAAGCCCGGCCCCCGTCACCCTGAGCGCAGCCCGCAGGCCCCTCACACGCCCTTCGACTTCGGCCTTCGGCCTGCGCTACCGGTGACAAGTTCATTGTCACCTCCCAAATAGTGTTGCCCGCAACGGGCAAAATTACGTGCTCAGGGTGACGAGGGATGGCCTGCACTCAGGGTGACGTTTGATGAAACACCTCTTTTATGCATTTGGGTTAAATCGGTATCTTTGTTCATCCTTTTAACCAAGTTCTAATTCAACCGCTTTGATTCAGCGTATACAGACCCTTTTTCTGGCCCTCGCCCTGCTGCTTAATATCGCTTTTTTCTTTACCCCGCTGTTTGAGCGGGTTCTTGAAGATCCCAGCGGATGGTTCCGGTCGGCAATCCTAACTGCTATCGGACTGGCAGCCATCCTCAGCGCCGCATCCATTTTCATGTACAAAAACAGGATCAGACAGATGCGATGGGTGAAAAACGCCATGATTTTCCAGCTTCTGGCATCCGGAACCGGTGTTGGTGTATTCTTTACGCTGGGACGAATCGGGTCGCACCTTACCGGCGAAGCGGTTGGCCTGGGCTTCCTGATCCTGGCCGCATTATTCCAGCTTCTGGCAAACGCGAGCATCAAAAAAGATGAGCGCCTGGTGAAATCGATGGACCGCATCCGCTGATGGAATATCCATTTTGAGTGACCGCCCCTCCATACTTAAAGTGAGCCTGATCCTGGTTGCAGGACTGGCCACGTTCGCGTTCGCCCCTATCCTCGTCCGCCTGGCCGGTGATGCCCACCCGCTGGAGCTCGCCACTATCCGGACCGTATCGGCGGCCCTTTTCCTGCTTCCGTTCTGGTTGTACCAGAAGAAAAAGCAGCCGGTGCAGGAGGGATACACCCGTAAGGAGAAAATCAGGGCCATACTTGCGGGTGGCTGCCTCGGCCTGCATTTCATCTTCTGGATCGCCTCCCTGGGGTACACCTCCGTGGCCTCCGCTTCGGTACTGGTTACAACCCATCCCATCCTGCTCATCCTCATCGAATCGCTGCTGATGAAGCGCCATTTCTCGCGCCTCACCTGGATCGGCGTATTCACCGCTTTTACGGGATCGGTCTGGCTGGGGCTGTCCGATTCTAATTACAGCGGGCAGTTCGAGCACGCCACACTCGGCAACCTGATGGCCCTGACCGCATCCGCCCTGTTTGTTCTCTATTTCATACTGAGCAGTACCCTCCGGCAGAAATCCACCTGGACCGACTACATCTTCCGGGTCTACTTTGCCACCGCTGTAACCTGCTCATTGCTTATGGTGATACTGCAGGTCCCTCTTACCCTGGGCCTTCCGGTAATTCTGTGCGGTCTTGCCCTTGCCCTTGGCCCGCAGATTCTGGGGCACGGCTCCCTGAATTACGCCGTCAAATACATATCGCCCACCATTCTTTCCACCCTCATTCTCACCGAACCTGTATTTGCTACCATACTGGCCCTGATTCTGTTCGCGGAGCTTCCCCTCGCCATGTCGATTATCGCCATGTTCATTATTCTTGCCGGCGTATTGCTGAGCTGGCTTGGCAGACAGGCCCTGAAACCGGCCTGGATGAATAACGGGCAATAAGCTGCTGATTGAGCCGTTTAATTGATGATTTATCACAGAGTTAACCTAAATTAGAGTGTTTTAACAAAAGGAACTGTGTCAGACAATCCCCGTATATTTGTACAACAAAAAACAAACAGCCTGCCAGCAACAGGCATTTTTCATATACCGTATAAGCGAAGCAATAACACTGCTCAATTAGCAACAACAACACAGAAGGTATTTGCCGATCACCATTCAAATCACCAGGCTTCATTTTTCAAGGTAATTAACAATTTTTCAGATTATCAGGTAACGGGTAAAACAGATATCTGACAAGGTAAAACAGTCTTGTATGATCCAAACCATACATAAAATATATCCGGCACACCAATATTCCACCGCGGTCAGGGCTTTAGTTTTCATGCTGATGGTCGTTTTTTTCAGTGCCTGTTCCATGTTCGACAGAGACGTCAGCGATGCGAACCAAAAGGATTCCAGCTCTGCACAGTTCGTGGAACCTGTTGAGCGTGATTTCGATAACATCCTGAAAAGCGGCGTTCTTCGGGTCATAACCCGTTATAATTCAAATGCCTATTTCCTGCACCGCGGCATCGAACGCGGATTCGAATATGAACTGGCCGCCGCATTTGCACGGGAGCATAATCTAGCTCTTGAAGTTGTTATTCTCAGGGAAGACGACAACCCGATTGACCTGCTCAACAGCGGTGCCGGCGATTTCATTGCAGCCAACTACACCATTACGCCTGAAAGACGTGATTACGTTGGTTTCACCAGTCCGTACGATATCGTAAACCAGGTCATTGTGCTGAATAACAACGGCAGCTATACCGGTCCGAAAACCATGGGCGACCTGAATGGTATGAGCATCAGCGTGAGAAAGGGCACATCCTACCACCGCACTCTTACCTCGCTGGTCGAAAACGGAGACGCCACCATCCGGATAGAGACCGTACCTGAATCATGGGACACAGAAGCGCTGATCATGGCCGTGGCCGACGGTGATTTCGACGCCACCGTTGCCGATAATAACCTCTATCTGGCTGCATCCTCTTATATAAAGAATGTAGAAGCCGGTCCGGTTATCTCGGAAGCCGATACCGTGGCCTGGGCGGTCCGGAAGAATGCCGGGCAATTACAGGAGCGGATGAGCCAGTTTCTGGGCCGGCATTTCCGGATCAGCGAACTCGACGGTGAGCCGCGCCGGTCGGCATTTATGAACATTCTGCGCAGGCGTTATTTCGAAGATCACGACCTTATAAGCAAATACCGCAACCCTGTAATCGATTCCGAATACAACGGACTCATCTCACCTTACGACGAACTTGTGAAACCCATTGCCGATTCGGCGGGAATAGACTGGAAACTGGTGCTTGCAGTTATGGCACAGGAATCACGTTTTGACCCCATGGCCACGAGCTGGGCCGGTGCCGTCGGGCTGATGCAGATCATCCCCCGTTTCTCGGTTGTGGAAGATGAGGCTATGCTTTACGATCCTGAAATCAGTATCCGCGAGGGTGTCCGTTTCCTGAAGAAGCACATGGATCACTATTCCTACATGGATGAGCAAAACCAGCTGGCTTTTACCCTCGCATCCTACAACGCCGGCATGGGACACATTGCCGACGCAAGAAGACTTGCCATCGATCAGAACCGAAATCCGAACAACTGGGATGACGTCGCCGAGTCGCTGCTCCTTTTGATGAAGCCCAATCACTACAAGGACGCACGTTATGGCTTTGCCCGTGGTATTGAAACAGTGAACTACGTCCGGGATATTACCAGCCGTTACCAGATGTACGATTCCATTGTGGCACTTACCATGGCCGATGCTGGTCCCGCGTTCAGAAATTCTGTACGCTCAGGATCCGGCATTACACCCTGATCAGGATTGAGCTAAATCCAGGGTATTACACTGCATCCTTCACCTTTACAACCAGTGCGGTAAGGTCGTCGTTGTAATTGTTATTGCAAAACTGTTTCACATCCTCGAGAACCTGATCCAGAATTACCCTGGCCGTACCGGTCTTGTTTTGCAGGATGCAGTCTACCAGGCGCGTTTCTCCGTATTCGTTCTCTTCGCTGTCCATCGCTTCCGAAACCCCGTCGGTATACATCATGATCACATCACCGGGGCTGAGCTGAATGGTATCCGACTCGTAGGGAAATGTGCTGGGGAGGGCTCCAAGCAGCATGCCGCCTTTTGAAAGGTACGTGGCCTCATCACTTTTTGCATGAATAAACACCGGCGGATTGTGGCCGGCATTGCAGTAGGTGAACCGGTTGTTTTTCAGGTCCAGACATCCCCAGAAAAAACTGATGAATTTATCGCTTGGGGTATTCTTGAAGATAATATCGTTGATTTTGGACGTTGATTCGGGCAGGCCGATGCCCAGCGGCGCGATAACATGCAACATGGCCTGCAGATTGGCCATGAGAAGCGATGCCGGTATACCCTTGCCGGTTACATCTGCAATAGCCATGTAGAGAACATCTTCGCCGTGCATGATGCAGTCGTAATAGTCGCCGCCCACCTGTTGTGAGGGTACATTTACAGCCGCCAGGTCGTAACCGGCAGGTACGGGAAGCGTATCCGGAAACAGTCTTTTCTGTATCGTGCGCGCGATGTTCAGTTCCTCTTCAATCCGCTCTTTTTCAATTCGCTCCTCAAGCAGGTATGTTTTCAGTACCGAAAGCAGGGCAACATTACCCAGCGACGACAGGAAATTAAAATCGGATTCGGAGTAGGTTTCTCCGGTCGCCCTTTTTCCCACACCAATCAGGGCCTTCTCATCCTGAATGCGGACGGGGACCAGTGCCTCGATTCCGTTCTCATCCAGAAAAGGAAACGTCTGCCTTGTTTCAGCGTCGAGACGTTTTACCTCGTCAAACCGGTCAAGCAGAGCTCGCATCTCCTTCCTGCTGAGTTCGCCCCTGATTCCCGACATGGTCAGTATTTCCGGTGTCTGTTCATCATCCATCAGGAAAAAGAATGAACGGATGAACATCTGGCCAAGCAGGGCGAATTTGAAAACATTCAGGATCTGGGGGCGCTCCACCATCGCGTTAAATTCGCGGCTGATATCGAATAACGTGTGCATCTCCTGAACTTTCTTGTCGAGCTCGCGGTTGGCCCGTTTCAGACGCGATACCAGAATGGAGTTGGATATACCCACGGCCGATATGATAACCAGGTTTTCGATAAACTCCAGCTCATGACGTGTATACTCCCTGGTTCCGGCCTTTTTCCCCAAACACAGCAGGCCGAGATGCTCGGTGCTGGTCCTGATGTTGAAT
The DNA here is from genome assembly GCA_047921215.1 of Cyclonatronaceae bacterium. Taxonomy (GTDB): domain Bacteria; phylum Bacteroidota; class Rhodothermia; order Balneolales; family Cyclonatronaceae; genus RECM01. The sequence goes on along the minus strand of JBLRWO010000006.1, from coordinate 79,390 downwards.
ACCACTTCAACCCCTTTATCCACCAGCTGCTTCGGCATACAGTCGTCTTCATCTCCCGATTGCGCTGACAGTACCGCCGATTTCCGCAGCATTTCTTCGCAGTCGAGGTTCACCAGCTGTTTTTCCTTATAGCCGGTTATTCCCTTCGATTTGGCAACCCGATAATGCCGGCTGTCCCGCTCGTAGAGCAGTAGAAGACCCTTCGTGGTAAGCAGTTTGCCCATGCAGATGAGCAACAGGTTGTTGAGAACAAATTCAAGATCGTTCGATTCTACGAGCAGGCGGCTGGTGTCGAGAAGGGTGCGGAGCTCAAAGCGGCTCCTAAAACTGTCGTTGTGATCTGATGGGGATGGGGGAGGCATCTACAACTTTTTGGTCATCTTAATTTCGTTACGGGAATTTACCTTTTTATACTCAACATTATCCATCAATCTTCTGATCAGGTAAACCCCGACCCCTCCCTTCTTCCTGAGCCGGATGCGCTCCTCGATATCGGGCTCCTTGTAACCTTCCAGATTAAAACTCCGGCCTGAATCGGTAATCCGGACCCAGAATTCGTTGTTCTCCACACCCTGATGAACCGTAATCAGCTTGCTGGAATCGTGCTGGTAGGCATGTTTGATTACATTGGTCATCGCCTCATCGACTGCCAGCCTGATATCTTCAACCTCATCGGCATCAAAGCCCGACAAACCGGCGTGATGAGCCACAAAATCCCTCACCTCTCCCAGAAATTCTGTAGAAGCCCGAACGATAATTTTATTGATTTTGTGTGATGGCACCGGTTTTTTCTCAGTTACTTTGTAAAAATCTGGCGACGGCTTCCTCCTCCCTCTCAAGGATATCATACAGGGTAGGAAATCCAAGAAGGTCGAAAACATTGTACACTTTGGGCTTCAGGTTGGTTAGCTTGATGTCGCCCCCGAGGGTTCTCACATCTTCAATATAGGCCATAAAAACACCCAGACCTGCACTGGAGATGTATTCAAGGCGTGTACAGTTAACGATTATCTTGAATCGCTGCCTGTCGATAAGCTCTCTGATGGACTGTTCAAGTTGCGGTGCTGTATGTGCATCGAGTTCGCCGTTCAGCTCGATCACTTCCAGGTCATCAATATTGCGCCGGTCGATGTTGAAGCTACTCATTTTCAGTGATTACTTTATAAATACGGTGATTGTTACCGCATAATATAGATATGCGGCCATGAGTTGCAAGGGCTGTCCGAACACATTAGCTGATAACAGATTCATTGAGTTAATTTACCAGTTCTACAATCAGACCACCTCGTACGTGTTCCGGAATGAATAGTTTCAGCCAAAAAAATAGGGCACCACATTGTTCAGATGCGATGCCCTTAACTATTCATCAAGAGAGACGCTACTTGAGCGCAGAAGAGAATAGCAATTATATAACTTTAAATCAAAATTTTTTACCCCGGGTACCACATTCGTACCGATTAACCATGTGCCGGTTCGATTATACTATATTTATTATGGTTAGCAAATCAGTAATACCCCGCTTATACCTGATTCATGCCAGACACCCCACCCGGCATAACGGGCGCAAATTTTGCAGGGATATCAGCTCAACAGGATCATCTGCTGAATTAATTTTTGCATTGCTACTACTTATATAGTATTATAATAGAAGTAGACTGGAATATGTACTATAATCAGCAAATTAATCATGAAAAAATCGCTCACACCCCTCGGGGAAACCGAGATGGAAATTCTTCATCACGTCTGGGAAATGGACAAGGCATCTGTTTCGGATGTGCATGAACAGATCCTGCTCACGCGCAAGGTGGCTTACACAACTGTGATGACGGTCATGAAAAATCTTGCCGAAAAGGGATTCCTCCGCTTTGAAAAAAAAGGCATGGCCTACGTTTACTCCGCCGCCATACCACCCGACAGGGTAAAGCAGAATCTCATCGGCAACCTTATAAAAAAGGTTTTTGACGGCTCGCCCGCCGCACTGATTCAGACGCTCGTGAGCAGCGAACAAATCACCGATAATGAACGAAGCGAGCTTATTGAACTCATCCAAAACATGAAGCAGGAGTAACTGGCACATGGAAAATACCATCGATTTACTCATCCGCCTGGGAGAGGCTGCAACCGCCCATTTCTGGCTTCCTGTACTGATCTGGACCGTCATCGCCACGCTTGTTGTTGCGATATTCACGATAAGCCGTCGCGGCCACGCGTTTACACGCTTTTTCACTTATGAAGCACTCCTGTGGTCGCTGCCTGCCGGACTGCTGGCTGCCCTGAGCATGAACCCGGCAAACTGGATTTTCAGCTCAGAGCCTGAGTCCGGAATTGCGTTCGGCATCAGCCTGGATGCCCTGTCCTGGATGGTTCCCATGCATGACCCGGCCACCGGTGCCGCAATAAATAATCCCGCTTTCTACACAGGTATTGCCACAGCCTTAGTCATTGCCCTCGCTATTATCACCCTCATACGCCTTGTAACCGGATATACTCATTTGCGGAGGATCAGGAATTCGCTGCAACCTGTAACCGAAACCGAAGATCTTGAACTGTTTTATGATCTGGCCGACCGGCTAAAGCCCGGCAGGCGGGTCAGCCTGTGTGAATCAGACCGCATTCATGTTCCGGTTACTTTTGGCTGGGTTAACCCCGTAATCGTACTGCCCCCGGCAACCGATCACAGCGATCTTGAACTCATATTGACACACGAGTTAATTCACATCCGACGGGGCGATTATTTATGGCTATGGTCAGAACAGGTTATCCGGTCGCTGTTCGCATTCCACCCGCTGGTGCATGTAATGGCACGAAAACTGGAACACTACCGTGAAATCTGTTGCGATGCACAGGTACTCACAGAAAATACCCGACTCACAACCAGAGGTTACGCGCTTGCACTCGTAAAATACCTGCAGCCCGAGCGCGGCCTTGACCTCACCGCCGGAATGGCGAAACCATCCAACATCAAGGAAAGGATACGTGTAATGAATCAGCACCGAAAAACAACCATAACCGGCAGACGTTATGCCGGGCTTCTGCTCGGAATCGCCCTGCTTGCCGGAACCAGCCTGTTTATGGCATGTTCCGACAACATTCAGGGACTGAGTGATGAGCCCTCCGGATCAGTCTCTTCACAGGATTTCGATTCGGTTTCCACCGACGATCTGCTTGAAGAACACAGGCAACTCAGAAACACGCTGGCTGTGCACATCCGTGAGAACACAACGGGTACAAATCTGAGTGCGGCTGATGCCATAGCGATGAGTCCCGAAATTACCACAGTGGCAGCCAGATTGACTGCCATAACTTCAGAGCTGCACGATCGAAATGCCCTGCCTGTCGATATGATGGCGGCAATGAACACAACGGGCAGCGCCCCCGGCGATGACCCCGATGTATTTGCAATGGTTGAACAGATGCCCGAGATGATCGGTGGACAAATGGCATTTTACGAAGCGTTGCGTTACCCTGAAATGGCCCGGAGGGCCGGTATCGAGGGGCGCGTTGTCATCCAGTTCATTGTGGATGAAGATGGCAGTGTTGTCGATCCAAAGGTACTTCGTGGCATCGGCGGCGGGGCAGATGAGGCCGCTATAGAGGCTATCTCCCAGATGAAATTTAATCCCGGCATACAGAGAGGCCAGCCAGTTAAGGTCAGGATGACCCAGCCGGTCGTATTCAGGCTTCAGGAACCGGCAGCAGACGAAGCTGGCAATTCCCGGTGAGGATGCTGCCAGTGATTTCGATATCACCTCAGGCAATATGCTGCCTGGATGAAAAGCAACATTAGGCTTCAGCAGAGCCGGAATAATTTACAGAAAAGCCCCGTTTCACAATCCGGTGAAACGGGGCTTTTTTAAAACCATAACTAAACAGGTGGGATTACATCGATGGATTGAGATCAATCACAACCGCATTTTTCCCGAATTCCATGTTCAAATAGTTTGCCTGTTGCCGTGCTGTCGCGAAGCCATCATAGCGGCCCATCCGGATCACATAGAAAAGACCATCCTGCTGATTTACCTCCATGCGGATCAGCCTCGTATTCGAAAATCCCCATTCACGCAGCTGTTCAATCTCCGCTTTGGCCAGATCTTCGTTGCGCCACGTTCCAAGCTGAACCGTATACCTGCCTCCGGCAACACTCGGAGCAAGCTCATCGGCCACACTAATTGCTGCTGCAGCAGTACCGGTGGTGCGGGTTTGTGAAGATGGTGCTGTTTGCGCCGTTTCACGGGTTTCAGTTGCAGATCGTTCCGGGCCAGCTGCAGCCTGTGGTGCAGGTTCAGGATCAGATTGCCTGATCTCTGTGGCTGATGCTGCGGGTTGTTCCGTTTTTTCCGGTTGGCCGGATGCCGGCACAGTTTCCTCAGGTTCGGATCCCGCATTTGCTGGTGCTTCATCCGCCGGGCGGCGGGTATTGTCCATCAAAGACCGGATATCCTGGGCCTGGTCAATATTTTGATTGAATGCCATCGCTATGCTGTCGGCCCGGATTCTGGCCAGGGAGTCCTGCCTGGCAATCTCGCTTTTATGGCGTTCACTTTCCGTTGGACCGCAGGAGGTAAGCATTACAATAACAACCGGTAACAGACAGAATACGGCAATTGCTTTCAGCGACATAATCTTGAATTATGAGGGGTTTGTAGAAGAAAATTTATTAAAACATTTTAATATAAACACTCGCGCATTACTTTTGTTGCAAAAAAAATGGTCTTATTTACAAAAATTACAATCGCTTCATGAATAAAATCGCCAAATAAAAACAAAGCTGAAACTAATAGTTTCATTTTCATTGTACCTTGATACAAACCACCGTGGTATCGTCTCCCAGTTCATAATCGCTGTAGGTAAGGATTTTTTTACGAATATGGTCGCAGATCTGTGCTGCAGTCATTTTGCCGGTGTCCAGTTCGGAGAGCATACTCCGAACCCCACCGAACTCGAGACGCCCGCCATTTCGGTTCCGGGCTTCGGGTAAACCATCGGAATAGAGAAGCAAAAGATCTCCCGATTCAAGGGTGTATTCGGCAGCTGTATAGGGCACATCCGGCCTTATACCAAGTGGCAGTTTCGGATGGGGAAGGTCCATCTCGAAGATCAATTCACCTCTTTTAATAACCGGAGGACAGTGTCCGGCATTTGCAACACGCAACAGGCGGGTAGACAAATCGTAGGTACAGACCTGGCAGGTAATAAAAGTCTGCGAATCCGTTTTTTGGTACAGCAGCGGATTTGCCTGCCTCAACACCTGTTCCGGCGGGTCATTTCTCATCCGCGACAGCAACAGCCCACTTGTAAAGATGGCACTGAATGCCGCCTTTATCGACTTTCCCGAAACATCGGCAACCGCAACAGATAACGCCCCGGGACGGTTCTGATCATCGACCTGTACCATGTAATCATAAAAATCCCCGCCCACCTCAAATGAGGGTATGAAGAAGCCCTGCACATCAATACCGGCCAGATCCGGTGCATTTTTGGGCATCAGGGCGTGCTGGCTCGATTTTGCAATCTCAAATTCCCGTTCAAACCGCTTTTGACGGGCCAGTTTCTGCTCATATTCCGGAATGTATTCGCTTTCATCTGGCAAACTGGTTCCGTAGAGATAGGTCAGCAAACCGTGCGACAAGGGAAGTACAAACAAAAGAATGAGCCCAATTCCCTGTGTAAAGATATCGGAACTGCCCGAATCAAGGTAAGGCGGCAACATGATCATCAGCTGCAGGGGCCAGAGTGAGCCCCCGTTTCCACTCAACCCGGCCCCTGAATATCTGGCGAATACCAATGAACAGGATCACAAAAATTACCAGCAGGTTGGCAGCATACCTCACTACAACCGGATTGAAAACTTCAAACTTCTGATTGCTGCCAGGCAGGGCAAAGGTTTCGGAATCATAGTACCTGGTTCGAAACTCGAGGAAACGGAACAGCAGTTCATTATTATTCTGAACACCGCTCATCGAAATTTCGAGCATAACGGGTCCCGGCATGGCCCGCGCAATTTTTTCAAATACCAGGCGGGTATCCCCGCCACCCTGCATACCGGCCGTTTCACCAGGAAGCAGACGGTAAAACCTGTTTTCATAACCAAAGAGGTTGAACAGAATGTGTGATGCCAGTCCATACGGATCATCGTTGCGCATCTCCTGTGTTCCGGCCGACGGATGTACAGATGCGTACCGCACCCTTTTGTGGTCATCAACGGAAAAAAACATCATCCCAAGGCTTTCAAAAAAATGATGCTCCGAAGGATACATGCCGGGTGTATCTGTTGTACGGCTCAGGAAAACATGCCATCCAGAAAGTGGATAGGTGGCCCGGTTTGCCATTGAAGGGGTTAAACCACTGCCTGAAAAAACTGAATCACGCAATGTCTTGAAAAGACCGGCGTCCTGAACCCTCGTCGCAACCATGTGGCCCGATTCTGAATCAACACCCAGCTCATCGGACAGCTCTTGTGTCCATTGTTCAACTTCGTACCTGCTCTGCTGGATGGATGCACCGGAGTGCAAATCGATGGTCGGACGCATGATCAGATAAATGATCAACCCCAGTATTCCGGTATAAAAAACGATATGGTCGGATTTATATAGCAACGTGTCCTGATTATCCGTTCTTGTCATTCTGCTTATACGCGTAAGCTGTATGTTGTTTCAATTTTATATGGGAAACAAGTTTTTCGGATTGCATGCATCCTTTTTTCACTGATAACATTCAGAGTAAAACCGGATACAAATGGGCCTGATGTCATCCTGTTATTGCGTAAATGAAGCATTATCAATATTATGATAATATTCTGCTTCTCTAAAGCTTTTTTTTTAGAAAGCTGCCTTTAACGTATTTTTAAAATTATCAATAAAAACAGCATGCACCCGTTTAATTCGGTTCAAAAACCGGGGATTAAACCGGATAGTGAACAGGCCATATTATGGAACCTAAAGATCAGCAAATCGACATCATCTTCAGTGACGATCACTGCTACATTAATTCAGAGGGGCATCTCATACGCAAAGAGAACCGCTTGTCGGCTGAACGGAAAATAGCCGAGGTCGATCCCGGCAATTTTAAGCCCACACTCAAAGAATATCAGGATGCCTTTTCCGGCCTTTTGCAGCAGGCAGAATCGGAAATCGCTGAGGCTTTAACAAGTGATGATCTTGACCGCCTCGCCGAGCAGCTTGCAAAGGCAGATGTGATCGGCGATTTCAACGCCATCGCTGAATTGATCGACCGTGCAAGAAGCAACATGCAAGCCCCCCCTACTGAAGTTGAGGGCGCAGATAGTGAATCCGTAACGTCAAAAGATACCGCAGACATCACAGATGTCGCTGATGCGGCAACTGATGAAGCTGCCCATGCTGAACATACCGGCGATACCGACAGTACCGACAATAGCGACAGTACAGATAATGCCGCGCCCGTTGAAGAAGTTCCGGCTGCCGAAGAAAGCTCTGTGGCAACCGGCGATACTGAATCCGGATCAGAAGCTGCAGAACATACCGGGGATGAGGATAAAGAAGAACAATACTATCTGGACCTGATCGCCAAAGCCGACGATTATGCCCGGCAGACCGACTGGTCGCACATTCCCCAGTTGTTTGCCTCCATCTACGACAGCTGGAACGAGGGGCCCGAGCTGGATTCATCGCGAAAGGATGCCCTCAGAAGCCGGGTGGATAAAGCCCTTGAAACGTTCAACACCAGAAAATCGGAACACTACGACCATCTTAAGGAGAAACGCCAGAAAAACCTTGATTACAGGGTTGTATTGCTCGAACGCCTGCAAAAAATTGTGGCCCAGAAACGATGGCAGGCAGCCGGCGAAGTGGCCTCAATACGCCGAAAATGGGAAGACATCCGGCAGCTGCCCTCCGGCGCACCCCTTGAAGAACAGAATGAGACATTCGGCAAACTGCTGGAGTTTTTTGACGAGAAGCGTGTGGGCTACCTGGTAAAAGTGAGGGAAAAAGAGGAGGAAAATCTCACCGGCAAGCTGATGATACTCGATAAAATGGATCTTATTGCCAAAAAGGCCGGCCCGGAAGTCGACAACTGGGACGTTCTCGACAAGGAGTTCGACGAACTGACCCGTCAGTGGCGTAAAATAAAACACGTGCCCAAAGAGAAAGAAGATGAGGTCTGGGACCGCTTTAAAAGCATTCGTGATACCTATTTTTCCCTCAAGGCCGAACACGATGAAAGCTATAAAAAAGAGCTGCAATCCAATATAAAATCGAAACAGAGACTCATCCGAAAAGCCACTGCCCTGAGTGAAGAAAAGGACCTGGCCAGGGGTGTGCGTACCATCAACCGGCTGCACAACGAATGGAAGAAAATCGGCCAGGTACCCAAAGAGCTGAACGACAAATTGTGGGATGAGTTCAAGGCCGCATCCGACGAATTCAACAAGCTGAAAGCTGATAATATTGATTTGATCAGGGAGCAGGAAAACCAGAATTACGAGCAGAAGGCTGCCCTGTGTGAAAAAGCCGAAGCCCTTGCCGATGCCGAAAATTTCAAGACCGCAGCCGACGAAATGGTGAAACTGCTTTCGGAATGGAAAAAAATCGGCCCGGTACCCCGAAAAAAAACTAACCCGGTCTGGAACCGTTTCAAGAAGGCCATGGACGACTTCTACAAGAAACGCCGCAGTTTCTTTAAGGATGTACGGGTGGAGCAGAAAGAAAATCTTGACAAAAAAAGGGAAATCATCGGTAAAATCACAGCACTTGCCGATCTTGGAGATCCGTCTGCGGCCATTGAACAGGTTAAAACCCTGCAGGAAGAATACAAAAGTATCGGTTTTGTGCCCATCAAATTCAAAGACAGCATCTGGGCCGACTATAAAAGCGCACTTGACCTCGTATACGGCAAGGCCAGATCTTCAAACAGGGGCCCGGCCGACACATACAAGCATGGCGGCAGAGCGCCCGCACATGACCGTGCCGACAAAAAAGTACAGCAGGAGATATTTAAACTGCGCCGGGAGTGTGATGAACTCAGGAATACCATCCTCAATTACAACGACACCATGACCTACATAAAACCGAATAAAAAAGGTCTGGAGCTGAGGCAGGAAATCCAGAACAATATTGACGAAGCCGAGAAAAAAATCAGGGAGAAGCAGGAGAAAATCGACCAGCTCAGCTCGGAGATATAGCAAATTACCAGTATAATGCCAGGCCGGCGGAATTTCCTGTGCGGTTTCCGGTGCCGAATTGGAATTCCTGTGTAGTTAATTTACAATTCCTGTAGGTATAAATGCGTAAAATGTTGTGCCCCATAAGAAAAAAATGACAGGGCCTGAAACGCGCTAAACCAGATAAATCAATTATTAAGCATGTCCTTATGTAGGTGGCTCAGTTAATTAATCGCCTGCAACGTGAAATTCTAATGAATCATTTTCGTCTTTTTTTGATATAACAGGTCAGTTCATCAATAGAAACATCCAACAGATCATCATTCCGGCGTTTATTTGAGAAATGGCAGCTACATGCCCTTAAGCACCTGATCCGTTTAATTCCCAAAATGTCAGATAACAAAAAAAAGATATTACTGGTCCATAGTAGCGATGGCATTGCCAAAAGGCTGAGGAACCGATTCCGGAATCTGAGGTGTGATATTGAAGTTACACAAAACCTGGATGATGCTGCCGGCCATATTCAGTCGGATAATCCCGAGCTGATCTTTGTGGATACTGAATCGCTTGGAGAGAATGGATGCTCGGAAATGAAGCGCCTTCAACCCCTGCTTTTCGCATCTCAAAGCAAGTTCGTATTGTATGCACCCGAAAGAAACGGATACGGCGACAGTGTTCCGGATACTCATGATGTTGACTGGAGGATGACCACGTTCTCCATCGATTCATTCATACATACCGTCGAAAGTTATATGTCTCCGGATGTTCAAATACGTTTATGGGGGGTCAGGGGGTCCACAGCCCGGCCCGGCAAAGAGTATATGCTCTATGGCGGTAATACCTCCTGTTTACAGATCGTTCTGCCCGATAACGACGACCTGATTGTATTTGACTCAGGCACGGGTATTCACGGACTCGGCAACGAACTGGTCAATTCCGGACGAAAGATTCACGGCCGGATATTTATAACCCATTCGCACTGGGATCACATTCAGGGTTTCCCCTTTTTTAAACCTTTTTTTGACCGGCAGAACACGTTTGCCATCCATATGCCCACCCAGCAGAAACTGCAGTGCCATGAAGTAATGCAGGGGCTCATGTCCCAGAATTATTTCCCCACTACCACAGATAACTTCATGGCATCCATGAAATATGTTACGCAGGTTTCCCATGAGCAGGTTTATGAAGGATATACCGTTGAATTCATGCCGGCAAATCATGCCCGTACAACGGCCATGTACAAACTCAGAACCGGCAACAAAACCATCGTATATGCACCCGATAATGAGCTGGAACCCATCCATAACGGCATCATTCAGGATTTTCGGGTACAGATGAAAAATTTCCTTTCCGATGCCGATCTGCTCATCCATGATGCACAGTATGAGCGTTCTACCTACCCGGCAAAAAAGGGTTGGGGGCATTCAGCCTGGCAGGAAACCGTGGAAATTGCCGCCGATGCCGGTGTTAAGGAACTGATTCTTACACACCACGATCCGGATTCGACCGATGAAGATCTGCTTGAGACCGATAAAAAGCTCTATCAGTACCGCGATTATTTCAAGTCGCTACAGCTGGCCAGGGAGGGATTTGTACACAGGCTGAAAAAAGAGCCGGCCTGAAACTCAAACCGGCTCTGCAGGATTCAAAATACTGAATGAACAGATTCACTGATCTGTTCAGAAATAATAGCGGATTCCAATACCGCCATTTCCTTCTAGGTCGGTATCGGGCATCAGATCGAGGATAGGAACGATCTCAAAGTAAATTTCAAGTGGATTATCGGCAAACAGGTAATTCAGGCCCAGGGGAATCCTGACACCAATATTGGCATCACCGCCGGTTCTCAGCCGTCCACCGATACCGTAATAGAAACCCATGGTACCCTGCTCCACATTGAACAGATTGAAATTGTGTGCCTGATAGTCGAGATGGAGATGGATATTGCTTGACCTGCGGTGTGAAGGCCCGCGGAATGACCAGGCCACACCGCCAGCCAGCGCATTGGTTGTGTTCATCCAGTATTTGCCAGTTATTCCGGTGGGTTCACCGATCATGATTCCAAGCCCGAAGCGCTGGGGATCGTTCTGGCCCTGTGCGTGTATCTCATTGATGACTGATGCAGAAATAAATAGAAGAAAAGTGAATAGAATTGTTTTTTTCATTGTTCTGTTTTTTTTATGGTTATAGTCTACGTAACTGAAATGTAAGCGGTTTATTGTCAAACAGTGATCAACCGGTATCATGCAACCGGATAAAATACGGAATATCCGGTTCTGAACAGCGTTCACAGCCTCTTTAAGCCAATTTTTACATTAAATCAACCAATTCTGTCTTCAATCGAATTCCGGTTGTATTTTCAGGGTTATCTTTACAGCTTCTTTAACCATCACTATTGCCGAGTGGCCGGTATAACCAACCCTCGCATTGTGTTGCTGATGCAGATAGGACGCCGGTTTTCCCGAAATGTTACAAATCTGTGATTCTACAGACCCTCATAATCAGGATTTTGACGCCCGGGGATTTACGGTCCGGACATTGCAAACCAAACAAAACAAACCAAACCGATACCCCCTAAACAACCCCTTGAAAACCACCTGTTTTCAAGGTCATCCGAGAAAAACCATGAGCGAAACCTACTATAAACCTGAAGACCTTGCCAAATTCGGCGATATCAAAGAATTCGGACCCGAACTGTCAAAGAAATTCTTTGACTACTACGGTGCGGTATTTGCCGAAGGCGCCCTTTCAGAGCGGGAGAAAGCTCTCATTGCCCTGGCTGTTTCCCATGCCGTGCAATGCCCGTACTGCATCGATGCCTATACATCCGACTGCCTCGAAAAAGGATCCAACGAAATGCAGATGATGGAAGCCGTTCATGTTGCTGCTGCGATCCGGGGCGGTGCCTCACTGGTGCATTCCGTTCAGATGATGAACAAGGTCAAAAAAATCTCTATGTAATTCATGAAATCCCTTAAAGCCGTAGAACACCGCCTTTCCCAGCCTGAACTTCAGCTCGAAATCCTGAACAACGGCAGTGATACCCTCAAAAAAATGCCCAAGTTCGGCGAAAAACTCAGCGATTCGGGCCTGCATCCGCTCAAACCGACCGGCATTGAAATTTTCCAGGTAAACGTGGGGTACATGTGTAATGAAACCTGCAAACACTGCCATGTGGACGCAGGACCCGACCGCAAAGAGATCATGACCCGCGAAACCATGGAGCTCTGCCTCGATGCCGTGAGGGGTACGAATATAGGGACTGTCGACCTGACCGGCGGCGCCCCCGAGATGAACCCCCATTTTCGCTGGTTCGTGGAAGAATTCAGAGCCCTCGGCAAGCATATCATCGTGCGCAGTAACCTCACCATACTTACCGTTAATCCGAAATACCGGGAGCTGCCGCACTTTTTCGCGGAACACGGCATCGAGGTCGTTGCATCACTGCCCTATTACCTGCAGAGAAATACCGATGCGCAGCGCGGGGCCGGTGTTTTCGACAAATCCATAATCGGGCTTCAGATGCTTAACGCTGTGGGATATGGCCAGCCCGGTACCGGACTGACCCTGAACCTCGCCTATAATCCCACCGGCGCTTACCTCCCGGCCAACCAGAAAACCATGGAGGCCGACTTCAGAAGGGTGCTCAAAAAGAACCACGATATTGATTTCAACAATCTGTTTGCCATCACCAATCTGCCCATCAGCCGCTTTCTCGACTTCCTGATCATGTCGGGCAATGTGGATGATTATATGACTAAACTGGTGAATGCCTACAACCCTTCGGCCGCGGCCAATGTGATGTGCCGGAACACCATATCGGTCGGCTGGGACGGCTGCCTTTACGACTGCGATTTTAACCAGATGCTACAGATGCAGGTTAACGGCGGTTCACCGCGGCATCTGCGCGACTTTGATCTGGCCAGCCTGAACGAACGTACCATTGTAACCGATCAGCACTGCTACGGATGCACCGCCGGCGCCGGCAGCAGCTGCGGCGGATCCACAGCCTGATAAACACTATGATCAAAGACACAAGCAAAAACCGCAACGCACTGATCGTTTTCCTCAAAAATCCGGTGCCCGGGCGTGTCAAAACCCGCCTTGCCTCAGGTATTGGGGACGAAAAAGCCCTTCGAATCTATCTTGAACTTATCAGTATCACCTCCGAAGCCGTTAAAAACCTGGCCGGAACTTCTGTTTTCCTGTATTTTGATGAAGCTCCGCCTGTGAATGCATCCGCAGAAAAGCACCGGGTGCGGGTTCAAGCTTTCCGGAATGGATATGACATTATAGTGGCCGTGCAGGCCGGCAATGATCTCGGCAAACGCATGCTGAACGCTTTTGAGGAGGTAAAAAAGCAGAGTTTTGAAAAAATATGCATCATCGGCACCGATTGCCCGGGTGTGAGTACCGGCCTGCTGGAAGAGGCCTTTCATGTACTCGACACCCGCGACCTTGTGATCGGGCCTGCATTCGACGGCGGTTACTACCTGCTCGGCATGAAGCAGATTCATGCCGAGCTTTTCGTGGATAAAAACTGGAGCACGCCTTCCGTGCTGGAATCAACACTGGCCGACGCAGAAAAAGCCGGTCTTACTGTAGCGCAGTTAAAGAAGTTGCGCGATATTGACGACACGGATGACCTGGTCTTTTTCCCGGAACTTGAAAGCAGAATATTCACCGGCAAACATACCGGATAATGCTCAGCATCATCATTCCCGCACTCAATGAAGCCGACTCGCTGCCTGTGCTTCTCGGGCAGCTTAAGATGCTGATGGTGGATACGGATGATTACGAAATACTGGTTTGCGACGGGGGCAGCACCGACGAAACCGCCCGCATTACCCGTGAACACGGCGCCACACTGGTCTCATGTGCCCGCAGCGGCAGAGCGTTTCAGATGGATGCCGGGGCCAGAGCCGCATCCGGAACCATTCTCTACTTTCTGCATGCCGACACGCTTCCTCCCGCCGGGTTTCATCACATGATTTCCGGGGCAGTAATAAATGGAGCTGAATCGGGCTGCTTCCGGCTCAGCTTCGAACAGCGGCATCCGTTGTTGACTTTTTACAGCTGGTTTACCCGCTTCAACACGCGGTACATTCGTTTTGGCGATCAGAGCCTTTTCGTTAAAAAGCAGGTTTATGAGGAGACAGGCGGGTTCAATACCGGCCTTCTCGTAATGGAAGATTTTGAATTCGCAGGCCGCCTCATTGACCGGTCGCATTTTGTTCTGCTCGGATCGTCTGTGGTAACCTCCGCCCGGAAATACCGCGGTAACGGCATCATCAGGCTGCAGCTTATGTTTACGATGGTCTGGCTGATGTATCTCGCCGGCGTCTCGCAGCAGACCCTCGTTCATTTCTACCGGTCAAATATCCGGTAAAAAGTCCGGGTTTAAACGCCGGTTTTATTAAGTGTGTTGTCATCTCATTTCTGAGCCCGTACTCACTTCACCGCAGTGGTATCGATATCTGATATCCAGAATGACACAGAAATGTGGCGGGCTGCAAGTTTTGATTCCGATTATACAATCGACAGGCTTATTTTAGGCCAGCACCAGTCACTTGCTATGTCAACCTGAAATCCTGCATTCCCACAGAGCATATGAATCGTATCAAAAATCCAAACCGTACTGCCATCAACACCCGTAATGCAAATCCGTTGCAGCCCCTGAAGCATGCCATGACCCTGCTGGCTATCCTGATAATACCGCTTCTCGTTGCATCCTGCGGCCCATCAGATACCGGGCGGCCGGCTCCGCTGCTGCTAATTTCCCTTGATGGTTTTATGCCGGGCTACCTCGACAGCGTCGATACCCCGGCCCTCGACCGCCTGATCGCCGGCGGCATACTCGCCGAAGGCATGATCCCGGTATTCCCGACCAAAACCTTTCCAAACCACTATTCGCTGGTTACCGGCCTCTATACCGAAAATTCCGGGCTCATTTCCAACAATATGTATGATGCGGAAATGGATGCATTTTTCAGCCTGGGCAACCGCGACGCTGTAAGCGACGGCCGCTGGTACAGTGGTGAACCGATTTGGGTGACTGCCGAAAAACAGGGTATGCGCACCGCCACCATGTTCTGGCCCGGATCCGAAGCGGAGATCCAGGGCGTGCGGCCCTCACGATGGATGCTCTTCGACGGGTCGCTCCCCCATGAAACACGCGTCGACTCCGTTATCAGCTGGCTTCAGGACAGCGGCGATTCCCGTCCCGGTTTTCTCACCACCTATTTCAGCCTGGTCGATTCTTACGGCCATCGATACGGCCCCTGGACCGACTCACTGTATTATGCCGTAGCCGTTGTGGACAGTGCCCTGGGCTACCTGCTTGACGAGCTGGACCGCACCGGCATGACCGACAAAGTGAATATTATTATCACCAGCGACCATGGCATGGCGCAGGTTACCGATGACAGAGCCATTGTTCTGGACGAAATCATCAATCTTGACGACGTCACCGTTCGCGACTGGTCGCCGGTTGGCATGTTCCAGCCCGTTGAGGGGAAAACAGAAGAAGTCTATTCGGCCCTGAAAGCTGCCGAATTGAACTATACGGTTTACATGAAACAGGATGTACCCGATGTGTACCGTTTCAAAAATCACCACAGGGTACCCGATATCATCATGATTGCCGATGTGGGTTATACCATTACCACGCGCAGCAGGCTGGAACAGCGCGGCGCAACCGGAGGAGTTCACGGGTACGATCACAGGGCTCCCGAGATGCAGGCCTTCTTTCTGGCCAGCGGGCCCGGGTTCCGTTCCGGCGAGCGGATCGCCCCCTTCCGGTCGATTCACGTGTACGAGCTGATGTGCAATCTTCTCAACCTGGAACCTGCACCCAACGACGGCCACCCCGACAGTCTCAGGCATATTTTGAAATAATTGGTAATGTGCCTATGTTCAAGCCGGCTTTCGTTAGTCCCCCGATTTTAAACCACTCACAAATAACCATTTAATTCATTAAACACAGAAGATGGCATACGTAGTAACCGAACCCTGCATTAACTGTAAATATACCAATTGCGCCTCGGTATGCCCGGTAGACGCTTTTCGTGAAGGACCCAACTTTCTGGTCATCAGCCCGGATGACTGCATCGACTGCGATGCCTGTGTGGCCGAGTGTCCCGTTGAGGCCATCTTCCCCGATGACGAGGTACCCGAAAAATGGGAACACTACATCGAATGGAATGAACGCCTCACCGAAAAATGGGATGACCATGTGATCAACGAAACCAAGGATTCCCTGCCCGATGCCGACGAATGGGCAGAGAAACCGAAGTCGACCGATGATATCATTCAGGACTGGTGATTTCCTTTAATTAACCAACTATCGAATCCTGAACCTGGCACCGGCCTGCTATCTGCACGGTCCGGTGCATTTTCTGCCGATTATGGTGCTTAACGCTGCCGGTAAATCTCTTGATCTAACGACCCCGGTCGTTATGGGAGTGCTCAATGTAACCCCCGACTCTTTTTCGGATGGCGGCAGATATTCAACGGTATCGTCGGCCATGAAGCGGATTGAGCAGATGGCCGGTGAAGGGGCGGCTATCATTGATGTGGGAGGTGAGTCTTCCAGGCCGGGGTCCGATCCTGTATCACCTCTGGAAGAACTCGACAGGACCATACCGGTTCTTGAACAGGCGGTTAAAGCTTATCCGGACCACTTTTTTTCGATCGACACCACCAAATTCGAAATCGCAAGGGCCGCCCTGGACACCGGTGTACACTTTATCAACGACATCAGCGGGCTGAAAAAGGAACCCCGGTTTGCCCGGCTCGCTTCGGATTTTGAGGCCGGACTGATCATCATGCACTCGTCGGGTGAGCCCAAAATCATGCAGCAAAATCCCGAATACGGTAATGTGATCGATGATGTGTACACATTTCTGACCGCTCAGGCAGAATTTGCCCGGAGTGAAGGGGTGAAAAGCATCATCATTGATCCGGGTATCGGTTTCGGCAAAAAACTTGAGCACAACCTGGCGCTGCTTTCCAGCATCGGCACTTTTGCGAGTACGGGCTTCCCGGTACTGGTGGGTGCATCCAACAAATCGATGATCGGCCACCTGCTCGATAACCGTCCGGTGGAAAAAAGGCTGGCCGGAACGCTTGCCGTGCACTACGATGCCCTCACTAAAGGGGCAAAAATTATTCGCGTTCACGATGTGAGGGAAGCATTTGACTCAATTTTAATTTATAATGCAATAAATCCACCACTTTAATCAGAAACGGCAGCAGTAACTCCACTTGATACCCTTCGGCTTTCTTGAATTCGGACTTAAGGATCTGTTCGAAACGCTGATCATCGCGTTCGTACTGTACTATTTGTACAGCTGGATCCGAGGTTCCTTTGCCGTGCCCGCCTTCATCGGGCTCATCATCATCTTTGCGATCAATGTTCTGGTGAGTGCGCTGGGGCTTACGACAATCAACTTCATCCTGCGCCGCTTCATGGATGTGGGTATACTGGCGCTTATCATCCTGTTTCAGCCCGAGATCAGGCGCCTTCTCTACCGTATAGGCCAGAATACCAATTTTGACCGGTTTTTCGGCGGCGTTGAATCGGAAAGTGTGATCGACGAGGTGATCGAAGCGGTAAAAAACATGGCCCGTACCAAAACGGGGGCGCTTATCGTTTTCGCCAAAAGCTCAACGCTGCATGATCTGGTTGATGTGGGCACCAAAATCGATGCGCGGGTCAGCAGCAAGCTGATCATGACCATTTTCAACAAGGAGACACCGCTGCACGACGGGGCGCTTGTAATCCGCAACGACCGGATTGTAGCCGCCAGTTGTTACCTGCCCATCAGCCAGAATCCGAATATTTCGTCCGTTTTTGGGACCCGGCACCGGGCGGCAGTAGGGGTCAGTGAATCGAACAATGTGTTCGTGGTGATCGTATCGGAGGAGACCGGACGTATTTCCATCGCCATCAACGGAGCCCTTACCAGCGGGCTCACCATACAGAAGCTGCGCAGCGAGATGGAACTCCACCTGAGCGACCAGTCGGAAAGCCGCGAAGACCTGAGCTTTGTGAGTGAAGAGCTTGAGCTCAAATAACAAGCGGAATAAGACCATTCATGCACGTTTGAAGTCCGTTGTTCAGCCGTCTTTGTGCCTCAGCCCTGTTACTCCCAGAACGTAATGTAGTGGATTCCGGTAGTTTGACCGGAAAACGTCATAATAAGTTCAACTTTTAGGATCATCGGTTTTACTAAGCTGCCTGCTAACCGTATATTACCCGACATTAAAAAATGCGTGACCATGAACATAGAGGTAACATCGGAAACCGGCCGCCTCAAGGCCGTTATAGTACATACTCCCGGCCGTGAAATTTCGCTGGTAAATCCCGACATCAAGAATGCACTGCTGTTCGACGACATCATTTTCGAAGATGATGCCCGGCGTGAACATTTCGGCATGATCGACCTCATTAAAGCAGGCATGCCCGACGGTGGTAAAGTTTATGAAATTGTGGATCTGATCAGGGAGTGCTTCAGAGAAGAGCCAGCGCGGCACTATTTCATTAAAATCCTGATTGAGGCGCTGCCATATGAAAATCTGCATTCCATTGAAAACCAGTTGTACAGCCTGGATGAAGAGTCACTCATACAGTTTGCCGTAGAGGGAACCACCCCGGCCCTTCCCGATTTTGTTCTTCTGCCTTCGCCCAATCTTCTCTTTACCCGCGACCTCGCCGCCGTAGTCGGAAAGACCGTGGTTATTTCACGGGCGGCCACGAAAGCACGCATCCGCGAATCGCTGCTCACCGAAACACTGATCGAACACCATCCGCTGTTCAGCACCGTCCGCAGCAATGCCATCAAAATCAGCTCCGGCGACAGTATTGAGGGGGGCGATATCCTTGTACTATCCGACAAAATAGTACTGATCGGGATGAGCGAGCGGACCTCCTTCAGCGGATTGATGAATGCCTCCAATCAGCTGCTGAGAAAAGGTGTTGAGCACGTACTGATTGTAGATATACCCAAACAGCGGTCGTCGATGCACCTCGATACCATATTTACATTCTGCAGCGAGAACGAATGTGTCGCCTTCCCGCCCGCTATTATGGACAGGAAAAACAATGTGGTTCATCTGACCCTGGTAAACGGGGTTGTCTGTACGGAAATCAGGGATTCGTTAAAAACAACCATTGAGGAATTAACGGGGCGGCAATATACGTTTATCAAGTGCGGCGGCGAGGAAGTAACCAATCAGCTCAGGGAACAATGGTCGGATGGTGCCAACGTTTTTGCCCTTGCACCCGGACTCATTATCGGGTACGAGCGCAACATAAACACCTTTAAAGCATTAGAAGAACACGGTTACAGGATTCTGAACCAGTTTGAATTTGGTGAAACCTATAGAACCCGCAGATATATACCGGGGAAGGACCCCAAAACAGCCGTACATTTTAACGGTCACGAACTTTGCCGGGGCCGTGGCGGAGCACGATGTATGACAATGCCCATAGCGCGTGAAGTCTGAATATTTTGAGTCAGTATCCTGCAATTAATTTACCGGAAGAGACCACGGAGAGCGAACCCCGAAGCGAACTGAACGGCAGAAGCATTCTGAAGCACCTGCTTTTGTTTGTTCTGACCTTCATTTCTTGTGCTGTAATGAGCAGCGCTTTTTCTGTGGGAAGATTTTCCGGATCAGAAACATGGGTCGATGATATAATGGTCATTGCCCGCGACGGGGGACTGTTTGCCAGCCTGCTGCTGGGCTTTCTCGGCGTTCACGAATTCGGCCACTACTTCGCGGCAGTAAAACACAGGGTAAGAACAACCCTGCCGTTCTTTATACCGCTGCCAATTATTTCGCCCATCGGCACCATCGGCGCCGTGATCCGCATCAAGGAGCAGGTGAGGGATACCGTAAAGCTATTCGATATCGGCATCGCCGGACCGATTGCAGGTTTTATCGTATCGCTGGGCATCCTGATATGGGGTTTTGAAACACTGCCCGGCCCCGAATTTCTCGAAGGCTTTCCCGGCCATGAAGTTACCGTAGAATATGTTCAGGAGCATGGTACATTCCCGGCCGATCCCCCCGAAGTGGGCGAGGGACAACTATTGATGCTCGGCAACACGCTGTTATACGGATTCATCGCCTCATTTTATGACAATGCTCCGCCTCTATGGGAGGCCTATCACTATCCCTTCCTGTTCGCCGGCTGGCTGGGCCTGTTCTTCACCGCCCTGAACCTGATGCCTGTAGGGCAGCTTGATGGCGGGCACATCCTTTTTGGCCTTGTCGGCTACCGTAAACACAAAGTGATCGCCCGGCTCTTCTTCGGCATTGTCGTGACCCTTGGCAGCCTGGGTGTGATTCCGCCATTAATTGAATGGCTTTCAGGTCATACTGCATGGGCCAACGGGCTTGTCTGGTCAGCCTGGGCAATCATCATTTACATGCTGCTTCACAAGGCTTACCGGGGTGAACAGCTCTGGGTGTCGGTAGTGATGGCGGTGTCGATGATTGCCTCTGCCCTCATTATTTATGTATTTTTAGGCATAACGAACATCAACGGCTATACGGCCTGGATTTTATTCGCACTTTTCCTGGTATTTCTGGTCAGGATCGAGCACCCGCCGGTCACCTACACTGTTCCGCTGACACCTGGCAGAAAAATTCTGGGGTGGACAACCATGGCCATTTTTCTGCTCTGTATAAGTCCGAACCCGCTTTATCTTATCTGATTCCGGCATTGTTTTCTAACAACTGATTTACTGATTATCAAAACACTATCCATGCAATACCGATTTTTATACGTATTACCGCTTGTACTGATAATTGCAGCATGTACTCAAAATGATGCTGAAAACGGATCGTCAGAACAGGTACCGGATTTGTCAGGCATGCCCCTGCCGCAGCAGGTACAGTACCATGTTGAGCTCGATCAGTACGAACAGGCGCTTGACCTTCTCAGGAGTGCCGATCAGAAAGATCCGCAGGTGATGAACCTCAAAAGAGATACGCACCTGTTATATGGCCTGTGGCTAACATATTCGGCAGATTCTGTTCAGATGTCGGAACGGATGGGGGGCGCATTACGCCACTACAGAAAGGTACTTGAGCTTGATCCGGGCAACAGCCGGGCGCAGGCTGAAATCAATCAGATCGAAGGAATCTACACACAAATGGGGAGGCCCATACCCGAGGGTGTGGCTGACTGAAATGGCTGCAAAACCACTACAACAGAAAAAAAGCACACCGGTACTTCAGAACAAGAAAGCCTATTTCGATTATTTCATCGATAAAACCTATGAGGCCGGAATCGTTCTCCAGGGTACGGAGGTGAAGTCTCTGAGGCAGGGAAACGCCAATTTCACTGACGCTTTTGCGTTTCTGAAAAACGGAGAGGTGTTTCTGAAGGATTTCTACATCAAGGAATTTGAATTCGGAACCTATACCAACCACGAGCCCCGGCGAATACGAAAACTGCTGCTGAATAAGGATGAAATCGACAAAATTGACCGGGCTGTAAGCCAGAAGGCCATGACCCTTCTGCCGCTTAAAGTCTATTTCAAAAAAGGACTGGCAAAAGTGTTGCTGGGTGTAGCCCGGGGCAAGAAACAATACGACAAGCGGGCCACCCTTGCCGAGAAAGACGCCAAAAGAGAGGTCAGCAGAAGGATGAAAGACGCCGTGAAACAATAACGTTTCGCGAGCGGGGTGTTCGATCAGCCGCTTTTTCTGACGGTTTCAATCAGGCAGCTATCTGTTTGAATGCTCCTGTATGTCAAATATGTACTGCAACGAATGCGATCGCGCCGTGTGCACCATCAAAAAAAATGGCTGCACCGACATGCGATGCAGCCTTTTAAAACAATCTGCGACGGACCCTGTAAGCCGAATTCTGTATCCCGATTAAGCGGGAGGTAATCATTTATCTGGCCCCGGTATCACTACCGGGATCATGCGATCTACCCGACAGCGTCATAACCAGCGGTACATACTGCCTGCTTGATCTTGCACCCCGTGAGGTTTACCATGCGAACGGATGTCACCATCCGGACCGGTGGGCTCTTACCCCGCCTTTTCACCCTTACCTCTGCACGGATGCAGGGGCGGTATCTTTTCTGTGGCACTTTCTGTTCTCCCGGCAGGCCGGAAGACCTTCCTGTTAGGAAGCACGGTGCTGGTGGGTGTTCGGACTTTCCTCCTCCCGGAAGACCGGAAGGCGATTACCCGGATCCATCGCAGATATCAAAGAACACAATCCGGAAAAAGAATATATCCCGGAAGCAAAAAAAAAGCCTGCCACCTGTTACAGAACGTTTAGAGTCTCAGGCATATTTTTCACGGGCGTTTTCAAAAAAGCTCGGGTCAACAACAATCCGTCCGCTGTTTTCGTCGATCACGATTTTGTTCATCCGTTTCACCTCCATCTGAACCTGCGGGGTCATCATCATTCCCATACAGGCCCCTTTTTCCATGGGGCAAACAGCAAGACCGTTGTTCAGGCCATGACGAAGGCGATCGTAACTCCTGAGATACCGCTGATTGAGCATTGAAGAGGCCTCCTCGCGTTTTTCAAGAAGTTCCTTCTCCTCCTCTTCCGTCTTATTGATCACATCTTCCAGATTGGCCTTCATCATTTCAAGATCGGCCTTTTTCTCTGCTAACAACGATTCGCTCTCGGCAAGGTTTTTTTCGTGCTCCTCTTCCAGCAGCAGGATTTCTTCCATACGCGAGCGGGCGTTTTCTATCGTCTGTTTTTGTGATTCAATCTCCTTGGTGAGGGCATCATACTCACGGTTGTTGCGGACACTGAGCTGTTGTTCCTCATATTTCTTGATCAGGGCTTCTGCATCGTTAATCTCCATGTTCAGGTTAGCTGTTTCAAGCTTCAGCTCAGCCTGCTCAGTTTTGATTTTTTTGGTCCTGGCTTCCAGCCTTGAGATATCGGTTTCCATATCCATGATATCTTCGGGGAGGTCGCCGCGAAGCCTCTTGAGTTCATCCAGCCTGGAATCGATGAATTGCAGGTCTACCAGGTTTTGCAGGATTTCACGCATAATTTTATTCGCTTTTTGGGGGTTCAGTGTTCTTGTTTGATTTAAAATCCATGGCAAAGTAATGCACCGGGTTCGTATTGACCCGTGTTGTAAAAATCTCAATATCCGGGAAGCTGCTCTTCATTTTTTTTACCACATGTTCCAGTATGTGCACTTCACTTTCGTAATGGCCCACATCGGCCAGCAGAAACCCGTTTTTGCCTGCAAAAAAATCGTGGTATTTCACATCTGCCGTAACAAAGGCGTCGGCTCCTGATGCCATGGCCCTGCCTGCCAGCGAAACACCTGCTCCGCCACAAACGGCCACTTTTTTTATGACACCGGCATGGCCCGAATAGCGTATGGAGGATGAACCGAGGCTGTGTGCCAGCAGGGTCAGGAATTCGTTACGGTCAAGGGGTTCCTCCAGTTCGCCGGTCACGCCAAATCCCGAACTGTCAGACGACTGATCGACGGGAATTACCACCAAATCGTCGCGAAAACCGGGAATCAGCTTTTCAAGGGATGCAACAAGCGGATCCAGCCGGTAACTGTCGGCCGTGAATTCAGCTATTGTGCGATCCTCGTACAAGGGTAAAAAACGGACACTGGTATCCTCCAGAAGTTCACGAACAGCCTCTTTTTGCCCTGTATGGCATGTGAACCGGATAAGCTGAAGTGATTTCAGGCTGTTTTCAAGAAAACTGCAGTTCGTTAGGCCGATTTTGGCAGCCATTGCGAACGACACTCCCCCGCGGGCAGCGTCCAGATTGGTGTGGGCAGCCAGAACGGCGAGGTCGTTCCGGATGAGCTGGTAAACGATCCTGCCGGTGGTATCGGCGGTTGTTACCGAGGAGAGCTTTTTAAAGATGACCGGGTGGTGTGCTACGATCAGGTCGCATCCGGTGTCGGCGGCCTCCTGAACCACATCTTCGGTTACATCGAGGCATACAAGCACTTTGTTAACCTGCTTGTCGGGTTGGCCAATCAGCAGTCCGACATTGTCGTAATCCAGTTTTGTTTTGAGGGGAGCCCAATCCTGGAAGAAGTCGGATATGTGATTGGCTGTAGTTTTCATACTTTCGTTGGGATTCGCCCTCCCGACGATGGTAGCATCTGACGTATTAGCAGTATGAAAATCAACGACATTATAAAATTTAACACGTTACAGTACATGTGCTGCAACTCATTTTTTAGACAGAAGGTAAAAATACCACTATTTTACATAAGATTAAAGATTGCCATGTTAAAAAGTATGTAACCTGATGAGTGCAGAAGCGAGATTATCGGATATTAAACAGAAAATTGCAGATTATTGCCGCGGATGCCGGCGCGATCCTTCCGAGGTTACGCTAGTTGCCGTAAGCAAAACCAACCCTGTTGAAAGCATCCTCGAGGCGGTCGAAGCCGGTCAGGTCCATTTCGGCGAAAACAAGGTCCAGGAACTGGTAAGCAAAATGGATCAGCTTGGCGATGCGCTGATTTGGCACATGATCGGGGCCATTCAGACCAACAAAATCCGTCAGATGGCGAACAGGGTCGACTGGATCCACTCCGTTTCACGTAAAAAGGAGCTTGATGAGATTGAAAAACGTGCCGGACAGGCCGGCCGCACCATCAATGTGCTCATCCAGGTCAACATCAGTGATGAAGACCAGAAAAGCGGATGTGAACCCGGCGACCTGCCGGCCCTGCTGGAGCATGCGGCACCGATGCAGCACATCCGTGTTCGCGGCCTGATGGGTATGGCATCATTCACCGGCAATATGGATGTGGTTCGCAGTCAGTTCCGCATGCTGCGTGAACTGCGCGACAAATGGCGGAATCACCCCGACGGCCAGACCGATCTGGAACATCTTTCGATGGGCATGACCAACGATATGCAGGCAGCCATCGAGGAGGGGGCGACCATGGTCCGGGTGGGAACAGCCATATTTGGTGAAAGGGATTACGGTTAATCGGCAGAACCCGTATCTGAACCCGTAAAAATGACAAACCCGCAACCTCATCCGAACAATAAAAAACAATACGAACACAAGGCGCTATATTTCGTATTTTAAGGGTTGAATTCAAACCGGTAATGTTATGATCCCAATCGATATGTGGACATTCCTGACAATCATAGTTGTTGCAACCCTGCTGATCGGTGCTTTTTCGGAATATCAGAAGAATAAACTCAAGCATCTCAAGGTTCAGACCGAAAACCGTGATAACGTAAAAGATATGGAAACCCAGCTGGCATCCCTGCGCAAGCGGATTGAAAACCTGGAAGTAATAGCCGCCTCTGACACCGAAAGTTTTGCCGACCGCAGAAAATCGATTACCCTCGACGATATTGAAACCGACGAGAACGAACCGGAATCAGAACATCAGAGACTGGTTAATGAACTTGCGAAGAAAAGGCGTCAACAAAGCTGACATCTAAACCACAGATCATATGCAACCTTTTGAATTACTCATACCCATAGTAGCAATTGTTGCAGGTACTTTTCTGGTCGGATATCTTGCATCCAAGGTTTTCGGCCTGATCAATACCTGGATCAACCGGAAAAAAAGCGGGCTCAGTGAAGAAAAAGCCCATGAAGTTGTCGATTTTATGAATCGAACCGAACGCCGGCTCAGAGGCCTTGAACAGATAATCGTAGACCAGGATTTTCTGGACGACAAAAAGATTAACGAGCTGCCCGATTTCGAATCGGAAGAAGAGAAAAAGTCCCGGCTGTCGAACAGGCTGAAATCCTGAGAAGCCGCTGAATATACCCAAACTATCATCACAAGCCCTATTGTAACCTGTATATATCATGAACCTTACTGCACTGGAGATCAAACAGCGAACGTTCGAAAAAACACTGCGCGGATATGACATTTCTGAAGTAAACGCCTTTCTGAATGTTATTGCCACCGAGTGGGAACAGGCCGTTGGACGGATCAAGGACCAGGAGCGTGAAATTTCGCAACTGCGCGACAAGCTGAAGCACTATGAACGGGTAGAGGAAGCCCTGCACGAAACCCTGCAAACTGCCAGGGAAAATGCGGAACAACGAATCGAAACCGCCCGGAAAGAAGCCCGCTCAAAAGTCGAAACGGCAGAAATGGAAGCGGAAAAAATTCTTCAGGATGTACGCGTTCAGCGTCAGGAGATCCGCCAAAGCATTCTGAGGTTGCTTGAACGCCGCGAGGAAATATTACGCGGTATCGGGTCATATATTGATTCAGCCCAGAAATCGCTGCAGAGTTTTTCAAGGGATGATTCCGATATTTACTCGCTCACTCAAGACGAAGAACAGACCCGCACCGGGAAAAAATCACGGCGGGTTGAAGAAAAAAAGAATGAGCGGGCAAAAGAAAACAATTCAGAATTAAAAACAGAAACAGAAACAGAAAAAATTGCCGTCCCGGGAAGCGAAAACCTGGACGACATCCTTGATGATATAGATTAACGCACATGCATATTGAAACCGTAGAGGAGTTTCGGAGAAAAAGGAACGAAGCACTTACATTTATTACTGAACATACCTCTTTTGATCCGGAGTACCTGATTATTCTCGGCACCGGCCTCGGCCGCCTCGCCGAACAGATTGATGTAGACACCAGCATCTCCTACGACAAAATCCCCCACTTCCCCGTATCAACCGTAGAAAGCCATTCCGGCAGACTTCTGTTCGGCACCCTCGGTGGCAAGCGCGTGGTTGCCATGCAGGGCCGTTTCCACTACTATGAAGGCTATACCATGCAACAGATCGTATTCCCGGTCCGCGTTGCCAGGGAACTGGGTGTACATACCCTGCTGGTGTCGAATGCCTGTGGCGGAATGAACACGAACTACCGCCGGGGCGACATTATGCTGATCAACGATCACATCAACCTGATCGGCGACAATCCCCTGATCGGGCCCAACGACAATGATCTCGGTGTCCGTTTTCCCGACATGAGCGAACCCTACAGCAGCGATCTGATCCTGCTCGCAGAGCAGGTTGCCCTCGATAATGCCATTAAAATGCATGAGGGTGTATATGCTGCCGTACCAGGACCCAACCTCGAAACACGGGCCGAATACCGTTTTCTCAGATCCATCGGCGCTGATGTAGTAGGCATGAGCACCATTCCCGAAGTGATAGCGGCCGTTCACATGAGTATGAAGGTACTCGGAATATCGGTTATTACCGACGAGTGCTTCCCCGACTCCCTCAAACCCGTTGTAATGTCTGAAATACTGGAGGCAGCCGACATGGCCGAACCCAAAATGACCCGTGTTATGATCGGGGTTCTGGAACGTTTATAAGTTCCAATCTATATTAAAATTAATCTTTGAAACGTTGTATTTGACAGTCGAATTGATATATTGGGTATATCATTTCGGCTATCTTAATACTTAGACTATTTGATGAGATCTGAAAATTTCGACGGCGAAATCTGGAATGAGTTCCAATGGGAATCACATCTCGAGGAGATGGAACTTAAAACCAGGCAACTTAAAAAATTCATCGAGTCAAACCTCGGGCAGGCCGACAGCCCACCTCGATGGCTGAAACTCCTCAATGAATCCGTCTCTGAACAGGATGCACTTGATGCATTCATCGAAGAGGAGCTCATGTTCGAGGAGGCCTATTTCCCCGACGATGACGATGAATTCGACGGGGATGACGAGTTCGATGAGGATGAGGACCTGTTTTTCGACTCCGGTTTTGATGAATTCGATGAACTTGACGAAGACGAGGAAAACGAAGACCTCGACTACGCGGGTGAGGACTGGAAATACCTCAGCGAAGAATATGCGCTTACCGATTACGGCTCCATCGAAAATCTGAAAGTATATACCGATTCGCATAACTTTGGCTCCAAAGCCATGAAGATAGCCGAATCGATTCCCAGTGCTGCCGAAAGAAACGACATCAACGCCTTTATCACCGATACCATACAGATAAGTGCCAAACTGGCGGCAGGGTACTCATTCGGTTTCGACAGGGATGTACTCGGCGGCAACATCGCCTACTGCAAAAAAGCCCTGTATGCGGCCAACAGCGCCCTTGCCCGGCTTCGCGATATGAAAAACAGGGGCTATTTCTCCAACGCCATCTACCATAACCTGCACGCCGACCTGCACGAACTGAGAAACGACATCGGTATCTACATTCAGGATCTCCGGGAGAAGTTTAACGAAGTATAGATACCGGTACAGCGCCCGGTAACAGGCCGATCGGCCGGGCCGGTCAATCCCATATTTTCACCTCAAATAATCCCTCGGAGTTTGCTGCACCGCGGTACATGCCCGGTGTATTGAAAACCATTGCAATCGACCCGTCTCTGCCCACGCCGATAATGCCGCCATCGCCCTGCTTCAGTTTTTCAAAGACCACCATCTCGGCGGCCTGCTGCAGACCCGCCCCCGTGTATTCCATGATTGCCGATATCTGATAGGCCACTGCATTTCTGATAAACTGCTCGCCGGTTCCCGTACTTGAAATGGCACAGGTGCGGTTATCTGCATAGGTACCCGCACCGATTAGCGGCGAATCGCCCACCCGTCCAAACCGCTTGTTGGTCATGCCTCCGGTGGATGTACCCGCTGCAAGATTGCCGTCACGGTCCAAAGCAACCACGCCAACCGTTCCGGTTCTGTCATTGGCTGCTTCACGGGTCTGGATGGAAGCCGATCCTCCTGAATGATCGAGGCTTACCTCATCGCGTTCTATTGCCCTTTCAAGCTGCTTGCGACGGTTTTCGGTAATGAAATAGCTGTTTCCGACCCTCTCTACACCGGCTTCGCCGGCATAGTCTTCAGCACCCTCACCCGCAAACAGGATGTGCCTCGAGTTTTCCATCACGTGCCGGGCCAGGCTGATCGGGTTTTTGACGGTCTTTACACCTGCTACGGCCCCGGCCGACAGATCCCGTCCGTCCATAACAGACGCGTCGAGCTCGGCTGTGCCGGTGTTGGTCAAAACAGCTCCGCGCCCGGCGTTGAAAAGTGAGTCATCTTCCATGTACCGGATAACCGATTCGATGGCATCAAGGCTGGACGCCCCCTCTGCCAGCATATCCCTGCCTATGGTCAGCGCTTCGGTGAGAGACCGGATGTAGGCCTCACGTGTTTCCACGGGCATATCGCGCGACATCACCCCGGCCCCGCCATGGATGGCTATCGAATAATCAAGGGTTGGAAACTGGATTTGGGTTTCCTGCATTTCTGTGTCCGTACAGCTTGAGGTTGCAGACAATAATAAAATCAGTAACAGAAAGGTAAAAATTCGCATGGATATTCTGATTGGTTTATAATGGTATACCAGGTAATGTAACCTAAAAAGGAGTTCGGGGAAACCGGGGGGAGGAGATCAGGGAATAGGGAACATTAGAATAGGGAATAGGGAATAGGGAATAGGGAACGGGGAAATGGGGTAACTATAAAATTCTGGTGTAAGATTTATTTCTGATCGGGCTCCATTATGTATGGAATTACGCAGTTCATACCGGTTTCCCTTTTCCAGATATCCGGCAGTCCGGATTGCTGTACTGTTTGTTTGCGGTATCTGGCTCTGTGAGATTACACCGAATGCCGGGCCCATACTGGCGGCAGGCGTGCTTGCCGTCTGGTTTACTCTTTTTATTTGCTTCAGTTACTATTCCGCTCTCAGCATATCGGTACGGAACACCTCCATCCTGACCATGATCTACCTGGCAGGTATCGTGCTCGCAGGGTGGTTCCGGATGCAGGCGGCACACGTAGAGATTCCGCAGCCGGTCGGGGTTCTTTTGGAATGGGAACAGGAGCCGGTTCAGGTAAGCGGGCACCTGATCACCGCATCCATAAACAGTAACGGTACACTGAACGGGGTGGTGCTCATCGACTCAGCCATGGTACGCTCCGGCTCGTTTGCCGTGAATGCACAGCTGCGCTACCGTATGTTCAATGCAGATACCACGATTACGCAGGAACTCACACCCGGAACCCTGATTACCGGAACCGGAAGGGCGGGTGGTTTCCGGGAACGGCGAAATCCCCACGAATTTGATTTCAGGCAGTGGAATTACCGCCAGAATATTTTCGGTGAAATCGTTTTTGACTCGGTTGCATCAACGGGTGTGCATATACGCGGATGGGCACCGCTGCGCCACCGCTCTTATCGTCTGATCGATTCGATGTTCCGGGAGCAGAACCGTGCACTTGCAAAAGCAGTGATACTCGGCTACAAGGCCGAGCTTGACGCAGGCATGCGCCAGTCATTTTCCCGCGCCGGATTGTCGCACATTATGGCGGTATCGGGCATGCATGTGGGATTCGTTCTGATGCCGGTATGGCTTCTGTTCCCCTGGCTGCGCACATCGGCCGCGGGAAAATGTGCCGCCATGGTACTGCTCATTTCCGTTCTGGTACTGTATGCCGGCATTACGGGCTTCACCGCATCGGTTACCCGCGCCAGCCTGATGGCCATCCTGCTGGCCACCGGATCGGTTTTCTGCAAAATCCGCGACTCCCTGAACCTAGTGGGACTGGCTGCCATCCTGCTTCTGCTGTACGATCCCCGGTACCTGTACGATGTGGGATTTCAGCTATCATTCACTGCGGTCATCATCATTCTTGTATCTCTGCCCATGCTGCAGCGGCTCATCCCCCGTAACATCAGGTATACCTGGAAGGGCAACGTCCTGACCATGTTCGGACTCAGCATTCTTATTCAGGGCGGACTGTTCCCGGTTCTGACCCTCTACTTCCGGGAATTTTCACTCATCGGGCCTTTATTGAATGTTTTGGCTGTTCCCCTGGCCCAGATTCTTTTTCTCGCTTCTTTTATCTCACTGCCCATAGCGATGGTAAGCCAGCAGGCCGCACTTACAGCCGGAATTCCCGCCGACCTTATGATCACCCTGATGTCGGTGCTGGTGGATGTTACCAATCAGTCGGTTACCGGCTGGATCTCAGTTCAGCGCCCCTCGGTGTTCATTTTCCTGACCTGGATTTTAATGTTCGGTCTTTTCTCAGCGGCCCTGGTTCCGGCATACCGCTGGAAACTGATCATACTTCTGCTCATTGTACTCTGTGCCGAACGGATTCATACATTTGCGGGAGAACGGGGCAGAAACCAGCTTGAAGTGGTCTTTTTTGATGTGGGGCAGGGCGATGCAGTCCTCATCAAAACGCCCTCTGGCAGGCATATTCTGTATGATGCCGGGGTGCTGAACCCGTTTTCCGACTCTGGCCGCCATGTAATACTGCCCTACCTGCTCGATAAGGGTGTAAACAGACTTGATGCCGTAATCCTGTCTCATCCTCACTCCGATCACATCGGCGGCATCCTTTCTCTGATCGGGAATATCTATATCGGGGTGATCTATCAGTCGCCAGCCGAATATCAGTCGGCGCTCTATAACAGATATACCGAAGCCGCACACCAGCATTCTGTTACTGTTATCCCCCTGCAGCAGGGAGATGTTCCGCTACTTGACCCGCATTTACTGGCCATAGTGCTGGCACCTGCACCCGACATGCATAGCCGCGATCCCAACGCCCATTCGGTGGTATTACGGCTTCAGTACGGACACACAGTATTGCTTTTGACCGGAGATGCCGAGGAGCTTTCGGAATCGAATATGCAGGCCACTTTCGGCAGCCTTCTGCAAAGCAGTGTACTGAAGGCAGGTCACCACGGCAGTCATACCAGTTCACATGACTACTTCCTCGACGAAGTTCAGCCGGAAACGGTCATCGTATCGTGCGGCATGCGTAACAGGTACAACCACCCTCATCGTGATGCCGTAATAAGACTGGCGTCAACCGGGGCAGAGTTATGGTACACCGCTCTTGAAGGCGCTGTAATACTCCGGTCTGACGGAACAGCCTTCAAACGGCTACACTGGAAATAGAAGGTTCATCAGCCGGCCTGATATCTGTAAATAATAATATTCCTGCCGGTGTGCGGCATTTACCCCCGCTGTCAGACGAATTAAAGACAGAACCGAAAAAAACATCCGCCCGGTCCGGCGATTTTGGGTAAAAATGCTTATGATTAACCGGTCCATGCCGGCATTACACCCAAACAAAACAGTAAAATGGAAAAAAAGGAACGTTTAAGCTTCGAAGATGCTTTGAGTAAGCTGGAAATAATAATCAGTAAACTCGAGGATCCTGCCGTTTCACTTGAAGAGTCGATCAAACTGTACGAGGAGGGGATGAAGCTTGCCAAACTCTGCTCGGAAACACTCGAAGAGGCCGAACTGAAGATCCGGAAAGTGAATCCGAACAAAACCGAAGCCTGATACATGGAACCGTCTAATGGAACACCCGGACCGCTGCTCGCGGGGATCAAAAGTCCGGCCGATCTTAAAAAACTCACTCACGACCAGCTTGTCGATGTCTGCTTTGAACTTCGGGATTACATCATCGACACGGTATCAGTACACGGCGGCCACTTCGGTGCAAGCTTAGGCGTAGTTGAACTTACCGTGGCTCTTCATTATGTACTGAACACCCCCGACGATCTGCTGGTCTGGGATGTGGGTCACCAGGCCTATGGCCACAAGATGCTTACCGGGCGGAAGGACAATTTCCATACCAACCGCAAATACGGCGGTGTATCCGGTTTTCCCAAACGCAGTGAAAGCCCCTACGATACCTTCGGCGTGGGGCATTCAAGCACTTCCATATCTGCCGCGCTCGGCATGGCGGTTGCCAGAGACCTGAACGGAGAAAAAAAATCGGTAGTGGCCGTAATCGGCGACGGATCCATGACGGGCGGAATGGCCTTTGAAGCCCTCAACAATGGCGGTGCACTAAAAAGTGATGTACTTGTAATACTGAACGACAACAATATGTCGATCGACCCGAACGTGGGGGCCCTCAAAGAATACCTCGCCGACATTACCACAAGCACAACCTTCAACAAGCTGAGGGATGATGTGTATGAGATGCTGGGCCATTTCAGCAAGGCGGGTGAAAAAATGCGGAAGGTCGCATCCAAGCTGGAAGGCGCCATGCTTTCGGCCCTGACACCCGGCGCGCTGTTCCGGGCCCTCGGGTTTAAATACTATGGCCCGGTCGACGGGCACAACGTAAAGGCCCTGGCCCGGCAGATCAAGGACCTGCAGCAGGTATCGGGACCCAAACTGCTCCATATTGTTACGGTAAAAGGCAAGGGTTTTGCCCCTGCCGAGAAAGACCAGGTGAAATGGCACGCCTCGGGAAGCCCCTTCGACAAAATTACCGGCAAGTCTCTTGTGGTGAAGAAACCTGCCAGCATCCCCAAGTACCAGGATATTTTTGCCGATACCATTATTGAACTGGCCAAAAAGGATGACCGCATTGTGGGTATTACACCGGCCATGCCCAGCGGTACCGGACTGCTTAAAATGATGCAGGAGATGCCCGACCGTGCCTTTGATGTTGGCATAGCCGAGCAGCATGCTGTAACATTTGCAGCCGGGATGGCAACACAGGGTAAAAAACCCTACGCTGCCATCTATTCCACATTTCTGCAGAGGGGTTACGATCAGGTAGTGCACGATGTGGCCATACAGAAACTCCCTGTAGTGTTCTGTATGGATCGTGCCGGACTGGTCGGTGCCGACGGGCCCACCCATCACGGACTGTACGACACTTCATTTTTGAGATGTCTGCCCCATGTGGTCGTATCGGCCCCGATGAATGAGATTGAGTTGCGCGATCTCATGTATACCGCTTCACGGCATGAAGACGGTCCCTTTTCCATCCGCTATCCACGGGGTGAGACCTGCGGCTATGACCTCCCTGAAGAGTACTCACTGATGCCGGTCGGTAAAGGCCGGTACCTGAGGGAGGGGGAAAGCGTTGCCGTGCTGTCGTTTGGCACAATCGGCAATTACGTGACCGAAGCCCTCGATAACCTTGAAAAAGAGGGTATTCATGCCGGACACTTCAACATGATCTTTGCCAAACCGCTGGACGAAGAGCTCATCAGGCAGGCTGCCGGATCCTACGACCATCTGATAACCATCGAAGACGGCGCCAGGCTGGGCGGGTTCGGGTCGGCCGTGCTGGAATATATGGCCGATGCAGGACTTCTCACACCCGTCACCCTGATGGGGGTTCCCGACAGGCTTGTGGAGCACGGATCCCAGATGGAACTGCACAGGGAGATCGGCATCGATCCTGCAAGTATAGCAGACAGGGTCCGTTCCCTGTTCGGACAGTACCGTAAAGCTGATTCCAAACTGACCGGAAAATGATCGTAAACGGATAACATCGCAAAATAGCTGCCCGATTCCCCGTTCATGATTACAATTACCGTCAGAACACAACAAATCAGCATTGCGCCTGCATAGAGCATAAGCCTTGAACCGTTTCCCCTGTTTGAATAGTCTGTACTTCCAGTCATATGTTTGATTACCCGAATATATTACTAATACGTACTTCGTCGGGCCCAAAATTTGGTTATCAGCTTCCGATAAATAACGTACTTTTCGCATGGCCCTGCGGCGATATCCTTACCCTTGCACAAAGGCATCTTTCCGCACAGGTACCAACCGGCTGTTCTTCGTACGGTTTCAGATTTGACCCCTCTGCAGCTCATAATTAACAATATTGGGATTATTATAATGATAGCCGGGCGGGGAGTCCCGTTCAGCAACGGGTGCCGGAAACGATGGCGGGAACCCTTTACCATGGTTTTGATATGCATAGGTGCTATATTCAATCCACTTCAAACCGACAAATTCCGATTATTAACATGAAAATTGCAGTTACCGGCGGGGCCGGCTTTATTGGCTCACATATTTCCGACGCACTTGTTGCACAGGGTCACGAGGTTCACATTATCGACGACCTGAGCGGGGGTTTCAGGCACAATCTCAATCCGAAGGCCGTTTTTCACCATACCGACATCCGGGATGAATCCATACCCGCGCTGTTTGAAAAGGAGCGCTTCGAAGTGCTCTACCACCTGGCAGCCCAGATGGATGTGAGAAAGTCGGTGGCCGACCCGCAGTTCGACGCAAAAGTGAACGTGCTCGGCTTCCTGAACCTGCTTGAGGCCGGACGCAAAAACGGTCTTGCCAAAGTGATCCTCTCTTCCACCGGTGGTGCCATTTACGGTGAGCCCGACTACACCCCGCAGGACGAAAAACATACTGAAAGACCGATGTCGCCCTATGGCATCACCAAACTGGTATCGGAGCACTATCTCCGGTTCTACAATCTGGTGTATGGCCTGCAGTGGATATCGCTCCGGTATGCCAATGTGTACGGTCCGCGGCAGAATGCTCACGGGGAAGCCGGCGTTGTGGCCATTTTCACCGAACGGATGTTGCGTGGCCAGAAGTGTTTCATTAACGGAGATGGCCTGCAGACCCGCGACTACGTTAATGTTGCCGATGTGGTACAGGCCAATCTTCTGGCGCTTAACCACCCATCCAACGGCATCTTCAATGTGGGTACGGGCGTTGAGACCAATGTGGTAGAACTTTTCCGTTACCTGAAGAAATTTACCGGATCCGACACACCCGAAACCCATGCCGAGGGCAAGCCCGGCGAACAGGCACGCAGCGTGGTGGACACGGCAAAGATCGAAAAAGAGATGGGCTGGAAGCGCAAATACACTATTGAAGATGGACTGCGCGAAACTGTGGAATGGTTTAAATTGAGAGAGAAACAGAACGGGTAATGTACAGAGTCGAGCTCCAGAATTTTGAAGGCCCGCTTGACCTTCTCCTTTTTTTCATCAAAAGGGATGAGCTGGATATCTACGACATCCCCATTTCCTACATTACCAGGCAGTTTCTCGACTACATCCACTTCCTCGATGAGCTTGATCTGGAGGTGGCCAGCGAATTCATTCTGATGGCAGGCACGCTGATGTCGATCAAGGCCCGCCTGCTGCTGCCCCGTGATGAACCCGACGAGGGCGATCTGGACGAAAGCGATCCGCGCTACGAACTGGTACAGAGCCTGCTCGAGTACAAGCGCTACAAGGAGATCGCCGAAGAGATGCACCTGCTCGATCATAAAACCCGGGAAAGGTACTACCGAAAATACCTGAAACCCGACGTGATCAGGCAGAAGCCCGACACCGAACCGCTGCGCGACGTAACCCTCTACGACCTGATGGCAGCCTACAAACACGTACTGGCCCGGCTTAAGGAACAGCCGCCGGTCCACCAGGTCGAAAAGGTGAAGGTGACCGTGGAACAGCAATCCAAAGCGATCCTGAACTGGATGCGGGGCAAGGGCAAGGTTTCCTTTCTGGAGCTGTGCCGCGAGGTGGGATCCCGGCCCCTGCTCGTTGTAACATTCCTGTCGGTGCTCGAAATGCTAAAAGAAGGACAGCTGGTTCTTTATATGAAAGACGACTATTTCCAGTTTTTCCTTGAGGTACCCTCCGTTTCCCGCGACGAGATCATGGGCAAACTGAATTAGAAACTGTAAACCAGGTCCGGCAGTCAGCCGGTATTATCATCTTCTATTAACTTCCGATACCATGCCACATCCATTCATGCGAATCAGCTTCACATCCCTGCTTATACTTATTCTGACCTTTTCCTGTGCTTCAGTAAACAGCGATCCCACCCCGGCCGACAGGAACGGGCTGTTGCATTCTTTTCAGTCGGCCATCACCGAACAACAGCTCCGCGATCACCTTTATCTGCTGGCAGACGACTCCCTGCTCGGACGTGGCACCGGGGAGCCCGGCATCGACATGGCGGCCGATTACCTGGCTTCCCGTTACGCTGCCATCGGGATGAAAACCATCGGCGACGATGGCACCTATTTCCAGAATTTCAACCTGAACGCCCGGGTCAACGATTCCATCCGCCTCGACCAGTACCGGATTGCCGGCACCGATACCCATCATGTACACAGCAGCACGTTTGAACGGGGCAACCCCGCCGGTTTTTATCCGGTGCTGGGTGGCGAATTACCCGCCGAAGGACGTGTTGTTTACGCAGGTCTCGGCATCAGGGATGAAGCGCGCGGAACTGACCACCTCGGTTCGGATATTTCAGGTAACTGGGTGCTTATTTTCAACGATATCCCCTACGTGATCGGCGGCGATACCCTGGTCAGTCCTTCCATCACCAACCGTACACGGATCAACCAGATCCTTTTCCGCGAGGGGGCAGCGGGCATCCTGCTTATAAACCATACCGATCATGACGATTTCGCGGTGAGGGCACAAATTTCTGCCAATATTTTCGGCAATCCCGTTGGTTTCCAGCTTGATTATATGCAGAGCGGACGGGGTGCACCGATGCGGTCGTCCATTATCTCCCTGAGTCCCGCAAAAGCCGCCAGTCTGCTCGGCATCGACCGGAGCGAGCTTGAGAACCACTACAACGAACTGGTTTCAGGCCTTGCCGGATTCAGCCCGGTGATGACTGATCATTACATCAAAACAACCGGTAACAGCGAATACAGGGCCATCCCATCCAGGAACGTGCTGTCGCTGCTCGAGGGATGTGATCCCGGTCTGAAAGATGAAGTGGTGGTCATTTCGGCCCACTACGATCACATGGGCCTTGATACGCCCGATGCCGACGGCGACTACATCTACAACGGTGCCGACGACAACGGCAGCGGAACGGTTGCCATACTTGCCATTGCCGAAGCACTGGCGGCAGCGCGCGACAGCGGTGCCTGCCCGGCCCGCAGCGTTATGTTCCTGCATGTAACTGCCGAAGAACGCGGACTGCTGGGCTCACGCTACTATTCCGACCATCCGGTTATGCCCATTGAGAATACGGTGGCCAACATCAACATCGACATGATCGGGCGTATCGATAATCATTATCTGGAGGAGGGCTTCGGTGACTATCTCTACATCATCGGCGCCGAAATCATATCATCAGGGCTCGACAGCCTGCTCCAGGTTGCCAATGTTAAAAGCGAAAACCTGAAACTGGATATGCGCTATAACGACCTCGATGATCCCAACCAGTTTTACCGCCGCAGCGACCACTGGAATTTCGGACGCCTTGGTGTACCATTCGCGTTCTTCTTTACCGGTGTGCATGCCGACTATCACCGTCCATCCGACACACCCGACAAGATCGAGTACGAACACTATCTCAAAAGAACCAGAGTGGCCTATTCAACCATTATCGAACTCGCAAATGCACCTGTCAGACCTGTTGTCGACAGCCAGGAATTCATCGGGCGCACGGAACAGGGGCGATAGATCACTGGCCGTAATAAAACCTGACATATTCATAAATAACAACTTCCTGGGAAAAGTCATCTGTCTCCCCGCGGGGCTGTAATACGCATCCCGGATACTGCATTTCGTACATGCCTGAAAATAAATTTGGATATTTGAGTATAAATATCCAAATTTGGATAAAATTTAACGTGACTGAGTGACCTATGCTTACTGAATTTGGAAACGTATTACTTTTTTTCGTAATCGGCGCAGTGTTCGTGGCAGTTGCCCTGTTCGTTGCAAAACTCGTACGGCCCCACCGCCCGAATGCCATAAAGCTCACTACCTATGAATGCGGCGAAATCCCCATCGGATCGGCGCGGGTTCAGTTCAACAACCGCTTCTATATTATCGGTTTGATGTTTCTGATTTTTGAGGTGGAAATACTGCTGCTGTTCCCGTGGGCCATGGTATTCAAGGAGCTGGGATGGGTTGCCTTCGGAGCCATGTTTGTATTTGTGTTCCTGATCTTCATCGGTTTTGCCTATGAGCTGGGCAAAGGGCATCTAAAGTGGGATAAACCCGCTCCGGCCATCCCGAAATACGTGGAGGGTGTTGGTGTAGTTGAAGAATTTGAAGAAGCCAGCCTGTCCGTACTTGAGCCATGACCATACGCAGACACACCCCAAAAACGATTAATCAACCTTCTTAGACATGGGCCTGCTCGATAAAAAATATCACGACAGTAACATTATTATAGTATCCCTTGAGAGCGCTCTGAACTGGGCCAGAAAATCGTCGCTGTGGTATGAGCAGTTCGGCCTTGCCTGCTGTGCCATAGAAATGATGGCTACAGCAGCCTCTCACTACGATTTTGACCGGTTCGGCATTATTCCGCGCTCATCGCCCCGCCAGGCCGATGTAATGATCGTAGCCGGAACCGTTACCATGAAGATGGCATCACGGATTGAGCGTCTCTACGAACAGATGTCGGAACCACGCTATGTTATCAGCATGGGTTCCTGCTCGAACAGCGGCGGGCCCTATTGGGAGCACGGCTACCACGTTCTGAAAGGTGTCGACAAGGTGATACCTGTTGATGTATATGTACCCGGCTGCCCTCCCCGCCCCGAAGCACTTCTCGAGGGATTTCTCACACTTCAGAAAAAAATTCAAGCCGAAACCCTTGTCGAAAAAAAACCATCCCCTGAAAAGATAACCGAAGATGCCGACCGCAATGAAACAACCTGAAGAAATAGCCACCTATCTGAAAGAACAGATGGATGAGGGTGTCATAGAATTTGTTCCGGCCGAAGTCGGTCAGCCCTGGATTTCGATTGAACCCGGCTCGCTCAGGAAAATTGCCGTTTTTTTAAGAGATGACCGGGAGCTTCGTTTTAATACCCTGATGTGCCTCAGTGGTGTCCACTACCCGGCAGAACAGGAACTGGGCGTAACCTACCACCTGCACTCCACCACCATAGGGCATACCGTTGCCCTGAAAGTAAGGGTGCCAATCGACAAACCCATGGTTCCTTCGGTTGAGTCGGTCTGGAAAACCGCCGACTGGCACGAGCGCGAGGCCTATGATATGATTGGGATCGTATTCGAAGGCCATCCGAACATGACCCGGATTCTCTGCCCCGACGACTGGGAGGGACACCCGCTCAGAAAAGACTATGTGCAGCAGGATACCTACATGGGAGTAACAACACGTATTTAACATCCGGCAGGTAACTATATATGACTGATCAAATTACAGCAAACGTCCAGGAAACCCGGGAAATGACCATAAACATGGGTCCGCAGCACCCTTCTACCCATGGGGTGTTGCGGCTTGAGGTCACCCTGAACGGTGAGGTGGTATCAAGGGTGCGCCCGCATATCGGATATCTGCACCGGTGCTTCGAAAAGCATGCCGAGGCGATGGACGATTACTCGAAAGTTGTTCCCTATACCGACCGCATCGATTACGTATCGGCCATGAACCAGGAGCACGGGTACGTTTTAGCCATTGAGAAGCTGCTTGAACTTGAGATTCCTGAAAGGGTGGAATATGTACGCGTAATCCTCGCCGAACTGCAGCGGATCGCCAGTCACCTGCTTGGAATCGGCACATTCGGGCTGGATCTCGGTGCTTTTACCCCCTTCCTCTACTGTTTTATCGAGCGTGAGAAAATCCTGGTCATCTTCGAAAAGATCAGCGGGGCGCGCCTGCTCTACAACTATATGTGTGTTGGCGGACTTATGAGGGATGTTCCCGCAGATTTCAAATCCGACACAGCTGATTTTGTAAAAACGTTCAGGCCGAAGATCAAGGAACTGAACGACCTGTTGTCCTACAACCGGATTTTTATTGACAGAACCGCAAATATTGGCATACTTCCGGCAGAGGTAGCTCTCAATTATGCCGCATCCGGTCCCATGCTGCGGGGATCGGGGGTATCCTGGGACCTTAGAAAAAACGATCCCTATTCCATATATGACCGTTTCGAATTCGACATTCCGGTCGGTACCGGCGAGATGGGAACCGTCGGCGATTGCTGGGACCGCTATATGGTGCGTGTACATGAAATGGAGCAAAGTCTGCACATTATCGAGCAGGCACTTGAGCAGATGCCCGACGAAGGGGATGTGATGCAGGCGATACCCAAACGGATACGGACAAAAGAGGGCGAAATATATGTTCGCACCGAAACGCCGCGAGGAGAGTTGGGTTATTATGTGATCAGCGACAAGTCGGCCAGTCCCTTCCGGGTCAAAGTCCGCGCGCCGAGTTTTGTAAATCTGAGTATACTGCCGGCCATATCGCGCGGCGCCCTTCTCTCCGACCTCGTTGCCATAGTGGGCAGCATTGATATCGTACTTGGTGAGGTGGACCGATGACAATCCCTGTCTGTTCCATATTTCAATTTTCAGGCTTGCAGCGCCATGATCCGCCAGCGAACCATAGTACCGGCAGTCCGGGAAGTCCGCACGGTCCTGCCGGTCCTGCCAATTTTGCCAGCCTTCCCGGTCTGACTGGTCTGACTGGTCACACATTGCAGGTACTGCACAGATACAATTCCAAACCAAACCGATATGCTTGAATTTTTAGAAAATAGTATCCCGTCGTCTACGACAGCCCTGGTTGTATTTGCTCTGCTCCCGCTTATCGTTATTCTTGTTTACGCTCTGTTTGCAATCTGGGCCGAGCGCAAAATTGCAGGCTTCATCCAGGACAGGCTGGGGCCAATGCGTACGGGCGGCTACCATGGCTGGGCACAGTCTTTCGCCGATTTGCTGAAGCTGATTCAGAAAGAAGACATCATTCCGGCCGACGCCAGCAAGTTCCTCTTCAAACTGGCGCCGTTTATCATATTCACGGCTTCCTATGCGGCATTCGCCGTTATTCCTTTCAGCAGCGGTTACATAGGCAGTAACATCAATATCGGGGCCTTCTATCTGCTCGCGATCACCTCTTTCCTCACCATCAGTATCATTATGGCTGCCTGGGCATCCAACAATAAATGGTCGCTGGTAGGTGGAATGCGGACGGCCGCACAAATGGTCAGCTATGAAGTGCCTACCATTGTAACCGTGCTGTCGGTGCTTATGGTTGCGGGTTCCATGAACCTGATGACCATCACCGAGATGCAGTCGGGCAATGCCACACTGGGATTTCTGCCCAACTGGTTCATTTTCCAGAACCCCTTTTTGCTGGTGGCTTTTGCCATTTTTTTAATCTCAATGCTGGCAGAATCGCACAGGGTGCCCTTTGACCTTCCCGAATCGGAATCGGAGCTGGTTGCAGGTTATCAGACCGAATACTCCGGCATGCGCTGGGCCATGTTCATGCTGGCTGAATACGCCGACATGCTGCTGCTTTCGCTGCTTGGTGCAACCCTTTTCTTCGGCGGCTGGAACAGTCCGTTCGGTGATTTTATGGCAGGTCCGGTCTGGGGCTTCTTCTGGTTCATGCTCAAAGGCCTGCTGCTTGTATTTGTAATGATGTGGATCCGCTGGACACTGCCCCGGTACCGGGTCGATCAGCTGATGCATATCTGCTGGAGTATTCTCATACCGTTGTCGTTTGTGAATTTTGTGCTGGTAGCGCTATGGGAAATGATTTTCTAAACAACAGGATACGCTGACTATGCAAAAGCAACTGAAACTAGGCTATCAAACCTTTAAATCGATATTTATCGGCATGGGTATCACCCTGCGGCACCTATTCCAGCCGTCGGTAACCATTCAGTACCCCGACGTGCGCGATGAACTGCCTTCCGGTGCCCGCAGTAAACTTTTTGTAAACATCGACGACTGCATAGGCTGTAATCTCTGTGCGCGCGCCTGCCCGGTTAACTGCATCGATATCGAAACCGTGAAGGCAACGGCTGATGTGGATCTGGGCAAAACCTCGACCGGAAACCCGAAGCGCCTGTGGGTAACCCAGTTCGACATCGATATGTCGAAATGCATGTACTGCGACCTGTGCGTACATCCCTGCCCGACCAATTGCATCTATATGGTGCAGGAGTACGAATACTCTGAATTCGACCGTAACAACCTGATCTTCAAATTCAGCGACCTCGGCCCCGAAAAAGTGGCAGAGGTTAAAGAGAAGCTGGAAAAAGAGACCGAAGAAAAAAACCGGCAGAAGGAACTGGCCCAGCAACAGAAGGAACAGGAAGCCCTTGCCGCCAAAGCTGAAGCCGAAAAAGCCGGAAGTGCTAAAAGCGGCGATACAGCTGCAGGATCTGCCGATACCGGAAAAACAGATCCCGGCGCTATGGAAAGCGGCAAGACCGAACCGGGAAAAACCGGAAATGAACCCAACCAGTCCGGAAAAACCGATGCCAAAAAAGCCGGCACCGATAAACCCGATCCCGGCAAGCCCGGCGGCGGTGCAGCCGGCAAATGATCAACCCAACTATGACGAATCCAACCGACTGATGGAATTAACCGCAATTTTATTCTACGCCTTTACCATACTGACGGTGGGATCTGCCGCCTATATGGTCCTTTCCAAAAACATCGTACACGCGGCGTTCGCTCTCATATTTTCCCTTACCGGAGTGGCCGCACTGTATGTACTTCTCTATGCCGATTTTATTGCCGCCACCCAGATACTGGTATATGTGGGCGGTATCCTCATCCTGATCCTTTTCGGCATCATGCTCACCACGCTCGATTTTTCTGAAAACCTGAAAACGGTGACGGTTAACATGCTGCCCGCCACAATCCTTTCGGGTGCAGTGGCAGTGCTGCTGCTGTATCTGTTTTACGTCACCGAATGGACCACCATCGTACCGGTTGAACGCAATGATACCATGTTCGATCTGGGCACGATGCTGATGAACGAATACCTGCTGCCGTTTCAGATTACCGGTGTGCTGCTGCTGGTGGCCATAATTGGCGCCCTATTGATGTCGACCCGAAACAGAACTGAACAATAATTTTACTGCCCATGGAATCCACTTTTTTACAATGGCTTGCTGAACCCGGCCTGACCCATTACCTGATGGTGAGCGCCATCCTGTTTTCGCTTGGACTGCTTGCCGTGATCTCCCGGAAGAATGTAATTATGGT
Source organism: Cyclonatronaceae bacterium (assembly GCA_047921215.1). Classification (GTDB taxonomy): domain Bacteria; phylum Bacteroidota; class Rhodothermia; order Balneolales; family Cyclonatronaceae; genus RECM01. The sequence goes on along the minus strand of JBLRWO010000006.1, from coordinate 35,552 downwards.
ACTGATGGGCGTAGAGCTGATTCTGAATTCGGCCAACCTCAATTTTATCGCGTTCAGCCGCTATACCGAACTTGCTCTCGACGGGCAGATGATCGCCCTCTTCGTCATCATATTAGCAGCTGCAGAAGCAGCGATAGCGCTGGCGATCGTACTGAATATTTACAACCGGTTCAAAACCGTCAATCTCAACGATATAAACCTGATGAAAGGGTAGATCAGGTAAACCGAGACCAACCACATTACCGACAATCAGATGCTTATACAACTGTCTTTAATCATCCTGCTAACACCGATGCTTGGATTTCTGGTATTGATTTTTGCAGGAAAGAAACTACCCCGCAGCGGCGACTGGTTTGCAACAGGCCTGATTACCATATCGTTTCTGCTCTCCCTGTACCTGCTCATCACCAAGCTGACCACGTACGCAGGCGAATCCCTCACCGGTACCATGAACTGGGTTGTTCTGGGCAGCGAATCAGGCGCCGGCCTGCTAACGGTTCAGTTCGGCATTATGATCGACAACCTGGCCGCCGTTATGCTGGTGGTGGTTACGCTGATCAGCATGCTCGTCCATTTCTTCTCGATCGGCTATATGAAAGGGGATGTACGCTACTCGCGCTATTTTTCCTACCTGGGCCTGTTCTCCTTCTCGATGCTGGGCATCGTTGTTACCGACAACCTGCTCATGATGTACATTTTCTGGGAACTGGTGGGCATAAGCTCTTATCTGCTCATCGGGCACTGGTATGAGAAGAAGTCCGCCTCGAATGCGGGCAATAAAGCCTTTATCGTAAACCGGATCGGGGATGCCGGCATGTTTGTCGGAATCATGATCCTGTTCATCAATTTTTCCACCTTCGCGTTCGACGCCATTTTTGATACAGTTGCCTCCGGAAACCTGCCGTTCGGCAGCGATGCCTGGCTCACGGCAGCCGGTGTACTGATTTTCTGCGGTGCTGTCGGTAAATCGGCCCAGTTTCCGCTGCATGTATGGCTTCCCGATGCCATGGAGGGTCCCACCCCAATCAGCGCCCTCATCCACGCTGCCACCATGGTCGCTGCCGGTGTGTACCTGGTGGCACGGGTGTTCCCGCTGCTCACCGCCGACGCCCTGCTCGTCATCGCCTATATCGGTGCCATCACCGCACTTATTGCCGCCACGATTGCCATCACCCAGTTCGATATCAAGAAGGTACTGGCCTATTCCACCATCAGCCAGCTCGGCTATATGATCATGGGTCTCGGCGTGGGGGCCTATACGGCCGGCTTCATGCACCTGGTTACCCACGCTTCGTTCAAGGCGGGGCTGTTTCTCGGGGCCGGCAGTGTGATTTATGCCATGCACAATGCCCTGCACAAGAAGAACGACCATCATACCGACGCGCAGGACATCCGCAACATGGGCGGACTGAAGTCGAGGATGCCGGTAACCTACTGGACCTTCCTCATCTTTACACTGGCCATTTCCGGCATTCCGCTCACATCAGGGTTCCTGAGCAAGGATGAAATCCTGGCAGGCACGCTCGCATTCAGCACGCTGAACGGTCACTGGGTGCTGCCGCTGATCGGTTTTGCGGTGGCAGGGCTCACGGCGTTCTACATGTTCCGCCTGCTCATCCTCACCTTCCACGGCAAACACGCCGGCACGACCTCACTGGGCGATGTGGTTGAATCGCCCCTGGTAATGACGATACCACTGATCGTACTCGGCGCCCTCTCCCTGTTTGTATTCTACAGTTTCAACCCCTTCGGGGCTTCATCCGGCTGGTTCTTTGCCGCCATTGAACGTCCGGCAAGCGTGGTTCCCGCGATGCTGCAGCCCGCATCCTATGCCGTATTCCACGATGCGGTAAGCAGTGTACACACCCTTGCGATGATATTGTCGATCACCGTTGCCACACTGGGCATCCTGTTTGCCCTGGCCGTATACCACTGGAACAAGATCAGCGCCGACCGCATGGCCGCCTCCATGGGTTTCCTGTACCGCGGCTCGCTGAACAAATGGTATTTCGATGAGATGTACGGCAGCGTTTTTGTAAACGGCACCATCGGTATCACGAAAATACTGCGCTGGTTTGATGAAAACATTGTGGATGGCCTGGTTAACGGCGCGGCCACGGTCACATCCCACATATCGGTGATCAGCCGCTGGTTCGATACCCACATTGTTGACGGGCTGGTAAACCTTTCAGCACGGGCGGCGGGATCTGCCGGATCATTGCTCGCCAGGATTCAAACCGGGAAAGTGCAGACCTACTTTATCTACATCGTGGTCAGTTTCATCCTGCTGTTTTTCATTTTTATATGAAGCCGTTCATGAATTCATCTGAACATGTAATCTGCCTGTATCCGGCACAAGAATTTTAAACAACCATAAAGAAACGTAAATAATATGGAACTTCAATTGTTTGGCATCGGCATTCTCACGTGGATCGTTTTTATTCCGATAGTGGGTGTTATTATTGTACTTCTGCTCCCGGATGAAAAACGAAATGCCATTCGTTCGGTTGCCGTTGCCGTAACCGGAATCCAGGTACTGCTGGCCGGGATCATCTTCAAAAATTTTGACCGCACCATGCTGGGGATCAACGATGCGTCCAGTTTCCAGTTTGTTGAGCAGTTGAAATGGATCACCGTTGACGCCGTACCCTGGGTGGGCAGGATCGAGATCACCTATTTTCTGGGCATCGATGGCCTGAGCGTGCTGATGGTAATCCTGACGGCACTGATCTCCTTCGTCGGGGTCATCTCCTCCTGGAACATCGAAAAAATGGTAAAAGGGTACTTTGCCCTCTATCTGCTGCTGGTTACCGGCATGATGGGTGTTTTCGTATCGCTCGATTTCTTCCTGTTCTTCATTTTCTGGGAAGTGATGCTGCTGCCGATGTACTTCCTGATCGGCATCTGGGGCGGCCCGAGACGCGAGTATGCCGCCATCAAGTTCTTTCTCTACACCTTTGTGGGCAGCATCCTGATGCTGCTGGTAATGCTGGCCCTCTATTTCAGTGTAGCCTACACCAATGCCGCGACCGGCGAAACGATCCACACGTTCAACCTTCTGCACATGATGAATCCCGCCAACTATGTGGAGGGATCCATACTTGCGGGTGTTGACACCACCTGGCGTTATGCAGCCTGGATTGCACTGTTCATCAATTTTGCCATCAAAATTCCGCTCTTCCCGTTCCATACATGGTTGCCCGATGCGCACGTTGAGGCACCCACGCCCATAAGTGTGATCCTGGCCGGCGTTTTGCTGAAACTCGGAACCTACGGTTTGCTGCGCATCAGCTTCCCCATCTTCCCCGACGGAACCATCTATTTCGTGTACCTGATGGCAACGCTGGGCATGATCAGCATCATTTATGGTGCCTTCTGCGCCATGGCCCAGGACGACTTCAAGAAACTGATCGCGTACTCATCGGTAAGCCACATGGGTATTGTGGTACTGGGTATAGCCGCCCTGAATACCCAGGGTATGGTCGGCGGGGTACTCCAGATGTTCAACCACGGTATTATTACAGCCGTACTTTTCCTCGTGGTCGGGGTAATCTACGACCGGACCAAAAAGCGCGGTCTAAATGATTTCGGTGGTATTGCCAACGTAATGCCCCGCTACACGGGAGTGGCCATAGTGGGGATGTTCGCTGCGCTCGGGCTTCCCGGCCTGAACGGCTTTGTGAGCGAGCTGTTCTCCTTCCTGGGTGCATTTGAAGCCTACCGGTGGATCACCATCGTATCGGTTACCGGGATCATCATAACCGCGGCCTACATTCTGTGGACCATTCAGCGGGTATTTCTGGGCAAGGCACCCGAGCAGTACCTGAACCTGCCTGATCTCACGGCGAGGGAAATGGTCGCCTTTGTACCGTTACTTATTCTCATCATCCTGCTTGGAGTTTATCCGGCACCTGCCATTGAACTCATGAACACATCACTGAGTAACCTGGTAGAGCTGATCGGCAACAGCGGGTTTTAATAAAAATGGCATACAAACTAAAATACCCATTGATCCCGGCCGCCTGGCGGGATAATCACATACTCACTTACTGATTATGGTTGACAATATTCTGAATAGCATAGGCCATTTTTATCCGGAGATTGCCATCGTTGTGACCCTGTGTGCGGTTATTATCGCGGATCTTTTGCTGAAAAGGGACGATCACACCATCAGCTGGATATTTCTGGCCGGGCTGGCCGTAACCGGATTTTTCATTATCCGTCAGACCGGAATCAACACCTCTGTGTTCCACGACATGGTGGCCGTTGATCCGTTTGCAGTCTTTTTCAAGGTGATTCTGATAATTGCCAGTGCATTTATCGTTCTCTTCTCGCTCAAAAGCCGTGAGCTGGATCCGTATAAATCACGCCTGGGCGAGTACTACATGCTTATTTCCGGGATGATTCTGGGCATGCTGCTCATGGTCGGATCGGCGAACCTGCTCATTATGTTTATCGCATTTGAGCTGACCAGTATCAGCTCCTACGTGCTGGCCGGTTTCACGAAGAAGGTACTAAAATCGGCAGAAGCATCCGTTAAGTACGTCATGTACGGGGCAGTATCGTCCGGTATCATGCTGTACGGTATCTCCCTGCTCATCGGCATTACCTCGGCAACGGATATTTACGGGATAAACGCCTCGCTTGCCGCCGGCATCGACCAGCCGGTCATACTCTACATCGCCATTTTGATGATCATTGTCGGCATCGGGTTCAAAATTGCCATTGTACCCTTCCACTTCTGGGCACCTGATGTTTACGAGGGCGCCCCCATAACCATCACTGCGTTTCTGGCGGTTGCATCCAAAATTGCAGCCATCGCCATGATGATCCGCCTGTTCAAGGTTTCCTTTACCGATACCGTGAGCATACAGGTGATTGGCGACTGGCCCGTCTTTGCAGGGCTCAACTGGCCGGTTATACTGGCCGTAATGGCGGCCCTGGCCATGATTGCCGGGAACCTTACCGCGTTAAGGCAGGACAATATAAAGCGGATGCTGGCCTACTCGAGTATCGCCCATGCCGGCTACATCATGATGGGCTTCGTGGTCCTTACCGATGAAGGCATATCCGCCATCATGATCTACGTGTTCATGTACCTGTTCATGAACCTTGGAGCCTTCTATGTGGCCATGCTGTTCTCGAACAAGGTGAAAACGGAATCGATCGAACACTACAAGGGGCTCGGGTTCCGGGCGCCCCTAGAAAGCATTGCCATGACCGTATTTCTGATTTCACTTACCGGTCTGCCGCCAACTGCGGGCTTTATCGCCAAACTTTACATCTTTGGTGCGGCCGTTAGTGCCGGTTGGATCTGGCTTGTACTGATCGCAGGTGTCATGACCGTAATCTCTCTGTTCTACTACATACGTGTGGTCAGAAACATGTTCTTCTTCAAATCGGATGGCGTAAGCGAGCCCCTTGTATTCGATGCCGGTTCAAAAGTCATTCTGCTGTTACTGCTTATTCCCGTGCTTCTTTTCGGTATTTATTTCACCCCGGTCATAGAATTTGCACGAACATCACTTGCAATATTCGGCCTTTAAGTTAATCTGAAACCATAAGGAGGTTGCCCCGCATTGCCCGTTTAAAAACGGTTTTCGATCGTAACTCAATGAACAGTCTTAAATCCTGGGATTATGAAAAATGAACAACTGAAACAACTGTTCCGGCAGGCAGATACCGAGTTGAGTAATGCTCAAAGGGATTTGTATCAGCCTTCACACGACGTTATAACCTACTCGGTGTGTGTAAATGCGAGAAGTGCCCTCTACCGGTTCATGCAGTGCCTGTACCTGCTCTGCAATGATACCGGCCAAAAGATAGATGACGAGTCGTATACATTACTTGAGCTCATTGATGCATGCCGGAATTGTGAAGAAAAACTGGATACGATAGATTTCTCCAGTATGAACTGTATCAACCGGGATGTGAGGCAGGAGCAGGGGGATGACTTCTACTTCTGCGACGATACATGCATGGTGCAGGAGTGCACGGATTATGCGGCCATGGTGAGAGAGCTGGTATTGAAGAGAGGCCGCGATATTCTGACAACTGACCCCTGATGAAATACGGAAATACGGTTTTTATACGGCTGATTTGCGTCCGGGTTTTTTTATATATTCCACCCCGGTAATTCCAATTCCATCCTAACAATATGTTTTCAACCTCCTGCCATTACGGGCTTCAGGCCATGCTGTACATTGCCCTGCATTCATCGGCCGACAAGAATGTGGATTTAAACCAGATTGCTGCCGAGCAGGACATCCCCAAGCATTTTCTGAGTAAGATATTGCAGCTGCTGGTCAGGAATAAACTCCTTGTATCGATGAAAGGTCCTACCGGCGGATTCCGGTTACGGCGTCCTTCCGACAAGATAACCCTGATCGAGATCATTGCAGCGATCGATGGCCTGGATGTGTTCACCCAGTGCGGTATCGGGTTCAAGAAATGTTCAGACAGCAATCCATGTCCGATCCATCATGATTACAAGCTGGTGCGTGAGCGGGTGAAAGATCTGTTCGAGGCAAAGACACTACAGGAGCTTACAAGGGACATTGAAAACGGCGACAGTATCGTCAATCTGCGGAAACCGGAAAGACAGTGACCAATTCCGGGAACGATCATTTTATGATGTAACTGCCTGCTGTATGAATATTTGATAAAGCCGTTTGTAGAGACGTTTGTTTTTAGTTACCTTAATATAGAGTTTATTATCTAAATATCTGAAATAGGATGTCCGGAGTAATGAGATCATCATATACCGCTTCAGAACTGCAGACCGGTGATATCCGGCGGATGCTGATTTGTTGTTCGGCCTTTTTCGGATTCAGAGCCGTAACACTACGAATTCTGCACTAAACAGGAATCTATGTTTTCAGCATCTTGCCATTACGGATTACAGGCAATGTTCTACATAGCACTGCACTCTTCGGAGGACAAAAATGTAGAACTGAGCGAAATTGCTGCTGAACAGCAAATACCCAAACATTTCCTGAGCAAGATTCTGCAGCTGCTGGTCCGGAACAAATTGCTGATATCCATGAAGGGCCCGAACGGAGGGTTCCGGCTGAGCCGTCCGTCCGGCGAGATTTCCCTTATTGAAGTAGTCGCTGCCATCGACGGCCTTGATATTTTCAATAAGTGCGGCATCGTTTACAAGGATTGCGACGACAATGACCAGTGTCCGATACACACTGAATACAAGAAATTCAGGGAATGTCTTCGGCATCTTTTTAAGGAAAAAACACTCGCGTGCCTAGCCGGCGACGTGGCAGCGGGCGATGAAATTCTCGGTCTTACCAGGCCTAAGGATTCAACATCATAAGTTTATTTATAACCCAGATATTGTAATTTTATTTAATCGATTTGCAACAAATAACATCCGGAGGATACATAATGTCGAAAAAGCAAGTAACCATAGATGCCAATGAAGCGGCCGCATACGTAGCCCACCACGTAAGCGAGGTCATTGCCATTTATCCTATCACCCCGGCATCACCTATGGGCGAGTGGTCTGATGAGTGGACCATGGCCGGCAGAAAAAATATCTGGGGTGTGGTTCCGGAGGTAATCGAACTTCAGAGCGAAGGCGGCGCTGCCGGTACCATGCACGGAGCACTGCAGACCGGTGCCCTCACTACCACATTTACGGCATCGCAGGGATTACTGCTTATGATGCCCAATCTTTACAAAATTGCGGGCGAACTTACACCTGCTGTTGTTCACGTTGCGGCACGTACCATAGCCACGCACGCCCTGTCCATCTTCGGCGATCACAGCGATGTGATGGCCATGAGAATGACCGGCATGGCATTGCTGGGTTCCAACAGCGTGCAGGAGGCCATGGATATGGCCATGATTGCACACTCGGCCACCCTGCAGTCGCGCATCCCGTTCATCCATTTCTTTGACGGGTTCCGGACCTCGCACGAGGTTCAGAAGATTCAGCAGATTTCGACCGACGATATGAAGAAAATGATCGACGACGAATGGATCATCAGTCACCGGCAGCGGGCACTCACCCCCGACAAACCCGTACTTCGCGGAACCGCCCAGAACCCGGATGTTTTCTTCCAGGCAAGGGAGACGGGAAACAAATTTTACGAAGCCTGCCCAGAAATTGTACAGAAAACCATGGACCGGTTCGCAAAAATTACCGGCAGATCCTACAGCCTGTTTGAGTACCACGGCCCGGCCGACGCCGAGCGCATTCTCATTCTGATGGGGTCAGGTGCAGAAACCGCCCATGAAACCGTTGACAAGATGAACCAGAACGGCGAAAAAGTCGGCCTCATCAAAATCCGTCTGTTCCGGCCGTTCAGTATGCGCCACCTCATCGAAGCCATCCCCGACAGTGTAAAGAGCATCGCCGTACTCGATCGTACGAAAGAACCCGGAAGTGCCGGCGAACCGTTGTACTCCGACATCATAGCCGCACTGCAGGAAAACCGCAACGAGCAGTGGAAATCGTTTAAACATGATTTCAGGGTCATCAACGGCCGCTATGGGCTTTCCTCCAAGGAATTCACTCCACCGATGATCCAGCGGATCTTCGATGAGCTGAAGCAGGAAAAACCCAAAAACCACTTCACCATAGGTATCAACGATGATGTAACCCATAAAAGCCTCGACTATTCGAACAACGGCTGGGAAACCGACAAAGACGTTTTCGAAGGATTGTTCTTCGGCCTGGGTGCCGACGGTACCGTGAGCGCCAACAAGAACTCGATCAAAATTATCGGTGATAACACCGAATTCAATGCCCAGGGGTACTTTGTTTACGACTCCAAAAAATCCGGGGCCACAACCGTATCGCACCTGAGGTTCGGCCCGAAACCGATCCGTTCAGCCTATTTGATCGACAAAGCCCGTTTCATTGCGTGCCATCAGTTCCAGTTCCTCACCAAATTCGACATGCTCAGGCATGCCCGGCAGGGAGCCACCTTCCTGCTGAATGCGCCCTACAGCCGGGACGAGGTCTGGAACCACATCCCCCGGGAGGTTCAGCAGCAGATCATCGACAAAAAACTCCGGTTCTACAGCATCGACGCCTACAAGGTTGCACGCGAGAACGGTATGGGTACACGCATCAATACGGTAATGCAGACCTGCTTCTTTGCCATTTCCGAAATCCTGCCGAAAGACAAGGCCATACAGCTTATCAAGGATGCCATCAAGAAGGCATACGGCAGCAAGGGCGAGAAAATACTGCAGAGTAACTACGCGGCCGTCGATAATTCTATTGAAAACCTTTTTGAGATAAAGGTGCCGGCAGAGGTTACCTCAACCCTTAAAATGAAACCGCCCGTACCGGAGGATGCCCCCGAATACCTGCAGAATGTGATCGCTGAAATCATCGCCGGCAATGGCGACAATCTGCCTGTAAGTGCCTTCGAAGCCGATGGCACCTTCCCAACCGGTACCACCAAATGGGAGAAGCGAAACATCGCCCTCGACATTCCGGTACTGGAGCCGGATATCTGTATTCAGTGCGGTAAATGCATGATGGTATGTCCGCACGCTGTAATCCGTATGAAAGCCTACGACGGCTCACTGCTTGAAGCGGCCCCCGAAACCTTCAAATTCATGGACGCCAAAGGCCGTGAATGGCCCGACAATACCAGGGTAAGTATCCAGGTGTCGCCCGAAGACTGTACGGGATGTGAACTGTGTGTCGAGGTCTGCCCGGCGAAAGACCGCAAGCAGGTGGGCAGAAAAGCCCTTAATATGGCCCCCATCGATCCTCTGCTTGAGCAGGAAAAAGAGAATTGGGACTTCTTCCTGACCATTCCGGAATACGACCGCACACAACTGAAATACGACAGCGTTAAGGGATCACAGTTCCTGCAGCCTCTGTTCGAATTTTCGGGCGCCTGTGCCGGCTGCGGCGAAACCCCCTATATAAAAGTGATAACTCAGCTGTTCGGCGACCGGATGATCATTGCCAACGCTACCGGATGTTCATCAATCTATGGCGGTAACTTGCCAGCCACACCCTACACGACCAATGAACACGGTCTCGGACCCGCATGGTCTAATTCACTTTTCGAAGACAATGCCGAATTCGGACTCGGCTTCAGGCTCACCATCGACAAGCAGCAGGAACAGGCCCGCGAGCTGCTCAAAATGATGAACGGAAAGATCGGCAACGGGCTGGTTCAGGAGATTCTGGATGCAGACCAGTCGACAGAACCCGGTATTTTTGAACAGCGTGAACGGGTACACAAACTGAAAGAAATCCTTGAAAAATCGGATGACAGCAATGCCAGAATGCTCCACAGCATTTCCGACTACCTGGTCAGAAAGAGCGTCTGGATATTCGGCGGCGACGGCTGGGCATACGACATCGGTTACGGTGGCCTCGATCACGTTTTGGCCAGCGGCCGCGATGTGAACATCCTGGTAATGGATACCGAGGTCTACTCCAACACCGGCGGACAGTGCTCAAAGGCTACCCCGCTGGGAGCTGTTGCCAAATTTGCAGCAGCCGGCAAGAGAACCGGGAAAAAAGACCTTGGTCTGATGTCCATATCCGGCGGTCACGCCTATGTAGCCCGTGTTGCCATGGGTGCCAGCGATACGCAGACCATGAAAGCCATCCTGGAAGCCGAGCGCTACCCAGGTCCGTCGATCATCATCGCGTACAGCCACTGTATCGCGCATGGCTACGACATGAAATACGGCCTGCAGCAACAGCAAAAGGCCGTCGACTCCGGTTACTGGCCACTGTTCCGGTTCGATCCGCGCAAATCTGAAGCCGGCGAAAATCCGTTCCAGCTCGACTCAAAAGCACCGAAAATATCGTTCAAGGAGTATGCCTACAACGAGATGAGGTACCTTATGCTGGCAAAATCGAATCCGACTGTTGCCAGGGAACTGATGATCAGTGCCCAGAAAGCGGTTGATGATCAGTGGCGGATATACGAGCACATGACATCGGTTTATGAACCGGACAAAAAGCAGGGCCAAACAGAAAATGGCGAGGAAAAACAATAAACTGAAAACAGGATTTAATCATGAAATTAGAAACCACCTACCTGGGCATTCCCCTCAAAAATCCACTTGTGCCATCGGCCTCACCCCTGTCGAACGATGTTGACAGTGTGAAACGGCTGGAAGACGCAGGGGCCTCGGCCATTGTAATGTATTCCCTGTTCGAGGAACAGATTAACAGGGAGAACCAGGCGCTCGACCATTTTTTGTCGACCTCTGCTGACAGTTATGCGGAAGCCCTCAGCTATTTCCCGGAACCACAGGAATACCATAACCTGCACGCCGAGGATTATCTGGAGCAGATTCGCAGTCTGAAAAATGCGGTTGATATGCCCGTGATCGCCAGTCTGAACGGTGTATCGAAAGGCGGATGGATGTCGTACGCAAAAAAAATGGAAGAGGCGGGCGCCGACGCCATTGAGCTGAACATCTATTACATCGCTGCCGACCCGACGCTCACATCCGAAACCGTTGAACAGATGTACCTGGATGATCTGACTACGGTCAAGGAATCGGTGAATATTCCGGTTTCCGTAAAGCTCGGTGCATCCTTCAGTTCATTTGGCAACATGGCCAGCCGGCTTGAGAAGGCCGGAGCCGACGGGCTTGTGCTGTTCAACCGGTTCTACCAGCCCGACATAGACCTTGAAACCCTCGAGGTGCAGCCGAGCCTGGAACTGAGCAGCAGTTTCGAGAAGAGGCTGCCGTTGCGGTGGATCGCGATGCTCAGGCCGCATCTGAAGTGCAGCCTGGCAGCCACTACGGGTATCCATTCGGCAAAAGACGTCATTAAAATGATCCTTGCCGGTGCCGATGTTGCCATGATGGCCTCTGTACTGCTGTATAATGGTCCGGGCGTACTCAAAACCATTCTGAATGATATGACGGCCTGGATGGAAGAGAAAGAGTATGAATCCCTCGAAGAAATGAAGGGGGCCATGAGCTCCGCCTCTGTCGCTGATCCCGGGGCGTTTGAAAGGGCCAACTACATCAAAATACTCCAGGGATTCAGGGTTGAAAATTTCAGATAATTCCGGTGAGATGCCGGCACCCAACCACGACCACGACCATGGCCGTTACCTTTTGCTGTTTATCTATACCGAATCTAAATTTTACCGGATTTCCACCCTTTTCTTGTGAGAAGAATACTTTTGCATTACTTTTAATTAGAGTTTTATATCCATTTCTCTATTAATAGGGATAAAGCCGACACTTAAATACTTTATTTACTTGTTTTAACTTAATATACGAACCAAAAAAAACAGAGATTTATTATGGCCGTTTTAATAACTGATACCTGTATTAACTGTGCAGCCTGCGAACCCGAATGCCCGAACCAGGCCATTTATGAAGCCGGTGCAGAGTGGTCAATGGCAGATGGTACAAACCTGACCGGTAAAGTAACCCTGCTCAATGGCAAAGAAGTGGATGCAGACGAAATGCAGCCTGCAATATCTGATGAATTTTTCTTCATCGTAACCGACAAGTGCACCGAATGCAAGGGATTCCATGATGAAGAGCAGTGCATAGCCGTTTGCCCGGTACCAGACTGTATCATCCATGATCCTGATCATGTTGAATCCGAAGACTTTCTGCTTAAAAGGCAGGCCTTCCTCCACGGATAGGCTCCGGAAATCGAATAATATCGGAATTTTTTCACATCTTACCTTCACCAGAAGACTATGGCAACGAACGTTCTGACATCAGAAATGAAGAAGGTTGTTGTCCGTTTTTCAGGCGATTCCGGCGACGGGATGCAACTGACGGGCGACATCTTTTCACAGGCATCCGGACAGGCTGGTCATGACCTGACCACCATACCCGATTTCCCTGCAGAAATCAGGGCTCCCCAGGGCAGCGTCGGGGGAGTTTCCAGCTTCCAGATTCAAATCGGGGGCACCGAAATCTATACCCCCGGCGACAAGGTCGATGTACTGGTTGTGATGAACCCCGCCGCTCTGAAAGCCAATCTCGGTTTTCTCAAATCCGGTGGTACCATCATTGCCGACAAAGACAGTTTCAATGCCAGGAATCTGAAAAAGGCCGATTACAAAACAAATCCCCTCGATGATGATTCGCTGAATGACTATCACGTATTCCGTACCCCGGCAACATCGCTCACCAGGGAAGCGCTGAAGGATCTCGGGCTGGAAAACCAGGCCATGACCCGCAGCAAGAACATGTTTGCACTGGGTGTGGTCAACTATCTCTTCAGCCGGCCACTGGATAACATCATCACATTTCTGGAGAAAAAGTTCGGTAAAAAGCCGGTCCTGCTGAAAGCGAATACACTGGCACTCGAAGCGGGCTACAATTTTGCCGTGAGCACCGAATTGATGGGACCCTCCATCATCATTCCTCCCGCCAATCTGCCGAAAGGCACTTACAGGAACATCGACGGCAACACCGCGGTGGCATGGGGCCTGCTGGCAGCAGCCGAGAACAGCGGGAAGAAGCTTTCCCTCTGCTCTTATCCCATTACACCCGCGTCAGAAATCCTTCACGAGCTGTCGGCCCGGAAAGACATGGGCGCGATTGTTTTCCAGGCGGAAGACGAAATCGCAGCTGTATGCGCGGCCGTGGGAGCAGCGTTCAGTGGTAATCTGTCTGCCACAACCACTTCAGGTCCCGGCGCTTCACTCAAAACCGAGGCCATGGGTCTGGCCGTGATCGCGGAACTGCCCCTCGTACTGGTTAACGTGCAGCGCGCAGGTCCCTCGACCGGTCTGCCCACCAAAACCGAACAGAGCGACCTGTATCAGGCCCTCTATGGCCGGCACGGGGAAGCTCCGCTGGTTGTGATGGCCGCAAGCTCACCCGACGACTGTTTTTATTATAGTTACATGGCTGCCAAAATCGCCATGGAGAACACCACTCCGGTTGTTCTGCTGTCAGATACGTACCTTTCGAGCGGTACCAGCCCCTGGCGCATACCACAAAACGGCGAGCTCCCCGACATCAGCATCCCGAAATTCGACAAGCCTGCCGAAGAGTGGAAACCCTACCTCAGGCAGCCCGATTCCCTGAACCGCTACTGGATGAGCCCCGGCGACAAGGGTTTCGAGCACCGTATCGGCGGCCTGGAAAAGCAGGAGATTACCGGTAACCTGACCTATGAGCCTCAGAATCATGAGAAAATGACCAAAATAAGGGCTGCCAAAATCGATGAAATTGCGGGCAAACTGCCAAAACAGACCGTTATCGGTGCCGAAACCGGCAAATTACTGGTTGTTGGCTGGGGCAGTACGCATGGCGCCATCAATACTGCAGTCGTTGAGCTGCTCGAGGAAGGCGGAAAAGATGTCGGATACTCCCATTTCAACTACATCAATCCGTTGCCCGAAAATACGGCAGAAATACTGGCCCGGTTCGATCAGATCCTCGTTTGTGAGTTGAACAACGGCCAGTTTGTCAACTACCTACGGTCAAAATTCCCCGGTCTGAACTTCAAGCAGTTCAACAAAATACAGGGGCAGCCTTTCTTTACTTCAGAGATTAAAGCCGCAATCATTAATACTCTAACAGAATAGACATGCAGACAGATGTAAAAGAGAACAAATCCGAATTGACGAAGAAAGATTTCGTCAGTGATCAGTCGGTACGCTGGTGCCCGGGCTGCGGCGATTACATGATTCTGGCCAACATGCAGAAGGCATTTGCCCGGATGGGTCACGAGAAGCAGAATTTCGTGAATGTATCGGGCATCGGCTGCTCTTCCAGAATTACCTATTACCTTGATACCTACGGTGTGCACTCCATCCACGGCCGTGCCCTTGCGGTAGCCACCGGGGTAAAACTGGCCAATCCCGGCCTCAATGTATGGGTATTTACCGGCGACGGCGACTGCATGGCAATCGGCGGCAACCATTTTATTCATGCCTGCCGGCGCAACCTGGATATGAATGTTGTCATTTTCAACAACCGGATATACGGCATGACCAAAGGTCAGTCGTCCCCGACCACCCCATCGGGGCTTAAAACGAAGACGGCTCCTGAAGGAAGTATCGAAAATCCGTTCAACATCGGCGACATTGCCATCGGTTCTGGTGCCACGTTCTTTGCCCGTGTGCCCGACAACAACCATCAGCTGATGGAAGAGGTCATGATGCAGGCCTATCACCACAAGGGCACTTCCGTAATCGAAGTGCTGCAGAACTGCGTTATTTTCACGGATGGTATCCACGAACAGATTACCGGCAACGATACCAAAGACGACAACCAGCTGCTCCTGGAACACGGAAAACCCATGATCTATGGAAAAGAGCAGAAATTTGGCTTGAAAGTGAACGGTATGCGGCTGGATGCAGTACCGCTGAACGGAAACACGCCGGAATCGGCCGGAGTGCTGGTCCACGATGCCCATGACGGGAGCTCCCAGATGCACGCGGCACTGGTTAAGCTTCAGCTGCCCG
Source organism: Cyclonatronaceae bacterium (assembly GCA_047921215.1). Taxonomy (GTDB): domain Bacteria; phylum Bacteroidota; class Rhodothermia; order Balneolales; family Cyclonatronaceae; genus RECM01. The sequence continues at coordinate 20,145 of JBLRWO010000006.1, read as the reverse complement.
AATTCCCGGTAGCCATGGGGGTGATCCGCAAAGTAGATGCACCGCAATATGAGCAGGATGCGCATAAGGCCATTGAGCGGGCACGATCCAAAACCGAATTCAAAAGCGTGAATGACCTGTTCCACAGCGGTAATACCTGGGATATAGGCTGATAACGGTCTGTACTGATTACGGAAACCTGCTGTGTACCCCTGCTATGTACTCCTGTTTCGGGCCATATGCCTTCTTACTTATCTTTGCTACTTACCCCTGTTTGGGAAACCTGCCTGTGAATATCTGCCGTTTACCCCCCTGTTGCTGGCCTCAAGCCAGCCGGGCCACCTGCTTACGGGCCACGCCCATAAACGTGTATCCTCCGAATTTCGGCACCTTTTGCATGTAAAAGGTTTCGATGCTGACTGTTTCAAGCGGGCTTGATTCAAAAATTTCAGATATAGGCTTGTTCAGATGGCACCCGTCGGCGATACGTTTTTGTATGGGGGTGAGTGCGTGCTGACACCACCCGACCCGCCGGTCAGGACTCAGGCCGTGCTCAATGAACAGAAAGGTTCCGCCCGGCACAAGCACCCTTGCGATCTCGTCAAGCGCCTGGTGGACCGGGGTAATGGAGCAAAGTGTCCAGGTACTCACAACCGTATCGAACGTCTGCTCGTTGTAAGGCAGCGCTGTTGCATCGCCCTGAATACACTCGATCTCGAAAGGATAATCTGCACCGGTTCTTTTCCGGAGAATCTTCGACATGCCCGGATTCGGATCAATACCACTCAGTTTCGTTACAGCCGGGCCGTAATATGGCAGGTTCAGCCCGGTCCCTATCCCGATTTCAAGAACATTCCCCGTTGCATCCTGCAGCAGCTTCTGCCTGTACGCAGTAAAAGGTCCATCAGACATGCCCATGTCCATCATCCTGGGAAATATGTACCTGGAATAAATCCCCATTAACTTTACGTTGCCTTTCCAACATTTAAAAGCTGGCTGCGTTTACCAGACACGATCTGTTTCAATGGTATAAACATTATTTAACTATAAAAAACGCGCTGCAATTTATTATTTTAGAAACCCTGATAATCCGGAATGATACCGATTCGTTCGGTACCGTTAGAAAAAATATTCGTCATTGACTGCAAAATTATTCTACAGACGCTTTTTTTACACACTGCTCGCGGTTATAATCATTCATCCGGGGCATGGTAAGCGGGTATTTGCAACGGGACTATCCGAATTATCGGAACATGCATCCGCTGCCACTGCCAGTTACCAGGATGATATTCCACCAAGGCCCTCTGTCAGGAAAGTACGGTTTGAGGGCAATGAAACCTACCCGGCCATGGTATTCCGTGAAATAATCGCAACCGAAGCGCCCGGTTTTTTCAGAAAGCTGCTCTTCTGGAAAAAAGAAGGTTTCGAATTCGCTGAAAATGAGGTCCGGAGGGATGTGATCCGTATCCGGAATTTTTATAACCGGCGGGGTTTTTACAACGCACGGGTTCAGTATGATGTCGGCCCGGGCAGGAAAGATCACTTCCGCCATGTAACCTTTCTCATAACCGAGAACGAACCCATACGCATCGACAGCATCAACATACGGATTGAGGCCGACAGCACTACCATCAGCGATATTACCGGTGAAAGGAGTTATATCCGTGCCCTCAGGCGGAACCCTCTCAGTGTGGGGAACCGTTACGAGCTGATCCGTTTCCCCGATGTGGAGAATCACTTTCTGGATTCGTTCAGGAATCTGGGATATGCATTCCCGAATATTTCGATGCAGGGAGATGTCGATACCCTTGCCAGAACAGCCGTTCTCAATGTGGTGCTTGATCCCGGCCCGAAATCCTACTTCAACACCTTTGAGGTGGAAGGTGCCGAAACTGTAACTGAAGCCTATGTCTTGCGGGAGTCGGATATCAGGCCCGGTGATGAATTTTCACAGCGCAAGCTGATAAATGCCCGGCGCGAAGTCTTCGGGCACCACCTGTTCAGGTTTGCCACACTCGGGCTGCCCGAACAACCCCGCGATTCGACGGTACACCTGCTTGTGAGGGTCAGGGAGTATCCGCTTCGCAGCATTGAACTCAGGGGGGGCATTGGCTCGGAAGAGATCGTTCGGGGACTTGCATCATGGACCCACCGTAATCCTTTTTCCACGGCTCACCGGTTCAGCGTTACACTGCGAGGGTCCGTTATTGAGCAGCGGGCCAATATTGAATATCTGTTCCCCTATGTACTGAATACATACGGCAGTTTTTCCGTATCTCCATTTGCCCAGAGGCTGAACGAGACCAGCTTCCTGCTATTAAAGGGAGGGGTAAACAACAGTTTTATCTATCAGTACCGGCAGAACCTGTTGGGAACCATCGGTTATGAATATTCGCGCAACGAGGAGTTTACCCGGAATGCCGATGCTTCCTTGCCCGACAGCCTCGCACGATTCGATGTATCCTCATTGCAGCTGAGCGGTTTTTACAGCCAGTCGTTCATCGATCAGGGCCAGGGCTGGGCGATCCGTCCCAATGTCGAAATTTCCGGGTTTTTCGGTACCGGATCTCTTCAGTTTGAAAAACTTTCCCTTGATGTGCGCCGCTTCATCGACTTTTCAAGGCGCACCCAGCTCGCACTGCGAATCGATTCGGGCATCCTGTTTGCAAGAAACATTGACGAGCTTCCGGCCAACATCCTGCTCTATACGGGGGGATCAAACTCGGTAAGGGGATACGGCCGTAACCAGGTAGGACCCAAAAGGGCCGTTTTTAATTCTGCCGGTGATTTTGAAGCCTATCTTCCCACCGGTGGCAGCTCCAGGCTTACATTCAATGCCGAAATACGCCAGGGGCTCGATTTTCTGATGGGCGGGTTCGGTATGGTTGTTTTTCTGGATGGTGGCCAGGTGTGGAGCGACTATGATGATACACGTATTCAGGACCTGAAATTCGGGGCCGGGGGCGGGCTTAGGTACCGGTCGCCCATTGGCCCGATACGGCTCGACATTGGCTACAAGCTGAATCCGGACGATGAGGATTTGCAGATATTCAATGGTGTTAAGCACGGCGGGCGGATTGCCCGCTGGGGCATACACTTCAGCATAGGGCAGGCTTTCTGATGGAACCATCTGCAAAACATAGTAATGAGCAGAAAAAACGCCGCATCTGGCCATGGGTAACCCTTGCGGTACTGCTGGTGCTGGTGCTTCTGTTGCGCCTTTCGCTGAGGTCGGGCCCCGTTCTCGGTTTTGTGAAGAACCAGATCGAATCTGCTGCCAGTACGCAGCTTCAGGGCAGCCTCAGCATCGGGGCTGTTGAGGGTGACCTGTGGAACCATCTGCTGATGACCGGTATCCGCCTTCAGGGCGAATCCGTTGCGGACGTAGCCGGCGGCGCAGCCACCAACATCCTCGTTGCCGATACCCTTCAGATCCGGTACTCCCTTGGGGCGCTCTTCAGGAAAACCGTTAAGATCGATGAGCTCCGGATCGTGAATCCGGTGATCAGCCTCAGGGAATACGCCGACAGCACCTGGAATGTTGAACGGTTGCTGCCACCCGGCGAACCGGATGAAGACCCCACTAGTGAGAAGCTCCCGGTCAAGCTGGAATTTGACCTCATCGAATTGATAAACGGCCTCGTCTTGGCAGAGAGTGCCCGCCTGTTTCCCGATACTACCCTGCGCGTCAATGAAATCCATCTCCGGTTAAACGGTATGTACGATGGCGACCGTTACGATGCTCAGCTTAGCCATCTGTCGATGCAGGTACACGAGAGCCGCCTTGAGGAGCCCATACGGTTCGAAACCGGATTTTCGGCGGATGAAAACACCCTCACACTCGATAAACTGGTGATTGCAACCGGCCGTACCGTTATTGAGGGAACCGGATCGACGACCACCGACGGCGATGACATCACAGTGGATATAAAATCACTACCGGTATCGTGGCGGGATATCAGAGCTTTCGCCAAGGAAGCCCCCATCGCCGAGGACATCCGGTTTGGCCTGCACGTGAGCGGGAATCTGGAACAGCTGCGTGTCGGGCTGACTGCAACGGCAACCGGCCTGGGCCATCTTGCACTGCATGCCGATCTTGCACTGACAGAACATCAGAACCTGACCGGCGCCGAATTGCTCATCGAATCGTTCGACGGCCCTCAGCTTACCGGGGTGCCTGATCTACCCTACATAGAACGGCTGCATCTCACTGTAAACGGAAATCTTCCGTTCGCCGCTTACGAAGAGGCATCACTGGAATTCAGTACTGAAATTACGGGCGTCAAGATAAACCCGTGGACCATTGACGAAACCGGGATCAGGGGCAGCCTGGATGGCGGATTCCTCAGTGCAACCGCCGGTATACGTACAGACCGGCAGAGTATAACATCGGAAGTGAGCCTCGCTGGAATTTTCGGTGAATCCCCTGCCTGGAATATGGACATTGCATTTGAGTCAATCGATCCGGGCTACTGGGCCGGTGATGACAGTTTGACGGGTGATCTCTCGGGCACCATATCGCTTAAGGGCACCGGCTTTGCACCTTCGGATGTGCCCTGGAATTACGAAATCAGGCTGCCGGAAGCGACCATCTCCGGGTATGAAATCCGGTCGTTCACCCTCGACGGGACCATCGACCGAAGCATTGCAGCTTCACGGATGGGTCTGGATATAGCCGGCGGAACCGTTTCGCTGAACGGTGAATACGGGTGGAGTTTTGAAAATCCGGAATATGAACTTGTTTTGACCGTACAAAAACTTGATCTGTCGCGGCTCCCCGGTTTGGATGATTTCCCATCCGACCTGAACCTGCGACTTACCGGATCGGGCAGGGGTATTGATCCGGAGACGCTTTCGCTGGATGCGTCACTTGCATTTGAGACGTCCATTATAAAAAGCATCCGCATTGAAACCCTTGAGGCACCGGTTTCGGTCAAAGCCGGGTTTATACATATCGACAGGGCTGAACTCGATACCGACCTTGCCGAGGGCTACCTGTTTGCGAGGCAGCACATCAGCGACTTCGTACATCCGCAGAACCTCATTGAATTCGATCTGCAGCTCAGAGATACAGGTCTGCTCTCAAACTTCATTGACGCCGATGTTATTCTGGCAAGGGGAGGGATTACCGGCAGCTACCATTACACCGATAACCTGCCTCAGATCAATGCAGACCTGGACCTGAGAGATGTCCGTTTCGATACGCTCACTGCAAACGCCTTAACGGGCAGCATCATTGCCGTTATCGGCGATTCCACTTCCTATTCACTCAACCTTGAGATCAATGAGCCAGCGGTCGGTGAAACCTCACTGCAAAATTTTACTCTGCAGACGGACGGATCTCTTGTTGGGGATACTGTAGTTGGAACCATCAGCCTGGAGCTTCTTGCCGATACCCGCAGCAGCCTCAAAACATCGGGCGATTACCGTGCCTCCGCCGTTTCCGCCCTAGTGGATATCAGCACCCTCACACTGAGTGACCCAGACCGCAGCCTTGACCTGCAGCAACCCTTCCGGTTCTCTTATGTGAATGAACGTGCCAGGCTTGACAGCCTCCGACTGGAGTCGGCAGACGGCGCATCACTGTTGTTGTTTTTTGAGCAATATGGCGCCAGTGAGTTCAGGGGCACATTCAGGGGCCGCGATGTGAACCTGGGTTATCTGCAGAGCAGTATACTTGGCCAGCAGCTTTTTGCCGGCATCTACGATGGTAATCTGCATCTGGATGTGAGTGAAAACGGGCTTTTCGTGCACATAGACGCTCTTGTCAGTAATTTTGAATACAACAGGCTCGGTCTCGACAGCATCTCAGTAAACGTGGATATTGACGAAGAGCGACTGGATGCCGGTCTCAGAATCACCGATGCCACGGGTGAGCTTGTTACAGCCCGCATCAGTACTCCGTTCATTACCAGCGACCCGATGACTTTTAAAGATGCTTTTTTCGACGAGCCGGTATCGGGATCATTTCGATTCAACGACACCCCGCTGTCGCGATTCTCCGGTTTTCTCTCATTTTACGATCTCGAAGAGCTATCAGGTACCATCGGGGCCCGTTCCGAACTCAGCGGCCGGGCCGGGTTGCCCGTGCTGGATGGTAGTGTCTATCTGTATGACTCCAGGATATCGAACGTTGAAATTGACAGCTCTCTTGTCACCTGGGAGTATAACCACGAAGAGGGCTTTCTAGGCTTTAACGGATTTATTAAATCGCTCGGGCAGAGAACAGCCGAAATAGACGGAACCATTCCCTTCATGCTCGACCTTAATCAGGTCAGCCTGGTTGATCCCGGCGCGGACGATAAAATTTCCGTTCGCATGAATACCGACGAGTTCAACATCGCAGCATTCAACGAATTTCTGAATCCGGCATCGCTCAGAAACCTGCGCGGGCGGTTAAATTCCGAAATCGACATCAGGGGCACTATCAGCGAGCCGGTAATATCGGCTGATATAAGGTTGAACAACGGAGCTGTGGTACTGATAGAAAACAATGTGGCCCTGACCAACATCCGGACAGAAATGTCGTTCCGGGACGGTATGCTCACCATAGACCGGATGTCGGCGGAAAGCGCGGGAAACTTCGCCCTGTCCGGTACCATCGCTTTCAACGGTCTGGAGCCCGGGGAGATGGAGCTGCGTGCCAACGCCAGAAACTTCCGCGTGTACAATACCCGCGACCTCAATGCGCTGATTACCACGAACACCCGTCTGACCGGCGATGTGCGAAGTCCCAAACTTTCGGGTGAGCTGAAAATCGAGCGGGGCCATATCTACCTCGACAATTTCGGCGAACGCACTCTGGAGGATGTTGTGCTTGAGGACGAGGAAGAAGAAACGGATCTGTTTGCCGATATTTTTGATGCCACGACCATAGAATATACCCTTGAAATGGACCGGAGGTTCTGGGTGCGCAACAGAAGCCGCCCCGAAATGGCACTGGAACTTCAGGGTAACCTGGATGTGGTAAAATACCCGGGTGAAGATATCCAGCTGTTCGGCACCATGGGCACCTCGCAGGGTTTTGCCCAGCAGCTCGGCAAGCGGTTCGACCTGGAGCGGGGCGATATCCGTTTTTCAGGTCCGGCCGATAATCCCGAACTGAATATCCGCACTGTCTATCAACTCCGGAAACCCGAGGAGATCAAGATCTGGTATGAGATCGGCGGCACGGTAGAGGATCCGGAATTCTCCTACTCATCCGAACCGGTAATGGAGTTGCAGGACATTATCAGTTATACCCTGTTCGGAAGGCCGTTCCATGCGCTGCAGGGCTGGAAGCGGACCGTGGCCGACGGATCCGGCGAAGGTACCAGCGCCACCGGTATCGCCATGGATATTCTGCTGGACCGTGTTGAAACTCTTGCCGCCGACCGTCTGGGCATCGACGTAATCGAAATCGACAACACACGGCATGGTGGCAGCAGCGGCATGACCGTTAAAGCCGGCAAGTATATGACAGACCGCCTGTTCCTCGCCATTTTGCATGATCTTGGGGGCAGTGCCAACAGTCAGTTCATCATCGAATACCTGCTCCGCACCAATCTCGAGCTTATCATTACGGGCAGCGACGACTTCCGTACCGGTGTGGATGTGCTCTGGAAGCTGGATTACTGATGCGCTTTCCCACGTCATGCAGATCGCAGGCCGAGGAGCGCAGCGATGAGGACGAAGTCGAAGCAAGTGGCTCTCACGTCATGCAGAGTGTAGCGAAGTCGAAGCAAGTGGCTCAGTGCAACTGAGCCGAATCCGAAAATGCCGATAATACACTAATCCAAATGAGCAGTGCACTGCACTGCACTGCATTGCGCCCTTCAACTCCACCCGCCGCTTCGCGCCGGCTTGTGCTCAGGCCATGCTCAATATGACGGTCAGAGAGATTTAAACCGGCTGTAGGCTTCTTTTTCAAGGGCTTCGCGGTGGTCGGGGTGGGCGATGTCGATCAGCATTCTGGCTCTCTGGCGCAGGTTTTTGCCGAACAGGTCGGCAATTCCGAATTCGGTAATTACGTAGTGCATGTGCGCCCGGGTTGTGACCACTCCGGCTCCCTGCTTCAGGAATGGTGTAATCCGCGATACGCCCTTGTTGGTGACAGATGGCAGCGCGATGATCGGCTTACCGCCTTCGGAGAGTGATGCACCGCGGATGAAGTCCATCTGCCCGCCCACACCGCTGTAATGGTATGTGCCTATGGAGTCGGCGCACACCTGGCCGGTGATGTCGATCTCGATGGCCGAGTTAATGGCCACCACCTTCGGGTTGCGCCTGATTACCGCCGAATCGTTCACGTAGGCCACATCCAGCATGGCCACCTGCGGATTATCGTCGATGAAATCGTAAAGCGCTTTTGTGCCCATTACAAAGCTGGCCACAATCTTGCCGGGGTGGATCCGTTTCGCCTCACCGTTGATGACTCCGCTGTTCACCAGGTCCATAACGCCATCGGAAAACATCTCGGTGTGGATCCCCAGGTCTTTGTGGTTCGTAAGGGCGGCCAGCACCGCGTTCGGAATGGAGCCGATGCCCATCTGCAGGGTTGCCCCGTCCTCGATCAGAGAGGCCGCATAACGGCCGATGGTCATTTCGAGTTCGGTGGGTACGCCCGGTGAATATTCGATGAGCGGAACTGAGCCGTGAACAGCATAATGGATGTTCTTAATATGTATGAGCCCGTCGCCGTGTGTTCTCGGCATGTGCGGGTTCACCATCGCAATAACAATCTTCGCGGTTTGAACAGCAGCCCGGCTCACATCAATGGATGTGCCCAGCGAGCAGAAACCGTGCTTGTCGGGCGGCGATACTGTGATAAGGGCCACATCCAGCGGCAGTATGCCCCTCCTGAACAATATGGGGGTCTCGCTCAGGAAAATGGGGATGTAGTCGCCACGCCCCTCGTTCACCGCTTTTCTCACGTTGCCGCCCACAAACAGGGCGTTGTGGAAAAAATTCTCCTTGTACTGCACATCCGCATACGGCGCGTTGCCCTCGGTATGGAGATGGATAACCTCGACATTCCGCAGCTCGGGGGCACGGGCCGTCATGGCCTCAATCAGGATGGAGGGCGCTGCGGCAACGCTGTGAATGAATACGCGGTCGTCCGACCTGATGACGGATACGGCTTCATCTGCTTTTACGAATTTCATAATAGGTTGTCTAATTGATCAGATCTGAACTAATACGTCAATGTTTTTAAATAATTTTTCTAATAATGATGTTATAAATTTAAACGCCTAAAATCAATGGAAAACCGCTTCCAGCCTCACTCCGTTATTCCCTGATCAGCCGCCTGTCGAACGGGGTGAATTCCGGACCACACCTGTGGATGTTCCTGAAATCGGGGTGAAGGAGATTGATCATGTAATTCCACTCCCGAGGCACCACTACACTCGGCACGGCCATTACGACCGTCCTGCCGGATGCCAGCCACTCGTCACCCGCCATCTGACCCGCTTTTGTGTAGGGCAGCTTGTCCCAGCCGGACGGGAGTTTTTCTGCCGGGTTGCTGTGGAGAGATCCCAGACGGCGTAGGGCTCACGTACTACAAATTCGGAGCCGCTATCGGGATCTTCGCCATAACCGTATTTATAGGGTGTAGCCATGGTGCGGAATTATTAATTATTATATATATGCCATATGGCATTATTAATACACATATTTGGCAATATTATTCAAAATAATTGTGTCTCCTAAATATATGGCCCTCGTATAATTATTCAACTAACATTCACATAAGGCATAAAACATATAAAAATAATTGCTTATAACTTTATATGTATATATATATACATCAGCTAACGGCAGGCAATAACAACTAACAACAGGAGCTTACATGAAAGCTTTTACATTCATAATACTCTTATTCTTAGCAGTTATGCTTATGTCCTTAACTCCATTGGATGGATCAGACGGCATATTTATTTCGAACGATTTATGTATCGAAATCGACCTAAGCTTTTCCGGAAATCTTATGGTATCTGCTTGCCAATCAGGTGGTCCTGGAGCAACGTCCTGTACAATCAGTAATTCAGAAGGTGGCTGCGGTGTGACCTGCATGCCTCTAACTTACTATGCTTGTTGTAATGCCCCCGATAGTTGCACGTGTGTTGACAGTACTGCACCCGGCGAAGGTTAACACAACATCGAATTTATATGACCTTTTTGATCACTTTTAGTCATATAAAAAAAAGTCCTTCTAATCTGTTAATATTATTGTTATTACTCATCACTTCATGCTATAGAGATGAAGGCTATAACAATACCTTTCATTGTGATATATATCTGGATGATTTTGAAATTTTACTTGAAAATCCATTAGAGATTGATCTGAGCAGGGTACATGCTGTGCAATCTGTCAGGGACATGATTTATATCGCAGACTATTCCAGGGGTTATATTTCTGTCTATAATACATTTGAGAATACCTTTAATAAAATAGGTAATAAAGGAGCCGGACCGTTTGAGTTTAGTTCAACAAGATTTGTCATTGTTGATGATACGTTGTACATCTATGACCCCGGCCAGGCAAAACTGGCTTCCTTTGATATTATTCAGCAAGTATTTATCAGTGAATATTCTATCGGTGATGATTTTACACTTGGCAGAAATCTGCTGGACGTTAATAATGGAAAATACTTCATACAAACAATCAGACGGGCTGAACCGGAGCGTATAGAATCGCAGATACTTAGGTTGGATATAAAAGACCATTCATTGGATACCCTTTTAACATATACAGATAATAATATGATATGGTACCGGGACAATGGTTTTGATTTTGGTGCTGTAATTGGAAATCTGGGCAATGTTCTGCCAGTAATGGTTAATGGGATATTATATATTTTTGAAAACACTAGGTTTGCGTATCATGAATCAGATAATCCAGAAATAAAAACCGATGTGAATTTCAGTTATAATCCCGACTATGATTGGTATCTTTCCAGATATACAAACTCTATTCAGAATACAGGTCATAATCCCGAATCAACTCTGGAATACTTTAAAAAAGCCATTGATTCACATCGCGAGGAGTATTCCGCACTATACGAAGAAGTTATTCCCGGGGATGACCTGTTTATTTTTAAATTGTTCGCCACAGATCAAAATGCTTATCTGTTATATGACCGAACAGATAATTCAAATACCATTCTCTGTTCCAAACCGCAGTATAGAATTATCTATTCCGATAACAGCAATTTGTATTGGATTCAAAACAAGGATTTTTCCCACTACTCACTTATAAAAAGTCAACTCGCACGCCCTCCTCAATCAAATCAAAATAAGCCATGAAAAATCATCTGTCATCAAGTCTGTTTTTAGTATTGCCGATCGCAATGGTTTTGATTGCTTTTATCGGTCAGACACCTTCAGATAAGAAATATGTTACAGAAATGCAGGATGGCTTCAGGATCGGCTTTGAACTCACTGAAGAAGGTATCTTAATGCAATGTGTTGAAGGTTGTGCCTGGTTAAACCTGCATTTCAGTTGTACTAACGGCGCCTGCAGCCAGCAGTTAAACTTTTTTGGCATGGTCACGCCGCCAGAAACAATTGATGATGTCGATCAGACGTCCGGTTCCTTTCTGATCGACATTAAACGGGATGGGTATGGTATCACCTTAACCTGCCTTATTGGCTGCGAATGGGATGAACTTGAGTTTAAACTGGATGAAGATCATCCGGCCGGATCATTCACAACGTCTGGTCGCTGACCCATTTACCCCCCACCATATAATCGTCTCTGAATTCTGTGTAGCTGCATTCTCTTGCGATGACACTCACATTCGGGCAGGGCAAGGTTGTTTTCCATTTCTATCCGGTTCACACTGTCGAATATTTAGGGCAGGGTTTCCCGTGCCCTTCACTCACGGCGAACTGCTGAACAGTCTGCAGTCGAATGGGGTGAATTCGGTTCCTGATAGTTCAATGTTCCTGAAGTCCGGTTTGGCCCATGGCTCTGTCGATCCGGCTGATTACTTCTTCCTTGCCCAGCAGTACCATGGTTTCGAACAGGTCGGGACCTGACCCCTCTCCGGTTACAGCCAGGCGGACAGGGAGCATCAGTTTGCCGAATCCAACACCGTGTTTTTCGATTACGGATGACAATTGTGCCTTGATTTCAACTCCGCTGTACCCATCGCCCGAAAGAGCGCTTACCGCATCCCTGAATTCAGTAACCAGTTCGCCGGTATTTTCCTTCCAGGCTTTTATCATGGCCTGTTCGTCATAGCTTTGTGGCGCACTGAAGAAAAAATGTCCCTGCGCGACCACATCCGGCAGACGGACGGCCCGCTCTATCATAAGCCGGATGACCGAAGTCAGATAATCGTCGCTGAATCCCGTATAGCCGGCCTCCTCTGCGATGGCCTTCACTTCGGGCACCAGATCCTGAACGGGACGGGCCCTCAGGTAGTGTTCATTGTACCACTGAAGCTTTTTAAGGTCGAAAATGGCCCCGCCTTTGCTCACCCGGTCGAGGGAGAATTCGTTGGTCAACTCGCCCATGGTCAGAATTTCACGGTCGTCGCCGGTACTCCATCCCAGGTAGGCCAGAAAATTGATGAGGGCAGCCGGTTCGTACCCTCCCGCAATATAGTCGCACACATTGATGGGGATGCCCAGTTCCATCGCGTTCCGTTTTGACAATTTGCCGCCCTTAGGCGACATGATGAGCGGCAGGTGGGCCATTGCCGGCGGTTCCCATCCCAGGTACCGGTACAAAAGGATGTGCTTGGGAGCGCTGCTCAGCCACTCCTCACCGCGGATCACATGGGAGATTTCCATCAGGTGGTCATCCACCACATTGGCCAGGTGGTAGGTGGGCAGGCCGTCCGATTTCAGGAGCACCTGGTCGTCAAGGCCCCGGCTTTCAAAAGATACATCGCCGCGGATGAGGTCGTCAAAGCGGATGGTTTCGTCTTCCGGCACCTTCAGGCGGATGATATGGGGGTCACCCGATTCCAGCCTCTTTTTCACCTCAACGGCGGGCAGGGTAAGGCTGTTTTTCATCTCCATCCGGGTAACGCTGTCGTATTTCGGCGTGGGGTTATCGGGGTTTTGCAGCCGTTGGCGCATGTCGTCGATCTCCTCCGCGGTATCGAAGGCGTAGTAGGCGTGGCCGTCTTCCACCAGTTTGGCGGCGTATTTCGCATAGAGTTCCGACCGCTCGCTCTGCCGGTAGGGACCAAATTTGCCGCCCGTTTCCGGGCCTTCATCAACGTTCAGGCCGGCCCATATCAGGGATGTGGTGATATCGGTCTCTGCATCGGGCACATACCGGGCCTGATCGGTATCCTCGATGCGTAGCACAAACGAGCCTTTGTGATGTTTGGCAAACAGGTAGTTAAACAGCGCGGTGCGGAGTCCGCCGATGTGGAGCATGCCCGTGGGCGATGGTGCAAAACGCACCCGAACGTGGTTGGTCATAGAAAAAATGGGTTCATGAATATGGTACACTTGAAAATACGGCCTATTTTGAACAGTTGAACAGTTGAACAGAAGAACAATGGAATAAGGAATAGGGAATGGGGAAGTGATTGGGGTGATATTGCCGATAGTATGGGCTGAGTGCTGCGGAGCGATGTTGAAGGGCGCGGAGGTTTTCCAACGTTTTTAGGGGTGGAACGTGGGCGGAGTGTTTTTTGGATTGTTCAGTTTGAGTAATATTACGGAGTCTCCGCTTTTACTTTTTTATATTCATAAGAGGTGAGGTGATTGTTTTTTTATTGGGGGTGCCACGTGCAGTGTTGAGACACTGCACGCATGCTTCGACTACGCCCCGGCCCGCCGGGGCTGCGCTCGGCATGACGGCGGGAGAGGCGAATAAATCTCCGGCAAATGCCCTTCTTTTTTATTACCTTTACAGTTCAATCGAAGCCGGAAACAGCCGTCAAAAAAGAGCACTGAATGTCAGAACAGTACCGGGCACTTACGCGTAAATACCGACCCATCAATTTCGAGGATATCGTCTCGCAGGAGCATGTAAGCAGCACGCTGAAGAATGCCATTGAGCAAAACCGGCTGGCCCATGCCTATCTGTTCTGCGGTCCCCGCGGCGTGGGTAAAACCACCATGGCACGCGTGCTCGCGCGTACCATCAACAAGGTGGATGCCGATGTGGACGGAGAGGCGCTGAGCAATACGCTGAACATCGTGGAAATCGACGCAGCCTCGAACAACGGTGTCGACGATGTGCGGGCGCTGCGCGAGCGGGTCCGCATCCCTCCACAGAACGGACGCTACAAGGTGTACATCATCGATGAGGTGCACATGCTGAGCAAGGCCGCTTTCAACGCCCTGCTCAAAACGCTGGAAGAGCCGCCGGCACACGCCATTTTTATTTTTGCAACCACCGAGCCCCACAAGGTACTGCCCACCATCCTGAGCCGGTGCCAGCGGTTTGATTTCCGGCGCATCAAGGTCGACGAGATTGTGGAACGGCTCAAAAACATCGCCGCAGCCGAGCAGATCAGCATCGACGAGGAGTCTCTCCATGTGGTGGCGCGGAAAGCCGACGGTGCCCTGCGCGATGCGCTCGGCATCCTCGACCAGGTGATCGCGTTCTGCGGCACCGACATCCGCCATGAGGATGTGCTCAAGGCCCTCAATGTGGTGGGCAGCGATATCCTGTTTGAACTTACCGGTGCCATAGTTGCGCACGATTCCGTAACCGGGATGCGGCTCATCGACCGTGTACTGCTCGACGGGCACGACATCCAGGAGTTCCTGATCGGGCTCACCGAGCACTTCCGCAACCTCTACTTTGCCCGCGAGGCCGACAACCTGAGCCTGATTGAAGCGTCGGCAGAGATGAAAGCCCGTTACCGCGAGGTCTCCTCCTCCTTCAGCGAAGATGATCTCATGAGGCTTCTGCACATCACCAACGAGGCCCAGTACAAGATCCGCGAGGCGCACCAGCCCCGCATCCAGCTTGAGGTAACCGTACTGAAGCTGATCCGCATGGAACGTACGGCCGGCCTCGCCGAACTGATTCAGGAGATCCGCACCCTTCAGGGCGCGCTTGAGGGAAATGGTGCTGCCATACCTGCAAAATCCGGCGATTCCGGTGAATCCCCCGAGGCTGCCGGTGGAAATACATCTGCCGTTAACTCCCGGATTCAACCATATGAGGTATCCGCAAAGACCGGCTCTAAAGGGCAATCCGGTGCTTCATCTATGCCCAATATCCAGGCTAAATCCAATAGTGGAAGTGGCCGTGACGACCGTAGCGATAGTGAAAGTGGCCCTGGCAGCAAATCCGAAACAGACACAAAAACTGCAGACCAGAAGTCGGTCCCGGGATCACCCGATAGTAAACACGTGAAGGAAAGTTCGTCCCGGCCGGATTCCGGAAAAACATCTCCAGCGCAAACGCCATCACCTGCTCCTGCATCTGCTGCCGGACCCGCTACTGCACCCGCCTCCGGACCCGCGTCGGGCGGTGATGAGCACAATCTTTTCGGTGCACCCTCCATTAACCGTACACGGAACCGCCTGAGCGCCGTACCGCGGGATGAGGTCACCATAACGGCACGCCATGGCCAGGGCGACCATGACGATGATGAAACCGGCATCGCCGTTAGCGGTAACCTGGCCCTTGCAGCAAAAGCGATGAGCGATATTCGCGAAAATACCGGTGAGCAAACCAATTCGGAATCGGACAAAAAGGCCGGGTCCGGCGCAGAATCCGGTCAGCCGGAAAGTAACGTTTCCCCTGAAGCTGCGGGGAAAACCGCTCATACAGATGAAACCGAGCTGTTTCTGCACGACGTGAAGAAAATCTGGGATCAGTATCTTGAGGTTGTAAAGACCAAATCGACCCCGACGGTCTTTTTTGCCATGCAGAACTCCGAACCGGTGGATCTCGGTAAAGGCGAGCTCACCCTGCGCTGTCCCGATATGTTTGCCATGAACCTGATACAGGAGAACCGGATCGTGATGCAGGATTGCCTGAAAAACGTTCTCCACAGGAAACTGCGGTTCCATTGTGAGCTGCGTCAAACCACGGCTGACGACAAGGTTGCCGCCGATCCCTACGCGAAATTCAAACAGCTGCAGCAGAACGATCCGCGAATTAAAACCATCGTCGATTTGTTCGGTGCAGAACTGGAGTACTGACAAACTGTAGTGCTTGCAATCCGAAGTACTGTAACATGTAATGCACCGCGCATATTTAATGCTGGAAGTTCAGCGTTCTGCTAAGAAGAGAGATCCAAAGCATATGAACGGCGCAAGCAACACAAACCCATTTTAATCAAGTATTAATCCCGAAAAAAACAGAGGCATTTATGCAAAACATGGCTGATCTATTCGGCAAGATGAACGAGTTCCAGCAAAAAATGCAGGAAGTCAAAGATTCACTCGGCAAGCTGGAGGTTTCTGCTGAAGCCGGCGGCGGCATGGTAAAAGTGATTGCCAACGGTAACCGCGAGATTATTTCCATCAAAATCGACCAGGATATCCTTAAAGATGACGACAAGGAGATGCTCGAAGACCTGATCATAGCCGGCGTGAACAAGGCCCTGGCCGAAGCCGAAAGTGTATCGAAAGAGAAGATGGCCGAAGTGACCCGCGGATTCCTGCCCGGCGGCGGTATCCCCGGCATGGACATGAGCAAATTCGGTCTCTGACCCGCATGGTCCTTACATCCGAAACCCTTGAACAGGCCATCGAGCACCTGGCCAAACTGCCGGGCATGGGCCGGAAAACCGCCCAGCGCCTGGCCATGCACCTCCTCAAGCAGAGTGATGAGGATGTACTGCAGCTGGCACAGGCCATCACCAATCTGAAACAGAAGATCACGTACTGCACCGTCTGCTACAACGTGACAGATACCGATCCCTGCCCTATCTGTTCATCCGACAAGCGCAGCAACGGCACCATCTGCGTGGTCGAGGAGCCGCGGGATGTGTATGTGATAGAGAAAACCAACGAATTCAAGGGGCGCTACCACGTGCTTGGCGGCGTCATTTCGCCCCTCGACAGTATAGGTCCCAACGAAATCCGTGTGAAAGAGCTGATCGCGCGGGTAGCCGGTGAACACGAAGAGGTTACCGAGATCATCCTGGCCCTCAACCCCGATGCCGAAGGCGAAGCCACCTCCTTCTACATCAACAAGCTGGTGAAACCGTTCGGGATTAAGGTAACTCGCATCGCGCACGGCATCCCGATGGGCTCGGAACTGGAGTATATCGATGATGCGACGCTGAGCAAGGCGTTTGCAGGAAGGAATGTTTTTTAGGGGGATTTTTCACCCCGGATCCCGGATTTCCCCAAACCGACATTCAGCAGGTCGATCACCCGCCAGCACTCCGGTCCGAACTCAAACAGCAGGTCGTACAGGCAGCATCCCGGCTCAAAACCCCCGAAGTGCTGCCGGTAAACGGGATGTGTGAAGGGCATCGTTTCCCTTCGAAGGGCCTGGCGCTGATAATGCCGGGCATCCTGCTCCTGCCAGAGGCGTGAAGCACCCAGCCGTTCCGCCAGCTCGTCGGGATCGGGGGTATACTCTTTCACCTCAGAGGCCCAATCGGCCCGGTGCTCCACGCCAAGGTAACCAAACAGCCTGCGGTTAAGGGGGCGGATGAAGCCGGCAAGGTATTCCGTTTCGAGGGCGGTTGCGAAATCGGCCCGGATTTCCGGTTCATAGTGATCGAAGTAGAGGCTGTTCCGGTAGTTGTAGGCCAGTGTCTCCATCAGCTTGGTATGCCAGGTGCGGGATGCGGCCAGGCGGACCTCCCCGATAGGCTTGCCGCGGTCCTCGCCCGGAACCGGCACATTGATCCACTGCGTGCCGGCCGGGGTGCGGATGAGCCCGCGGTGGACGTGCCCCTTGCGGGAGAAGGGGTCGGTATCCTGAAGAATGAGGCGGTCGGAACGGAGCAGGGCCGAAATGTAGTAGAGATCGGGGAAACAGATGGGCTGGAGGAGGGAGAGCGTAGCTCCGGTGTTGTGCGGATTTACATGTCCTGAACTGCCCGGATTCGTAACACGAGAGCTGTCGGGCTCCAGTGCTGTCGTTTTTTTTTGATTTTCTGAGGGGGTGTTACGGGTCATAGGGGTATTCAGGTCAGGAGCGATTACCGGTGTCAACCAATTTGTGCAGAGCTATGGGATATTGCAAGCTTGCGTGGGTGGTGCGGCATAACGAATTTTGAAGAATACCCTGAACTAGCCCATTTGGATTCTATAATTGTATGTAGAAAGAGTGCGTTGTATTTTAATTTAACCTATTAAAAAGGAGTATTAACAATGGATGCTCTCATCATTAAAAGCGAAAACCGAAGCGATCTGAAACTCATTCAAGAACTTGTCAAAAAAATGGGGCTTGAATCAAAAAGCCTATCTGGAGAAGAAATCGAAGATTTAGGGCTTACTTTTTTAATGAAACAGGCTGACCGCACCAAAACAGTGTCCAGAAAAACTGTGATGGATAAACTGAACGGGGAATGAAAGTTGTTTTTCTTGAAAAATTCTCCAAGGATCTGGACAAGTTAAAAGACAAGAAGGCTCGTGAATCCATAAAAAATGCTATTATTAAAGTTGAGAAAGCTCCATCACAAAAAAAAATTTCAGGACTTAAACGTCTGACAGGAGAGAAAGGTGCATTCAGGCTTCGCGTCGGGAACTATCGGGTCGGGCTTTATATCCACGGCGAAACCGTCGAAATGGCAAGGGTGGCCCACCGGAAGGACATTTACGATATATTTCCGTAAAAAATACCTATGGGTTAGTATCTGGTTTTAAAAAACCAAACTGTTGTAAACATCCCGACGTGCCTGTTTTGGTTTTTACCTCTCCTGGACATCGGGTTTTGAGCCTTTTCCACTCTCGCACTACATTACGTGCTCCCGCATGGCACCTCACTCTTTTATCTACACTTCGTTGCGTAATGGCCATGTAACATCCTTATTGTAAAAAATATTTGACATCATGTAACCTATTCTTTACACTCACGTATCACTGCTCATTCACCGGAATCCGTGCTATCACTAATCCGGACCTGACCACCCGATCTTAACCTTAATCTTAACCTCAACCTAAAGGACACTCCATGTCAAAACAGGAAATCCTGTCCTGGACCTCAATGGCCACCTCCTCCACCGTCGTGTTCTTCTATGTGCTCATCAATTTCGGCTGGCCCGGTTTTTTGGCGGATTATCAGGCGACGTTCGTCAAATTGTTCGTGAATGTGTTCTGGATTGCCCTGGCCATTGAGCTGGTCATCGGCCTGACCGAAAAGCGGAACCGTATCGACAAAGATGAGAGGGACATTTTAATCGAGGCACTCGGTATACGTTATGCCTATTACTTCATCTGCATCGTGCTGGCGGTGCTGCTTGTGCATATATTCCTGGTACTCCATATGGCCGACGTAAACCCCCGGTTCGCTCAATCGGCCAGCCCGGTCGTGATCCTCCACGTACTTTTCCTGACGCTGTTTCTCGGCACATCCATCAAGCGCATTATCATGATATTCCAGTACCGGAAAACGGCCTGACATGACACACTATCAGATTACGAACCGGATCCGGGTGTTGCGCTTCCAGCACGGGGAAATGACCCAGCATGAACTGGCCGACCGGGTCGGGGTAACGCGGCAGACCATCAACGCCATCGAGGCGGCGAAGTACTCGCCCTCGCTCGAGCTGGCGTTCAGGATCGCAGGGGTGTTCGACGTGCCGGTTACGGAGGTTTTTCAGTATGAACGGGAATGAGGTATATACCTGATTCCCGCTCATGGTGGTAATCCGGCCGGATTACCAGGCAAGCCGGACAGGTTGACCCGGAGCCTGGCGGCAGGTCAATCTTGGGATAATTCGACTCGTATTTCAACAGCTACATTTGAACTTCCGGTTGTTAACATCCATGCGTTGTCAAAGTGTGCACTCGCTCCCGGTGTTCCGTTAGTTGGCGATTGTCCGGTATTTCTGATATACCATTGCTTATGTATATCCGGATCATTGGGCAGACTACCCGCGAAAGCAACCACAAGCGGCTCTGCAAACTCCACAAATGGATTTTCCTTAAGTAAGTCTATCGCCATCCTTAAGTCAACGTTCTCTTCGAGTTTAATGACACCCCAGTTTAACCGGTTAAACGGACGTGATAATCTCGCACTCATGGATTCCAGAAAACGCTCAAAGTCAGGCAGATAGTCTAAACTGCCAA
>JBLRWO010000005.1:0-152685 GCA_047921215.1 Cyclonatronaceae bacterium | reverse complement strand
GGGTGCATAGGAGACTTGCACTCCCAAGTGAATGCGCCCTGCCGGGCGCACCATAAAAAAAGCCTCTACAGCTGATTAACTGTAAAGGCTTTTTACAATGGTGGAGATGCCGGGAGTCGAACCCGGGTCCGGGAAGGTATACCAGCAAGCGTCTACATGCTTATCTGTCGGGTTGAATCTCACTTCAGGGGTAGCCGGACAGCACAGCGCCCTGAAGCCAGGCTGCTAATTTCTCGCGCCAACTACACAGCCGATAGTTGTCGCCAGCCCGACATTAGCGTCGCTCTGAAAGCCGCCGCCGGGCGGGCAGCAGGCAGAACGGAACGGCTGTTAGGCAGCCATTCGGTAATCGTAAGAGTTGCCTTTTACAATTAAGTATCCCAAAGGTTTTTTACGAGTACATAAGGGGTAAACTCGGCATGCAACCTGTGATAGTACTCAGCCCGTCGAAACCAAGTACATCCCCAAGTGCTAATTATACAACGAATCAAAGAACAAGGTTCTGTAAAACAAGCAAAAGTGACTGTATCATCACTTAAATTAGCTGTATTTTAACCGTCACATAATATACAACTAATACAGGTTCATTTTATTATCGAATCAGTAAACCATTAATTGAAGGAATATCGAGGTAACTCGTAGATGAAAATAGCTATTATCGGCGCCGGTGCCGTGGGAACGGCACTTACCAAACTTTTTTGCAACGATGACAGTACCAGTTCCGTGATCCTGATCGACAGAAACGGCAGTATACTGAATGCTACAAGTGCAGGTCTTTCTGACTGCACCAAACTGAGAACACACCGCCTGGGCATGGAAAACCGTGCTGCAGTAAAAAGTCTGATAAAGGGATTCGATTGCCTGGTTTCTGCTTTGCCGCATAAAAACAATTTCGAACTGGCCCAGCTTGCCCTGGAGGCGCGTATCCACTATATCGATTTCGGAGCCGACGATAAAATTCTGGAAAAACAGATGGATCTTCACGATCAGGCATCAACCGAGGGGATTTGGCTTATACCCAATGCCGGCCTTGCACCAGGCCTGCTCAATATCCTTGTACTAAAAGCCTTTGAGCAGTTCGAGACCGTCAGAAAAATTCATATCAGGGCAGCAGGTTTACCCGTACATCCCGAACCCCCGCTCAATTACTACAAGAGCTTTTCGGTACAGGGCCTGCTCTGCGAATACCTGAATCCTTCGTATGTGATAGAAAACGGTAACGCCGTTTATACTGAATCACTTGAGGGTTACGAAAGAATGACTTTCTCAACAAGACCTGAAATCGGCGAGATGGAGGCCTTCTATACCAGCGGACAGTCATCATCACTCGTCAGACACCTCGACGGACGCGTGAACGAACTGAATTTCAAGACACTCCGCTATCCCGGACACCGGGATATCATGAAGACCGTTTTTAACCTGGGCCTGGCCTCCAATCAGATCATTGATGTGCGAACCAACCTGACATACCGGGAACTGCTGGTGCGCCAATTGCAGAAGTATCTTCCTCAGAATGTGGAGGACGTGGTACTCGCCAAGGTGATTTTAGAGGGTGTTAAAGAGAGCCGCCATGTACAGCTTGAATACGAAATTGTACACAGCTATGACCATGAGAATAATATGAGTGCCCAAATGGCCTGTACGGCAATTCCTGCACTTTTGATAGCAAGACAACTTTCCGGGAATTTGCTGCCTGCAACCGGTGGGGCCAAGCCTCCCGAACTGGTTATTGACAAAAACCGGTTTTTTGAAGATATCCGCGCTACGGGAATCAGTATCCATAAAACCGAGTTCGAACTGTAATCGCATCTCCCGTCTCTTGGTATACTGCTTTTAACAGGGTATGTGTGCCACAATCAATTAAAAAAGCCGCATAAAGCGGCTTTTTTAATTTTCAGACAAGGACTTTCTATTTTTTGCCTTTTGATCCGGGTTCATCCTGGTCGCGCTTAATGGCCTTCTCCTGGCTCCCGGCAATCGACTGACGCATGTCAGTGTCGGAAATCACGTTCCTCATATTGTAGTAGTCCATCACACCCAGATTCCCACTGCGGAAGGCTTCAGCAATAGCTTCCGGGACACGGGCTTCGGCTTCGATAAGCCTGGCGCGCATCTCCTGGATTTTTGCCTTATTCTCCTGTTCAACAGCAACAGCCATGGCCCGGCGTTCTTCCGCCTTGGCACGGGCTACTTTCAGGTCTGCTTCGGCCTGGTCGGTCTGCAGGGCTGCACCAATGTTATTACCCACATCCACATCGGCAATATCTATGGAAAGAATTTCGAAAGCCGTTCCGCTGTCGAGACCGCGCTGCAGTACTGTCCTGGAAATCTGATCCGGATTTTCAAGTACCTCCTTGTGATCTTTCGCCGAACCGACCGTTGTAACGATACCTTCACCTACACGGGCGAGAATGGTTTCTTCAGTGGCGCCACCCACCAGGCGCTCGAGATTGGCCCTGACCGTAACCCTGGCGGTTGCCTTGACCTGGATACCATCTTTTGCAACAGCGGTAATGATGGGGGTTTCTATCACTTTCGGGTTAACGGATATCTGTACGGCCTCAAATACATCACGACCGGCAAGGTCGATGGCAGTTGCCTGCTCGAATGAGAGCCCGAGATTGGCTTTATCGGCAGAAACAAGGGCCTGCACCACCTTCTGAACATTCCCGCCCGCCAGAAAGTGTGCCTCAACTTTGCTGATGTCGATCACCAGCCCTGCTTTTGTAGCTGTAATTACCGCCTTAATGATAGGAGCCGGGGGTACTTTCCGCAACCTCATCCCGATCAAAACCCCTATAGATACTTTTACTCCCGAGAAAAATGCCGTGACCCAGAGCCCGACAGGAATAAAGTAGAAAAACATGAACAGGAAGATCACGACCAGAACCAGCACGATCAATCCAAAAGTAGTTTCAAACATGATTTTTACATTTAATGATTAATAAAAAAACAGGTTATCAGGGTAAATACCTGAGCAATAGCATCGCCTAATAGTTTACACCGCTCAATTTAATAAATGCTTTACTAATTCCGGGTAAAAAATAGTGGCATTTGACCGATTTAAAAAACAGGCCGCACTCACACTTTTTTTACGACTACACGGCTGCTGCCCGTATCCACAACACGTACCCGGGCTCCGTTTTCCACAAATTCGCCATCTGATATTACGTCGACCCTTCTGTCGTCAACCAGTATAACACCTGATGGCCGCAACGGGGTTATTGTAACACCTTCCATCCCGATTAAATCGTCAAGACTTTTCGCTGAAGTATAACCGGTATTCCGGTCGGTAGACTCCATAAGAACCAGCCTGCTGAACATCTGGTTTTGTGGCAGATAGCGGGCAAGCGACATCAAAAGCAGAATACCAATTACCAGGGTTATGGTCAGAGTCCAGACCGCCATACTTATATGCTCCATGGGCGGAAACCTGAAGCCGACATTACCAATGAGTGATGCACCCAGACTGAATATTACAAGCGATATACCCAGTCCGCCAGCAACACCGAATCCCGGAATAAAAAATATTTCAATTATGATGAGCACCACACCGATAAAAAACAGAACAATCTCCCAGCTTTGTGCCAGGCCCATAATGTACAACGGCGCAAAAAACATCATGGCACCGATACCTGCAACCATACCTGCAAAACCAATTCCGGGCGACTGCAGCTCAAAATAGAGCCCTCCGAGCATCATAAGCATCATAATGCTGCTTACAACCGGATGAGCCAGAAACCGGAGCACACTTTCCTGCCACAATTCCTGCAGATGAACCACTTCCATGTTTTCCCAGCCCAGATGCAGGAGAATCTCGTCTTTCGTCCTGAATGAACCATTAATAACACCTAAATTTATAGCCTCCGACGTACTCAGGGTAAGCAGTTTGCCTTCAGCAATAATGCCTTCAATTTCTATGGATTCATCCACCATGGCTTCTGCAATCCTCGGATCACGGCCTTTGGCCTCAGCTGTTGCACGCATCAGCCCCCTCATGTAACTCTGCATTTTTTCAGAGGCCTTGTCGCCTGAACCTCCTTCGACTACCGTCGCAGCTCCGATGGAGGCACCCGGGGCCATAAATATGGAGTCAGTGGCAAGTGAGATCAGTGCACCTGCCGAGGCCGCATTTTTATCAATGAAGGTAACAGTGGTCAGTGGAGAATCCAGCAGGTTTTTGCGGATTTTGTCGGCTGCATCCACCAGGCCACCGAACGTATCCATGTGCAGAATGACGCCGGCAGCATTGTTGGCTTCTGCTGTAGCGAGGCCCCTCTGTATATATTTGTGCAACCCGTTATCGATCAACCCTTCAACATCAATCACATAGACCACGGGCGCGGGCGATGTGTCGGCCGCAGTCTGGCCCGCAATGATGTTAACGGCGAGTAAAACCGGCAAAAATGCCAGGAACAGTGATTTCCTTTGACTTTTCATAATACTACAGATAAAAGATGATTTCCGGATCCGTCCGGATAATCCTGAACTGTATGCTCAGATCGATTTTTAGGAATATCCTCATTTTACACTGAATACGCTACACAATATACGTTGAATTACGAAGGGTATGATTCCAAAGTTGCACATCGGTTCAAGTAAATTGTACAGCATGGTTATGACAGACTGACTCCCAAAAAGTTACCGTTATCGTGAATGTTCAACCAACGTTTCTGTGTTCATGACGTACAACAAAATCGTAACTTGTCCGGCATCCGATCATTTCCGAATAAAATAACAATGTATCTACAGCGCACAGCAACACTGTTCATCCTGATATTCACAGTACTACTATTTTTTTCCACAACATTTGCCCAGGATCGGGCAAGCATCAGCGGTTATGTTACAGAATCGACTACCGGTGAAACCATTCTGGGGGCAAATGTATACCTTAAAGGTACCAGCTCGGGTTCTGTAACCAACAATTCGGGTTATTATATCATCAGTGGTATCCGGCCCGGCACCTATACGGTGGTTTGGTCATTTATCGGGTATACGGATGAACAACAGGAAATCACCTTTGAGCCCGGCCAGAGTGTACGGCTGGATATCAGTCTTACCCCGGGTGATCTGGCTCTGGAGGAGCTGGTGGTTGAAGCCGATGCCCTCTCCGATGAACGCCAAACCATAGGCAGTGCCCAGGTAACCACCAAACTGGTTAAACAGGTGCCCGCTGTTCTGCAGGCTGATGTATTCAGATCAATTCAGCTGCTGCCTGGTATCAAGGCCGCATCAGACTTCTCATCAGGTCTCTACATCCGGGGAGGCAGTCCCGATCAGACCCTCATCCTGCTCGACCGTACGACCGTGTACAACCCAACACACTTTTTTGGTTTTTTTTCCACGTTTAATCCCGATGCCATCAAGGATATCCGGCTGTTCAAAGGAGCCTACCCTGCTGAGTACGGCGGCCGGCTGGGATCGGTTGTTGACATCTACAACAAAGACGGTAACCGGAACAATATGGCAGGAACCCTGAGTCTTGGACTGCTGTCATCGCGGGCGAGTATTGAAGGACCGTATTCCAAAGGTTCATACATGCTGGCCTTCAGACGCTCAACACTGGAACCTGTTCTCGCGGTATTGCGCAATCAGATCGACAACGTACCCGACGGGTTTTATTTCTACGACATTAACGGCAAACTGAATTTTGATGCCAACTCTAACAACCGGTTCAGTTTGGCCTTCTATTCAGGTGTTGATGATGTGAAATTTCCACTCGGTGAGGATCTCAGGTTTAATCTGAATTATGGCAACCGGACGCTCAGTACCACCTGGACCCACATTGTGAGTCCCAGGGTTTTTGCCAGCCTGACAGTAACCGGTTCCAATTATTTCAGTACCCCGCGTTTTGAATTCGGAGGCACCCCGTTCGACAGGGAAAACACCGTTAGTGATTACTCGGTGAAAAGCGACCTTGAGTGGATGCCCAACAGCGACCACTCTGTACGAACAGGTATCTGGGCTGGCTATCTCACCCTCAAGCTAAGCGACCGGTTCGACGGGCTTGAAACACTGAATTCCCGTATCCAGACACAATACGCTGCGTTTTATATACAGGACAGGTGGCGCCCTGACAGCCGCTGGACGGTTACCGCAGGACTGCGTGGCAACTACTTCACCCGTGGCAATTATCTGCGCCTGGATCCAAGAATTTCGGTCGATTATCAGGTAAACTCACGGCTCCGGCTGCAGACCGCCTACGGTCGCTACCACCAGTTCCTGACCCTCATAACCAACGAGGCTTTTTCCGGATTTGATGTATGGCTTACCACCGCCGATGGCGTGCAACCGGCCTGGGGCGATCAGTTCGGACTTGGTCTGAAGTACTCACCAAAAGCTACTTACAATGTGGAAGCGGAACTCTATTATCGCACCATGCGGAACCTGTTCGAGCTTGATCCCCGTACACCGGATGCTGCAGGACTTGACTATTCCGATCTGTTCCGCTTCGGTTCCGGTTATGCCTACGGGTTTGAACTGCTGCTGGAAAAAACATCAGGCCGCTGGAACGGTTTTGCAGGCTATACCTACGGAAACACCCGCCGCAAATTCACGGGTTACAACGACAGTAATTTCTACCCGCCGAAATACGACCGTACGCACGATCTGAATATCGTGGTAAACTATAACCTCAGCCGCAAGTGGTTGCTGACCTCAGTTTTTAACTATGCAACAGGTCAGGCCTATACCGAGCCGCTCGGCAGAACCCGTATCAGGGATCCATTCGGCACTCTTCCCACCGATCCTCTGACTGTGGGGCGGGTGAATGCCTCACGGTTGCCTGCATACCACCGTCTCGATCTCAGTGCCACCTACTACAGTACTTTTTTCGGTCTTGGTAATTCTGAACTGCAGATACAGATCATCAATGCCTACTCACGACGCAATATCTGGTTCTATAATTTCGACCTCGATGAAAATCCGCCGGAGCGAACGGAAATACCACTGCTACCTGTCATTCCGTCGTTATCGTACACCATCTATTTTTAACCGACATAGTTTAAACCGAAATAGTCATATCCCATCATGCTCAGAAACACGTTAATTTATCTCACCATCACAATTCTTATTACTGCCTGTGAGGTCTACCGCCAGGATGACTATGTTGAGCAATATGTAATAGAAGCTTATATGACTGCCGGTGAAATTCTTCCGGAAGTCCGCGTTTCCCGTACTATACCTCTTCGGCAGACCTATGTATTCGAAGAGGTGGCCATATCGGGTGCCGGAGTTACCATTCATCTGATCAGCAACGACGGCTTAACAGAAACAAGTTTCAGCTATTCCGAATCCACCAGGAAGGGGATTTACATACCGGATGATCAGTCAGCAGGTGTCCTATCCGGCAGAAAATACATGCTTGAGGTTACCCGTCTTGACCGGCCGGGTGACCGGGTCACATCGTCGACAGTCGTTCCCGGGCAGTTTGAAATCGTTAATCTCAATGTAACTGAAACGGATTACCAGTCGGATCTTCAGTTCGAATTCAAACTGACACGAAGTTTTTTCCCGGGTCGCCAAAATGTTTTTATCGCCTCATCCACTGCACTTGAACCCGACAGCTATCCACTTACTCCATTCTGGGCCGACCGGGACGGCGATCCCGAAGAATATATACAAGTAAGTTCCGGTCTGGTAAATGAAGGCAATTATATTGTTAACGACGACGATACCATTGATCTGAGGTATCCCTGGATTGGTATTGCCTACTACGGGCCCAACCGGCTGAACATTTATGCGGTGGATGACAACATTTTTGATTACTACAGATCGCTGCAGACCCAGGAAGGCGGAGGAACCCTTTCGCCCGGACAAATCGAAAATGTTCTTTGGAATGTGGAGGGTGGAATAGGCCTATTTGGTGCAAGGGCCGGCGTTACAGCCGATGTTTTTGTCAGGAGAAATGAACTGAACTGACCCGGTAGGGCCACTGACAGAATCAGGCATCTGTTTTTATCCAGACAATGACTTTCTGAATACAAAAACAGGAACCCGGGCAGTATGTCCATGCAGACGGTTGGGATGATAATCGGTGCAGGCCTCCTGCACCACCCGACCATCAGGTGCGGAATGTTTATGAGATAACAAATGTTTAGCTGCCAGTACGAACGCAAGCAACGATAAATCAGATAAAGGCGCTCGTATGAACACATTTAATTCAACGAAATTAATTTCATAAAAAAATCATGCAGGACAAAGTAATACTAATAGCCGGCGGATCTGGCGGAGTCGGCACAGCCTGCGCCAGAATTTTCTCGAGAGCAGGAGCTAAAATTGTACTCGCAGCGCGTAATAAAAGCAAGGCCGAGGAAACAGCCAGAGAGATCAACAATCATGGTGGCGAGGCCTTTGTTATCGAATTTGACGCCACCGATCATTCATCCGTGTCATCAATGGCCGAAACGGTGGTCAAGGAACTCGGCAAAATCGATGTACTGATCAACGCATTCGGTGAGGGTCTTATACAACCCATACTCGATATCAACCCGAAAGATGCCAGGAGGGTTTTTGATGTAAATGTATATGGCACATTCCTCGTTACCCAAACCGTTCTCCGCCACATGGTTACCGAAAAACAGGGAAGTGTGATCATGTTTCCCGGTATACTCGGTAAAGCCGTAATGCGGAATTCCTCGGTTTATTCGGCCAGCAAGTTTGCGGTAACCGGTTTTACCAAAGCTTTGATCGAAGAGACCCGGAGATCCAATATCAAATTCTCGCTTCTTTATCTCGGAGGCATCGACACACCTTTCTGGGAGAACGATACGATTGATATGAGGGTGCAGAAAGATAAAATGCTATCGGCTGATGAAGTGGCAAAAGCGGTCTATTACGCGGTATCGCAACCCGCACAATCTGTGTTGAACGAAATTACCATTCAGCCCGATTCACATCAGATGGTCTGACATGCATCTGCCTGCTACAGGCCCTTTATTCGAATTCAGTCTGTGAGAAACTCCTGAATTTTTTTATTCCCTGATGCATGGAACTCGATCATCGGGCACGATTCCATTGCTTCCGCTATCGACTTTTCGATAATATCCATGCCCTCATCGATATGTTCCTTTGTGATGGTGAGCGGTGGACGGAATCTGACAGAATGGGTGCCGCAGGGAAGCATGATCAGACCGTTTTCATAGCAGGCATTCAGAAAAGCCTTCCGGGCGTGATCGCCGGGGAAATCGAAGGCACACATAAGCCCCTTGCCCCGGGCATTCGAAACATATTCATACCGGTCGGTGAAATCTTTAATGCGGCCAAGCAGATAGTCGCCTACTGTCCGGGCGTTTTCAACCAGATTATCCTGTTCGATAATTTCGAGATAACGCTGAAAACGAACCATATCGACCAGACTGCCTCCCCAGGTTGAATTGATCCGGGACGAAACCTTAAACACGTTCGTATCCAGGTCGTCAATACGGTTGCCAACCAGAATGCCACACACCTGTGCTTTTTTGCCGAACGCAAGAATATCGGGTTTCACATAGTGTTCATGTGCCCAGAATTTTCCGGTAAGGCCAACCCCGGTCTGAACCTCATCGTATATGAGCAGTGCTTCGAATTCATCGGCAAGGTTACGCAGTTCCCGGTGAAATTCCGGACGGAAATGGTTGTCGCCCCCTTCACCCTGAATGGGTTCCAGTATGATGGCGGCAATATCGTCTTTATGAATCTCAAAATACTTGCGGGCCTGTGCCAGTGCCTTTTTTTCCAGCTCTTCTGCAGCTTGTGTATTGGCATCGCTGACAGGAAATTTCACAGCAGGGCTGATGATGCGGGGCCAGTCGAATTTCGGGAAATAGGCGACCTTACCGGGCTCGGTATTCGTGAGCGACATCGTATAGCCTGTACGGCCATGAAAAGCCTTTTCGAAGTGGAGTACTTTATGTCCTTTTTCAGTGCGATACCCCTTGCGGAAGTTTTTCTGCACCTTCCAGTCGAATGCTACCTTAAGGGCGTTTTCAACAGCAAGTGCTCCACCCGAGATAAAAAAGGCGTGCGGCATATAGTCCGGAATACCCACCCTGCTGAAGGTATCGACAAATGCAGCCATTTCTGTGGTGTAAATGTCGGAATTTGATGGATTATGAATAGCAACCCGCATCATGGTTTCACGGAATTGCTCGTCGTGTAGCCCGGGATGGTTCATTCCCACCGGGTTAGAAGCAAAAAAAGTAAAGAAGTCGAGATATTGTTTTCCATGCTTGGAATCGTACAGGTAGGGAACCTTGCTTTTTTCCAGATCCAGGACGATATCGAAACCATCGGTTAACAAGTGTTTTCCAAGAATGCTGTGTACGGATTTTGCTTCAACAGCAGGGGTTTTTACGGTCATTACAAAAGAGTTTAACGGTTTAATAATTCACTGTTGATCTGTGGCCTTGATCAGATTGCGTCAAGATACCGGTTTTAGTGCTCAGCGGCAAAACAAAGCGTTTTTCAATATTTATTTTGACAATGGCAGACATTAGTTCGTATCTTCGGTTCCTGAATTAAAAACGATTTCAGTACACCGCGGGGTGGAGCAGCTGGTAGCTCGTCGGGCTCATAACCCGAAGGTCGCAGGTTCGAATCCTGCCCCCGCCACAACAAGCCTTGTAACTCATTGAGTTGCAGGGCTTTTTTATTTGGGGTACAACCCTTGATCGCAACAAATATACGTATTGCTTTTACTATCGACTGACGATTAGGATCCATTTTAATCTGCTTCCGGAAGTACTGCCCAATTATACCTGCGATGGTACCGTAAAACAGTAGCGCTTCTCTTATTTAAATGGAAATAATGAAGGTTCAATCCGATACAATCAGTAATTATTGCAACTCCTGCATGGGAATATATAACCAAAAAAGTCACAAATTCTGCATCTTACTACGTTAGAACTTCGACATGAAAATCAAGGATAACATTTTCAGAGGAATCTGTTAATTACGCGTTTGATACTAAAAAGGGATGCTTACCCGAGTGAAGTCCGTCTTTTTAGCAAAGATATTTATTTTCATGAGTAGTCCTGATCAGACCGATGGTGATCTCAATTCCGGTTAAAAAGCTATAACCGTTTAAGCTTCGCTTTGAAATAATCAGATTAATAACACACGCTATTACAAGTACCGTTCATTATGGAAAATGCAAAAGAATATAAACCAATACGTCGTAAACTCAATATAATTTTGGCCGAAGATGATTTTGAGGATCGACTCCTGTTTGATAAAGCCATAGACGAATTGCCCGTGTCGGTTAAACTCACTACTTTCAATAACGGTGAAGAACTTATGGAATGGCTCAGAAAAAAAACCGGGCTTCCTGATGCTCTTTTTCTTGATCTGAACATGCCCCGAAAAAACGGATTTGCAGCTTTAGGCGAAATAAAGAGAAACACAAAATTGCAGGATTTACCCGTAATAATTTTTTCTACTGCTACTAATGATGAAATGATAAAGCAGGTTTTCAAAGATGCGGCACACTATTATATTCGAAAACCGGCCAATTTTTGGGAACTCAAAGAGCTTATATACAAATCACTTACATTAATAGCCGATAGGGACCTGAAGCTTCCGGGAAAAGAGAGTTTTATGCTAACCACAGATTAAATACAATGGCCGAAAAGTCAGTGAATCAGGCAACTGATAAGGGAAAAAGCAAAAAAACTGTAACTTTATTTCCTGTTGTTGCTATAGGCGCATCAGCCGGGGGGTTATCGGCTTTTAAAAAATTTCTAAGAGCCACTAAAGAAAAGCCCGGTATGGCTTTTTTATTTATACAGCATTTAGATCCGGATCACGAAAGCCTTTTGCCCGAAATACTCCAAAAAGAGACAAAAATGCCGGTAGTAGAAATGTCGGAGGAGTATAAAATTGAGCCGAACCGTGTCTATGTTATGCCCAGTAACAAATTGATGAAGGCGTCTGATGGTAAATTACGGCTCACTGATCGGCCCGAAAAGAAAAAATCAGAACGAATTCTTCCCATCGACCTTCTGTTTTCAGCGCTTGCTGAAATTTATGAATCACATGCCATTGGGGTGGTACTGTCGGGTACCGCATCGGATGGCACCATAGGATTAAAAGCCATCAAAGATGGCGGGGGCATAACCTTTTCGCAAAATATTGAATCGGCAGAATACAATGGAATGCCCGGCAGCGCAATTCATGCAGGGGTTGTTGATTTTGTACTGCCACCGGAAGAAATACCGAAAAAATTGCTCGAGATAAAGCATTTTATTAAAACCGAAGATGCTTTAGGTTCCCCATCGGAAAGGGATGTTGAGAGTTCCTTTATGCAAATTATCACTCTGTTGCGAGTTCGAAAAGGCACTGACTTTACCTATTACAAGCAGACCACGATCCGCAGAAGAATACTTCGGAGAATGGCGATAAACAAAATAAAAAAGGTGCCCGCCTACCTGGATTATTTAAGAGAAAACAAAGAGGAACAGGATACCCTGTTTAGTGATTTTCTGATTCCTGTTTCCTCTTTCTTCCGTGACTCAAAAATTTTTGAAAATCTTTCCAGCCATTTTTTGCCGAATCTTATCGATAAAATTCCTGACGATAAAACCATACGGGTATGGGTGGCGGGTTGCAGTACCGGTGAGGAGGCCTACTCTCTGGCTATTCTGTTTCGAGAACTGTTAGAATCCCGTTCTGTGAGAAACCCCGGGAGAAAAGTACAGATATTTGCATCTGATTTAAGCGAATCCGCAATCGACAAGGCTCGTTCAGGCACATATACGACAGCGGAATTGACCGGGGTATCTGAGAAACGCATTAATAAGTACTTTACCAAATCAAATGGGAATTTTCAGGTTAACCGGCAGGTTCGGGATATGTGTGTTTTTGCCGTTCATAATTTTTTAAAAGATCCTCCATTTGGCAAGATAGACCTGATAAGCTGTCGTAATGTGCTCATATATTTTGAACCCTATTTACAAAAAAAAGCACTGACCACATTTCATTATGTGCTAAACCAAAAAGGGATATTATTGCTCGGTAAATCGGAAACAACCAGCGGTGTACCCGATCTTTTTTCTGAAGCTGCAAAAAGTGGCAAAATATATTCACGTAAGAATGCCTCCAGTAAGTTCGTGCAGGTGGTTAACCGGAGTTCGGAACTTGATTTTAATCAGAGGAAAAAAAACGAAATCCCGAAAAAGAAGAGCGCCGATTTTCAAAAAACGGCAGACGAGTACATGCTCAAGAACTACACCCCTGCCGGTGTAGTGGTGAATGAAGCGATGGATATTGTACAATACCGGGGAAAAACCGGACCGTATTTAGAGCAATCGTCAGGTAAACCGAGCCATAATCTAATGGCACTTGCCGTGCCGGGCCTGGCATTTGAACTGCGTAATGTATTGTATAAAGCAAAACAGGGGCATGAAGTAGTAAAAAAAGAGAACATACCGGTCAAGATAAATGATGAACTTCATACGATTTCCATCGAAGCTATTCCACTCCCTAATACCATAGAGCCCCATTATTTAATCCTGTTTCACGACACTACCGCTGAAAACAAACGACAAAGAACGGGAACGGAAGGCTCAGAAACAGCCGGCGAACCGGATACCAATAAAGATCTTCGAATTCAGAAGTTAGAGCAGGAACTTGTTGACACAAGAGAGGACATGCGAAACATCACGGAAGATCAGGAAGTTGTGATCGAAGAACTCCAAAGTGCGAACGAAGAGTTGATGAGCAGCAGTGAAGAGTTACAGAGTCTGAATGAAGAGTTAGAGACCAGTAAGGAGGAGCTTCAAAGCACAAATGAAGAGCTGATTGTCCTCAATCAGGAAATGAGCAGTTTAAATGAACAGATTGAAGCTGAAAGAAATTATTCTGAATCAATTGTTGAAAATATTCGCGAACCACTGCTCGTGTTGGATAAAAACCTTCGGGTGAGAACCGTTAATAATGCCTTTTACAAACAATTTAAGCTTAAAGAAAAGGAAACTGTTGGGTCACTGATTTATGATGTGGGAGCCAAGATGTGGAGCTTTCCTGAAATCAAAAAACTGCTTGAAGATATTATTACCGAAAATCCTATCGTAATTGATTATGAAATCGTTCACACTTTTCCCGGTATTGGTGAACGTCATCTGCTTCTGAATGCGCGGGAAGTTGCTAAGGATGATGGATCCGAAAATTTAATCCTGTTGTCTGTTGAAGATATTACTGAACGGGAAAGAGAGCGAAAAAAACGGCGTGAAATACAGGAGCGATATACCAAAGAGCTGGAAGAAAAAATTGAAGAACGGACTGTTGAGTTAAAAAATGCCATTGAAGAACTCCGGGATATGAACAAGGAGTTAATGGAAATGAATAAAGAGCTGGAAGCTTTTACCTATATATCCAGCCACGATTTGCAGGAGCCGCTCCGAAAAATCCAAACCTTTGCAGGTCTGGTACTTGAAAAAGAGAACGAAAACCTCTCTGAAAAGGGTAAATCCTATTTTACTGTTATGCAGGGCGCTGCAAAACGGATGCAGAAGCTTATTGAAGAGCTTCTTGAATTCTCACGCCTCAACACCTCAGAGAGAATTTTTGAAAACGTGGATTTGGGTACTGTCATTAAAGAGGTTTTAGCAAACTTCAAGGACGTGATTAACGAAAAACAAGCCACCGTTGAGCTGCAGGATATGTGTGAGGCCAGTATTATTGTTTTTCAGTTCCGGCAGCTGATGAATAATCTCATTAGCAATGCGCTCAAATTTTCAAAAACCGGAGTAAAACCTCACATAAAGATTAAAAGCAGTATTGTTAACGGGAGTGAACTGACGGTAAAAGGCCTGTCGGGGAATCAAAATTACTGCCATGTTTCAGTATCTGATAACGGTATCGGTTTTGATAAAAAATTCAGTAAAAAAATATTCGAGGTATTTCAAAAGCTCCATTCAAAAGATGAATATCCGGGTACGGGAATCGGCCTGGCGACAGTGAAAAAAATTGTGACCCAACATCATGGGGAAATATTTGTTGATAGTGCCATAAATAAAGGAACCACATTCGATATTTATATTCCTGCAGAAACCCAAACTTCGGCGGAATAATGAAAAGGCGAAAAGCTCCGCTTCACGTTCTTCTAACTGATGATGACGAGGACGACAGGCTGATTTTCAAAGAGATCCTGTGTGAAATGGATAAGGATATCACCGTGAGTATGGTGAATGATGGCAAACAACTGATGGAATTTCTCACAACTGACGATAACCCACTACCCCATATTATCTTTCTGGATCTCAATATGCCGAATATGAATGGTATTGAATGCCTGAAGGAGATCCGCAGCCAAGAAAAATTCAGCGATATCTCAATTGCGATTTACTCAACGTCAACATCCGAAAAAGATATCGATGATACGTTTTATCACGGTGCCAATATTTACATCACCAAACCGGCTGCTTATAGTGAACTCAAAAAAGTATTGAAAAAATCTCTTTCATTGACTCATTTGAACCTGAATTCAGATAGCGTCAAGACAAATTTTGTGCTCAAAATATAGTCGCCGGTATCCTTTTTTACGCTTTTTACTAAATCGATTTCTTGTATTCAAAGTAATACCGGAAAACATCAGACTGAAGAATTCAATCTCACCAGTACACGGACTATTACGACCACAGTCTAAAATATGGGTGACTCACACGGCTGCCCCTCCGTACCCTCATTTGACTGCCAGCTGATCGTACATTTTTATCTGAATTTCGAACATCTGTGCTTAGATATTTTGGGAAATTCTATTATAATGAAACATAATTAAAAAGTATTTTTAAAGATTCCGCAATAAAACGAAACCAAATACTCAACTTATGGATCGTCGCGATTTTATCAAACAGGCCTCTCTGGGGCTGGCAGGAGCCGGCTTTGTCGGATCATCCCTCGCAAACATGCTGCCGGCAGGACTCACCGGCAGGAAGTATTCACGTCTTATGGCCGGCAACATGTCGGGCTACGCAGCGCCAAAACTTGAGACGGTCCGCATCGGCCTGATCGGTATCGGCAACCGGGGCTCAGGGGCCGTAGAGCGCCTGCCGCGCATCGAGGGCGTACAGATCACAGCCATCTGCGACATCGAGCCCGACCGGGCTGAAAAGGCAAAGACCAAACTCGACGCCACAGTACACAGACCCCGGCTCTACTCCGGCCGTGCCGACGCCTGGAAAGCCTTGTGCGACAGCGACGATGTGGACCTGGTTTACATCTGCACGCCGTGGGACCAGCATGCCGAGCAGAGTGTCTACGCCATGGAGCATGGCAAGCATGTGGGCGTGGAACTGCCGGCGGCCAAAACAATCGACGAATGCTGGCAGCTGGTCGAGACCTCCGAGAAAACGGGGCAACACTGCATGATGCTGGGCAATACCTGCTACGATTTTTTTGAGATGATGGTGATGAACATGGCACACCAGGGCTTTTTGGGTGAGATTGTTCATGGTGAAGGAGCCTACATCCATGATCTGATGGATCTTAATTTCTCGGAGACCTACTATCATGATCTCTGGAGGCTCCGCGAGAATTCGGAGCGCAACGGACTGCTCTACCCGCCACATGCCATCGGGCCTATGTCGAAGCTGATGAACATCAACTGCGGCGACAGGATGGATTACCTGGTTTCGGTATCCGGCAACGACTTTATGATGGCCGGCCGCGCACGCGAGCTTGCCGACGAAAACGACCTGTGGAAACCCTTTGTGGACAGGAACTACAGAGGCAATATGAACACGACCACTATCCGCACCCAAAAGGGGCGAACCATCATGATCCAGCACGACGTTACCTCGCCGCGGCCCTATACGCGCATCTACCTTGTAAGCGGCACGAAGGGAACAGCCCAAAAGTGGCCCACACCCGCACGGATTTCAACCAGCCACACCGGCTGGCTCGACGATAAGGCCATGAAGGAGCTGGAGGCGAAATTCACACCCGAGATCACAAAGCGCGTGGGCGACATGGCCCGGCAAGTGGGCGGACACGGCGGCATGGATACCATCATGGACTGGCGGCTTATCGACTGCCTTCGCAACGGTTTACCGGTAGAGATCGACGTCTACGATGCCGCACTGTGGAGCGCCATCGCCCCGCTCACGGAGCAGTCTGTCGCTAACCGGTCGGCCTCGGTCGACATCCCCGACTTCACCCGCGGTGCCTGGCAGAACAACAAGCCGGTGATGGACATCCAGCTGGAGCGGGGAGGCACAACGAAGATTATCTGATCATATATCCATGGTTTCCATCAACCGGAACTGTGCACGGCAGCGCCTCAGGTTCTGGCCCTGGTAGTGTGTCTTGTAGTAAACATCGCCGTTGAGGTAATCTGCAAGGAAGCGAATACCCATAATCCAGGTCATGTACCGGGCCGAAAGCGGCAATAGTGCTATTTCAGCCGGAGTGAGAAGATGGCCCGCCTGTTCCAGAAAACCCTCCCGGATAGCATCATAAAGAGAGCGGCTGAAGCCGATCCGGCTGAGATCGGCCTCATCCTCGTTGCCGGTGCCCGCCGCAGTGCGCACCAGGTCGCCAAAGTCGTAGAGCGAGAGCCCCGGCATCACGGTGTCGAGGTCGATAACCGACACGGCCCGGTTCTGTTCATCGAAGAGTACATTGTTGAGTTTGGTATCGTTGTGGGTAACCCGTACCGGAATCTCTCCGGAGGCCTGGCGGCGGGGCAGCTCCATCATCGCATCCGAATTCAGTTCGGCAAAGCGGATTTCGGCTTCCACCTCATTTCTCCGGCCGGAGGCGTCGTTCCGGATAGCCTCCTGCAGCTGATGGTACCGCAGCTCCGCCGAGTGAAATCCCGGTATGACCACAGTCAGCTTTTCCGGCGCAAAGTCGCTCAGGTCGGCAATGAATTTTCCGAAAATACTGCCCGCCTCTCGTGCCACGGGTACATCGGGCACCACATCGTAGCTGATGCCCGGCACAATCCGGCGGTACATTCGCCACGGATTGCCCAGGGCATCGGTATGAAAAAGCCCGCCTGTGGTCGTTTCGATCAGCTCAGGCACCACGCAGCCGCTGCCGGCATCCCACTTGCGGCGAAGATGCCCGGTTACGAGCAGGATATTCTCCATAGTGGCAGCCGTTAGCGGAAAAACACTGTTGTTGAATTGCTGCAGAATGTAGTCCGGTCCGCCCATTCCGCTAAATTCACCTGATCCGGCAGGTTCAGCCTTGTCTGCAGATTCAATGAGCCAGGTTGTGTGGATGTGACCCGATCCAAATCTGCGGGCACGTACGGGGGAGCCTGATGTCCGGAAATGGCCGAGTACTTCGGCTATATTTAACGGGATATCGAATCGGTTTTCCGGTGATGTCACAGGTGGCGAAGATTTAGTGATTTCAAATTAGTCGGAACCTGAGACTCACTCTCGGGCCCTGAGAAAACGATGACCGCCATCAGTCCCAAAGATTGCGGGGATATTCACCGGAACGGATTTTCCGGAGCATGTTCTCCCTGGCAGCATCCCTGTCCTGGTTGTAGGTTATGCCGAACCACCCGGCGGTGGTATCAAGTACCAGCACACTTGCTCTGTTCTGCCGGATGAGCTGGTTCACTACCACAGGCAGGTAACACTCTTTGGTAAGTTCGCCAGAATTCTGCTGCAAAAAGGTAATAAACTCATCACGGAGCAGTGGGAACAGGTCAGGCGTGAAGCCCCAGAAATTCATAGAGACCAGGGCGTTATCGTCCAGTTCTGCCGGTGGCTGAACGGCGTGGCTGATGATGGTGCCGTTTTCAAGGCTTATTTTGGTATGCTCGACCACGGTGACCAGGCTGCCCGCATCATCTGTTTCGCAGACCCCGCGCGACACGGTACCGTGCTCCGAAAGGGTGTTGGCCAGCCGGTAACCGACCATGGCATAGCGGTTGCCACCGTCAGCCGGGCCGGCATTCAGGAACGAGGCCATCTGCCGGTACGCGTCGAATCCATAGAAATCGTCGGCATTAATCACCGAGAAGGGCTCATCCACCAGGCTTTCAGCGGCCAGCACGGCATGGGTGGTTCCCCACGGCTTCTCCCGGCCTTCGGGCAGTGTAAATCCCGGAGGAAGGTCGCGGAGATCCTGAAAAGCGCAGGCCGTTTCAACCCGGTGTTGGAAGCGTGAGAGCAGCCGCTCGCGGAACGCCTCCTCCATCTCCTTTTTAATGACGAACACCACTCTGCCATAACCGGCCTGTATGGCGTCGTAGACCGAGTAATCAATAATGGTCTCCCCGCCCGGACCGATGGCCTCGAGCTGCTTGAGGCCTCCATACCGGCTCCCAAGACCGGCAGCCAGAATTACAAGTGCAGGTTTCTTCATTTTTTGTGATGTTGCCATATATGTCCGGACTTATTCAGTAGTTCAAATTTCGATTTTTTTGGATCTGTTTCCACTGTTTACTACTGCCCGCACATGGTAGGTCAGACATGAGTAATGAGTATTGGGTATTGAGTATTGAGAGCGGTATGCGGTAAGCGGTCATCCGTTAACTCATCCTCAGCCTGTGCCAGTATCTTGTAAGTGAGATGCCTGAGGCGGCTGCCACCAGTGCCAGGACAATGGCTGAAGTAAAGTTGGCATAGAGCAGGTTTCCGATCATGAAAAGCATACTGTAGACGAACATGGTACCGAATATCATGCAGATGATACCGGTGGGCACGTCCCAGGTGAGATCCTCCTCCTTGATCAGCTCCACACCATCGTATGCCGCCCGGTAAACGACCGGTTTCCAGCCCGGTCCACCGGGCCGTATCTTCCGGTAGAAACTGCGCAGGGTTTCCTCATCGATCGGTTTCGTGAGCATGGTTACGGTGATCCAGGAGGCCGAAGTGAGGATGACGGTGCCCAGCAGTTTGACCACATTCCAGTAGCCCGCACTCATCTGCAGGCCGAACACATCCACAATGCCTCCATCAAGCCGTATGAGCAGAAAGTTCTCGATCAGGATGAACATCAGCGAGAAAGTACCAGCAGCAATCATGGCCGAGACTTCGGAGTAGGCATTGATACGCCACCAGAACCAGCGCAGTATATAGATGAGACCGGTGCCGGCGCCGATCATCAGGATGTACTGGAAGGCCTGAAGTGCGTTTTGAAGCACCAGTGCCAGCAGCACCGAAAAAAACATCAGGGAGATGGTCGATATCCGCCCGAACCGCACGCGCTGCTTCTCGGTGGCATCCGGCCGGATAAAGCGTCCATAGAAGTCGTTCACCAGGTAGGACGAGCCCCAGTTGAGCTGGGATGCGGTGGTAGACATATAAGCCGCAATGAGGGATGCAACCACCAGCCCGAGAAGACCGGCAGGCAGGAATTCCCGGAGCATGGCGGGATAGGCGAAGTCGTTCTGTATGTACTGGGCGGGTACGTCGGGATACTGCCGGGCCATACTGGCGATGTCGGGGAAGACGACAAGGGAGCCGAGACCCACCAGTATCCACGGCCATGGCCTGAGCGCATAGTGGAAAAAATTAAACAGAAGCGTGGCACCCACCGCGTTTGTCTCATCCTTCGCCGAGAGCATCCGCTGGGCCACATAGCCGCCCCCGCCGGGTTCGGCACCCGGATACCAGACCGACCACCACTGCACGGCAATGGGAATGAGGAAGATGCTGATGAACAACTCGGGCTGTGAAATGGAGGGAACCAGGCTCAGCTTTCCGGCCACGTTGGGATGCGAAAACAGATTTGACAGGCCGCCGACCTCCGGCGAATTGACCACATACACGGCTGCAATCACCGCGCCCGCCATGGCGAAGGAGAACTGGAAAAGGTCGGTCCACAGGATGGACTTAAGCCCGCCCAGACCGCTGTAGAACACCACGATTACCGAGGCGATAATGAGCGCAGTTGACGGCTGCAGGCCGAGCATTACTGCTGCGATCTTGATGAAAGCCAGCGATACGGTGGCAATGATCATCACATTGAAAAAAAATCCAAGGTACACCGCCCGGAATCCCCGGAGAAAGGCCGCCATCCTGCCGCTGTACCGCAATTCGTAGAACTCGAGATCGGTCATCACCTTCGACCGGTTCCACAGTTTGGCATATACGAACACGGTGAGCATGCCGGTGAGCAGGAAAGCCCACCATTGCCAGTTACTGGCCACCCCGCCGGTTCGCACCATATCGGTTACCAGGTTGGGCGTATCGGCCGAGAAGGTAGTGGCCACCATCGATACCCCCAGCAGCCACCACGGCATGTTGCGGCCCGACAGGAAGAAGTTCGTTGTATTCTGCCCGGCCTGACGCGAAGCGGCATAGCCAATGGAGAGGAGGATGACAAAAAACAGGCCGATGATGGCCCAGTCGAGAAAGCCAAGTATCAAAACGTGTTTCCTTTTTTGGATTGATTGGATGCAGTACCCTTTAAAGGATACGATACAAGAACAGAATCCGCTGACCATGCTTAAGGCCGGTTCCGATGGGGCGATCGGGTGGCGGCATGATCAATCGAAATGAACATACAAAAAATTCTGATTCAGGTTGGCATGAAATAACCATAAAAACCCGAGGCCGAACCTGGTGTTAACCCGATTCCCATACCAGGTCGATTAATAAATTCAGCAGAATTGATAAACAAGCTTTGTGTTTCCGATATTCATGTTATTATGTAATGCCACCTGCAAGTTGATAACCGGCACATTATCCCTCAGAATACCCGATCAATTCATTCAGCCATTGACCAGATCACTTCCCATAAAAAAATTTCTCACTCAAATTGTCCACAGACCCGTTTTCGATGTGAGGACCCCCGCTGAATTTACGCAAGGGCATTTACCGGGAGCGATAAACCTGCCACTTTTCAGCAATGATGAACGGGCGGTTATCGGTACCATCTATAAACAACAGGGCCGTGAAAAAGCCGTGAGGGCTGGCCTGAAATTTGCAGGGCCTAAACTTCCGGAACTTGTGGATAAGGCCGATAAAGAAGGTTCAAAACAGGTGCTGATGTACTGCTGGCGTGGCGGGTTACGATCGGGCAGCCTGGCATGGCTTCTCGGAACAGCCGGTTTTGATGTATCGGTTCTTGACGGCGGCTATAAATCGTTCCGTAATCTCTTGAAGACGATTTTCAGTGAGTTCCATTTCATTGTTATTTCAGGCAATACTGGCAGCGGCAAAACCGACCTGCTTCACGAAATCAGGCGCAGGGGTGCACAGGTACTCGATCTGGAAGCACTGGCATGTCATAAAGGGTCCGCATTCGGATCGATCGGCGAGGCAAAACAGCCCGTTACCGAACAGTTCCAAAATGATATACTGATCGAGATGATCTCCTTTGATACCGGCAAACCGGTTTTTATTGAAGACGAAAGCCTGTCGATTGGCCGGGTAGTTATGCCCGATGAACTGTTCGCCGCCAAAAGTGCTGCTCCTTTCATCGAGGTACAGACCAGCAGAGAAGAACGCATCGCCAGGCTCTTGCATATTTACGGAAACGCTGACCATAACCGGCTTGCAGAGGGAATCTTGCGGGTTGAGAAAAAACTCGGCGGGTTGAACACAAAAAAAGCCCTTGAAGCCCTTGAAAAGGGGGATCTGGCCGAAGTCGCGTCTCTGCTGTTGACGTATTATGATAAAGCCTACCAAAAAGCGATCACGAATAAAAAAAGGGAAGCATTGTTCCGTATTCCGTTTACCTTTGATCGTACTCGCCTAACCGCACAGGAAATCATACAGCGTGTTCATATATATCATCACAACCGGACTGCACAGGAATTTTCATGAACCACTCAGATATCAGGCTTACCCAATACAGTCACGGCGCTGGTTGCGGCTGTAAAATCTCTCCTTCAGTACTAAAAACGATACTAAGTACATCCACCGGTTTTCAGGATTACCCGAACCTGCTCGTCGGAAACGAATCGAGTGATGACGCTGCGGTGTTTGATCTCGGTAACGGCAGGGCGGTCATCAGCACCACCGACTTTTTTATGCCCATTGTAGACGATCCATTTGATTTCGGTGGAATCGCTTCGGTGAATGCCCTGTCCGATGTCTATGCTATGGGCGGAACCCCGCTGATGGCTATTGCAATACTGGGCTGGCCTGTGGAAAAAATTCCACCGGAAGTGGCAGGTGTTGTTCTTGATGGCGCCCGTTCGGTATGCAAGGAAGCGGGTATCCCGTTAGCCGGCGGTCATAGTATCGACTGCCCTGAGCCCATATTCGGCCTGGCAGTTACGGGTATAGTACCATCCGGCAGGATCAAACGAAATAACGGGGCCATACGCGGAGATAAACTCTATCTCACCAAAAAGCTTGGTGTTGGTATAATAACCACATCCCAAAAGAAGGGGATGACTAAACCGGAGCATCTTGAGGCTGCAAAAAGATCAATGCTCCATTTGAATACTATCGGCAGCCGTATCGGTGAACTGCCATATGTTCATGCTATGACAGATGTTACAGGATTCGGTCTCCTGGGACATCTTACCGAGGTCTGTGAACACAGCGGTGTAAGCGCTCAGATCCGCTTCGACGATGTTCCGAAAATGGATTTTCTCGGGGAATATCTGGAAAAAAATTGCATCCCCGGCGGTACGAATAGAAATCTTGCTAGCTACGGTCATTTGGTGGGACAGTTTACCGAAAAACAGCTGCATGTGCTTGCTGATCCCCAGACAAGCGGGGGGCTGCTTGTTACCGTCGGTCCGGAAAACACCGGCGATTTTGAATCCTTCATGAGAGAAAACGGCTCTCCTGTAACCTCTTTCGGGTCCATTCAGAAAAAGAGCGGGCACGCGGTTTTTCCTTCAGCAGAATGAGCGCAGGTTAATCCATTTTCCCAAACAGTACATCCCTGGTGCGGCCGTTGGATGCCCTGAAGCCGG
Organism: Cyclonatronaceae bacterium; assembly: GCA_047921215.1. GTDB lineage: Bacteria > Bacteroidota > Rhodothermia > Balneolales > Cyclonatronaceae > RECM01. The sequence goes on along the minus strand of JBLRWO010000005.1, from coordinate 128,867 downwards.
TTATCTGTCCGTCATCATCCCGGAGAAACCGGACCGAAGAAATGGGGAATTCAGAGCCGAACGTATCTTCCTGGGTGGGAGTGAGCTCCAGGTCACCCGACATCTGGTAGTGCCTCAGGAACAGCTTGTCATCCTTCATCATCACGGTGTATAGTGTTTCAATTTCCTCGCTGAAATAGCGTCCGGTGTACTCCGCAATCTGATCAGCTACCAGCGTGAATGCAATCTTCCTTGCGATATGGTTTCCGTTTTGATGCAGGGTAAGGGAATCGGCAGTGGCATCCTCATTCATGTGAAACGTAACTGAAGCATTCACACCGGTGAGGGTAAAGGTTGAATCTGACGTCGCCGTGAGATTCACTTCCGGCTGGTTGGTCGCCTGCGTGAAAATACGGTCGCCGTCGCGCGAAAAGGTGAGGACGAACCCGGGCATTATTGCCAGTTCATACCGGCCGGCCAGCAGATCGAATTTCTCAATCTCATAGACAAACCCGGTCGCATCTCCGGCTTCGGTAACCGCCTCATCCTGTTCCTCCGCCGTCTCATCCGTTTCCAGGTATTCCTCCAGGAAAAGCTCAGCGATCCGATTCGTGAGTGAACCACTGAATGTGGCCATGTTGCTCTGGGTTATTACTGCCGCATCAATACCGGGAAATACCATCAGCATTGAGCGGTGTGCCACATCTGCTCCGCCGTGTTGAAAATAGGTCAACCCTTTGTATTCCTGTACGAACAGCCCGAGCCCGTATTGCGTTAACGACCCGTCGTTCAATTTATACGGGGTGGACATCTCCTCAATCATGGCAGCGGTTCCAATTACCGGATTGATCAGATTTTTGACCCATTTGGCCAGATCACTCATTGTTGAGTGTATACCGCCCGCACCAGCCGCACCGCCAAGATCTGTAGCTTCGGTAAATCTCACTTCCCTTCCTGGTATGTACCCGACCGACCGGTTTGCCACTACTTGGTTCGGACTGGTCCGCACCACCGTGTGATGCATCTCCAGCGGTTCAAAAACGTTCTCTTTCATCCATTCCGGGAAAGGCGTACCGGTAACCCGTTTAATCACCTCTGTCATGAGTACATAGCCGGTATTGTTGTAGTTAAACTCGCTGCCAGGCACATTCTGCAGTTCGGGCTGACGCTGAACAATCCTTATAATCTGATCAATATCCAGCTCTGTGCTTACATTCCGGCCGGTCATGGCAATCAGGTTGAGAAATTCACGATATCCACTGGTGTGATTCACAAGGTGTCTGAGCGTAACAGTCTGACCAAAATCGGGCAGTTCGGGTATGTATTCGCGCACATCATCATCCAGGGAGAGTTTTCCCTCCTGCTGCAGCAGCAGCAGTGCGAAAGTCAGGAACTGTTTGGACGTTGAACCGATATTGTGCAACGTCTTTTCGCTCATGGGAATGCCATATGCAAGGTTGGCCATTCCCCAGTATTTATGTATGACGGTTTCCCCGTTCTTAATAACCAGAGCCGCCGCTCCGGGAACATCGTCTCCTGTATGTCCGATCATCAGCTGATCAGTACGTGCAGCCGGATCGGTGGCAACCGGTTCGGCGATGGAAACCAGGATCGAATAGTCTCCCTCACCCTCTTCGAACGGTTTTACCTCAATCCGGTAGACTCCGCCGGCTTTCGTAGTAAACTGAAAGAACTCTTTCCCTCTTGCAGGCCCGTCGAACTCCGCGGCTTTTTCCCCCTCCGGATTATATATGGTAACCACCACATCCACGGATTCCTGATTTACAAATCCGTGCACAAATTGATCCGGATCGAGCTCTATCGTGAAGATGTGTGTACTGGCGGATGTGAGGGTGCTGTGTATGCTCTCTCCAACGGATACTGCCGATTCCTTTTGATCGGTTGTCTGGGCAGAAAGGGTTGTAACCGTTACAGTGAGGGCGAAAAAAAGAAAGGCGGATGTTCTCATAGGATGCCTGTTGATATTGAATTTACGATTACGTTTCACCATTTAGTTCATCCGGTATGGGTGTCATAAAAACCTGTCTATTTTCCCTCCATCGCTTCAGGAATCGCCCCTTCATACCGTTCTTTCATGGTTTCGACCGGCAGTGATACCAGCTCTCCCAGCTCAAGGGAACGGCCACCGGCACGGCCGATGTGCTCCACCGGTATGGCCGACCGCTCGAAGTGCGCCGTGGCCTTTTCCAGGTCATCACCAGCAACGGCCACTACTACGCCCGACTGGGCTTCGCTGAAGAGTACCACTACGGGATCATCCCCAAGCTTTTTCAGATCGACCCTGGCCCCGATACCACCAAACATGCACATCTCGGCCAGTGTTACGGCCAGACCTCCGTCGGAAATGTCATGGGCTGACTTAATGAGACCATTCCTGATTGCATCCAGCAGCACCGATTGCAGGTTGGCCTCAAATTCAAGATCGATGAAAGGCGCATCGCCCTCGGTCAGGCCATGGATGTGGCTAAGGTATTCCGATCCGCCCAGGCCACTTCGCGGAGCCCCGATATAAAGCAATTCATGTTCACCGGTCAGCGCCGCAGTAGTAACGTGCGCCATATCCTCGATGATTCCAAGCATACCGATGGTCGGTGTCGGGAAGACCGCTCCTTTCGGGTTTTCGTTATACAGGCTCACATTGCCGCCGGTAACCGGGGTCTGCAGCGCAATGCAGGCATCGCCCATGCCGCCTACCGCCTCCTTAAATACCCAGTACACCTCAGGCTTGTAGGGATTCCCGAAATTGAGGCAGTTGGTAACAGCCACCGGTTTGGCTCCGGTGCAGACCACATTACGGGCGGCTTCTGCAACAGCGATCCGCCCACCTGCTCTCGGGTTGAGATACACATAGCGGCCGTTGCAATCGGTTTTTACAGCAAGGCCCTTGTTGGAGTCCTTGATCCGGATAACGGCCGCATCCGACGGCCCCGGACCCACTACCGTATTGGTGCGGACCATGTGGTCGTACTGTTCAAACACCCAGCGTTTTGACGCGACGTTGGGCGACGAAAGCATTTTGAGCAGGGTTTCGTTATAGTTGGCCGGAGGGTTCAGGGTCGAAAAATCAAAAGCATGCTTTTTATCCAGATAGTCGGGGCGGCGGGTCTCGCGGATGTACACCGGGGCGCCCCCACCAAGTACGAGAGAATCGGCCGGTATACTGGCCTTCTCCTCACCGTCGCGGTAGTACACCACCATATCGCCGGAAGTCACCTCGCCAATCACAATAGCGTTCAGGTCCCATTTTTCGTAGATGTCGATAATTTCCTGCTCCCGGCCTTTTTCAGCAACCACCAGCATGCGTTCCTGGCTTTCGGACAGCAGCAGTTCATAGGCTGTCATCCCCTCTTCCCGCATCGGTACTTTATCAAGGTCGATGCGCATGCCGCTTTTTCCCTTGGCACTCATCTCTGAGGTGGAACAGGCGATGCCTGCCGCACCCATGTCCTGCATTCCGACCACGGCACCTGTTTTCAGGGCCTCGAGGGATGCTTCCAGCAGAAGCTTCTCGGTGAACGGGTCGCCCACCTGAACATTGGGGCGTTTCGATTCGTTGTCTTCGCTGAGGTCTTCGGAGGCAAACGTGGCCCCGTGAATACCATCGCGCCCGGTACTGGAGCCCACGATGATGACCGGATTGCCCGGCCCCTTCGCTATGGCCGAGGCGGTTTCACCCACTTTTACCAGTCCCACGCTCATGGCATTTACCAGTGGATTGCCTTCGTAACTTTCATCAAAAAAGATGTCGCCCGCAACCGTGGGTACACCGAACGAGTTACCGTAATCGGCAATGCCGCGAACCACACCGTCGAACAGATAACGCACGCGTGGATTTTCGAGCGACCCGAAGCGCAGCGAGTTCAGCGACGCCACCGGACGGGCCCCCATGGTAAAAATATCGCGATGGATACCGCCCACACCGGTCGCCGCGCCCTGATAGGGCTCCACGGCCGAGGGGTGGTTATGGCTTTCGATCTTGAAAGCACACGCCAGGCCGTCGCCGATATCGACCAGGCCGGCATTCTCCTCTCCGGCTTCCACCAGAAGATGCGGCCCTTTTTTGGGCAGGGTTTTGAGTACGGCGATGGAGTTTTTGTACGAGCAGTGCTCGCTCCACATCACCGAATAGACCCCCAGTTCCGTGAAGGTCGGTACGCGGCCCAGAAAATCCTTTATCTTTTCAAATTCTTCATCGTTCAGGCCGTGTTCTCTGGCAAGTTCCGGTGTAACAAGAGGCTCTTTCATCATCAGGGGTTTTATCGTTCGGATTTACGGCTTAAAATATAAGAGGATTCATGCCGTCAATCTTTAAAAAATGCAGGTATTTTCAATGGCATCCCTGCCGGTTACACGTGTTCTGTTGTTTCTTACAGCGTCAGCGTCAAATCCAGCAAATCCCCTCTCGGATCCTCCCTGATCTTTTCATACAAAGCAGCATCACTGGCGAACAAATACATTTCGCTTTTAACCGATACTCCCGGAAAACCCTTCAGCAGCCGGAAGACAGGATCACGCTCCTGTGCATAGAGGGTAATGAGGGTATAGCCCGATCCGCGGTAGGTATTATTGGTAAACCTGAACAGAGTGTTGAGTGCCTCTGGACAGTTATCATGTGCATACATGACCATTGACAATTGACGCAACGGTTCATTCAATTGAATGGGATGTGGCATAGGCAGCACAAAAGACAGGGCTTTTATCAGGTTATTAACCACCTCAATACCCGGGCTCAGCTTCAGTACCTGGTAGCTTTTGTAAAAATGCTCATCCCAAAGGGCTGTCACCGCACGGATTCGCCCATTTTCGCAAGCCAGCAGTATGCGGTCGAGTGAGAAGCCTTCCACATTATTGAGCAGGTAGCGAAGCCGGTCCTCTTCGGGAACAGGTGCGATCCGGTAATTCAAAGCGTATCTGCTTTGGATATCCACAATCTCCGGGATGTCGGCACTGGTTGCCTTTCTTATACTGAAACGCCCGCCGGTACTCATTTTTCTGACCGGAATGAGATTGAATATTCGGTTATCGCCCAGAAAGAGTGATGCAGGGATGCCCGCACGGCCACTGGCGAACACCATCGGGCGCCGGTTCTGCTTCAGGAAATTACCGATCACCAGATCGATGTCTGACTCCAGTACGTGGTCTACTGCTTTGCTGACCAGACGAAATGCCGTTGTTCCGCTCCGGTAGGCCTTATCGAGCCGGAGGTCCATCATAAAGCCGATCCTGCAGATTCTGTCGAGAATTCTGACCCGGAAATGGACCACACCAACCAAACCCACAACCTGACCACCCTTTACAGCCACGTAGTGCCAGGATCCGGGATCGAGCAACCTGTGCAACGTATTGAACCGTGGTGTCCTGCTGGGGAAAAAGGTGATCATTCCCTCCTGGGGGCATCTCGCAGCCAGGGCCAGTATACTGTCATTGTCTGACTCAACGGCCAGACGAATCTTCAGAGTACTCATCAGCGGAGGATTTATCTCGGGACTGTTCAGTTACCACCATCCGCTAAACGGACAGCTCGTACCCATAAAAACCCGTTGAGACAACAGGTTGAAGTACAGTGTACGTTAACCGGACCTATTATCCATCGGGTGGCTAAAGCGGGTTTATACTCGGTGTTAATCACTACTCTGTGTCGCTCAGTCGAGCAGTTGTACAGTCAGCTCTGCAAAATCATTGAAAACGAGCGTGCCCTTCGGTATTTCCTGCCCGTTCGTATCCTTTACAAACCAGGCTGTGTTCCATCCGGCGGCCGAGCCGCCCTGAATGTCGGATGTCCAGGAATCGCCAACATACAAAATGGAGGATGCAACGACACCGGACAGTTTTGTTGCATGGCTGAATATGCGGGGATCGGGTTTCATCACCCCGACATCCTCAGAGATTACAATGTGCTCTGAAATGCGGTCGAGGCCAAAATGGCGTACTTTCAGCTTCTGCGTTTCAGAAAACCCGTTTGTCAGGAATCCGACCCGGTAACGGCGCGACAGGTCTTTGAGTGCTTCTTCTGCTCCATCGATCCAGTGCCAGTGCATGCGGTATCGCTCCATGTACCTTCGTCCCATCTCATTAAATACCGATCCGTCGAAACCGAGGTTTTCGAGCGTTTCCTCAAAACGTCTTCGCTGCAGCTCGGCCCGGTCGATTTTGCCGCTGCCGTACTCGTCCCACAGCAGCTTGTTTACTTTCTGATATTCGTTCTGCAACTTAACCGTGCTGATCTGCCTCAGGTAATCGTAGTGATACCATATGTCGCGCAGGGCAGCCTTTTCTGCACGTTTATGATCGAGCAGTGTGTCGTCCAGGTCGAAATAGATGAATTCGGGTCTCTTCACGGGGTCCTTGTTTTAAACAATGCCCAAGATACACAATGACCGGGCAAATGACAGTACTACGTTGTTGATCATACCGGTACAGTGATGGAATAACTCCCATGTGCCGCTCGTTTCTATTGACAGAATCAAAGCTTATTTTTAAGGCCAGATTTGATTGAGTATTGAGTATTGAGTATTGAGTATTGAGTATTGAGTATTGAGTATTGAGTATTGAGTATTGAGATTTGCTGATTTTTTCCAGTTTATGTACCGGATTGCGGGCAGACGGTGCCGGTATTCAACCAGATTATATAATTAATGAGGCCAGAACCCCGGGAACATATTCACCCCAAAGCCATCACAGCATGGCGGATCAATGCGGTGCTTACTGTGATGTTCTATTTCACGATGCTTATCGTCTATCTTGTTTTTGTGTTTACGGAGGATTTTCCGATGTGGCCAGCATGGATAGGGATACTGTTTGTTCTGATGACAGGCCTGTTTGATATTGCCATTATTCCGGAACTCCGCTGGCGTAAATGGCGCTACACGATTGCCGAGTCGGAAATTGATCTTATACGGGGGGTCTTCATCATCAAACGAACCCTGATTCCTGTGAACCGGATTCAGCATGTTGATACCCGCCAGGGTCCGATTCTCAGGTATTTCGGACTGTCGTCGGTTACCATTTCCACGGCAGCAACCATGCACGAGATTCCAGCACTCGACGATGAAACTGCCGACCATGTACGCAATCACATCTCCAAACTTGCCAGGGTAGCCAGGGAAGATGTTTGAACCCAGACGCCAACATCCTGTTGCTGCTGTAACCGGTGCACTGCGCTCGCTGAGAGAAATGCTGATCCCGCTCATCATTGTCCTTTTCGTGGGAACGGGCTCCGAGTCGCAGATCATCAATCTTTCGATCGCGTTCGCATTTATCGCCTTCCTTTTTATTGGTGGCGTGGTACGCTGGTACCGTTTCACCTACCGTGTTGAAGATGATGAACTGCGCATTGAACACGGTTTACTGGTGCGCAGAAAGAAGTACATCCCGAAGGAGCGCATACAGGTTATCGATGTGCGTTCGGGCATCATACAGAGGATGTTCGGGCTGGTTAGCCTTACTGTTCAGACCGCCGGCGACAACCGCTCCGGGGCCGAGATCAACGCCCTCACACTCGAAGATGCCAACCTCTTGAAAGAACTGCTTAACGGCGAAAAAAAAACGGCTGATGAAGGTGAGGAAGCAGATGCTGATGCAGGTGGTGGTACTGGTGTTGATGCCATCTCTCCCAACGAGACATGGGTTCTGCAGCCCCGGCACCTGTTTATTGCCGCCACCACTGCCGGCAGCTTTGGTATAGCCCTGTCTGTAATTGGCACCATCTTTTCACAGGTTCAGCAGAGTATTGATGAGGAAGAGATGGCCGAATATATGGAACGGTTCATCCTTTCGGCCGGTCAGTTTTGGGTTACCATTATCGTCGGACTCGTAATTGCGGCCTGGCTGCTCTCCTTCTTTGGTACCCTCATCCGATTCTATAATTTCCGGCTGATCAGGCAGAAACAGGGGCTCGTAGTGCAGAGCGGATTGTTTGAACAGAAAACGGTTTCCATCCCCTATCACAGGATACAGGCCATCCGGGTGGTGGAGGGAATCCTGCGGCAACCATTCGGCTACGCGACCATCTATCTGGAGAGTGCCGGTTACGGGGATGAAGCCGGAAACCGGTCCACAATTGTCGCACCGCTGATGAAAAAAAGGGATGTACAGACTTTTATCGAACATATGCTGCCGGAATTTAACGTTAGTACCGGGGCGGTTACTCCACCTAGGCGATCCCGGTTCAGGTTCATTTTCAGGGGCGTCAGGCCAATTCTTCTTTTCCTGGTCGTACCCGCAATCATATTTCTCGATCTGGCCTGGTATCCGTTATTGTTGCTTCCCTTTGGCGTGTGGCTGGGAATCCGACGATACCGGGATTCAGCCGCCGGCATCTTCGATCACACCGTGGTAATACGGTCGCGGGCGCTGGCCCTCACCACCGCTTTCATCAGGATACACCGCATTCAGGCCGCCGATCTGATTGCCAATCCCTTTCAGCGCAGGCTCAACCTGGCCTCGTTCACAGCTACGGTTGCATCGGGCGACGGCGGGCATCCCTTTACCGTACAGGATCTTGACCGCGAAACAGCCGCCGAGTTTTTCCACTGGGCCGCTCCCGGAAATTATGCGCCCCGAATTGAATCCGGCGAGACCTTTGTTCCGGGATTTACGCAACAATCACTTCCTGAACCGGTCGTCGCTCCGACGGAGCAGCCTCCTTCGCGTAGCCAATTCTGAGCAGGATCTGAGGGCGGTATGTGCTCAGGTGGAGACACCTTTTCAGCTCTTCCCTTACCTGCCTGACCTCACACGGACTGTTGATATAAGCATGTTGCAGCCCTTCGGCAGTTGTGTGAAGCAGAAACCGCTGCAGTACCCTTCCCGACTGGAACCAGCTCGTTTCATGGTCCTGTTCCGATGAAAACAGCACCAGGGCTGATGATGATTTCAGTTTTTTTGCATCATGACGTGCCTCGGAGTCACCGTTCCTGAACAGGTACATCCATGAGCGGCCAATCCATTTCGGCACATTCATGCCGCCGATACTCCGGAAACTGACCCCGTCGCGGTTCTTTTTTTCCTCTTTATGGTTGAAACGAGTCCATTTCAGGGTTTCAATCCTCTGTTCATGGCTGCCAAGCAGCATAAAATCGGCTTTCATAACCAGACGGCCTATTTCGGATGCCCTTGTAGTTCCGGAATAGATGGTAATATTCTGACCCGGTTCTTTTCTGATGTTGTTCAGCCTCTCAATGATTTCGGCAGGTACAGGCTTTTTGTTGTACATCGTCCTGTTGGTCCGCCTGAGCGGGATGAACTCATACAGGCTGCCGGCCTGTTTCTGGCCAGCATGGTTCTGAACAGTATAGCTCTTAGCAGTATGGTTCTCAGCTTTCTGGTCTTCAACAGGCTGCTTCTGATCAGCCTGCTTACCGTTACCCTTTTTAAAATGCACGGAAGCGGTGGTCAGCTTTTCGTCAGCATAATGCTGATACTGAACCGACGACTGTAACCCGGCATTTTCAGCAGCAATAATCAGGTTTTCAACGGCGCACCCAAGACTGATGTAGAGGTACCTGTTATCGGGATCAAGCCAGTCAAGCCGGCGGTCCGGATCGGGTAAAACGGTGATCGTATTGTCTTTTTCAGAAATCCTGAATTTCCAGGGCTGTGTGTTCAGAAGTGATGGTGCATACGTGGCGGATTGCACCAGGCTGGTGAGCAAACCCCTGTCCACACCAGAGACTTGCAAGCTATTCATGGTAGTAACCCTTCGGGTTGGATGCCGGCCGGTTTATTCCTGCCGGTAAAACCAGTAACGATTTACGTCCGACATCAAGTATGTTACCAGTTGCGGTAATAATACTATATTTTCAGCATGGCATGTTCTGATGCATGAAACGTATATGCCACAAGACCGAACCCGGAACAGATCGCCCTGTTCCGGATAGCAGATCGTCATATATCTTCAGGCTGACCCTGTTATTACCAACATATTTATCTGAACAATGAGCATTAACCATCCCGATGCGGCCGTTGCCGCACGTATCAAAACCTGGATTAACGGCAACTATGATACCGGAACCAAAGCAGCCATCCGAAAGATGCTGGATGAGAAACGGTTTGATGAACTCACCGATGCCTTTTACCGCGACCTGGAATTCGGAACAGGCGGCCTGCGCGGCATTATGGGGCATGGAACCAATCGCGTAAACAGGTACACCATCGGCATGGCTACCCAGGGGCTCAGCAACTACCTGAAGAAAGTCTATCCGGGAGAGCAGATATGTGTGGTGATTGCCCACGACAACCGGAACAATGGTGTTGAACTGGCACGGGTAACAGCAGGAGTATTCTCTGCCAATGGCATCCGGGTCTTTTTTTTCGACACATTGCGCCCAACCCCGGAGCTTTCGTTCGCCATCCGCGAGCTGAACTGCCACAGCGGTGTGATGCTCACTGCATCGCACAATCCCCGCGAGTACAACGGCTACAAAGCCTACTGGCGCGACGGCGGACAGGTCATCGCACCGCACGACAAAAACATCATTGCGGAGGTGAGCAGGGTAGACAGCATTGAAAAAGTGAATTTTGATGCGGTGGATGAGAACATCAGCATGATCGGAGCGGAGATGGACGACCGCTACATCGCCCGGCTGCTGAACACTATCGTTCGCCCCGATGTGATCCGTGAGCAGAACGATCTGAACATCGTGTTCTCCCCCATCCACGGGGCCGCTGTCCGGCTCGTGCCTGATACCCTTAGAGCTGCGGGTTTTACGAACGTAAACCTGGTGGAAGAACAGTGTATCACCGACGGCAATTTCCCGACAGTAGTTTATCCGAATCCTGAGGAGGAGGAGGCCATGACGCTCGCGATCCGGAAAGCCGAAACCATCGGTGCCGACCTGGTGATGGCCACAGACCCCGATGCCGACCGGGTGGGTGTGGCAGTAAAAAACGGAAATAGCAGCTATACCATGCTCAACGGTAACCAGACCGGCAGCCTGCTCATCCACTATCTGCTGGAAGCGTGGCGAGAAGAAGGCCGGCTGAACGGGAATGAATATGTGGTAAAAACGATCGTTACCACCGGGCTGATCGACAAGATCGCCGCATCCATGGGTGTAACCTGTTATAATGTACTCACCGGATTCAAATACATCGGAGCATTGATGACAGAGCTGGAAGGCAAAGAGCGATTCATTGCTGGCGGCGAAGAGAGCTACGGGTATCTGATCGGCGACCACGTCCGCGATAAGGATGCCGTTGTTGCCTGTCTGGCCATCGCCGAAATGGCGGCCTGGTATAAATCGCAGGGAAAAACCCTGATCGATGCCCTCACCGGTCTCTACCTGGAGTACGGAATCTACCGTGAGAAGCTGATCTCTCTTACCAAAAAGGGTAAGGCGGGAGCAGAGGAAATTGAGACTATGATGGATACATTCAGGAAGAATCCGCCGGCGGAACTCGGGGGAGAAAAGATTGTACAGGTCAGAGACTACCTCAACGGTACTCAACGGGACATAGCCACAGGCAGGGTAACAAAACTCGATTTCCCGTCCTCGAATGTACTGCAGTTTTTTACGGAGACCGGTTCGGTAATATCTGCGCGGCCCTCAGGTACCGAGCCCAAGATCAAGTTCTACATCAGTGTGAACTCAGACCTCCCGAAGCCGGAGTTGCTCGCCCCGAAAACGGGGGAACTTGAAGATCGTATAAACCTGATTACGAGACATCTGACTACCTGGTACTAATTTTCCTGGCCGTTGCAGCTGTTTTTACCAGTAGTACCGGCACGATTCCGAAACCCCGAACAATCAGGCTCAGTTCATGAATTCTGAATGGGCAAATGTCCGTTACCCGGCTCAGAACTTCCACCCTGCCAGGTTCCAGTAGTTCAATGCCAGGAAAAACACCACTGATGCGGCGATGATGAATACCGCCCGTACCATATCACGGTCAAACGGCAGTTTTCTCCGGAACAGATGAACCGGATATAAAACGGTTAGCAGAAGAGCTGCCCAGGGGATAAGCGTGAGCATGTATACACCGGCCGGCACCCCGTATCCGAATCCAATCGCAAATTCATAGGCCGGCACCTGCGCCATTACCGGTGCGTACAGTAAAAGCCCGAATGTGTATAAGGCAGCAATGCCCCATTCAAACAGATTTTTTTTTCGAACCGATGTTCTTACCCCTCTGATTCTCCGGTACAGCCAGATTCCGGGATAAAGCACGGTTATTATGAGAGAAAGAGTTAGCAGGAAAGATATCAGGACCATGTGAAACATCCGTGTTTCAAGCGGGTGCAGTCGTTCCAGTGCCGTGGTCCCGCTGGTGAATACATGGGTAATTTCACCCCGATGCTCCCTGAAAGCGAGCATGTAATCATCATCCAGCGACTGAAACAGAACCGGGCCAACGCGACGCAGCCGTCTCATTTCGCCGGTATGGGTCGGCATGGTGAGCAGGCTGTCGCCGATGCTGCCGGTTTTCATCTCACTGCCCATTATGCCCATCAACACGCCAAATTTAGTAAAATAGTTTCTGCTCTATCTTGTTTCGCGCCAGGTTCCGGTAAATGCTGACAGGCCGTGCCCGTCGGCGAAGGCTGGTCTTTTTGGCGGACTGTCCGCTTCATCCGGTTCAGGCAGGTACTGTTGAGTAAAAAAGTCAATGGCTTCACCAATAAAGCCGAAATCCATGGTGTTTACTGCCACGAAGATGGCGGCATTATGCTGCGGGAAAAAAGGAGCCGTGCCGCCACCCCTAAATAACCGCCTGAATGCCCGATCACCTGATGACCACCATACTCAGAAATACTCCACAAATAACCATACGCTCCGTTCAGTTCCGGATGATGGGTAAACCGGGATTGTATCATCCTTTGGGTCATTCCGGCTGAAAGCACACCTGCATTCTGCAGCCCCCCGGGCTCGAGCATCAGCAGCATGAAACGGGCCATATCGTCGCCGGTGGTAACCAGCTGGCCGGCCGGTGCGTCCAGGATGTAGTTATAACCCAGAGGTTCCAGCTGCCCTCCATTCTCAAAGTATCCGGTCAACAGGTCTTTCAACGCGTCTGTATCGGGGTCAAACCAGGTATTTATATCGGTTCGGAGATCCAGCTCTCCGGCTTCGATACTGTTCAGAATACCAATACCGGTAAACGGTTTGGAGATGGAACCGACACGGACAAGGGTTCTGGCAGGGTCTACCGGTCTCTGTTCATCCAGATTTGCATAACCAAAGCCAGAATTGGTTACTACCTGTCCGTCTTTAACCCAGACTACAAGAGCACCCGGGGAATGGTGACGTTCAAACCGAATCTGAAGCTCACTGTTTATGGAATTGGCATCAACTGAACCGGGAAGTGAAAATGCGATGAAGATAAGTGCAGCAATCAGATTCATGCTTTTCAAAAATTCTGATATTGATATTAGAATATATCACGTCATAAAGCAGAAGACAACAACACCATTACGAAATATTCCTGGTTTTGTTTGAGTTATTCAGCCGGGGCCTAAATTCCTATCTCAATCTGAAACCTGAGATACCACCCATTGAGCTCATCCCCATCAGCCGGCATCTCACGATTCCAGGTCACTTCGGTCTGGAGCTTGAGTGAGTGCTCCCACACATAGCGTGTTACGCCGAAGCTGTACTGTTCTGCCTGCGGGACGTATGCGCGTATGGAATTATCCGGAGTTTGGGATGAGAACCGGCCAATAAGCTCATAATTATTCTTAAAGAGATAACTGAACTGCAGGTCGTGGCCTTCACCGGCGAAAACATACCTGATATTTTCCGGATCTAAAGGATCTGCGGTAACCGGATCGCTGGCCCGCCGGGTCATCCATGCTGCCTGCATGGCCCATCCCCTGTACTTAAAAATGGCATCCAGCAGTACGGATGTGAGATCGCGCTGTTCAAACAGCAGGTCTCCGAGCTGGCCACGCGTGCGCCGGGCACCCGAATTGTAGTGATAAACGGCGGAGAGCATCAGCTTGGGTGTCTGTTCCCGGAAAAGATCCCCCTCAAATAAAGTACCATTCCTGTTAAACGATCCGAACGGGAAAAACTCCAGTTTCCCGGTGTAGGCTAGCTTTGTATCCTGATTGCGAGTCCAGTTTCTTCCCTCGCCCAAGCTGACAGCTGTTTTTATATTCCATGAAAGATGGGACAGGTCTTCCTTCAGATAGTACACATGCACGCCGTAATCACGGTCGATTGTAAAACGTGCATTGTTGATACTTCGGTCCGTTAGCTGCAGTGCCCCGGAAGAATTGACCCGTTGCCGGTTGCCCGGAAGTTTTGTCTGACCGAAACCGATATTCCAGGTATTATTGGGCTGGTAAAATACCACCGCATCCCTGATAATGTTAATATTATCGCCTTCATGTAGTTCACCAACATCACCCGGAGCAAACGACAACTGAATGGCATAGAGAAATCTGGGGTCGCCCACGAATCCGTCAAATCTGAGTCGCAGCCTGCGAACCACGGCGTCTATGGCCGGATCCCTGTCTTCATTATCAAGATATGTGAGCCGGTTCTGCATCCTGAAACGGATATTCAAACGGAATGTGCTATCGGGTGTGGTGAGGCCCAGACCTGATCCGTAGCTGTAGTAGGGCAAAGCAGGGAAACGGATATCATCACCGATCTGTTGACGAGTAACATGATCAAGCGTCTGGGCATGTAGTGTGGTTGTACAGGCAAGAACTAGTAAAACCAGGGTCAAAACAAATTTTTGCATCATCTGCAGATTCCTGAATCGTTGACTTTAGCTCGCTATACTCACTAATGCAGGATTTTCCCGCAATTGCTCATTTTTCAAGCAACAGTCTGCAATTTTATTAGTCTGAAATTTAGTGCAAAAGATACAACTGATTTTTTTAACTAAAACAAATGCATTTTTACTTATGTAACTCACTCCCCAATATTGTTTTATTTGTGGAATTGAATCATTTGTGGCCGGCCTCACTGCTGAGCGATTTCTGACAGATATGCCTGCTTATGATCTGCCGGCAGAAATGGCGGTTATCCAATTGGCTAAACAACTAAACCGGAGTTCCCTGTTCAGTATCTTACGTTTAATAATTAATCCTTCGTCACTCCCATGTACAAATCCTTTCTGCTTTTATCGGTCGCACTACTGATTTTATCTTTCATTGTAACTACACCTCTATCGGCCCGACAGACTGGTACAGACACCCTTCATGTACGGCTCGACGAAATACGGGTGGAGGCTGCACGTATCACTGAAACCGGTAAAACGGCCCCTTTTGCTGTAAGTATCCGGAACCGGACATCCGAGCAGGCCAGTGCTGAACCTGCCCTTACACTCGACCGCATCATGTTTGATGTACCCGGAGTATGGATCAACAACCGGGAAAATCCGGCCCTTGGCGAACGGATATCGATCCGTGGCATGGGCTGGCGCGCCGCTTTCGGGGTGAGGGGAATACAGATGTACATGGATGGTGTACCCCTGACCATGCCCGACGGGCAGACGGTTACCAATGTGGTTGACCCTGGCTTCGTAAGCGGTATGGAAATCATCCGCGGCCCCTCATCCAGCATGTGGGGTAATGCGTCAGGCGGAGTAATCATGCTGAGATCCGACCGCTATACCTCCCAACCTGTTATCAGGGTTCGCGGTTTGACCGGATCAGACGGTTTACACAAAACCGATGCAGAGGCTTCGTTCCGATCGGGCAGCGTTAATTACCATTTTTGGGGATCCCATCTTCGCCAGGATGGTTTTCGTGATCACAGCCGATTTATTACAACCAGGTTGGGCACAAACCTGCGCTGGCTGGTTAATGACCGGTCTGTGTTGAGCCTCACATCCAGTTTGGTTAACAGCCCGACGAGTTATAATCCCGGATCACTCACCAAAGAACAGGCCGCGACCGAACCCCGTGCCGCGAATCTGTTCAATGTAAATCAGAACGCCGGCAAGATGAATAAACAGGCTCAGCTGGGCATTACCTACCGCTACCGGAGCGAACAATATGAAGTCAGTACAACAGGATACGGTGTTATGAGGGATCTGGAAAATCCGCTGGCATTTGCCTGGATTAAAGTTGACCGGATCGCCTACGGTTTCAGGTCGAAAGCCGAGCGCAGTTTCGATGTTATCTCGGTTGCCGGTGGCATTGACCTCTCCCGGCAGATTGACGACCGGAAGAACTGGGGCAACAGCGGCGGTGAGCGGGGTACTTTACGTCTCGACCAGAAAGAGACCGTTCTGAATACGGCAATTTATTCAGCCATACGCGGCACTTTTAATAACGTAACCGTAAGTACGGCAATCCGCCGGGACTGGATCCGGTTTGAAAGCAACGATTCCTTTCTGAGCGATGGCGACAATTCCGGTTCCCGCTTGTTCCAGGCATGGAGCCCCTCGGCAGGACTTTCCGTTGATTTTGGCAGGACTGTTCTGTTTCTGAATACAGGTACCTCGTATGAAACACCTACAACAACAGAACTGGTTAACCGTCCGGATATGACGGGTGGTTTCAACCAGGACATTGAACCCGAGCGAACAGTCAACATTGAAACAGGGGTACGCGGAGAGATCGGAGGAAACCTGCTGCGTTATGAAATGGCGGTTTACTCGATGAGTGTACGCGACCGCATTCTTCCATTCAGAACCGAGGAGGGCGGTGATCGTGATTTTTTCCGGAACCAGGGACGAAGTCTGCACCGGGGTTTTGAGATCTTCGCGGGAATCACTCCCTACCGAAGTACCATGATAAGCGGATCCTATTCGTACAGTAGCAACCGTTTCCGGAGTGCCGATGAGCAGCTTCAGGGTGAATCCCTCCGTAATAACAACATCCCGGGACTCCCGGATCACCGCTACAATATCCGGATTGAGGGTACCCTGTACGGTTTCCGCCCAGCGTTACAAGCCGAACGGGTAAGCAGTTACTATGTGAACAGTCTGAATACCGTTAAAAACGACGCATACACTGTTGCAGATTTCAGGATATCGCATACAGGATTTACCGGAAAAGGGTTTACGATACTGCCTTTTGTTCAAGTCAGTAATTTTACCGATGAACGTTACAACAGTTCGGTGATTATAAATGCCTCAAATAACCGGTATTTTGAGCCTGCCTCCGGCCGCACATTTCAGGCAGGATTTAATGTTATCTGGGCAGGCGATTAGGGCCAATCTGTCAAATCTGTCACTTTGTTCCGTCAGGATGTACGTTTTGCAGTAGTTCAATTATTATATTAATACACATAATTCATCAATATGTAGGCATCTTTTCCACAGGCCATCAATTGTCAATTAAAGAATACTGCTATGAACAGCTTTTTGAGATCATTGCACATACGACTTATCACAGGCATAATACTACTCTCTTTCGGAGTCAGTTCCTGTGTATCGATTCAGAAGAATCCGGTGACCGGGCAGAAGCGTGCTTTTGCCTACTCCTGGCAGCAGGAGGTTGAGATCGGACAGCAGGCCGACGCGGATGTTGTAGCATATTACGGCATCTACGATGATCCGGAAATCTCAGCCTATCTTACTGCGATTGGCGAGCGTGTTCTTGCCGAAAGCCATCTCAGGCGTCCCGATGCAGACCGTCAGTTCCGTGAAACGCCATTCACGTTTCGAGTTGTTGACAGCCCTGTAGTGAATGCATTTGCACTGCCCGGTGGTTTCGTATATTTCACCCGGGGAATCATTGCCCACATGAACAACGAAGCACAACTGGCCATGGTTATGGGGCATGAAATTGGTCACGTGGCCGCACGTCACGCTTCACAGCGGGCTCTCACTCAGCAGGCCGGGCAATTTCTGCTCATCGGGGGTGCCATCATAGGCCAGGAAGCGCTCGGTATTCCGGCCGGCAACATCATGCAACTGGGCGGTACTGCCGCACAACTGCTTTTCCTCAGCTACAGCCGCGATGCCGAGCGGGAATCGGACAAGCTTGGCGTTGAATATTCTGCCCTTGCCGGTTACGCCGCCGAAGACGGTTCTGCCTTCTTCAGGGTTATTCAGCGTGTGAGTGCCAAAGGCGGCAGCAGCCTTCCCTTTTATCTCTCCTCACACCCCGATCCGGGAGACAGGGAAGCCTCAGTGCAAAACATGGCTCAGGAGTGGCGGGAAAAAGGAACAGATATGGATTACCATGGCCGCGACGAATACCTTTCAAAAATCGACGGGATAGTACTCGGCGAGAACCCCAGAAACGGGTTTGTCGATAATAACGTTTTCTATCATCCTGAACTGAAATTCCGGTTCAGCATACCTGCCGGATGGAAGCTGCAGAACGACCCCAGCCAGGTGGTCACCTACACCGAATCGCAGGACGGGGTACAGATACTTAACATCGATTCAGAAGCAACGTCAGCCCGGCAGGCCGTAGACAAAGTGCTCAACAGTGAGGGGGTAACCATGACCGAGCGTTCCGATATCCGAATTAATGGGCTTACAGCACACAGGGCCATGGCCGATGCCGCCGATCAACAGGGGAATCCGCTGAAAATTGTGCTGCACGGTATTGAATACGACGGCCGGATTTACAGAATAATCTCTTACACAACAGCGGCCAGTTACCAGGGTTATCTGCCGGCCTTTATTTTGCAGTCGGAAAGCTTCAACACCCTTACCGATCCGGCGAAACTCAATATGCAGCCATCCAGAATACGAGTTGTTTCGGCCGACAGGAACGCACCCTTCCGCGAATTCCTGCCTGCAAATCTGCCGATGGGCATGGATGCCGAGGATATGGCGATCATCAACCAGGTAGAACTCGATACACAGATACAGCGTGGACAGAGAATCAAGATCCCAAATTGACATCCCGGGCATCAACAGGTAACTGAAATCAGCAGCACAGGTATTGCAGAATCACGTTACACCATGTTTGCCTTGACGTGCCCATTGCGGGGTTACTCTTAAACCGGATAATCCGGCAGAAAACTTAAACTGCCAACGGCTGCCCGGTATTGTGCCGGCAGCCGTTGTTTTTTAAACCTGACAACCAGACTGGTTATCTTTTATCAACAGGTACATAATCCCGCCTGGTTTCTCCCATGTAGATTTGTCTTGGTCGAGTGATCGGTTGATTTTCTTCAACCATTTCCTTCCAGTTCGCAATCCATCCGGGCATTCTGCCAAGTGCAAACATCACTGTGAACATATCGGTCGGTATTCCCATGGCACGATACAGCAGACCTGAATAGTAATCAACATTGGGATACAGCTTTTTCGAGACAAAATAGTCGTCGCTTAACGCTGCCTGCTCAAGTTGTTTGGCAATATCAAGCAGAGGGTCTTTGATGTTCAGATCTTCGAGAACATCGTCGGCTGCTTTTTTGATGATGGTAGCCCGCGGATCAAAATTTTTATAGACCCGGTGGCCAAAACCCATCAGACGCTGATCGGTCGTTTTATCTTTGAAGCGGGTAATCCATTTTTTGATGTTCTCCGGGCTGGCGCCTCCGTCATCATAGATGTTTTGCAGCATTTCGACCACAGCCTGATTGGCTCCTCCGTGCAGCGGTCCCCACAGGGCCATAATACCTGCTGAAGCAGCTGCATACAGGCTTGCCTGAGATGAACCTACTACCCTGACCGTAAATGTTGAGCAGTTCTGCTCATGATCGGCGTGCAGGATCAGCAGTTTGTTCAGCGCACTCACTACCTTCTCATTAATTTCATATGGCTCCGTAGGTTTGGCAAACATCATGTAAAGCAGGTTTGCACTGTAATCAAGGCGGTTCTGCGGATACATAACCGGATGCCCGACACTGTTTTTATAGGACCAGGCTGCGATGGTTGCCGTTTTGGCAATCAACCTGAGTATGGTACGGTCCACATCATCGTTATCCGGTTTGGGATCAAGGGATTCGGGATAGAACGAAGAAAGGGCACATGTCATTGAAGCAAGAACACCCATAGGATGGGCACGCTGAGGATATCCCTCGAAAAACTTCTTCATATCCTCATGAATGAGGGTATGATTCGTAACCCCGGTTGTGAACGCACTCAATTCATCCTGGGTGGGGAGTTCACCATAGATGAGCAGATAGGCAACCTCAAGAAATGAGGCTTTTTCAGCAAGCTGCTCAATAGGGTAGCCACGATATCTGAGTATACCTTCCTCACCGTTCAAAAATGTGATATTACTCCGGGTTACTGCTGTATTTTTCAGTCCATAATCCATCGTAACAAAACCGGTTTCCGCCCTCAACCGGCTGATATCAAACGCTTTTTTGTTTTCGCTGCCGGTAATAACAGGCAGCTGAATAGTTTTATCATCTATTCTCAATTCTGTGTTATTCATGATTCAGTTCCTTAGATAAATATTTTACTTATTTACACTCTGTATGTTAATAAAAATAATATGGAATTTTGCCCGAAAAAATTATCTGCCATGCTATTACATAAGTGTATGGAAAACCGCAGCAAAGACTATGAAAAAAAAATATTAACACCGGTATGTTACACATCGAATACTATTTCAGAGTGTTAAAATCACCGAATTTTTACCGGCAGATAAAAAAGCACACATTATTAAAATGCGTCGTTTGCATCGTAGAACCGGCAACAAAGTGTGGCCCGGATGACTGTTCCTGTAATCGTTTATAATGAATCGTATTCCTTCATGGCAGGCTATCCCGACCTGCCAGATCGATGGATAAGAATACCACCAGGCGAATTAGGATGCACTTCCTGGTTACTGGTACAAAACCATGATATTAATGGCGATAGGTATTACCGGCAACAGATAGATAAAGTCTGAAGAACGGCCATACGCCAGGGCTAAAGCCGTTCCTATTACGGGGGAATGCTACAGGCCGTTATGCTTGACCGACTCGTACCCGAATGGAAATCGATCGCTTTCAATGAAGATGTATACCTGGATCAACTGCTTGAAAGCGCATTATAACCTTAAAACGCATCCTGTCAAACCGCGAAACTGATGTACCTGATCGTCCGGCCCGTTTTTAAATGATGGTTTTCATACCAGGTACGGATATCAAGGTCATCGGGCAGTTCATTAAGCCGGTACACATCCGGTATTACCCGAATAATCTCCAGGTTCAGCTCCCTGATAATTTCAGATGTGTATTCATAGAGCACAAGGCTGTCCGTTTTCAGATGAATGATTCCGCCGGGTTTCATGATCCGCCTGTAACGGTCTATAAACATGGGCGATGTAAGCCGTTTACGGTCTTTTTTCAGCTGTGGATCGGGAAATGTAATCCAGATTTCATCTACTTCGGACGGAGCAAAATACCCGGTTATGTGGTCGATATGAATACGAAGAAACCGAACGTTATCGAGTTCATTTTCGAGCGACGCAACCGCCCCTTTCCATATCCGGTCGCCTTTACGGTCAATCCCGATGTAGTTCCGGTTCGGATTCCGTTTGGCAAGCTCACGGGTATATTCTCCTTTTCCGCAGGCCAGTTCCAGAACTATCGGGTTATCATTACCGAACTCCACCGACCACCGTCCCCTCATCTCAACGGGTTCTGTGAAATTGTGCTCGTCCATCTCTATCACGTTATTCAGATATTTGATATCCTCGTAACGCTGCAGTTTATTCTTGGCCATATCGAATCCGTTGCCGTTATGTTTCTGACAGATCACCGAAATTATAACATCCCGGCGAAAATTCCATCAGCTTAAAATACACCGTTAAGGCCCGGGGGTTCCCCGACCTTGCTATGTCTGAATACAGCACAGTCCGTTTTTTTTCACGGACTAAGCCTGTTGCGCAGCCAGATTCCGTTTTTGAGTTCGTAGCGGAAACGGTCGTGCATACGTCCTGTTCTGCCCTGCCAGAATTCCCACGCATGTGGCACTACCCGGTAGCCGCCCCAAAAAGGCGGTTTCGGCACTTCATGACCATCATATCGCTTTTTCAGTTTTTCGAACCGTTTCTCGAGCTCTTCCCTGCCACCCGATACCACATCACTTTGTTTCGACGCCCAGGCACCGATCTTGCTATCGAACGGACGCGATCTGAAATAGGCTTCAGCCTGATCTTCGGAAACGCGTTCAGCCGTACCCTCCACCCGTACCTGCCTCTCGAGTTCCTTCCAGAGAAAACAGAGAGCAGCCCGACCGGTTGTTTCAAGTTCTGTGGCCTTGCGACTGCCGAGATTGGTGTAGAATGTGAGACCGCGCTCATCATAAGCTTTTATAAGGATAATGCGGGAAGAGGGCAGGCCATCTGCCGATACGGTCGACAAAGCTGCAGCGTTGGGTTCTTTAACGCCTGCCTGCCTGGCCTCATTAAACCATCGGTCAAATAAGCGGAGCGGATCCGCACCGGCATCATCCTCATTGAAGGTCTTCATTTTGTAATCGCTGCGCATGGCAGCCAGTTCTTCCGGGCTCAGATAATTCAGTGGCATGGGGCTGGTCTGAGAACGATAGGTATCATCCAAAATAGTCGGGTTCGTTTCCTGGTTTCCATTTTATATTGCATCCTATACTGGGAATCTGATGTTCAGGAACCTGCTCACCTGCCAGCATGGCATCGATTGCATTCTTAAGATCCATACCGGTTACCGGTACCTGATTACCGGGTCGGCTGCTGTCGAACTGCCCGCGGTATACCAGTTTGAACTCACTGTTAAACAGGTACAGGTCCGGAGTGCAGGCCGCACGGTAGGCTTTGGCCACCAGCTGGGTTTCGTCGTACAGGTAGGGAAAGGTATAACCAATGTTTTCGACCTCTTCGGCCATTTTCGCAGGACTGTCGTCGGGGTGGGTCTGCACATTGTTGCTCATGATGGCCACAACGCCCACATCCTTTTTCTGATACTCTTCTGCAACATCCCGCAGCACATGGCGGATATGCTTCACATAAGGGCAGTGGTTACTCAAAAATATAACCAGCAGCCCTTTTTTTCCTTTGAAATGATCGCGGCTCAGCATCTTCCCATCCGTATCCGGAAGGGTGAAATCGGGTGCCGTGGTTCCAATTTCAAGCATGGTCGATTGTACTGCCATTTTTCTCCTCGTTATTTGTTCAAACCGGTTTGCCTTTAATGGCTGTCAGTTTACCGTTTCAGCTGTTTCCGGCTCGGGCGGGATTATGCATACCCGTACCTCTTTTTTTATTTTACTGCTGACCGGGACCGGTTATTACAGAAATTTGATTACAATCTTTCATTCTCAACGTTTCATTACGCTTTATCGTAAAATATCAATCCTCAAGCGCCCTTGCCAGACTCTCCCGTACGATCTGCAGAACCTCACCGAGCAGACCATCGTCAATAACGAGCGGCGGTGCCAGCCTCACCAGGGTGTTTGAATGCAGGGTCCATCCCAGAAGCACCCCCCTTTCGAGGGCAAATTCTACGGTTTTTCGGGTGATGTCATAGCTTTCAAGCTGCATCCCGAGCATGGCACCTCTGCCTCTTACCTCAACAACTCCCCTGCCCCGAATCGTTTCACGTACCCGCTTGTCAATTTGCGTAGCCCGGTCCATCATACCCGGCCTGAGCAACACCTTCAGGTTGGCCAGTGCAGCCGCGCAACTGAGCGGATGTCCCCCGAAGGTGGTCACGTGATTTAGGGGCGGATCGTGTCTGAACGCCTCAAAAATGGCATCCGATGAGGCGAAACCGCCGATCGGAAGCCCGCCACCCATGGCCTTGGCCATGCAGAGGATATCGGGTACCACACCGTAGTGCATGAACGCGAACAGCTTGCCCGTGCGCCCGAAACCGGACTGTATCTCGTCAAAAATGAGCAGGCTGCCGGTCTCGTCGCAGCGCTCCCGCACCATTTTCAGCCAATCCGGTTCGGCTTCAATAATCCCCCCCTCTCCCTGAATCGGTTCAAGGATCACGGCCGCGGTATCATTACCGATGTTGCCAATTTGCGACGGATCGTTAAAATCAAGAAAGGTCACACCGGGGAGCAGTGGCAGATAGGGGTCACGGTAGATATCGCGGCCGGTTACACTCAATGAACCATGCGTATCGCCGTGATAGCTGTTCCGGAAAGCGACAAGCCCGGACCGGCCGGTGTACTTCTTTGCCAGTTTAAGTGCCCCTTCGTTGGCTTCTGTACCGCTGTTTACCAGGTAAATTCGATCGAGGCCGGCGGGCAGCAACGATGTGAGCAGAGCAGCGAATTCAGCCTGGGGTTTCTGGATGAACTCACCATACACCATCACGTGCAGGTGGCGGTCTAGCTGTTTTCTGATTGCATCAACCACTTCAGGGTGCCGGTGCCCCAACGAACTGACGGCAATACCGGAGATGAAATCGACATAGCGGCGTCCGTCTGTTGTGTACAGCCAGGGGCCCTCCGCGTGGCTGATTTCCAGTCCCATCGGCGTATCGCTTGTCTGGGCGATATGGCTGTAAAACGATTCCCTGTTCGATGTGCCTTTTTTCATGATATCAATCTAAATAGGTAAAACGGTACCTTACACCTCAGAAAAACATAACATATACGTTACAATCTTTTAGCAGCAGTAACAAAAACCGATCTTAGCAGTTACAGGATTTGTAAAATGGCCTTACTTTTAATCATAATGATGCTGGCTGCCATACCACATCCTTCATGCCCCGAGATAACGGTGGAAGGAGGAATAATTTTTGCCGGAAATGAACCTTTTACGGTTCCTGTGCTTTATGATGAGAATAACAAACGCTATTTTCTCACAGTTTCTGAAAAAGTGAAAAAAAACATGGCTTCGAATGCCGGTAAGAAAGTCCGGGTTACCGGGCATCTATATAAAGACGACTGGGCCGGCAGGCAAGCCCTTTTCATCAGGGTAACCACCTACGAATGGATGGATCATGATCAATAGTTTTCTTCGGATACCGGTATTTCTGACCGCTGTCATGCTGGCAATTATCCTTGGAGTGTGGCCTGTAACCGGTCTTTTAGCCCAGACCATACATCAGCCATCGCCGGCTATTGAAGGGTTATCAGACCACGGGCACCTGCACTCACATGAAAACCCGGAAGACCTGCTGGTATGCACCACCATCGATCTTATCAGCAGCGATGAGGGCAAAGAAGCACTTCGCCAGTTTTACAGCTGGCGTGAACTCCGAGAGGATACCGGTATCCATGAAGAACCATCGGTCATGCAGTTTGAAATCGGTGCCACCCGCAGTTTTAAAGTGAGAAACCTGACCAATCAGAACAATCAGAACAACTGGGATACCGTAGAGTTCACCCTCAGGGCCATTGGCGATTTAACCTATATCTGGGTGGCCAACGATCAGTTCGGCGGAAACAAGGTTACCCAGGATGTGGTTGATCAGATGATGGTTACCCTGGAATCCAGCACAAGTGCCGATTCCTACTTCCCCGGTAAGGGTGTTGTAGAAATCAATCAGGAAATTTTTGGTAATCCGCCCAATATCGACGAAACCGGTCACCTGAATGTACTTATAGTGGATGTAAAAGACGGCTGGACGGAAAGGGAGGGAGGGTCGTTCACTGCAGGATTTTTTGACCCCGTCGATCTGAATGTCAGTAACACCAACAGTAATGCGGCCGACATCATCTATATCGATGCCACTCCCGGAATTTACACCCAAAGCAGGCCTGCCAACCCGGAGCGGGCACTTGGTGTACTGGCTCATGAATATCAGCATCTTATACATGCGAATTACGGATCCCTGAACACTTTTATGAATGAGGGCCAATCCGAGTGGGCCGAACTGCTGAACGGATTTCCGGGACGCGGGCCGGCATACCTTTCCGAACCGGCCGAACTAAACCGGCTCATCTACACCTGGCGGTCAGGATCAGCGGATGTTCTCAAAGATTACCAGCGGGCGTCGCTTCTGCACAGTTATATCGCGGAAAGAGTAGGACCACATGCAACCGGCAGTATTACAAGGGCTGGTGCATCCGGCAGGCCGGCGTATGTATCTGCCCTTTCACAATCCGGTCTCGACTTTGAGGAAGTGATTGGCGAATTCCATACTGCCAACTGGATAAATGACACCTCAATTGACGGTTCACGTTTCGGTTATCAGGACATCCGGCGCAGTAATGTCAGAGTACCCTTCGGTACTGTTCCCTTCCTTCCCGGGCAGACCAGCGGCGAGGGCAACCGGAACGTTAACTACGGCGGCGTCGAATACGTTGAGTGGATCGCAGCCGCAAACCTGAGTTTTTCTCTGAATGCCGATGACGGAATGATATTTCACCTGGTTACAAAGCCCTTTGAAGGAGGCCCCGTTTCCGTGACCCGCATCCAGAGGGGCAATCACCAGCTGAACGGCGAGTACAGATCGGTGGCACTGGTTGCCGCCAACATCCTGGCCCAGGGGTCGGAAGCCACGCCGGGACAGCGGAACTACACCTTTACCAGTAACTGGACAACCCTTCCCTACGCCATTGAAACCCTGAACTACAGTGCAGGAGCCGCCTTTTTTGCCGAACTGCCGGGTGACCAGACCAATCCCGACCGCGAGGGAATACAAGCATACAGTTTGCGGATCAGCCCCAATATTTCATCCGATATTAATAGTGTTCAGTTTGTGATCAATAACCGGGATACCGGCCTGGTACCTGACGGGGACCTGCGGATATGGTTCGGAGGTTCACAACCCACAAACGGAGAGTACATCCCTGCCCCATACACCGACTTTATCGACATCCCTATGGGTAACCTGGCACGCGGTAGCAATGTTATTGATGTATCCGGCCAAAACTGGAGGGTCGAAGCCGGCAGTCAATATCATATCACGTTCGAGGTGATGAACAACGGCGGGATCGCGCGAATTGAGTTTCTGCTTGATGAAGGGTCCCAGGACGAAAATAACCCGAACTACTACCCGGCACGATCACGGATATTTATCAATCCGCCATCAGTTGCCCAGGCAGGCTGGTTCCGGTACAGCGACCACAACAACATCCTAGCCTCGGTTAATCTTGCCGGCCGGTACGACGGACCCTCCCAGGCCCCTGTTATTACTGCCCAACCACAGACGGTATTTTCATCCATAGGCCGTGATGTATCCTTCAGTGTTGACTTTACCGGCTTCCCCACCCCGTTCATCCAGTGGAGAAAAGACGGGGAAAGTATACCCGGGGCTAACAGCAAAACGCTGGACCTGAACAATATCACCCAGGCCAATGTCGGTATCTATTCGGTGATCGTCAGCAATTTCGCGGGTTCCGTTGAAAGCACAACAGCAGAGCTGAGCCTCTCTCCACCCGAATTTCAGCTTTTCCAGAATTACCCGAACCCGTTCAACGCATCCACAACTATCAGTTTTGTGCTGCCGACCGAAAGCCTTGTATCACTCGAAATATATGACGTTACCGGCCGCAGGATTTCAAGCATGTTCCTGAACCGGCGCTATCAGGCGGGGCGCAACAATGTTCCGGTTAATTTCAACAACGGCTTCGCCAGTGGTGTATACTTCTACAGGCTCATAATCAATCCGGTATCGGGCAATGACAGTGAAATTGTAAGAACCCGCAAGCTGCTCCTGCTCAAATAAATACTATATTAGAACAACATTAATCGGGACTACATGAATAAAATTATACCATCCTTATTCACCTTGCTACTTTTTACGGCTTCACTCTCTTACAGTCAGAACAACGCTGCCACTTTGCTGCCTGCCGATATCGGGGCTACATGGAGCTTTGACGCCATTCAAACAGACAGTGCGGGGAATGAACAGTTCTACAGCTATCAGGAAATGCTTGATAATATTGAGGGAAACCTCACAGATTTCATCTATACTATCGATCGGCAACCCGGCAGTGCCTATCAGATAAGAGTACATGGCGATACTCTTTTTACCGACATCCGCAGTGCCATAAGCGGTCTGCTTCCCGAAGGTATTGATGCCGATTCACTCGATTTCAGTTCGCCATGGGTCGGCTTTGTTCGCAGAGATGTTGCAGAGGGCGGTGATTGGCAAATTGTACAGCTGGAATTAAAGATCCCTTTGCCCGACGACATCAAAGCCCTTTTCCCGACACTGGCCACACCTAAAGATACCATGGATGTATTTGTTACGATCAATGGTGTCAGGGAAAACAACCAATCACGATCTCTCGCCTTTGGTAATACGGATGTTCAGGTATATACAACAGTGATCGACCTGACGGCTGTAGTCTATTATCTGATTTTTGGATCCGAGCAAAGTATCAACCTGCCATTGATACGTGACTACGAGATCCGGAATGAATATGCTGAAGGATTGGGGCTGGTGCACAGAAAAACGGACGTTTACGAAGTGAGAGCAACAGCCACGGTTCTGACTACCCAGCTCGACGAATATCTGTTCACCATACCCGGCAATGAATCGACCATGACCAGCTTTTCTACCGGCACATCCATTACTGACTCGGGCAGTGAAACAGCCAGACGTTTTGAGCTGCTTCAGAACTATCCCAACCCGTTCAACCCGTCGACCAGTATCCGCTTCAGTCTTGACAGGCCGGGTAACGTAACTTTGGACGTCTACTCAGTAAACGGTCAGCACATCGCCACGCTATCGGATGGTGTTCGCTACGGGAGCGGGTTGCATATGGCCCTGTTCGATGGAAGCAAAGTGGCGAGTGGTATCTATCTCTACCGGATGCAGGTGGTACCTGACGACGGTTCAGGCGCCATATCAGCTGTGCGGCGCATGACACTGATCAAGTAAGAGTAAACGATAATCAGATTTTTTCCATCATCTGTTCAAGCAACAGAGCAAATTCGTTCTGGAGGCTGATCGTTTTGTCCTTTGCATACCACCCGTGCACGATTACAGCTGCCTCGGCGTAGGGAAGCCCATCTGATTTCAGTTTCATGGTAAGGTCCTGAACCTCCTGCGGCCTGGGGCCCCATGTGAACAGGAGGTCAAGGGTAGCGGCATCGAGTGCGATCAGTTTCGGGATCGCCCGGCCACCGTTGGTCAGAAAGGCATCCATAATTTCAGGGTGTTCGTCTCGGAGCAGATGCAGTAATTGAACTTGCTCTGATGCACCTGCCATTCTGGCGATAACAGGCAGATTCTGGGCAACATCACCGCACCAGGCTTCAACAAAAACCAGCCAGTACATTTTCCGGTCGATCATATTAAGCAGTTGCAGAAGTTCCGGCTGCAGATCAGGCCCTTTGTCGAGCCTTTTCATACGGTGAACATTCATCCGGGTATAGTTCAGCATCGCTTCGCTGTGATTTGTACCGGTTGTTTTGTTATCGAGCAGCAGCCGGTCGGTCAGCAATCTGAATTCATCATAACTCATGGCACCGTCAATAATATCCCGATTTAACGGGTTGTCTGCAGATGTTTCTTTCATCAGTTTTTGGGGTCTTTGAATAATATCTGTTGCTATCGTGTAATAGTACTGGTTAGAACAACTGGTGTCCTTGTTTCATTCATTTACCAATAATAGCAACCTGTTTTTCAACCTGGATCACTGATTAATCAACATAATGTCATAAAAATATCACGAAGCAGGCCAGGATAAACATAACGAATAAAAGTGAAGTAAGATATTTTATTCGCATGACGATTTTGTATTCCTCCCGGTTACCGATAAGTCGATATAATAACAAGGCAATCAGCGCACCGGCCGGCATACCGGCAGCCGGTAGCAGCAATGCTATGGTTCGCTGACCTTCATACCATAACGCCAGAGCCAGTATCAACAGCCCCGGGAAAAACATACCGGCGAAAAAACGCCTGACCCCTGCCAGACCATATCGTATGAAAAAGGTCTGATCACCCCTTTTCATGTCATCCACCATCTGATATACCTGAGAAACCGGATACAGGCTCAGTATGACCATCGCCACGCCCAGCGACGCGGCGATTACATGAAGCGATAAGAATTCATGACCGGCAGCTGAGAAGCCCATCAGGAATGACCCTGTTCCGGTACTGATACCAATAC
The DNA here is from genome assembly GCA_047921215.1 of Cyclonatronaceae bacterium. Classification (GTDB taxonomy): domain Bacteria; phylum Bacteroidota; class Rhodothermia; order Balneolales; family Cyclonatronaceae; genus RECM01. The sequence goes on along the minus strand of JBLRWO010000005.1, from coordinate 99,059 downwards.
CCGCAAGGCTGAGAAGCGGATGGCCTTTCCACCTTGGGCCGGGAGCACTGTACAACCAGAAAAAAAACATGGACAGCATGTACAGCAGAAAAAACTGCCAGCCGGCCAGCACGGCTAAACATCCACCTGCTATCTGCAGGCCCCAGGATGCCTGCAGCATCCACGGCTGCATTTTGGGCGGATTTCTCAATCCCCCAACCGGACCGGAGTCCCTGTCGTACCAGGAATTAAAGGCTGTAGCCCCACCGAACAGCAGCAGATGCACATTGGCGAACTGGACCAGATACATGACGGTATCGGTAACACCACTGAACAGGCCTCCCATCATATAGCCACCCGAAAGTATAAACAGCTGGTAGTGCCATCGCAAATGCAGCAGAAAATCGGTAATTTGCCGGGTCAGTTTCATGTGTAAATGTAGTACAAAAGTTTTAACGGTGCCCGGAAAATCCACAGATTCATCTATACTGAACCAGGTCAGGCTTGACCGTTCCGAATGGAAGCGGAGGGCGGCAGACCATGAAATACGCATCGACGGGCTGATTGGTGATTATATGGAACGCCGGCGCAACAACCAGAAGCATCCGGTTATCGACTTTTTGTTCGAATACTACAGTTTCCGGGCTTCAAAGCTGAGGCTGTGGTCGCCGGGTGCAGGCATATTACTCGAAAATGCAGGTCCGGATGAACCATTCGATCATGCCGCTTTTTCGCGTGCAGGCGAAAAAGCATTTATTGATCCGGAATCGATACCTCATAACCGGCTTCGTGCGCTCATGTTTATATCAGAGCTGCTCCATGCCACCGTCAACCGGTCCCCGCGGTTCAGCTGTTATGGCCTGCATGAGTGGGCAATGGTGTACCGGGCCGGTGAACGCCGTCATCAGAAATGGCCATTACGTATGGCACAGAAAGATCTGGACCGGTTTGTGGAAACGAGTACCATCACCTGTTCGCACTTCGACGCATTCCGCTTTTTTACCGACGAAGCACGCCCTTTAAACCGTTTTCAGCCCACACGCGAAACCATGACCGGGAACGAGCAGCCGGGGTGCCTGCATACGAACATGGATCTTTATAAATGGGCGTACAAGCTGTTTCCGTGGGCCAGCAGCGACCTGATTGCGGATGCCTTTGAACTGGCTCTGTTTGCAAGGGATGTGGACATGAGGGCAAGCCCGTACGATCTGAATGACCTCGGTTATACCCCAATCACCATTGAGACGGATGCGGGCCGAAGGCAATACATTGAATTACAGCTTAAGATCCATCAGAAATCCATTCCCGTCCGGACAGCTCTGCTGGAATGCATAAATAAACTGAGATCAGTCAATTCAGGCCGGATAGGCGGATGACTCCGGAACCTGAACACCGGCTGCCCGGGTCATAATGCCGAACAGATCGGTATTTCGGGTAAAATAGCCTGTGGCCTCACTGCCGGGACCATAGGCGGCCAGTTCCACATAATCTGAAGTATGACCTGTTCCCACCCAGTTCACGGAGGTGTGTTCAGCGAGAATCTGACCGAGGGTAGCCCAGGGACTGCTCATCATGGAATAAACCGGTTCATATTCTCCCCGATATGCCTGGCGCAGGATTCCGGCATGCCGGCTGCTGACCTGCAGCATCGTCGCTTCCTCAATTCTCTCCTGTATTTGTGATACGCTGCTGTCGCGGTTCAGGCCAGACAATATCCAGTCATTGGTATATTTGAAATTTGTGATCTTGTCGAAATTCGGATTGGAATCGTTATAGAATGGTCCGGCCGCATTCAGGCTTGGACTCGCATTACCATGATCAGTAGTGATAAACACAAGGGTATCGTCACGGTTGGCTGTAAATTCCAGTACTGCACCAATGGCATCATCAAAAGCGATCTGATCATAAATCAAACCTCCAATATCATTTGAATGGGCGGCATGGTCAACCCGACCGCCTTCTATCTGCAATATAAAGCCGTTCGGATTCCCGGATAATCTGCTAATCGCCGCCCGGGTCATTTCAGCAAGAGTTGGTACATTTTCAACATATTCCAGTGTATTTATGTGATCGAGTGTGTAAGGCACATGGCTGTCAGAAAAAATTCCCAGCACTTTTCCGGAACCATCATAACCTGTCATGGCGGTTTTCGAGCGGAAAACAGAATAACCGGCATCCCGGGCCCGGGCATATAAATCCAACCCGTCTGATCTGAGTGCCGGATCAAAATGCGAATTGCCTCCACCCATTAGTACATCAAAATTGCCTGCCAGTTGTTTCACGGCGATCTCATCTTCGAGGCCTCTTTCGGGTGAATTCACAGAAAAGCCGGCCGGAGTGGCGTGGGTGATGCGGGCAGTGGTAACAAGTCCGGTGGCTTTACCGGCATCCCTGAAAATGGGCAGAACCGGGGTAAACTCTTCACCGTCGGGCGACATATTAACAGCACCGTTGTTGATCCTCACACCCGAACCCCACGATGACGCCGCTGATGCACTTCCGGTAACCATGCTGTTTGCCGAAGCCATATCCATCAAACCACGCCTGACACGCCCCTCTTCATACAGCCTGATCCAGTTCGACGGCCGGCCGTCACGTCGCCGGAGCATCGAGTCGGCCATGGTAAGTGTACCAATACTCATCCCATCACTTACCAGGAAAATTACATTTTTAGCACGCCCGGTATAGTCGCTGCCACCGGGGCTCGCACAACCCAGCATGCCGCCTGTGCCGATAAACACGCCTGACAGTGCCCCTGTTTTCAAAAAATCCCTGCGCGAAAATCCGTTTTTGGGAAGATTACCGTTACTTGATCCGTTATTACTCATTTCTGTATCCTTTCAATAGACCGTCAGAACAATTGATAAAAAAAGTCCGGGGCACGTTTTGAATATCTGGTTAATCAGGCCCTAAAATGGCGACTAACTGCCCAAAAAACCAATAAAAGTTGTTAAGAAATTGTGAAATTATACGGGATATCTGCTGCATCTTCGCGATCTGCATCTGTGCAGCGCTCCGAAAGGCGAAATCAGGTATTTACCACGGCAGGCAGATTTTACCCAGACTCAGTTTTATCATACCGGAGTTCTGATCACCGAATGGCACGCCCTCGCCAGCTAATGTTTCATTGGCAAGTACGGCAAAGATGAGGGCCTCTTTGCTGTCGGGATCAATTCCCATTTCTGATGTGGATTCAACCCGGTACTCCGGCAGCAAATCCGACAGAAGCGAGATCAGAAAACGGTTATGAACACCACCACCGCTCACGAGAAGTTCATTTTGCCTGCCCGGCGAGGTGTAGGCTTTAATGGCTGCAGCAATGGTTTCAGCCGTCAATGCAGTAAGTGTGGCAACCAGATCGGCCGGTTTTACCAGCTCTGATTGCTCTGCAGAGCGTTTGATGAAGTCAAGATCAAAATCTTCCGGGCCGCAGGTTTTTGGGGGATCTTTTCTGAAGTAAGGGTGCTTTTTAAGGGTGGCAAGAAGTTCTTCATGGATATGACCCGATTCACCAATCTTTCCTCCCTCATCATAACTCATCGGCTGGTAGTATTCCCGGATGGCTGCATCGATCAGGGTATTACCGGGCCCTGTATCAAAACTCAATGGAGCCCTGCCGGTATTGTGTCCCGGCAGCCAGGTAAAGTTGGCTATACCCCCGATATTAAGCATGATTCGGTTTACACCGGGTTTACTATACAGGAGCCAGTCCCCACAGGCGGCCAGCGGTGCACCTTCGCCACCGGCAGCCACGTGTTTTTGCCTGAAATCGCTGACAGTGAGAATACCGGTATGCCATGCAATATGATCGCCATCCACAATCTGAAGTGTGGCATTCGGATAACCCGGACGGCCGTGCAACCGCGAAGGTGCATGAAAAACGGTCTGACCGTGGCTGGCTATGGCATCTACAGATGATGCCTGCAGTCCCCATCGGGATATGGCATCGTTAATAAACCTGGCATAGAGTCTGCCCAGGTAGTCGTTGGCAATGGCAAGGTCTGTCTGTGATATGGCATCACGGAAAGCAATGGAACGCAACAATCTGAGTGTTTCATGATCATAAGCTGCAGTGGTGAAAGCCTCAACCCTTGCCGAGGTATCGGTTCCGGATGCGCTGATTTTGCATAGTGCGATATCCAGTCCGTCAATGGATGTACCCGACATCAGGCCGATTATGGTGCGTTCTTTCTTTTCAGACAGGGCCTGAAGCGTTGAGATCAGTTTATTCATAATATCAGAGTTTATCCCGGTTCTTGCAGAATGATAAATATTTCGAGTAACAATCCTGTAATTGGCGACAGATTTACCATTTGTCAAATATAACCGACGCACTGCACAGATACATCATCACATGAATTAGTAAAACAAGTCTCTGTGTTTTTCCGCAATTTCTGTACTTTCCCTTTAAAACAACCATGGACCCATCGACCGACGAAGAACTCAATCGAATTGCCGGCTTGCTTGCCAAAGCGTTCAATTCCAAATCATGGCGGATAACACGCGACCCGCAAAATGAAACGGTATACATCAGAATTCCGGGCCTCGACCGTTTCAGCGAAGATCAGATTGATAAGATTGCCACCCCCATTCTCGACGACGTCGATCTTGAGTTTGAGGAGATCGTTCTGATCGCTCTTTAACTATCTGTTGTGCAAGCTTGCGGCTGCAGGATGGAATAACCACTAACCATTCCACATTTTAAAGCCTGGAATCAGCTCTTTATTCCGGATTTAAAAATAAGTGTCCCGGCTGAACGTTTTCTGTTTCAAACCGTATACCCGTATTTTCGGCAGAATGATGTCTGCCGGTAATCTACGGCCGGGCGTCAGCAGCAAATCCGGAACTACAAATCACCTGATCTGTGTTGTAATGCCACATACCCGAAACAAAAATTTGCAAAGCGGAAAGCAGTAACCAACTCATACCCGGAAAGTCAGTTTTAATGGATTCACTCACACAGATCACGCTCGGTGCAGCAGTAGGCGAACTCGTACTCGGACGCAAGGTTGGAAATAAAGCGATGCTCTGGGGTGCGGTTGCCGGTACGATCCCCGATCTTGATGTTATTTTCGGTCTTTTCATGGACCCGGTATCGTACCTTTCGGTGCACCGGGGTTTTTCACATTCGGTATTCTTTCCGTTTATTGCAGCACCCATACTGGCGTGGATCATTACCCGGATTCACGGAACCGGGGAAGCCACTTACCGGGGCTGGACGCTCCTTGCATTCTGGAGCCTTTTCACCCACCCCATGCTCGATCTGTTGACAGGCTACGGCACACAGCTATTCAATCCAATCAGCAACTACGGATTTGAGCTGAACTCCATTTTCATTATCGATCCGCTGTATACACTGCCTTTTCTCATTTGTATCACTACCGCGATGTTCTACAGTCGGTCGTCACCCCGAAGAAGGTTCTGGACATATCTCGGGGTTGGTCTGAGTACCGGCTATCTGATTCTCACCGGATTAATCAAGCTCTTCATACATAACGAATTTAAATCCCAACTCGACAGGGAGCAGATAGTCTACGAAGAGCTGATGACCTTTCCCGCGCCTTTTCAATCAATATTCTGGCGTGGTCTGGCCAAAACAGATGACGGGTTTTTCGAGGGCTATTTTTCACTATTTGACCGTGAGCCCATCCGTTTTACATATATTCCATCGAATGCCGGCAAATTGGCCTCCTATCTTGATGACGAACCAGTAAAACAGCTTCTCTGGTTTTCAAAGGGGTATTTCCAGGTGCATGAGGAGTCCGATACCCTGTTATTTCATGATCTGAGATTCGGAAGTCTGTTTGGCTGGAGGGGTGATTTTGACAGTCACGTATTTACTTTCCGCCTGAAAAGGGAGAACGGGCAGATGGTCACTTTTTATCGTGATTTGAATGATGCCGATATTGAAGGCCGGGACCTGAATCAGTACCTGCGCAGGGTATTCGGGCTTCCGGTTGACATTGACTTCGCTGATAACCGATCCTTACCCTGAAACACCTGTCAGATTTTACAGCCCATTTAAGTCTTCCAAATTGCGGGTTGCCCGCATCGCCAACAGCTGTCAAATCTCTGTCTTGCTAACGTAACCAGAACATTCTGACCGTGTTGTGAAAATTGGTAAAAAAAGCGGTTTTCCGGACAAATTTTAGCGTTTTTGCGGAACTTTTACTTTGCTAATCCGTACATAGGAATTATATTACATCCGTAATATTTATCATCAACATTCTACTGCCTGTATCAACAGAGCAACAGGCAGCAGAAAACATTAAATAACGGAGTGGCTATGAACGCTACAACACGCTATACAAGCAAACGGTTGCACAATTTTGACAGATATCACGGTGATTTTATCTGCAGATTGCAAAAACTCATCAGAAATTTCTTCAACAAATTGAGAGGCACCCCTACTTACAGCTGAGAATTTTCCAAACCTGAATAATCCGGACGTTCAACGTCCCAACCAAAGCCACCCACAGTAATGTGAGTGGCTTTTTTTATCCCGATATCATACCCTCTGTAAAAACCAACCCTAACCTGCAGAACCCTCCCACATTCATGCGCGCAGGTCACTGCACAGAACCCATATCGTTATCGTACAAACAATCATAATGATTGTCATACTTTAATTGTATTATCCATGCAGTTTTAGCTCACATTATTTTTAAAAATGATCATACGTTCGTTTAAATCCATGCCATACTAATTGCAGACGGATGTGTGCAAAAAACTTTAAAGTACTCGCACCCATATTGTTAGCTGATCCATGAATTATTTTCTGAAGAAATTTTTCTGTTTTCTGCTCCGGAAATAAACCAAAATAAAAAGATTTGGTTCAGGCATCTGTCATGTTTACAAAGCATTACAAGCTTAAGGATTACAAATCATTTCAAATAACCAAAATACTTTTATATGAACAATTTAGGCAATGCCACATTTTAAAACTATGTAAGTATCCTTACCGGCTTTTCCGAAATGACTTATCAGATGTCGGCTCACGTATTAACACTCGGCTATGCCATTATGCTGGCTGGTCTGTTTTATTTTATTCTGACCATAAAAACGGTAGCACCAAAATACCGTACATCCTCCGTGCTCCCCGTAGTGGTAATGGTATCTGCATTCCTGCTTCTTCTGGTTCAGCAACAAAACTGGACGGGCTCTCTCTCGTTCGATGCCGGTTCGGCTACTTATAAACTGGCCGACAGCAGCGACCTGTTCAACAACGGCTATCGTTACCTTAACTGGCTGATCGACGTTCCGATGTTGCTTTTCCAGATACTGTTTGTAGTTACCCTCACAAAAAGCAGTTTCAGCTCGGTTAGAAATCAGTTCTGGTTTTCCGGCACTACAATGATCCTGACCGGTTATGTAGGGCAATACTATGAAGTGACGAGCCCTGTTACCTTTTTATCTGGGGTACCATTTCGACGCTGTTTTTTGTACACTTTCTCATACTCATGAAACGGGTAATTGAGGAGGGTAAGGAAGGTGCTCCCGCGAAGGCACAGAAATATCTTGGATACATCTGGACTCTTTTCCTGGTGTCGTGGATGCTCTACCCGGGCGCTTATCTCATGCCATACCTGTTCAGTCTCTCGCTGGAACCTGCACTCACTGAAGCAGCAGTGGTTAGGCGTCATATCACTTACACGATTGCCGATGTAAGTTCAAAAGTAATTTATGGCATTCTGCTTACACTTGCAGCCCAGGAAATGAGTAAAGCCGATGGGTATGATTACGAGAAGACAGAAACGGCACAGTAAGCTTTTGACATAACGCTATAGTTTGCATGTCAGATCTTTCATCCTATGACTAAAAAAGCCCGTCAGCCAGTCCGGCCGGTGGGCTTTTATTATACTAAACTTTATGCAGGGGCAACGGCATTATGCTGAAATCACCGCGAAACCGGGTTTTGTAATACTCATTACATAACCCTGTATCCTGTTTTATCTGCCTTTTTTCGTGCAAATATGCGGTCTACAACAAGCATATGCGGCAGGGTTAGAACACTAATAAGAATAAAAAGCAGGGATATCATTTCATTACCTGTTGAATAGGTTTGCTGAATGAAGAAGAGGGCAAACAGACCTGCAAGCGAAACCATAGTAAACGGAAAGGCCAGCTGATAGAATTTCCAGATCGTTACACATCGGCCTTTTTCACGAAAGAAGGCTATCATCTCCTGAACATGTCCCATTGAATGCCAAAGGGCAAAATAGAGGGCGAACCCGATGAGCGGATGTGTCAGTAACAGCAGGGTAACAAGCAACAGGCTGTCGCCCAGAAAACGAACAGATGTAACGCCGGTGGAACGGCTTATCAGAACAACGCCTGCGACTGCAACGTATTGAACTGCAGCCGTGATCGTGATCAGATTCGAATAGTAATAGAGCACGGAAACCAGCCCGGACTCATTCCTGTTGCGGCCTCTATGATGGGCAGACAGACTGCAGGGTCTGTGAATATGATTGCAGCAATAATCATTATTCCCCGTGACCAGGAAAAAAAAGCAGATAATCTGGAAACCGCCTTCAACAGGGCCACAGCGTCGGCCTGCCCGAAATGGTATACCTAGATGAGCAGGAACAACGCCATGCCGGCGGAGGGATATAACAACCACAAAGACCCTACAAGCAGCATTACAATAAGATAGGAGCTGTAGAATACAAGATGACCGGCTGTGCCCCTCTTGATTCAGTACAAATCGGCGGCCACTACGTGATCGACTGCACCGTGAGGAATTCCAATCACGAACTCACTTTCAATCCAAAGATCTGGGACTGCTCGCAAAACTTGCAGAAATTTTGCCCGAAAAAGGGTATCGTAGGTGTATGAGCGGCTTTGCTTCTTTGGATTCCAATCGGGATACTCTGTAAATATTGAACCATCAGTGATCTGTTATGCCACGATTTATAAAAAAATATAAAGAGAAGGTGGGGCTCCCCCCCGGAACGCTTATTCACCTTGGAAGCGAACGTACAACTGAATCGAGGATCATACTGTTCGATTATGATGAGAAGGAAATTCACGAAAAAGAGATCAGCCGAGCGGAAGAGTGTTTCCCGTTCAGGGATACGGCCACGGTTACCTGGATCAATGTGGATGGAGTACATCAGACCGGTGTAATTGAAGAGTTGGGAAACCATTTCGGCATTCATCCGCTCGTTCTGTCCGATATTGTGAACACACAACAACGCCCCAAGATCGAAGACTACGACGATTACCTGTTTGTGGTACTTAAGATGATCTACCAGGGCAATCACATCCATAAGGCAGATACCGATACAAACGGAAACCAGCCCGGAAATGTGAGCCAAAATAACCCTGCAAGACCGGGTAACGGGGAAATAACCGCCGAACAGGTTAGTCTGATAATTGGTCCCAATTATGTGATATCGTTCCAGGAAACCTCCGAAGACCTTTTCAATCCGATCCGTAACCGGCTCAGAAGCAGCTCGGGACGCATCCGGAAAAAGGGTGCCGACTACCTCGCATATACCCTGATCGATACTATTGTCGACAACTATTTTGTAATCCTCGAAACCCTGGGCGAAAAGGTGGAAGACCTTGAAGATGAACTCCTCAAATTCCCCGGCGAAAGTACCATGCTGGCCATCCACAATCTGAAAAGGGATATGATTTTCCTGCGCCGTTCGGTCTGGCCTCTGCGGGAGGTGACCGGCTTTCTGGAGCGTGGCGAATCCAAACTGATACATAAAACCACACGGGTATACCTGCGCGATGTGTACGACCATACTATTCAGGTAGTCGATAATATCGAAACAGCCAGGGATATCCTGTCGGGAATGCTCGATATCTACCTTTCGACCCTCAGCAACCGTACCAACAGTGTGATGAAGGTACTCACCATTATCGCAACTATCTTTATGCCGCTTACCTTTATCGCAGGTGTGTACGGTATGAATTTTGTGAACATGCCCGAACTTCAATGGCACTGGGGCTATCCCCTTATTATGCTTATTATGTTTATGATTGCCATGTCTATGCTGACTTTTTTCAAAAAGAAGAAATGGATCTGATACAATAAACATTCTATTTCTGTGACGGCTGATTACTGGATTAACCGGGCCTGGAAGTTGCCACCCGGAAACAATCCATTTACCAGAAATAATTTTTACCAAAATCCGTAATCAGGTACAGTTACAGAGCGGCAGAACAATGTACCCATGACCGACACTCATAAAGAACCCAACAAAAAATGGCATTCAACGGAAGCCGCCGATGTCATCAAAACACTGGAATCGGATGAGAAGGAAGGGCTTACAGGGGATGAAGCCCGTAAAAGACGGGAAGAATACGGACCCAACAAACTCCCGAAAGGTAAAAAGCGAAGCGCCTGGATGCGGCTTCTGTCACAATTTCACAATGTACTGATCTATGTTCTGATTGCGGCAGCCGTAATCACCGCTCTCATGGATCACTGGATCGACACATGGGTTATACTTGCGGTGGTCATAATCAACGCCATCATCGGATTCGTACAGGAGGGAAAGGCCGAAAAGGCACTGGAGAGTATCCGGAAGATGCTTTCGCTTGAGGCTGTTGTTATTCGGGACGGTGAAAAAACGACCATTGATGCTGAAGAGCTTGTTCCTGGCGATATCGTTCAGATCAAATCGGGTGACAAAATCCCCGCCGATATGCGGCTGGTAAGGGCGAAAGACCTCCGGATTGAGGAGTCGCCGCTGACCGGTGAATCGGTGCCCGTCGAGAAAGAGACAGATGCGTCTGATGAGGACACTGTAATCGGCGACAGGTTTTCGATGGTGTTCTCCGGAACGGTCGTTACGTATGGCAAAGCGACCGGTGTTGTAACGGCAACCGGTGCCAATACCGAACTGGGCAAAATAAACCGGATGATTTCGGAGGTTGAAGAGATCACGACTCCACTGCTTCAGCAGATTGAAAAGTTCGGGAAATGGCTTTCGGTGGTTATCCTGGCTGTAGCAGGCCTGTTCTATGCCTTTGGTTATTTCTTCCGGGATTACACGCAGGCCGAGCTTTTCCTGGCGGTAATCGGCCTGGTGGTTGCCTCCATCCCTGAAGGGTTGCCTGCTATTATGACTATCACACTGGCCATGGGCGTGCAGCGCATGGCGGCACGAAACGCGATCATCCGCCGGCTGCCCTCGGTCGAAACACTCGGATCGGTAGATGTGATCTGCTCCGACAAGACCGGCACCCTCACCCGCAATGAGATGACAGCAAAAACCATCATCACTGCCGACCGGGAATACGGGGTGCAAGGCACCGGGTACGAGCCCGAAGGCCCCATCCTCAGTAATGATAGTGAGGTTAACCCCGAAGATGAGAACGTACTCTGGCAACTGCTGCGTACCATCCGCTGCAGCAACAATTCCGAGATCGGTAAAGATGGCGAGGGGAACTGGAAGCTGACGGGATCGCCCACAGAGGGGGCCCTGCTTACACTTAGTTACAAGGCCGGGCTTGCCGATTTCAAGCCCGAACGCATTGATACCATCCCTTTCGAGTCGGACCATAAATACATGGCCACGCTGAACAAGGTTGACGGGGATGTGTATGTCTTCATGACCGGAGCCCCTGAGAGGGTACTCGAAATGTGCAGCCGCCAGCTCACCTCCGACGGCGAAAAGAAGATCGATCCGGACTACTGGGAACAGAAAATTGAGGAAACGGCCGCAAAGGGGCAGCGCATGCTCGCTGCCGCTTTCAGCAAGACCGATAAAGGCCGGACGGAACTGGAGAAAGACGACCTTGAAAAGAACAAGGTGTTCCTTGGTGTGATCGGGATAATAGACCCGCCGAGGGATGAGGTAATTGAAGCCGTAAAGGAGTGTAAAAGTGCCGGTGTTGAGGTCAAAATGATAACCGGCGACCATGCCATCACAGCCAGGGCCATCGGGAAAGAGATCGGTATCGGCGACGGCAAAAAGGTGATGACCGGGCAGGAACTCGAAGAGATGGATGACGAGGAGATGGCCGATCTGGTGAATGAATATGATGTATACGCCCGCACCAGTCCAGAGCACAAGCTCAGGCTGGTTAAGGCCCTCCAGAAAAAAGGCAGGCTGTGTGCCATGACCGGCGACGGGGTTAACGACGCTCCCGCGCTCAAAAAGGCCAACATTGGTATAGCGATGGGCATCAAGGGTACGGAAGTAACCAAGGATGCATCCGAGATGGTACTGGCCGACGATAACTTCGCGACCATTGTCCATGCCATTGAGGAGGGCCGCACTGTTTACGACAACATCCGCAAAGCGCTGCTTTTCATACTGCCCACCAACGGAGCCGAAGCCCTGGTTCTGGTCTCGGCCATACTGCTTGGCATCGTTATGCCGATAACGCCGGTGCAGATTCTCTGGATCAATATGGTGACGGCTGTTACCCTGGCACTCGCCCTCTCATTCGAGCCTATGGAGACGGATGTTATGGAGCGGCCTCCCCGAAAATCGGGTGAAGCCATATTGGGGCCCGTTTTCCTGTGGAGGATTCTCTTTGTTTCGGTGCTGATTGGCGGCATCACCTTTCTGATTTTCAAATACGTTCAGTCAATGGAGATCGGCGAGGCCAGGACGATAGCGGTTAACACCCTGGTAGCAGGTCAGCTGTTCTACCTTTTTAATTGCAGAAGGATTGGAAGTCTGAGCCTTGGCAGAGGCTTTTTCAACAATAAGTATGCATTCATAGCTGCCGGAGTGCTGATTGTACTGCAGCTGATCTTCGTATACGCACCCTTCATGAACTTGTTCTTCGGCACGGCCCCAATCGGCCTCTACTACTGGCTCTATCCTCTGGGCGCAGGTGTGGTCGTTTTTATACTGGTTGAAGCTGAGAAGTATATTATCAGAAAATTAATCCGGGAAAGACGGTAACATGGTTCACGCTTCCGGCGTATGCGTAAAGCCGAACGAATACGTTTACGAATCCGGTTGCCGGGTATCCGATTTCCGATTTCCGATTTCCGGTGTCGGGTGCCTGATGTCTGATGTCTGATGTCTGATATCTGATATCTGATATGTCTGAAATTTGTACCAAATGCCATAACGTATCCGGATATTACCACGATAATAAAATCTGAAGCAGGTTTACTTCTTCACTATCTACTCTGCATGAACATCATTTTGACAACCGATAATCTAAGCAAACATTACGGTTCCATTCAGGCCCTCGACGGGCTGTCGCTGTCGATCCCCCGGGGATCTGTTTTCGGCATTCTTGGCCCAAACGGAAGCGGTAAAACCACCGCTCTGGGCATCATACTCGGTGCCACACGTGCCAACAGCGGAAGCTGGACCTGGTTTGGTAAAGTACCCGGTTCCGGGCACCTCCGCAAAGTCGGATCCCTGCTCGAAAAACCCAATTTCCTGCCATATCTGTCGGGAGAGCGGAACCTGAAAATTGTTGCCGATATTCGTGGTGCAGGGTATGAAACCATTGAGCCAGCAATGATTAAAACCGGCATCTACGACCGACGGAAGAGCAACTTCCAGACCTATTCGCTGGGCATGAAACAGCGTCTGGGGCTGGCCGCGGCATTACTGGGCGAGCCGGAAGTGCTGGTACTCGACGAGCCCACCAATGGACTTGACCCTCAGGGAATTTTCGATGTGCGCCAGCTTATTATGGATGAAGCCCGTATCGGCCGGACGGTAATCCTGGCCAGTCATATTCTGGACGAGGTCGAAAAAGTGTGTACCCATGTGGCCGTTCTGAGCAAGGGCAGGCTGCTTGCCCAGGGCACCACCGCCGAATTGCTGAAATCGTCGGATGTGATCGAAATCGCCGCGGATGACCCGGACAAACTGCAGTCGGTTCTGGAAAAAAATATCCAGGTAAGGAAAATCAACCGGAACGGAACCATTTTGGAACTGACGGTTGATCCCTCAACGCCAATGGAGCTGATTACCGGGCCGGTTACCCGTGCGGGTCTCAGCCCAACCCACCTGGTTCGACGTACAGCAAAACTGGAATCCCGGTTTCTTGATCTGATAAAGGGGGACAGCTGATGCGCCGCATACTCTCCATTGAGTACAACAAGCTTATCGGCTACAAAGCCTTCTGGTTACTGCCGGGCCTCTATGCCATACTTATGCTCCTTTTTTTCCGGTTTTTCACCAGGCTCGACATGATTCAGGTTAACGGGGAGAGAGTACCTGTTGAAACCATCCTTCAAATGGACAAAGTGTGGCACTATCTGACCTGGTTCGCCGGTTTCTTTCACTACCTGTTCATTGCGCTCATTATTTTGCTTATCGGCAATGAAATGCGAAACGGATTCTGGCGTATGGCGGTGACTTCGGGCCTGCGCAGGATCGATTTGCTTACCGGCAAGTGGCTGGTTATGGCGATTCTGGGTTTGTTCAGCACGGGTATAGTTCTGCTTGTGGGCTATCTTGCGGCCGGTTTCGCTCCGATTGATATACCGGCAACGGGTTTTCCCCTGCAGCTCTCCCTCCTGTTCTTCCTGCAGGCCTTCTGTTACATCCAATTCGGTCTGACTGCAGGCATCTGGCTGGAGCGTACCGGGCTGGGCATCCTGCTTGTTCTGCTCTACGCCATGGCTGGAGAGCCGCTGATTGGTTATTTCCTTCCGGGCGACCTTAAAGAGTGGCTGCCCCTGAATGTGTTCGCGAGCCTCATCCCGAATCCGGTAATTGAAGACCTCGGTTTCGGGGTTCCGGCCATTGATGTAACGTCAAGTGTTTTTAAATCGCTGGTCTACTGTGCCGGGCTGGGCGGACTCGCTCTTTTAAAGGTGAAGAGAATGGATCTTTAGATGTTCAGATGTTTAATAAAAACGATTTCAAACTCTGAAGAATGATTCACCGGTAAATTTTGTTCTGCGTTGTGATGGACTAAAAAAATTGTTTGTTTAAACATCTTTTACATTATTGCGCTCAAACAAAAGCTAACTTGTGCCGTTAACAACCCTGACACAGGGTTTTGACACAGTGGATATCGGGTTACAAGCTAAGGCCGGACCGAACAGGGAGTTTTTATCATTACCTCAAATCTGTTTTATTCTCCGGTGAGTTTGAACTGCCAAAACCACAATTTTCCCCGAATTCCATTATGCGGGGGCTTTGCTATTTTTAATTTTATATAACCTGCTGCATTGACAAGCCGAAAATCATACGAACGTATCATACTTTTCTCGCTCTGGTTGCTGATTTTTTCGGCCAGCAGTCAGATTATGATTATCTCACCTTTGCTCCCGGTTATCGGTAAACAATTGAGTATGCCGGAAGTTTGGCAGGGATGGCTTGTATCGGCCTATGCGTTCATGGTGGGTTTTTTCGCGCTTGTGGCTGGACCGATCAGCGACCGGATCGGCCGGCGCCGGATATTGCTGCTCGGAACGGCCGCGATGACCATTGCGCTTGCGATGCACAGTCTGGCCTTCTCCTGGCAGGCGCTCATGCTGATGCGATTGCTGGCCGGAATAGCGGGCGGTATTCTGAGCGGGTCGGCTGTATCGTACATCGGTGATTATTTCCCCTATGAACGCCGGGGCTGGGCCAATGGATGGATCATGAGCGGGGCCGCTTCCGGGCAGATTGTCGGCATACCACTGGGAACCATTCTTGGTGAGTACTTCGGCTTCCGCATCCCGTTTCTGATGTTTGCCGTAACGATGGGCCTCACCTGGCTGCTCATCATGAAATATGTTCCCCAGCCGCCTGTACAGCGGTCGCTGCATCCCGTTACGGTGAAATCGGCCCTGACAGGATACTGGGCCATGCTCCGAAAAATGAAGATTTTTGCCGCGGTGATGGCCTTTTTCGCCATGTTTGTGAGCGTGGGTCTCTATGTGATCTACCTGCCCACCTGGCTTATGGAAACATTTGCCATCTCCGGCAACCAGATAGCCCTGATGTTCATGATCGGCGGCATCGCCAATGTAATTACTGGTCCGCGGATGGGCAAGCTTTCCGATCAAATCGGCCGGCGCGGTCTCATTCTGTTTTCCTGTGTCGGCATAGCCATCATTATGTTCGGCACCACATTCATCATCCGGGATTTCTGGATAGCCTATCCACTTTTCTTCCTCACGATGATGCTGGTTGCGATGCGTGTAACTCCTTTTCAGGCCCTTCTTACCACCCTCGAGAGTGACGAAAAGCGCGGGATGCTCATGAGCCTTAGTGCGTCCATCGGCCAGGCCGGCTTTGGGCTGGGCGGTGCGCTGGCCGGGCTTACTTTTGCCGGATATGGTTATGCCAGCAATACGATATTTGCCTCCTTTTTTGCCATTTCGGCCGCTTTCATCATCTGGAAGTTCATCCCGGAGCCACCAATGAAAAGACTGGCAACCGGCAAAACAGATGGTAACAAAGTGGTCCGGACTTTTACCGGTATGGCATCAACAGCCGGCAACAGCGCCAGCCGATAATTGTAAGCCCTCATTATTCCGGTTAACCTGCCACAAAAAAAAGCCGGGCGCTGTAACCCGACATTTCTGCAGGCCAGTCTTACACCCTTATTATTAAAAATAATTAATAAAAAGGGTGGCACTTATTATGCCTGCTTTCCGAATTGATAAAATAAGAGGGTAAAATATCCTCAGGCTTCCGCACATCGGTGTTTAGTCAGTCTTTAATCTAATTCGGCAGGTAAAAATGAAAACCCGATACACATTCATTATTACCCTTTTCTTGTTGGTTTTTTTAATCAGCATAAGGGTCAGCGCGCAAACTGCATACACATGGTCGGGTGCTACCAACACCTCCTACACCACTGCCTCAAACTGGGTACCCGAGGGTATTCCGGGCCCGGACGACAGTGCACTCATTCCGGCCGTTGTCACCAATTTCCCGGTTTTGACTGTTAATCACACGACCGGAAGCCTAACGATAGAAAGTGATGCATCACTGAGGGTTCAGGGAAACGGATCTGTCGGATCTGTAACTCTGACTTTGGTGAACGATCTTCAGAATGACGGGGAGTTTCAACTGGGTGCTACCAGCAGCTGGACCGGGGTACTAACCATTGCCGAGGGCAAACTCGTCAATCACGGCAGAGTCATTTCCGGCCAAACCAACACTCATACCAGCTCCAATATTATCACCTCTGAAATTGACAACAGGGGCACCATTCTGGTTGAAAGACCTCTTACGATCAATCAGGCTGGTTCCATTCATTCTAACACGGGTGAAATCCGGCTCGAAGAGGGGAATTTAACTGTCACCCAAAGTGGTACAGACCCCGCTTTTGTGAATAACGGTACACTCTTCATAGGGCTGGACCATACCGCAAACTTTATCGGTGGCAAGTTAATCAACACTGTTTCAGGAACGGTCACCGGTATAGGTACACTGGCCATCAGCAGCACCACGTTTGAGAACCATGGTCCTTTTATGCCCGGATTACGACCGGCCTTTGGCATCAATCTCATTGTAAACGGGGATGCCGAGAGTAATACAGCGGGCAATACGTCATCGAATGTTGCAATTGCCGATAACCTGGCTCTGGTTCTTTCTCTGACCGGCGATGAGTTCTTTGTAATCACCTACGGAGCGCACACGGGTGAATTCTCTTTCATAGCGGGCACCGACCTGGGTAACGGCCTTTTCCTGGTACCAAATTACAACAGCGGCAACATGGTACTTACTGTTCCCGGAGAGCCCATCGAACTAACTGCCCCGGAACTGCTGAGCCTGGCTGACGGATCCACCGATGTGAGCACCATACCAGATCTGAGGTGGAACCTGGTTGCCGGTACTGCCGCCTGTCACCTTCAGGTCTCAAAAAACGATGATTTTTCCGAACCAATCCTGGACAAAGATGATGTTCTTGCTGTCACCTGGCGAACAGGGCAACTGGATCCCTTCGAGACCTATCACTGGAGGGTCAGGGCTACCAACTCCGCCGGAGCAGGTGAATGGTCGCCGGATTTCACGTTCACAACCGGGGCTACAGTCGTGAATATAGATGATGAAGTTGCTGAAATGCCGGACGAGTACTTCCTTATATCCAATTATCCGAACCCGTTCAATCCGCAGACCACGATCCGTTTCGGTCTGCAGGAAGCCGGCTTCGTAACACTGGATGTGAATGATATGCTCGGTGTAGGCGTGTGGCAACACTTGTGAACTCAAACATGGCGGCCGGCTATCATACGGTAATGTTCGGATCATCTTCGCTTTCAAGTGGTATCTACTTCTACCGCATCTCGGCCGGAGAATTCCATCAGGTAAGAAAAATGATGATGATGAAATAGTATCATATGTCCACAGGATTATGTTTAACTACAAGTGGCATCTTTGTCATCTCACAAGTGATGTTGCCTGCTTAGGGAAGTAAGTTGTAAGGGTGGCTGCAAGTGCATTAAGTTGTGCTCTGCTGCCACCCGGTTTTTTTTATCACTATTTTTTTTTACCCTGACCGGATGTACAATGCCGAACCCCTTCACTTTCTTAACAAGCTGCACAGGATACTGAACTGGAGCGATTCAAGAATCGAATTTTTCTACGGCATACCCTGGCTGTACCAGCTTGCTGTTGCTCTGATGCTCTGGATTACCGTGATCCTGACGCCCTATGTCATCTATCTTCTTGCGAGGCTTAAAAAATGGGGTTGGCTGGTGTATTTCGGTGTTATAACGGGTATCGGGCTGCTTGTCGGTGCTGCCGGATCGGGATTTGGCCTGCAAATCTACCTTTCTGCAATCACGATAACACTGCTGCTTGTGGTCTTCATGTGGTCGCTCCGGCTACGGGTTAACGAATGGCGAGGTCTGGCACAATTTGAACAGGAAATGCGCCGGGAACGACTGATGAAACAGCGGGCCGCTCAATCACGCAATTTCCGTCAGCATCTGCAGTAATATCTGCAAATCAGTGTGTAAGTTTCGGGCAGATGGAGAGAATTGTTAAAGCATTCGCTATGACGGATTGAATTTAACGATTTCACCGACGGGGAAACGGTCTGTAAACACGAATCCGCCGATATGTGCCGCCACATCGGCCGGTGGATTCAGATTGCCCTTTTCTTTTGCCCGGATAAAACTCTCAACGGCAGGAAAATCCTCATATTTCTGCTTCCTTATCTCTGCCTGCATATTCGTTTCGGTACGGCCGGGATTGTAGGCCATAACCTTAACCGGGCTCTCCAGATCATCCTGTTCAACAGCAATGCATTTCATGAGCATGTCGGTACCAGCCTTGGTGCTGCAGTAGTGGCTCCAGCCCGGATAGGGGTGGTTCGCTGCGCCTGATGAGATATAGATCAGACGCTTGTCGCATTCGAATGGGTTCAGGTGCTGAACAAAGGAGTGGCTCAGCAGGGCAGGTGCCACAAAGTTGAGATCCAGGTTGGCGCGGTAATCGTCAATATCATGCTTTCCAAGCGGCCCCATCGGGCTCAGAGTACCGGCATTGCTGATCAGTACTACTCTCCTTGTGCCCTCCGGTTTAATCCGCCCGAAAATCCGGTCCATCAGCATACCGATGTTTTCCGTTTGTGTCAGATCGGCACGATAGGCGAAGACCTCACCTCCCTTTTGTGCCAGTTCATTCTTCAGGTCATCCATATCGCTTCGGGCCACAAGGTGAAGTGTGTTGACACTTCCAGCCAGTTTTTTAGCGAGGTGATATCCGATTCCCTTAGTTGGTCCGGTAATAATGATGTGATTCATACTATTTGAAATAATTTTGACCGTTCATGGTTATTCGATGCTGTTCCTGTATGTACCCACTCATTATTTAAATCTCAAGTTTGATTGGTGTCGCGGGTGTGTTGTATTCACCTTTCAAATTCACTTCGCTGTTCAATTGTTCGCTTGTTCCGTACTTCCCTAATTCGAAGCATACTAACAGCAATATCGGTGTCACCTCCCATCTGGTGTAGCCCCACAGTGGCGAAATTACCGGCTCACCGCGACGTGGTTATTTGCTCCCCTGCACATTATCCGGCACACCGGTATCCTCACTGTTGCCAAAAATTGACGTGAAGAAACGGTCGTAGCCTTCGGTATAGGCGTTACCCGTTAGGAAAAATCCGTCGTTATGGCCGCCCCGCATCTCCAGGAACTGTTTTGGCCCGGTGGCCGCATCGTAGAGTTCCCGGCCGAAGCGGTAACTGATCAGTTCATCGGCCGGGCTGTGTGCAATCAGAACGGGGCCTTCAAATTTTCGCAGATAATCGATGGTTGGCAGTTTATATCGGGTTAGCAGGCCGACCGGGTAAACGGGATAATAACCACTGGCCACATCAGGCACCGAGGTAAATGTTGACTCAAGAGCCAGACCGGCAGCCGGTCTTACACTTGCCAGATAAGCAGCTATCGATCCCCCCAGCGACCGGCCGAAAATGATGAGGCTGCCGGCCGGTATACCGAGCTCCTGCGTGAGGTAATCATAGGCGGCCAGCGCATCAGTATACAGCCCTTTTTCATTCGGACGGCCGGTGCTTTTACCGTAGCCGCGGTAGTCGACGATAAACACATCCATTCCCTGCTGATGAAACTGCCTGACACTTTCAATCCTGCCCGAAATATTACCCGCATTGCCATGAAAAAACAGCACTGTACCACGGGAATTCTCACGCGGTACAAACCATCCGTGGAGCCGCTCCCCATCCGGCGTCTGCAACCAGACATCCTCATAGTCCAGCCCTGCCGCATCGGGATGGTAGACCAGCACACGTGTCGGGTAGAATAGAAGTTTACCCTGAAAAATGTACAGAAACAGCCCCATGGCCAGGTAAATACCACCAACAAGAAAGATGAGCCATAAGGCGGTTTTCATCATGTTCAGAACTGTTTCAATCAGAAATGCACTTCGCCCGAATGATGGGTATCACCGTCACTTTTCCGGATACCCTGCCGGCTCACACTTACCCCAACAAAGATGTTCACAATGCCGCTGAACAAAAGGATGATGCCAACCACCTGCGATGCGATTCCGCTTATGGTTGTATCACCATAGTTGTTAAAAAAAATGAATGAACCGGTAATAATTACAATAATCCCCGTTGCCAGGAGAACATAATAGATGATTTGTTTTGACATAATGGTCTTTTACAGGGTGAATATTCACAGTTTAATTTAATCCAAAACCGGCATTAAAAAATGATCTTGTCGGAATCCGGTAAATTCAGATTCAATTCGGTTAACGAAATACAGGGTGTTAAATCATCCGGTTCACGTTCCCATTACCTGAACAAATATCCGCCGGTCGCGCGGGCGGTTGTCATGGTCGATAACAATGATCTGTTGCCACGTACCCAGCAGAACTTCACTATCGGTAACCGGAACAGTAATACCCGGCCCCATCATGGTTGCCCGGATATGGGAAAATCCGTTATCATCGCCCCAGGTGTCGCCGTGCCGGGTAGGCATATCATGGGGCGCGAACTGTTCCAGTTTATCTTTCATGTCCTGCACGAGGGCGGGCTCATATTCAATCGTTGAAACCGAGGCCGTGGATCCGATTACGTGGATGTTCACAATTCCCTCACGGATGCCAGACTTCTGAACTGCGTTTTCCACCTGTTCGGTAATATCGCAGATATCGGAAAAACCACGGGTACGGATGTTTATATCAAAACCTTTAATAATCATAAAAAGTGGTTCAGGCTTTTTGTTTCAGTTTTCAGATGCCGGAGGTTAAACTACAAGGGTACACAAAATCTCTGAAAAACCGACAACCAATCATAATCATATCACTATTAGACATTTCGAAGCCGGCGAAGTCATTATAAAACCACCCTAAACTGCACAATATACTATGTTCGGGTATATCCGGAATCGTTCACATTGTCTGTTCTCTGTTCTCTGTTGTCTGTTGTCTGATATCTGATATCTGATATCTCAATTCCCGATTCTCAATACTCACTACTCACTACTCAATACCTAATAAACCTCCACTATCCGATACTCCGGCCCGCTGCGCCTCAGAATACTTTCATACAGCACAAATTCTACCACTATAAAATCTCCCGCATTGAATTCATTGTACTCACTCAAAAAACTGACTGCTTCCTGTTTCGTGTGAGCACCGGTGCGGGCAACCGTGATATGGGGATGATACCGGCGCTGTTCCGGACCGTAGCCGAGTGGCCTAAGGGCATCCTCGATGCGATAGAATATGGCCTCAAACTGTCCGGCCGGCTCAACTCCTATCCAGAGTACCGTCGGGTTGCGCCGGTTTGGAAAACAACCTGTACCGGTTACAGTGGCCGTGAAGGGATTAAAACTCACCGTACGGAGGGCACTGCGCAAATCATCCAACTTCTCCCGGTGGATCTCTCCCAAATAGCGTAGTGTAATGTGCAGATTCGCAGCCAGTACGGTCTTCATACCGGCACCATCAGGTACAGGTAATGCCATACGTATATGATCCGGCACTCGTACTGCCGTGAAAAGACGAATCATCGCCTGATCCTGAAATCTTCATACTCCCCTGCCCACGGCAACCACTCCAGGTCCACTAACTCAACACCGGAAGAGTGTGGCCCCTCCTTAAGAATGTCTGCCAGGTCGGTAATCATATCCGTCGGGCCTTCAACAACCACTTCCACCCTGCCATCGGCCATATTCCTGACCCACCCCTTCAGCCCCAGCCGGCGGGCATGCCGGAATGTAAAATAACGGTACCCCACGCCCTGAACACTGCCTGTAACTGTCAGAACAGCCCTCCGGAAGGTTACCTCTTCTTCTGATTGTTTCATATCTGCAGACATTTTATAAAAAGAGACATCTGAAGTCCCGTATATTCGGCTCCAGTAATTCATACGATTTTCTGGCCCTCAGACCATTAACCCTTGGTACCGCAACAATATACAAAAAACGGATTCTGATCAATGATCGATAATATCTGGCTCTGGATTATTTTTAACGCTTTCATTCTGCTAATGCTGCTGATCGACCTGGGTGTTTTCCATCGCGATAATCATGTGATCAGCATCCGCGAAGCACTGGGTTGGACAGCAGTATGGATTACGCTGGCCCTGGTTTTCAACGCCGGGCTCTGGTATTTTATGGGAGCTGAACCTGCGCTTAAGTTTCTGACGGGTTACTTGATTGAAAAATCGCTGAGCATGGACAATGTATTCGTTTTCCTGCTCATTTTCACTTATTTCAGGGTACCTGCCGAATACCAGCACAAGGTCCTGTTCTGGGGTATCCTGGGGGCGCTGATTTTCAGGGCCATATTCATTTTTGCCGGCGTTGCCCTTATCTCCAAATTCCACTGGATCATATACGTGTTTGGCGCTTTCCTGGTCTACACCGGGTTAAAGATGATGTGGGAAAAAGACAAGGAGATTCATCCGAAAAAGAACCCTATTCTGCTGCTTTTCGGTCGTTTTATACCTATATCGAAACATTACCACGGCGACCGCTTTTTCGTGCGGCGGCGCAATTATATTGTCGCAACGCCCCTTTTTGTTGTTCTTATTGTTATCGAAACCACCGACATCATCTTCGCAGTCGACTCGATCCCGGCCATCATGGCCATCACCCTCGACCCGTTCATTATATATAGTGCCAACGCTTTTGCCATACTCGGGCTACGGGCCCTCTACTTCGCCCTGGCCGGTGTGATGCGCTTATTCCACTACCTGCACTATGGCCTCTCCATCATCCTGATTTTTGTCGGTTTCAAAATGGTGCTTGAGGATGTGATCACCATACCCATCGTCGTCGTACTGGCCATGATTATTATGCTGATCGGCGGGTCGATTGCCGCTTCCCTGATCTGGCCAAGGAAGGAACTGCCCGACCTGCCGGAGCCGCCACAGAACCCTGAGAATTAAATGTTTTTTTTGTAAGGATCGGCATCCGTTTTACTCTATTTACAAGAGGTTTCATTTCATATATCAGAACCGGCCGGGATCAGAAGCGATCGGCTACCGTACATGCCCTTCACAGCTTAGCAGCCTTGAAACTGAAACAGATTCCCCGGGGCAGAATGAAATTCCAGGAGAGAATTAATGCCGATATCGATGCAACTGGTAAAAAATGTTCTATTTACAGCTGTATTACTGCAGACCTTTACAGTGCCTGGCGTTTGCCAAAAGGTGGTGGTTGAAGAGTTCTTTTCTACCGGAATTGATCCCTCCTGGGGTGGAATCCCGTCCCACTTCACCACCGTAACGAATATTGACAGCCCGCTGCTGCAACTGAGCGGGGATTCTGAAAACGGCGGGGTTTCCTGGCTGTCCATTCCGGTATTTGCCGCATACGGAAGCTGGGAATTTCATGTGATGCTCGACTTTGCCACATCCAACAACAACCGGAGCTATGTGCACCTGATAAGCGACAGTGAAAATCCGGAGGAGGGTAACGGGTATGCGATCCGGATTGGTGAAAGTGGCTCGGCGAAACATTTCCGGCTTGTCCGTTTCGATGAGGGTCGGGAGGCGGACGTAATTACGCACGGTGATCGGCTGATTGAGGCCGGCAAAGGGTATAATCTGAAGATCGAGCGCGGCAATAACGGCATCTGGCAGATTTCCTCGTCAGAAGGGAGAGACTCGTCACCCCAGCCCGACGGTCTTCCCGGTTTTGATCAGACCCATCAGGGTACGGGGTGGTTCATATTCAACGCAATCTATACTTCAACCCGGGCCGAACGGTTCTACTGGGGCGATCTGCGTATTTCGAAAAATCCGGCCTTCGTGATTCATACGGAACGATCCGGCCCCGACCGGATGAGGGTACACTACTCCGAGTCGAACCTGTCGGGCACCGATGATCCGGCTTCATACAGGATCCTGCCCGTGATGAATACCTCTGCCACTGTTTATAAGGGATCTGCCGGCACCGTTTTTGCACCGGTTGATGTTGAAACAATTTCACCCGCGGCAGTGGAATTGATTTTCACCGAAAAACTGCCGGGGAGTCCGTCAGACCTTGAGCTTACCGGTATCAGCGATTTTTACGGGCAGGGTCTGGCGCAAACCGGCATCCGGATTATATTGTATGACTATCCTGAATATGGTGGTGTGGTGATCAATGAATATCTGTACGACGACACCGGTGGCATACCCCGGTATGTTGAACTGTACAATCCGGGTCCTGGCTGGTACAACCTGCGGAACTGGGAACTACGCGACCGGGGTTCGGTTACCCGGATAATTTCGGAGAACAACCGCACACTTGAGCCCGGAGGGTATCTGGTACTTACAGCCCATGCCCAGGAGCTTCAGAACCGTTTCGGAAAGGGGCCATGGCTTCGCATGGACCGTTTTCCATCCCTGAACCGGGCAAGCAGCGATCAGGTACGTCTGCTTGCCCCCGGTGGAGTTCTGATTGATTCACTTGAATATCAGCCATCCGTTTTCGATGCCGGGGGGCGGTCGGTTGAGCGCCGGTCTCCTTTGGTCGGTTCGGATTACCCCGAAAACTGGGGTGTTTCACTCGATGTGAACGGCGGCACACCAGGGCTGATCAACACGGTACAACCGCCGGATACACCCCCCCGTTTGCTGGAACACCGTACACCCGATTCACGAACAATTGCCCTGCAATTCAGCCGTTCCATGGACCGGCAAACCATCCGCCCCGGGCATATCATCCTGATCCCCGGTATAACTGCCGATTCGGTTCAGGCACTGTCGGCAACAGAATTCCTTGTTCATTTGTCTGGCACCATGGCTAACACAACAGAGTATCTGCTCGACCTGAACCCTGTAACCGATGTTTTCGGAAATCCCCTGCATAGGACCGAGTACGCGTTCATCTATTATCACATTGAGGAGGCCGATTACCGGGATGTGGTGGTTAACGAGATCCTGTACAGACCTCTTGAGGGTGTGGCACCCAGGTTTATCGAGGTGGTGAACCGTTCTGATAAGAATATAGACCTGTCGGGCTGGACCATCGGCCGGAGCTCGGCCACAGTCGGAATTCCCGATTCACCTGATCTCATTTTGCTGCCCGGTGAATTCGCCGTGTTTTCGGCCAGACCCGGTCTGCCTGATATGCCACCATCAGTAAAACATGTAACCCTCAACCTTCCCGGATTCAGCCGTTTTGGGGATTCTGTTTTTCTGAAAGACCGGAACGAGTTCCTCATTGACACACTCAGCTACCAGCCCTCCTGGGGTGGTGACTCAGACGGACGGTCCCTTGAACGTGCAGACCCTGATGCAGCCTCAAACGACCCGGTTAACTGGAAAACCCACCCCACTGGTCACAGTGCCGGGTTTGAGAACATGAGCCATGAACCCGATTTAACGCCACCGCAGGTTGTAAAAGCCGTTGCACAGGGCCCTGGTACTGCAGAAATTCTGTTCTCTGAATTTCTGGACACCGCTTTCCCCCCGGTGATCAGTGCCGCCCACAGATCGGTCTTGATTCAGGATTTCGATCCCTTCCGATCGAACCGCATAATCATTACCCTGCCTGAGGGAATACCGGATGAGGAGACGATGATCGAAATAAATGAGGCAATGGATGTAGCCGGGAACAGCGCCGGCCTGCTTCAGGTGCCACTCGCCCATACGCCACGCAACGGTGATCTCGTGATCAACGAAATCATGTACCAGCCCCTGCAGAACCGCTACGGATCCTACCCCGACCAATCCCAGTATGTCGAATTCCTCAACCGGTCAGAGAGAACAGTCTCACTGGCGGGGGTACATCTGCACGATGAAACCGACAAACACGGCCAGGTCCGATCCATTGAACCACAAGGCGGTGAATCCGCCTGGCTCCCACCTGGTGGTTACGGTCTGATCCATGCCGATACGGCGGCCGTTTTCGAAGAAACATCGCTGGCTCGCTTCTTCGGACTTGATTTTGAATCTGCCTGGCTTCAGGCCCGGCGTTCGACACTGAATCTGACATCAGCCGGCAGAGCAGTTTATCTGTCCGGCCAAAATGGCCTCGTGCTTGATTCACTAACCTACAGTCCCGGCTGGCACAATCCCAATGTGCACGACCCGAGGGGCATCAGCCTGGAGCGCATCCACCCTGGCGGACCGTCTGACGATGCACGTAACTGGAGTTCTAACGTGATGCCAGAAGGGGGAACTCCCGGAGCGCCAAACTCCATTCTTCAGCTTCCTGAACCTGACGACTCGAACCGGTCACTTACGATTACACCGAACCCCTTTTCACCCGACGGCGACGGATTCAACGATCATCTTTTCATCTCATACCGGCTCGACAGTCCCGATTATCTGGTCACTATTCAAATTTTCGACCGGTACGGGCGCCCGGTGCGCCGGCTTGTCGACAGGGAACGGGCCGGCTTTGAAGGACATTTTACATGGGACGGCCAGACCGACAGCGGAATAACCGGACGGATCGGCATCTACATTATCCTGTTTTATGCCCGGGATGCCAGAAACGGGAAGAGCCTGCAGATAAAGCAGACAGCAGTTCTTGCACGACCACTGTAAACAATCCATGAAATTCAACCTGTTGAGGGATGGAAGCGTTGTGGCAATTCCTGTGATTACAGAACCAGCTGAAACGATTTTACAAAAAGCCGTTAATTCCGGTTGCTTTACCACTGATTGCTTTTTCGTTCTTTTACCGTAGTTTCAAACCACACGTGTCAAATATCATTTATCCGACATTAAACAACATACATGAGTATAAGCCAGGAATCACCGATCGGTATTTTTGACTCCGGAATCGGTGGGCTAACCGTTGTAAAGGCCGTTCGAAAAGCCCTGCCGTTTGAAAATATCATCTATTTCGGCGACACCGCCCGGGTTCCGTATGGTATTAAAAGTGTTGAAACTGTGCGACAATACGCCCTTCAGATCACCGATTTTTTACTCCGCAAAAAGGTCAAACTGGTGCTCATTGCCTGCAATACAGTATCCGCTGCGGCTCATGAAGATGTCAAATCACGTTGTGGTAAAATACCAGCCCTTGGTGTAATTGAGGCCGGATCACGCGCAGCGGTTGAAG
The DNA here is from genome assembly GCA_047921215.1 of Cyclonatronaceae bacterium. GTDB lineage: Bacteria > Bacteroidota > Rhodothermia > Balneolales > Cyclonatronaceae > RECM01. Next base: position 71,200 of record JBLRWO010000005.1, on the reverse strand, counting down.
CAGGCGGAAAGTCGATCGGTGTGATTGGAACCCTGGCAACGATCGGATCAGAAGCCTACGACAAATCACTTTCGGGGTTGGATGCAGGCATCAGTGTCTACAGTCGTGCCTGTCCGTTGCTGGTACCCCTTGCTGAAGAGGGATGGACCGACAATGAAATAGCGACTCTGACACTAAAAACCTACCTCGGCGACCTTAGAAATAAAAATCTCGATTCACTCATATTGGGATGTACCCATTATCCTCTGTTCCATGATGGAATTGCGGATATATTTCAGGGAACCGGTACCAGAATTATCGATTCTGCAGAGTCGATCGCCAAAATGGCCGAAGAATTACTGGCAGGCAGGAAAATTATGAACAGTGCCGACAGTACACATAAGGGAACGTTCGAATGCTTTGTGAGCGACAAACCGCAGCGTTTTCAGCAACTTGCTGAACGATTTCTGGGGGAGAAAATCAACCGTATCGAAATTGTTAATCTGACCTGAAGCAGCATAGCAATTAAGGTTCAGATTAGATTTTTCCAATCTTGTGAGCCGCTTTCACTTATTTTATCGATAGTAACAGGTAACAGTTACACATAAATAACTGCACATCAGGTATTAAAAGGTATGTAATCAGGTCAAATCACGGACGGACCGTCAGAATTTCGACTTTCCTGTTTAATGGGCTATATGTTTTGTGACTGGGTATTCAACATGATAACGGATTGCTTGCCAGTCATGGCAAAAGCAGCGGATCATATCGGTTGGTTTACTGTCTTTTTTTTCTGAACCATTTCTGAACCAAAATATAACCGGGACCAAATTTTACTTATGCAATCGTTATTATGCTTCCGCCGGAGGCTTTGGACCCTGTTTGGGTTGCTTCCACTGCTTACTGCAACGGGCATTCAAGCCCAGGGCACTATAGGCGACAGCAATATCCGTACCTATACCATTGGCGGAACAATCGGCATACAGGGCCACGGCTACACCACTACACGCGACTTCAACCGCCGTGCACCGCTGGGTGCCCTCACAACGGTTAACCTGAATTATTCACTGCTCGGATTTCAGTCGGGATTGAATATCCGCTACAGTACCGACGACAATCAGTTCCGCCAATCGATGAACGAAATCAGTTTCAGCGGAAGCTGGAGGTGGATATCGCTCACTGCAGGGGATGTGAGCCCTTCACATGCCCGATATGGCCTTTCAGGTACCAGTTTCAGGGGCGGGCGGCTGGAACTCACTCCCGGTGCGGTCAGTTTTGATCTTGCTGCCGGTCGTGTAAACCGGGCCGTACGGGGCTCAAGACCTCAGGACCTCCGTGAACCGGCCTATGAACGATGGATCTATGCCGGAAAGATCGGCTTTGGCAAACCCGGCACTTCCTATTTCAACCTGTCCACATTATATGGTAAAGATTCAGCGGGATCGGTTGATTTTCAGGATGATACCGTTGAGACTGCCCCTGTAACGAGGCCCAGACCAACACCGGCCGAAAACCTGGCGCTGACTCCCGATTTCCAGATATCCCTTTTCCAGCGGGCATTCAAAATAGGGGCACAGACTACCTTTTCTGCCTACACCCGCGACACTGGAAGCAAGGCCCTGGATCTGGGTGAAATCGGCATCCCCTCTTTCATCTCCGGTATTTACACTCCCAGGTCGAGCAGCCGTATCAGTTTTGCGGGAACGGCCACCACCGAGCTGGACATTGAACCCTTTCAACTGCGGGTGGGATATGAACGCATACAACCGGGCTTTGAAACCATGGGCCTTCGACAGGTCAGGGACGACAACCAGACGTGGAATATACAGCCCCGGGTCAGTTTCCTGGAAAACAGGATCGCCCTCGACGGATCCTATCGTTTTGGCAATGATAACCTGCTTGGCAACCGCCTCATCACTCAGAACAGGCAGGATATATCCGTAAATGTACGCTCCATGATCAGCTCATCCTTTTCACTTGGGCTTGGTTACTCCAATTTTCTGAATAAAACGGAGACATCCGGTTCCGGCGAGGGCCTCCCCGAGGGCGGGCAGCAACAGTCATCGCAGGTATTTCAGGTTATGCCCACCTACACCCTGATGGGTACTACAACGAGCCACAGCTTCTCACTGGCTGGTATTTATCAGACACTTGATGCCCGTTTTCCATCGGCTTACGGAGCCGGCTCCTCCACATCCAGCACCATAAATTCCATGCTGAACCATTCCGTCTCATTTCAAAACGGTTTTTCCGTCAATTCCGGCATCACCTACATGAAAGGGGAAGCATCGGGCGCCGATTTCGATGCCTGGGGCATCAATGCCGGTACCGGTTATGCATTTTTTGAGCGCAAGCTGAACGTGAGTGCCAATTTCAGTGTCTCCCAGAACAGTTTCTCAAGGCCTGCAGGTGATCAGATTTTCACGAATAAATCCCGTCAGCTAAATGCGAACATCAATGCAAGCTACCGGATTACACCTACCAACAATCTTCGATTCAACCTGAGAACACTCAACAATTCGCTGCTTGAAGGGGCCGGGCAAAGTTTCTCGGAACTTGAAGCCCGTATACAGATCGATCACCGCTTTTAATTACCAGACCGGAAAAACATGATCTTACAACCAACCAACTGCATCATAGCCAACAAGATGAGAAAAATACTTTCGCTTATCCTGCTTGCGGGTTTCCTGGCTGTTTCCGCACCCACTGATATACATGCTCAGCAATCTGTACAGGTATCGGTAACCGGTATTCCGCTCATTCTGCCATCCCCCTTTGTGGGTGAACTCGAAAATAATTTCCGCACCGGCATTTACCAGGTTCAGCTGAATTACATGGGTGGCAGTGCACCAATCGATGTTTATTTTACCTTGCGTCTGACCAAAGACGGCGAAGTGATCGTGGATGAGCGCTCAAGGACCATCAGCTATGATCCCGGGTTTTATGTCCTTTCACCGTTTTTCGACGAAGTCACATTTGAACGCAGTGAAGAAGAGATTTTCGGGGATATTGAGCGATCACTACGTAACCAGGTGCTGCAATCCGGAACGCTCCCCGAAGGAAATTACACCATTACCATTGATGTGAGAGCTGCCGATCCCGGTGTGATCCTGAGCAGTGCTCCCGGCTTCGCAACATTCATGGTCCGTTACCCTCAGCCCCCCATACTCCTCACCCCTCCCGATCAGGCTGTGGTAAATCTGCCCAATACCATTTTTAGCTGGACTCCGGTTCTTGCCCCCGGTGGAACTTCAATCGATTATGATTTCCTGATTGTGGAGGTGTTCCCGAGACAAAATCCGGGCGATGCGCTCCTCAGCAACCGGGCACATCACGAGCAGACACTCAGCAACCTTACCACTCTCCCTTACGGCCAGGATCTGCTGCCGTTCGAGTATAACACAACATACGCCTGGCAGGTTACCGCACGCGATGCCAACGATGCCATACCCTTAAAAAATGACGGCAAAAGTGATATATATTCCTTCGAATTCCGGCGGGGCGGCATTACTCTTAATCCGCGAACGATAAGAGACCTGCAGGAGATCGTACTCGTTCCCGGATTCGCCAAAATCGTGAATCTGGAGAATATCGAGATCAGGGAGACAGCAAACAGCTTCGAACTGAACGGACCGGCCATCATGGTGCTGAATTTTTCTGACCTGGGCACAACCATTGAAAGCAGTGCATCGCTGAACAACCTTGCCGTCCAGAAAACGAGTCTGACCAACCCGGTTATTACCGGTGGAAGTGTCGACTTCCGCGCCAACGAAACGAATGAGGTGTTACTCCGCCCCGAAAGTCCCGTACAGCTTACACGGCTGCAGTATCAATTTGGCACCGGTATCACGGCTGCCGGCCGTATCACCACCGAAGAGTTTGGCCGCCTCGATGCAACCGGCCAGCTCACGCTTACCTCCTTTGGTCTGTTTGGCGAGCTGGTTGCTTCCGGCCAGGACCTGATACGCTACGACGGCGATATTGTATCCATTACCGTTGATGAAGTGGTGGCACGATTCCCTGATCAGAGTGTTTTTGCACGGGCCAGTGTGGAATTTTTCGGAGAGCCCTCTCCCTGCAGAATCGCTGCCATTGACCTTAACCAGGATAATGTGACAGCCAATTTCTGGTGTGAGCAGCCGCAGTTGTTCCCGCTGGGACCTGTTGCAGACCGCCTCACCCTCAACCTTAACCGGACCACCGGCACCCTGTTGCTGAACCGTGATGAAAGAACGGTCACCTACGACCTCCGTTCATCGGGTGTGGTCACTTTTTCTCCTGTTAACAGTGAACCCTGCGGCATACGGGCTTATGGCCAGCTTCAGTCGGGTACAGATCCCGAATTCTCCCTGTCAGGATCCACCTGTACCGTACCCGAACCGGAGCTGAACCTCGGTTTTGCCCATCTGATGCTGCGGAACATCCAGGCTGAACGCTTTGAATGGAATCTATCGACCAGGGAATGGGATTTTGCCATTCGTTTTGATGCGCGCCTCAAGGTGCCCGTATACGACAACTGGACCTACTCTCCTGAAGAACCGTTCAGGATTACCAAAGACGGTATTGAAATTCCACGGATCGAGCTGGGCACGGCCGATCTCCCGGCCTACGACCACGACGGAGTGCGGCTGCGTCTGAACAGCCTCGCCATGGATGCCTTTACGTTTCCGTGGTTCAGATGGCAGGGCACTGATGCAGGGCCGTGGAACCTTGACTTTTCAGCATCCGCCCGCTTTACCGACATTCAGTCGCTGCCTGTCTGCCTGGGTGAATGGGAAATGAACACTACCGGCGGAAGGGTTCGTAACGGCGAAATAAGCGCGATGTTCGACACGCAGAACCTGGAATCGTGCAGAATGCCGTTCGGGTCGGGCCACGCGCTCTCCTTCACGCAGATCAGCGGGTCTGTCCGTTCCTCATTCGATGGGCAGAACGTGGAATCGGTTGCCGATATCGATCTACAGACCCGTTATGATGCGGGTGAGCCATTTGTTTGCGATAACGGCACAGCAGGAAATACCACCGATGCCACCCTTAACATCCGCAATGGTCTCATCAGTGGTGAGCTGACCGGCATTCAGCCCGGATGCGACCTGCAGGTCGGGCCTTTTACCGGATCGGTTTCACAGGCTTCAATTGTATTCTCGTCTGAATCCGGTGTGCAGGAGGCTACCATGCAGGGGTCTGCTTCGCTCCGGCTTTCCGCTCAGGACCAGGTAAGCGGCACATTTGGTATCGACCTGATGAGCGGCCGCTTCACCGAACTTGATTTCCGGCTTGAGCGTCCATTTACCTGGGATCTGCCCTCCGACCAGCCCGTTCTCAGCTTTGTGATCAGCAATGCGCGGCTGAACCTTCAGGGCCTCTATGTGGATGGGCGCCAGCAGGCACGCATCGGGGGTACCACCATGGATGTAACCTTCGACGAGCTTCTGATGGATGTGAACGAACGGCGTATCACAAACGGCCGGATCATATTCGATGAGGCATTCGCCCTTGCGCTCACCATCGACGGTGATACGCCGACCTTCAGGGCCGTTCCCGCCGATATTGCCAATGCTCCCGCCCGCGGTGTCTACTTCGAACTGGGAGGCGCCGTTGTGGTCGACTCGGCCGGTATCAAAACCTCCGGCAGTGCATCGGCATCCCTGCTTTTCGGCGATATGCAGTATGGAAACGCTGAGGTGGTTTTCAGCGACAATTTCGCCCTGGGTCTGGTGCCTTTCGGGGTCAGCTCAGGCCGGGCCGATTTTTATTTTGACGATGTGATGGTTGCGTGGCTTGACCAGAGTGGTTTCCATCCCCTTATATCGGGACTTGCCGAGGAGATGCTCCCCGATCGTCTGCCCCTGCCTACCCTACAGATTGCCTGGCTGTCCCTGCGGGACCAGAGCGGTGCACTGCTGGTCGACATCCAGGAGCCCGGCGATGGCACCATCCGGCTTCAGTCCCGACAGGGTACCCCTCTCGAGCTGGTCATACCCCTGCTTGACCCGGCCAACCCGCCCGTTCTCGCCGGCGTTGAGCTGAACAACGTAGTGATTTCCGCAACCCCCGGAAATATGAATGTACAATCGGGTTCAATTGATGTATTGCTCCCTGAGAACGATCCGCTTACCGACCGGCTGCACGAACTGGGCCTGCCCCTGAAATTGCGCGAGATAACTTACGGGGTTACCCAGGAATCTCCCGGTCAGGCAGCGCTCCGGTTACTGGGCGATCTCCGTCTTTTTGACCGGATCATTGAAGCTGCCACCGATCTGGTCTTCACCGTATTCGACGACGGGCTAATCATGGCCGATCTGGACCTGCAAAATCTCGGTGTTTCCATCCCCCTTCTTGATTTTACCGACAAACTGCAGCTCGACCTGGATGCGATTAACGGATATGTAACACTTCCTGCGCTGACCGGCGGATCCGTTAACATCGATCTGGAGATTGACGGAAACTTCACGATCAATGCGGCAAGTCCTGCGGCTGCATCCTCCGCCATCACCCTGCAGCTCAGCCCCGGTCATACCAGCCTGCAACGCTTTGATCCCATCATTTTGCCGGAACCCTACCCGATTGATCTGGGTGGTTTCAGCTTCATCCTGAATGAAATGCGTTCACTGCCCGTGTTTGAGTACGACCGTATCAACGGATGGGATATCACTGTTGATCTGGATATGGATCTGAGGGTAAACCTGGCCGATGGCGAATTCTTCCAGCTGCCGATGAGCGGCGTGCTGCTGGGAACCGACGGTTTTACCATTCCTGCCCAGAACATCAGCAGCAGTTCCATTCCGGGCCTGAGCCTGCCAAACTTCGACCTGGCCGGTTTCAGTTTCAAGCCCCTTGCCCTCAGAACGCAGTCGGGTATCTCCTTTAACTGGTTTGCCGGAGAACTTCCAACCATCGATCCCCGCTTCGATTTTGAAGTTCAGCTTCCAGAACTGCCGGGTATCAACCCGCCCGACGGGCTCACGTTTGTTGATGTTGGCTTTGCCGATGGCCTTCTGAGCGGCTCCATGGCACCTTATAATCCGATTGGTGGCATCCTCATTCCTCTCGGCCCTCCCCGGTTCGACCCGCCGGTAATCCGTGTTGATGAACTCACCGGGGCACTCGAAACCGTTGATGTTGATGGCATCATCTCTCAGGTCGTAAACCTGGAAGTGAGCGGAGTGCTTCATGAACTGCCCTTCTTCGACAATCCTGATAACAGCTGTACGGTAGGGGGCACTTACACTCTTCGCATCGTTGAGGGAAGTGCGTTTGAAGGCACGATTGCCAACATAACACCATGCGGATCTAAAACCTACGGACCGCTTACCCTTTCTGCCGGCAACAGTTCCCTGCTTCTGGCCTTCGACGGCGACCGGCAGCAGGCATCCCTTCGGGGCAGTTTCACCGCATCGGTACCATCACCGGTACAAAATGCACCCGATATTGAAGCTGACGGAACTCTTACGGTCGATCTGATTGCAGCCACTATCACCGACGGCCAGCTTGCCATCAATGAGCCTTTTCTGCTTCCCATACCCGCATCCGCGACAGAACCCCTGCTTTTGTTTACCGTAAACAATGCCCTGCTGAACCGGGATGGATTCAGGATTAACGGGGCAGGAACGTTGAAAGCCGGAAATGCACCGGTAAATGCCACGTTCGACAATCTCCTGCTCGGGCTTCCCGACTTCGGAATACGTGACGGCAGGACCGTGATTGCGGGCGGTTTCGGCGTTGATCTGACCCTGTCGCCGCTCAAAGCCACGGTAACGGCCGCCAACGCGCCGTATCCGGCAGCCGACATGCTCCGCTTTACCGCGTCGGCCGATGTGGTACTCGATTCACTCGGGCTCAACTATACCGGCAGCGGTTCGGCCGGTCTGATCTTCCAGGGCGAAACCTTCGCCTCACTCAGGGCCGAGTTTGAAGACAATTTTACCTTCCGAACCAGCGTGCCCCGGGTACGCCGCGGTCAGGCTCTGTTCTTCCTCGATACGGCACAGCCGGGCGATGAGCCCCTCGCTATTCTCGATGAGTTCGGGATACGGATCGGCGGCGGGATTCTCGCTGCACTTCCCGATACCATCGGGCTGCCATCCAAAGACATTGCCTATGTGGTGATCAAAAATACCCAGGGCGACCTGCTGGTGAACCTGGAATCGGGTCCGCAGGGCGGATATCTTCTGCAAACCGGCACCACACCCCTGCCGGTAGTATTTCCTGCGCTGGCTGCACCTGACGGGACCATGCCAGAAGTCGGCGTCACATTCTCGCTTACCACCGATGATATGTACACACCCAACGGCGGCACACTCAGTGTACACACCGCCCTCGACCTGGAACCCTGGACCGGGCTGCCCCTGCGCCTGGATTCGCTCGGCCTTGATCTCGCCAATGCCGGTCAGCTTGCTGCACGCCTTTCACTCGATCTGCCCGAGGCATTCGGTAATCACACCGCGCGGGGAACGGTTCAGCTTAACAGTAACGGGTTTGCCCAGGCTGCGTTTGAGATAGGTAACCACAGCGAAACGTACGATCAGGGCATAACCCCGGTTTATGAGCGGGAGCTGGTCTCGGCGCTTACCGGAAGCCAGCAGGACGAAACGTTTACCGTGAGCCTGTTCGGTGCGCAACTCAACTTCGGTCAGTCAAACAGTCTCAGAATTTCGGGTACTCTTCAATCTTCACTCATCACCGGTGAGAGCGACCAGCCTTTCCCTCTTTTCTACAAAGCAGGGTACTCAAACGGAAACTGGGATTTTGCTCTCGAGGATTCCGGATACAGCCCGGTTATCCGGCTCGGCCTGGCAACGCTTGAATTTGATGAACACGATCCTTTCTCCCTGACCCTCGAACAGGAACGTTTCGGTATAAGCATGAACGGGCGGGTTTCCTTTGAGGAGTTCCTGAACGAGCCCGTTGAGTTTTCCTTTGCCGATTTACAGGTGGGTGTGGAGCAGCTGCCGGACAATCCCCGTCTCTACTTCAGCATGGGAGCTGCATCAGCCAGCTTGCCGGAACAGACATTCAGCCTGTTTGAGGATGCCCTTGTGGTTTCTCTTATAAATCCCGCCCTTACCATCCGGGGCAGAACCATTACGGCAAGTGTGGCCATGGGCGAGCTCTCACTGCTCGGCAAGACGATTGATTACAGCAATCTGTCGGTCGATACCGATGGCAATTTCAATATTGGTACCATCGAAGCCGACGAAATCCAGATCATACAGCAGTATCTTGTACTCAAGCAACTGGGCCTTTCCTATACCGGTGATGAAGGCCTGAGGATGATGACAACCTTCGGCGTTTTCGTGCCCGACCCCATCGACTACAGCACCGACATCACGATAACCGTTGGCCGAGACGCCCAGAACAAGGTCACCGTATCATCCGACAACTCCCTGGCCTGCCCCATGGATAATACATTTAACCTCGGGGCTTCGGTCGCCTTCAAACTGGATTGTGTGGATGTGGATATCAATCCGCGGGCAATCAGCGAAACCGGTATTTATGTGGCCGGACGGGTTATGATCAACGACGTGAACCGCATCTCCCTCGGCGAAGCCGGCGACATCCGCAACAAACCGGGGATCGCCATTAAAGGCGGAAAACCCATTAAATATAACGTGACCGGTAACGGGGCCTTTGATTTCAGCTACAGCTTTTTCATTCTCAACATGGGCGTAAACAGCACGGCCAGTTCCGACGACCGGTTCCGTATTGTCCTGAACGGGCAGGCTGGTCTGGACATCGCCGGAGTTACAGGTACGCACGGTTTCAAAGATATGATCATAACCCGGAACGGTATCGAGGACATCGGCAAATTCGACGGTACGGCCAGTTTCACACTCATGAACATTGCATACCTTGCACTCGGCAGCTTTATTCATGAGAAAAATGACGAGGGATTTTCCATAAGCATTACCGAAGCCACCAATGAAAAGCCGGGTGAACTGCAGGAAAGGGCCGGCCAGCAGACACCTGCCAAAAATCTGTCTGTTACCGAGTTGCTCTGTTTCGGTCCGTGTTCCGATTTCGGTGGCAGCGGAAGTACAGCACTCAGCCTTTCACTGGGGGGATCCAATTCCGGTGGTGGTGGCGCATTCAGCGGCAGTCTTGAACAGGTCCTGTTCTACCGGACCACTGAGGGGAACATCACACTGTATATTGATGGCTTCCGGGCCAGTATCGGTGAACGGTTTAATCTTTTCGCCGCATTGCACTATGAGGGTCAGGGCGATAACGGCATGAAGCTGCGTGTTGCGGGCGGGGGCAATTTTAACGCCGGTGGTCAGGAGGTCGGTGCGGTCGTGGCAGGTGTGTTCTCCAACGTCAACAATGAGCTGAGCTTCGGCATCTTCGCGGCGGTCCGCTCCGATGTCGGAATTCCGATCGTACCCGGAATCGTTGATCTGACCGGTTTTGGCGGTGGCTTTTTTGTTAAGGCCAGCCGGGATGATATCAAATTTGCCACCGATGCCATCAACGCGTTTCGGGGCAGCAACTATGGCGACCGTCAGGTCACACCCATCGACCCCGGCAAATACGCCAACAAACCGCTTACTGTGATGCTCTATGCCGAAGTGGGTATCGGCGGCGCTGGCGGAATAAACGTATTATCGGGAAAAACCTTTTTCGCCATTACCGGATCCTCCTTCTACATGGACGCCACCGGTTCCATGCTCGGGCTGGATGGCAGCAAGCTGGCCGGTCTTAGGATGATGGCGGGCATGACCCTTGATATTACCTGGTCACCCGATTTTTTCCTGATCGGCAATACCTGGGCCGATGTCCAAATACCCCTCATACTGAAGGGCGGCACCACGGGACAGGGAATTCAGTTTTTTGCCGGAAAGCAGAGCGGCCAAACACTTTGGGGAGTTATGGGAGGTGTTGAGGTGAGTATTTATAGCGGCCTTATATCCGGTTCAGCCGGTATCCTGGCAGCAAACCGGGGTTTCATGCTGGAAGCAAGCCTCGGTCTCGATTTTTTGAATCAAATACCCATTATCAGTGCCAGCGGGTCGATGTCGGGAGCCATCTGGTATATCAGTGGAGTAGAATATCCGTTCGGCGCCTATGTAACAGCACGAATATCCATTAAAGCTTTGATTACCGTATCTGCCGAACTCAGGGCGGCATTTGTCACTACAAAAAGCGGTGGATTCGAGTTTTTCGCCATGGGCAAAGGGTGTATTGATCTATTATTCGGAGACGCCTGCCTGGCTGGCTGGATCCTGATAGGCACCAGTAAATTCGATTACGGAATCGGTGAAGGGAAAAATGCCGACCTCGTTCGTAAGGCCCAGCAGCAGCGGGACCAGTTTGCGGCCGAAATTGAGGAAACCCGCCGGCAGCTTGAGGGCTTAAAAGAGGCCGCGATGGCAATCCCACCCTTTGAGGGCGGCCTGATTACCGCCGAAGATGCACGTAAAGCGGGGCACCATCTGTATCAGAGCGCCTATAATCTGAGGCTTCAATGGGCATCCCTGATACGCACTAATGAGGGGCTGGGAGCGTATACCATTCCTTCCATACTTGACCAGATGCTCACCCAGGTTGTTGAGGCATCCAGAACCTATCAGCAATCGCTCGAACAGCAGGAAGCTACCTCCACCCAGGCCGCACTCGATGATATTGCTTACTGGGTGAATATGGTACAGGAAGTTGCCGAAGAGACCCTTGAACGTATAGGCAGGGGAAATGAGCTGGCTCAGATCTATGCGGCGGAATCCTCCCAGGCTCTCGATGATATGTATGATGTAATGGCACAATCGCCTATCGGGCGTTTCAATACACCTCCACCGCCATCCCAGGGAAACATAACCGAACCCGATTTCGATGTGGATACGAACGCGGCCGCATCACATCATACATCCGGGGCGCAGACCCTGGAAGCCGTTGAAGCACTCGATGAGCAGATCAGGGCGGCAATTGATGCCATTGAAGACAATCTTCTTACCATGAATCGTATACTCGAAATTCAGATTCAATCCACTCTGCAGGTACATTATGATCCATTTACAAATACCTATCAGACAAGCGGGAGTTTTTCGATTACTCCGTCTGTGAATGCCGTCTCCCAGCTCTATGCCAATGCCATCTCGGCTGTACGTAACTACTATGCAAGGCTGGCCAACAAACAGTGGGCCGATGTGGTGTGGGCTGAAGGCCGGCGCAGCTGGATTAACAACCGGACAAGCCAGATCAATTCGGCGATGAATTCCCTGTCATCGAATCTTCAGAACGCCCATGCCAACCGGCAATCGAATCCGGGTGTATTCTCCACACAGCGAATAATGATGACGGAACGGGTAAATATTCTGGAAAGCCTTAAAAATGAACGTTCACCTGGCCAGCATAACGCTTACAGCATTCCCGGCGGGCCCGTTCGGACCATGTTCGACGGTCTTGGTAATGCGACTGTGAACTGGACCAATATCAGAAATATTGATATTCAGAACTACTGGTTTACCATGCACGAGGCCGGCCTATACAGTTATGCCCTTGCCAGCGCCCGCTCTGTTAATAACGAACTCGTTGATCAGCAATTTGAACTACTGTCGAACCTGTATGGCCCCCTTAATAATCAAACCCGGGGAATCGAAAGATTTTATACCCTGAAATCGAATATTCTGGCCAACCTCTACGCCATACTGGATTCTTATGTTCAAACCAGAAATTTGGTTGCTGAACCGGATGAAATTACTCTGGGCTATCAGCAGCGTCTTACCGAAATAGCAGATATCCTGCAGCCGCCGGTACTTTCCCAGATTACGGTGGACCCGCGTCGTACAAGTGGTACTTTTTTCAATACCGCCTCTGTGCAGTGGTCGGCGAGCCATCCGGTAAAGATTCAGGAGGTAAGTGTTGATCTGCAGGAATATGAATCGGAAACCAACGTACTGACTGGTGTAAGCGGGTATTTGACCATAGGTAATCCCGAAAACTTCACCTATTCAACCTACAAGTCAAATTTCGACCGCCAGAATCTGCTGAATCCCCAATCCTTTTACAACACCAAACAGCTTAATATCGGCTTGAGAGTACGCGGCCCGGGTGGTAATGTGGCCTACCGCCGCGCCGTGTTTAATGTGGATGTGGGCGAAGGGGGAACATCAACCCAGGCAGGTCAGAATATTCTCGCGGCAGATAATACCCCGCCCGAAAACATTATACTGAATCTGGATTCATTTTATAACAAACATCAGGATACATACTATATATCAGGTCGGCCAACTGTATATGTTGATAAATATGTAACCAACGACCCAGGCAGTATTCAGCTGCATATCCTGTCATGGGATCCCGAGACAGGTATATCCAAATTCGAATATGCTGTGGGTAACAGTGTTGGCGGTACCGATGTGGTTGAGTGGACCGAATTACCTGGTGCGATAGAGTTCTGGACTCATCAAAATGCACCTTCTTTTATGATTACTGGCCGGACCCGGATCCTTAACATGGAGCCGGGACAAAATTACTATGTTAGCGTACGGTCCTATAATGGTGTCGGGTTGATGAGTGCGATCAATCAGCACAGTATTCCCGTTGTATATGATGATACCCCGCCTACGCAACCCGGACAGGCGTACATAATGGCTACCTTACCCACGTACTTCTACACGGGGCCTCCACCTGTTAATCCGGTTGTTCAGTCTGTTCCAAAAGTGGTTTACCCCTCCGAAGATCTCCTTATTGAATGGTCAAACCCCACAACGATTCCTCAAATCCGGGGAATCTGGGCAGCATCCACAGATAATGAATCGGGAATTCTTCACTATGAATACACTGTGAGCCGTCATGATAGTCCTCGGCAGGGTGATTTCGATGAACCGAATACCACAACCGAACTTGGGGTAACCGTAAAAAGTGGTGTAAGCCCGCACCAACAATCTACGTTCGGATTCAATGACGAGCGTTATATACATGTAAGAGCCGTAAACAAAGCCGGCACGCCGGGTGAGATCAGGTCGATTGGTCCCTTACTTCCCATAGATCCAACGAGTCCGACCAAACCCGATGTAAATGCCTATTTGACACATAGTACCATCAGCATTCACTTGCCGCAGGGATCGTGGGATGCTGAAACCCGGTTAAAAGGATATCAATATGCTGTGGGCACCACACCGGATGGTACGGATATCCGAAACTGGCCTTCTGTTGGAACCGTTGATCACGCTTATACAGACGATGACTACGTTGCATATTTACTTGGATGTTTCATGTGCGGTGTTCCCAAAGCACCGTTATTCAGCATTCCCAAATCGGGTCTGCCGGTCGGGCCAACATTTTACATATCGGTGCGTGGTGTCAATAACAGGAACATGGTTTCATCCCATTCTATTACCGGACCCATTAACCTGGATACAACCCCGCCGCTTTCCCCCACCATAACCATGAGCAATCCGTTCGGCAACTGGCTGTATGCCAAGGTTGAAAACATTCATGACCCGGAGTCCGGTTTTCTGAAGGTTGAGTACAAGCTCGAGCGCAAGGTGGTCAGTGTAACCGGGCTTGTTAACTGGAATACCATTCCAGGTTTCGACTGGAAAAACCAGATTAATTACTCAACACCCAGAATGATAGCTTCCACTTCCCATATATATGCTGATATTCCATCCGGTATATCGCTCAACGACATCCGGATAAAGGTACGAATAACAAACGGGGCACATTTGCAGGGCGTTACCACCAAGAATTATTACGTACCTACCTACAACTTAACATCCCCTATCAACAATTATAATTATAATTTTTGAAACTGATAAATCTGAACCCGAATGAAGAATATTTTTCATAATCTGTCCATCAAACCTGTGTTGCTGTTGCTGATGCTGGTCTGGATGACACCAGCCCAAGGGTTTGCCCAGAGTACAACCCTTCTGGGTGCGCTTTCCCCTGACGGGCAGGCCTACATCTACCATGTAGAACAACCCGATATGGGTACGGGTTATCATCTGTTCCGCATTGCAGACGGCGAGGAGCAGCAACTGACCAACAGACCGGTATACCCGGCGGGAAATGGTCAGGAATTCGCTTTTCTGACTTCCGATATCTATTCAGAGCTCGAGGCCTCATTCAATCTCAATAACGCTCAGGCTGTATTTCTGCGGCTGCGGGGCGACCGGGAACTCGCCTTCCTGATGTCGCTTGCCTATCCGCAGATTGCACAGGCTCTCGGCCGGCTCCATATTGATACGGAGCCGGTAACCGGAAGACGTGTTACCTATCGTTTCGTCTGGGTGGATGTTGACGGTGAGCCTACCGGCCAGGTAACAGAGGGAACCCTGAGCCTGCAGCCCCATACCATCCCTGCCCCGACGAATCTGGAGGCCGCCCGCAGCGGCCAGGCCATGCGGCTGTCATGGAACTACCCCCAAATGACCCGGGAAATGGAAGACAGGGTGATCCGCTTCAGCGTTCAGATGAAATCGGCTTTGCAGGAATCGTACCAGCCGGTTGGGGAAAGCATTCTCCGGCAGTCGGGAACCAACCGTTTCGAGGCCATCATTCCTGTTGATGCCGGATTGAGCAGTGCCGATTTTGTTGTGGAAGCCATTGATGTAACCGGAAAGGGACGTACCGCATCGGTAGAGACTACGGTCGTTCTGAGTGATGTTACGGCCCCCTCGCCCGTCATCGAAGTCTATTCCCTGCTCTCAGACGACGGGCAGGTAACCCTGAGCTGGGCGGTAAGCCCGGAACCTTTCGTGCGGGGTTACCACATCGACCGGTTTGATTCGGAGATAGGAAGCCAGACCCGCCTTACCGCCTCTCTGATCGGGCTGCCGGAGAACACCTTTACCGATACCACCACCGCCGAGGGAAAATCCTATCAGTACTATATCACTGCCGTAAGTGAAGCGGGTATTGAAAGCAGCCGCGGGAATCCGGCCATTGTTCGCATCCCGGCAGTCACCCCTCCGCCGGCACCATTCGGGCTCACTGCGACCTGGCAGGATGGCGACCGGGTAACCCTTTCCTGGCAGACACCGGCTCAACCCGACCGATTCCGAACCTTTCTGGTGCTGCGGCGTGCCGTGGCAAGGGGTACGGCGCGGGCCTACGCGCAGGTCAACAGCGATGTGCTTACAGGCACTTCGATTACCGATAGCGGGATTACGGAATCGGGTTTCATCGAAGGAATGTATTATGAATATGCAGTAGCTGCCGTAGACAACAACGGACTTCAGAGTGATACGGCATTCACTGTATTGCAGATACCCGACCTCACACCGCCAGAACCGCCCGCTTCTGTAACTGCCGAGGTGGCACAGGGAAGCAGGGTTCAGCTGAGCTGGAGTGCATCCGCCTCCGGTGATGTGGTTGGCTATTCGGTTTACCGCACCGACCTTCCACCGGGCCCGGAAACAGTAACCGGTAGCGGTAACGGTATCGCTTCACGTTTGGTTGCCGAATTACCACGAAACCGCCTGTTCTGGATCGATACCGATGTAGAGACCGGCGGCAGCTATGAATATACGGTAAGCGCCGTCGATTCGGCCGGAAATGAGGGTAAACCGGTTGAACCGGCTCCGGCCCATGTACGATCCGTTACACCTCCACCCGCAGTAAGAAATATTCAGGCCGGAGTTGCCGATGGCGGTGTGACCGTACGCTGGGAAGCCGTTCCCGCCGATAATGTGAGCAGGTACCTGATCGTGCGTTCGGAACTGGCCAACGGTCGCTATGCGGATGCGGGAGAAGTATCAGCGGAAACCACAGAATGGATCGATGACAGCGGCCGGGCCGGCCACTGGTACCAGGTGTATGCTGAAGATGCAGATGGTAACCGCAGCCGGGCAGGACGCCCCGCACAGGCGGTAATCCGGAATTAATTTCCGATCTTTGCATTATGAGGCCCGTAATTCCCGCTGTTTCCGTCTGCTGTATCCTTCTGCTTTGCTGTTTGCCTGATTTTCTGCAGGCACAAATCCCGGATACCCGGCTGAATCAGGCTGCAGTGCACCTCGAACTGGGTAACCCAGGCGAGGCCGCCGCACTGCTGACCACACTGCTTAATGAGGGCAACCATGCACTTGCCGTGTATGAAATGCTGGGTGAGTCCCTGTTGCAGCTCGGTGAAGACCTGAAAGCCGGGCAGATACTCGAAGACGGGCTGGATCATCATCCGCATGCATTCGTCCTGCGGTTCCACCTGGCCCGGTCGCTTCAGTTCCGTGAACCGGAAAAAGCTCTCGATATACTCAGGGAACTCGAATCCGATCTCCGTGATGCTCCCGGTAATATTGCTGTATCTGCGGCCGATATCCGCTGGTACAGGGGTCAGATATACTCCCTGAGGGGAGGGCACTATCTGGAGAGCGGGCGTTTCGCGGAATCGGCCTCAGCCTACCGCCAGGCGCGAAGGCTCCTGCCCGATTCGGTGAGTGTACACCAGCGTCTTGCCGTGAGCCTGATGCGGGCAGGCGATTTCAGTGCCGCCCTTGAAGAGACGGAAGAATCGCTGCTCTATTTCCGGTCAGACCCGGTACTGCAGCGGCTGCGCATACAGGCATTTCTCGAGCTGGGTGAGCGGAAACAAGCCATCCATTACCTGGGTGAACTGCTGGAAGCAGAAGTCGATAACCTGGAGCTGGCTGTAATGTACGGCAGGCTGCTGGTTGAAGATCAGCAAATTGACCGGGCTGCCGGACATTTTGAGTCCCTGCTTCAGCGGCATCCCCGTAACCGCGACCTGTACCAGTCCCTCCTGGATCTCAACCGGAATCATCTGAACTTCGACGGGCAGGCCGAACTGCTACGGCGCATGACCACCGAATTTCCGGGCGATGACGGCATTGTGCTTGAGCTGGCCGGGGTATACATGCTCCAGGGAGAAACTGACAACGCCATAGCCCTGTACGACTCACTGATTGCAGCCGGGTCGGAGCCGCTGCCGCTGCTTCGGCGTAAAACAGCACTTCTGATGCGGTCCGACAGGTACGAGGAAGCGTACACCTCCCTTCTCCCGTTTGAACACATCCCCGGAGCTGCATTTGAACTGGCATACGCCGCATACCGTAACCAAAAACCGGAAGAAGCCCTGAGCCATCTTAACCGGCATCTGAGTGAGCAGGAAACGGATGCCGCCGCCCTGAATCTCCTCGGACGGTTGCATGAAGATCTTTCCGAACCGGATGCCGCCGGGGAAGCCTACATCCGGGCATACCGGGCCGGATCGGATACACCTGATGCCATACTTGCCTACAGCCGTCAGCTGCCCGAGGTTGCCCGTGCCGATACCCTGCTTCAGGGAATCCGCAGGAATGTGGAACAGCTTTCGGTGTGGAGAGCACAGCTTTCCTTTGAATCGCAGGCCGCGCTGAGGGGCGGTACACCGACGGCCTTTCTTGAGCCCTACCCCGTGTCCGAACAGGTCAGAGACCGTGAAGCCGGTGTAGAAAAACTGGTTGCGGAACTAACCGACATTTCCGGCACCGCTGAAACGTCAGGGTTACTTCAGCCTTTGGCACGAAGCCATCTTTCAAACACTCCATTTGTTCTGCTGACCGGCCGGCTCCATGAACAGGCCGGATTCATTGACCGTGCAAAGGAACTCTACACCGGTGCGATCTCTGCATCCGCCCGGCAGCCGGGCCCCCATCTGGCTCTGGCCCGGCTCAGCGAACGGGAAGGCGATACGGCCGGCGCCCTGCTTTGGTACGAAAGAGCCCTGGGTGTAGCACCTGAACCGGAAATATACAGCTCCCTGATCAGGCTGCACCGCGAAGCCGGCACCCTCGATTCACTGTGCGACCGGTGGCTGGTTCAATACCGCAGCGAACGGGCCGCCCCCGGGCTTCGAACCTATCTTATTGAGGCCCTTCACAAGGCAGAGCGGTTTGAGGAAGCCCGTGAGATTGCATCCGGAGGCAACTGATTTACAACAACTGGCTGGCCAGATTGGCGAGCTCCGACCGCTCCCCTTTTTCCAGGTTGATGTGGGCGTAGATGGGATTGTTTTTGATCCGGTCGATCAGGTACGATAATCCGTTGCTCTGTGAATCCAGATACGGGGTATCGATCTGGAAGATATCGCCGGTAAAAATGATCTTGGTGTTCTGCCCTGCCCGGGTAATGATTGTTTTGACCTCGTGGGGCGTCAGGTTCTGGGCCTCATCCACAATAAAGATCACATTCGACAGGCTGCGGCCACGTATATAGGCCAGCGGCACGATGTGCAGCTTTTCGGTCTCGACCAGCTCATCAATTTTCTTGTATTCCTTGTCTTTCTGGTTGTACTGGTTTTTGATATAGCTGAGATTGTCCCAGAGGGGCTGCATGTAGGGATTGATTTTCGACTTTATGTCACCGGGCAGGTAGCCGATATCCTTGTTGCTGAGGGGTACGATAGGGCGGGCCAGAAATATCTGATGATATTTGCGGCGTTGCTCAATGGCACCTGCAAGGGCAAGGAGCGTTTTCCCGGTACCGGCGGCACCAGAGATGGTAACCAGCAATACATCCGGGTTAAGGATGGCATGCATGGCAAATGTCTGCTCCGCGTTGCGCGGCTTCACACCGAATACCTGACTACTGTGGATGCGGTCTATGGATTTGTTTGAGGCATTATAACAGGCGAGTGCCGAAGCCGTACCACTTTTCAGAATGAAGTATTCGTTGCAGGGCGGTGTCGAATCGGTAAGTTCACTCACCGGAACCGAACCGTTTTCAAAAAGCCGGTCGAGCAGATCCTGGGAAACGGTGGCGATTTCCGACTTGCCGGTGTACAGATGATCAACATCCTTGATCTTGCCGGTCTCATAATCCTCGGAATGAACATTCAGCGACCGGGCTTTGATCCTGAGGTTTACATCCTTGGTTACCAGGATGACCTTCCTTTTGGGTTCCCTGCGCGTGAGGGCAATGGCTGTATTCAGGATGTGATGGTCCTGTTTCTGGGTCCCGAAAATCCGGTTCGTATCAATCTCGGGATCCTCTTCGGTAAGAACCCTCAATTTACCGCTTTTGATTCCGTTGAGTGGTATCCAGTTCTCGAGCAGGTTTTTCGTTGAAAGGGTATCGATGGAGCGGATAAATTCCCTGGCATTGAAATTGATCACACTGTCGCCTTTTTTGAACTGATCAATTTCTTCAAGAACCGAAATGGGAATAGCTACGTCGTGTTCCTGGAAATTATAAATTGCGTTGTAGTCGTAGAGGATTACCGAAGTATCCAGAACAAAAATCTTCCTGTTGTTTCTGGGCATATTAACTGTTAGCCGGGATTTTTAAAGAGCGAATATAAATGTACGCACCATCCTGATGATGTCTCCGTAAGAAACGGATTTTTCTGAAAAATGGCATTATTATTTTAGCGCTGCACAAGGCGGTTACCCCGCAGGAGTGCGGCACGCAGGTGGTCATCCTTCAGGAGTGCGACGCGAAGCGGAGGTCCCTGAGAGTTGACCACCTGGGGGGATTCAATGAATCCCCGCGTAATCACCGCTATCAGGAGCCAATGTGCCAGTTAACAGGCACCGTCGTACCAGCTGCCTGGCCACTCTTCGGGGACCTCCGCTCCGCTTCACTTCGTTCGCTTCGCTCTGGACTCCCGCAGGTGGCCCGTTAGCTGGTACAGGGCGATAGAGGCCGAAACGGAGGCATTAAGGCTTTCTACGGGCGGGGTATCACCGGCCGGTTCGATTTTCACGCAGGTATAAGCCTCTTTAATCGGTTCGGGCAGGCCGTGAGCTTCGCTGCCGAGAACGAGTACCGAACGTTTGCCCGGGCGGATTACTGAAAGTTTCTTTGAATTTTCACCCGCATCGAGCAGATAGATTCTCCATCCGGCCTTTTTAGCCTCCTCCAGGAAGATGGCGAGGTAACCCGTGGCCACTGGCAGGCTTCCGGTTGAGCCGGCCGTACTGCGTACCACCTTGGGATTGTACAGGTCTACGGTGCCCGTGCTCAGGAAAACACCACGGGTACCGAACCAGGCCGCGCTGCGCAGAACGGTGCCCAGATTACCGGGATCGCTCATCTGGTACAGGGCCAGGATCACTCCGTCGTCCTTCAATAATTCTCCGGTAACGGCGGGTTCGGGTGTCCGGCAAATAGCGAAAACATCCTGGGGATTTTCAGTGGTAACCAGATCATCAAAAAGGGTTTTATCGGCTTCAAAAACATCCGTTTTGGCATCTGCGGGTAAAACGGAAACTGTATTCTGCTCAATGCCAGCCCGTACGACCACAAATTCAACGTCGATACGACGATTAACCAGGATCTGCTCCACTACCCGGTTGCCCTCGGCTATGAACATTCCCAGGTCATCGCGGTTTTTTTTCCGGTGCAGTTTGCGCACCAGCGTGGCTTTTGCAAGCGATAATCTTTCCATCGGTTCCATGACGGGATAATACTCAAAAATGTACCGTACGCCAATTCCTCTAATCCTGTATCTTGGCGAAATACCAGAATGTGATGTTTAAATTCGTTCGGATCATATTAATCCTGCTTGCAGTATTGGAAACAGCGCCGGCCGTTGCCCAGATGTTCGGGACCGGGCTGGAAGGAAGCGGCTATTTCCGTCGCCAGCTGGATGCGTTTCAGTGGGAATATAACGGGGTTTATCTCTATGATTCGGAGCGTTTTCAGGTAAGTATAACCGACCGGTTCCAATCGCGACTTTTCTATCTGTCGGGAAGGGCGCAGAACATTCAGGACCAGAACCAGGCATTATTGCTGGCAACAGGCTGGCTGAATCCCGCCCTGGGAATTACTACAGAGGCCCGGTCGTTGCGGTTCACTACTACCGGTTTACGGCAGGACATCCTTCTGGCCGGTATAGCATGGGCTCCGGCGCCCGGAATATCCATCAGGCCCATGGCGGGCATCATGAGCGACGCGCGCAGCGGAAATCTGGATCAGGGTGCGTCATTTGTACTGCGTGGCGATGCTGACCCGATACAAGCAGGTGACCTGGTACTATCGCCCGGAATTTTTGTTGAATATGCCGATATTGATCCGCGTACGCACCAGACATACCGCCTGCTAACCGATCTCGGCTTTCAGAACGAAGACATCCGGATCAGGGCGAAAATTCAGCTGGGCACATCCATTCGCGACAGTTATCAGGCCAGCAGTTTCCTGAACAGGAACGAGAGCGATTTCATCGAATCCATCCGCAACGACAGCAGTATGATTTCGCTGAGTTTCAGTTTTCCCCTTGCCGGCAACATCAGTGGTCTGGCAGAGACGGGAATTGTGGGCAACCGCCGGCGAATAACGAACAACACCCTTGTAGAAACCATCGACACCCCGCTGTTCGATACAAAGAACAACCGGCTTGCTTTCGACTTTTCTTTTACCGCCAGTTATCCCGTTAACCGTTCCCTGCTTTCGGCTGGTTTTGTGTATACTTCGGGTACCCGCGAAGCCCGGCTGATTAACACCGACGATCTGCCTGCCGATCAGGTCCGCCGACGATCCGAAATACTGCTGAACTCCAATTTTGATCAGCAACGGGTGGAGTTGTTCACACAAAACCGGATCAGGCTGTCGGATGCAAACACCCTCAATCTGCTCGGGCGTACCAGTATACTCAGGCACGACACCCCCGATCTGAATGCCGACGACCGGGATGAATTCTTTGCCCAGGTAAGGATTTCCGATCATCATCGATTCAGCAACGATTTCAGTGCCGGCATCACTTTTGCGGGGGAAGCCTACCACTACGTATATCTGTTCGCCGAGCGCAGTATCGAAAACAACTGGAGGCGATCACTGCGCCTCATTCCCGAATTTGAATGGAATCCATGGCCATGGTTTACACTGCGGCAGCAGATGCTGCTGAGGGCCAATTACACCGTAGAGGATTTTGAGATCGAGGGACGTCTCAAAAACGACCAGGCCTCCCGCGAGTTTGCCTTCCAAAGTGATATTAAGGCAGACCTTGACAGCGAATGGTCGCTGGAAACCGGAATTTCGCGGAACGAGCTGCGTATCGGCCGGCTGCTCTGGAAGGAGTTTCGTGAAGTTCCGATCGATACACTCATCACCTGGGAGGGGTATGCCATGCTTGTACACAACCGGCCAGGTGGTGCCCGAATAGCAGCAGGACTGAGAGGATACCGGAAAATTGACTTCATTCCGATAATCAACCTGACGGCTACTGCAGCAGGGCCGGCCGGGCAGGATGTTAACATATCGCGAATTGCTCCGGGCCGGCAGATAACCAGTCAGTGGGGACCCGCCGTGGAGGTAATGCTGCCACTGTACCACCGCAATGAGCTCTACATTAACGGCTGGTGGCAGTTCCAGTCGGTTGGTCAGAGGCTCTACACCCAGTTCCCCGAGGAGTTCAGGGATGCCTTCAGGCGGGCCGAGCGCAGACGGTCAACCCGAGTGTACCCGAACCTCGAGATCAGAACCCGCATATTTTTCTGACAGCATTGAAAAAGATTCATTTAAAACCTGGTAAACCCCTGGCCAGAAAATATGCCCAAAACAGCGTGTGAACCTGTTGCCTCTCGGGCAGATGTCTTATCTTGGAACAATCCAATAATCTGACACAGAGCCGGCGGAACAGCAAATTACCGGCTACTGTCCATCAGATTTGTTTCTATTTTAATCTAACATAACAGCAAGCGGCCCATGGAATTTTTAAAAGCACTCGGCATCAGCAGCCTCAACCACGGAACCAGCACTGGTCTGCAAAGCTACGGCAGCGACACCAATGAACTGATCACCAGTACCACTCCCATCGACGACAAGGTAATCGGAAAGGTGACCGTAACCACCGCCGACGAATATGAAAAAGTGATCACCACGGCGCAGGAGGCCTTTAAGGTCTGGAAAATGATACCGGCACCGAAACGGGGCGAGGTGGTACGCCAGATCGGTGATGAGCTCAGATACCACAAGGAAAACCTTGGCCGCCTCGTAACCTACGAAATGGGCAAAATCTACCAGGAGGGCCTCGGGGAAGTGCAGGAGATGATCGATATCTGCGATTTTGCCGTCGGCCTGTCGCGCCAGCTGTACGGGTTTACCATGCACTCGGAGCGGCCCCGGCACCGCATGTACGATCAGTACCACCCACTGGGTCCGGTGGCCGTGATCAGCGCCTTCAATTTCCCGGTAGCCGTATGGAGCTGGAACGCCATGCTCGCGGCAGTCTGCGGGGATGTGATCATCTGGAAAGCGTCTGAAAAAACGCCGCTCACCGCAGTGGCCTGCCAGAACATCATCCAGAAAGTTCTCAGGGAAAATGATGTGCCCGAGGGCGTGTTCAACATGATTACAGGCGGCCGGGAGGTTGGCGAAATGATGACCACCGACCCGCGCATTCCTCTGGTATCGGCCACGGGATCGATCCCGATGGGCAAAAAAGTGGCCCAGGTAGTCGGGGCGCGACTGGGCAGAACACTGCTCGAGCTTGGCGGTAACAATGCCATCATTATTTCGAACAAGGCCGATGTGGAGATGGCGCTTCGGGCAACGGTATTCGGAGCAGCAGGAACCGCGGGCCAGCGGTGCACATCCACCCGCAGGCTGATTGTTCACGACGAAATTTTCGACCAGGTGAAAGACCGTCTTATTCAGATTTACAAAAGCATAACCATTGGCGACCCCATGGAAGAGGGCATCCTTGTGGGTCCTCTAATCGACAGGCAGGCCGCCGATGCCATGCAGGCAGCCCTCAAAAAACTGAAGGCTGAAGGCGGCGAGATTCTGTTCGGTGGAGAGGTGCTCGAAGGTGCCGGTTTTGAGGGCGGAAACTATGTTCGTCCCTGCATCTGCATGGCCGAAAACCACTACGAGATCGTACAATCTGAAACCTTTGCACCGATCCTGTACCTGATCCGGTACAAAACCCTTGACGAGGCCATCGGTTACCACAACGGAGTGGTTCAGGGGCTCAGTTCGGCCATCTTTACCCTCGACATGCGCGAGGCCGAAACCTTTCTCAGTCATGTGGGCTCCGACTGTGGTATTGCCAATGTGAACATCGGAACCAGTGGTGCCGAGATCGGCGGGGCCTTTGGCGGCGAGAAAGAGACCGGCGGCGGACGCGAGTCAGGCTCCGATGCCTGGAAGGTGTACATGCGCCGGCAGACCAATACCATCAACTGGGGAACAGAGCTGCCCCTGGCGCAGGGAATTCATTTTGACGTTTAAGAGATAAGCGGTTCCGGTTGCAGGACGGGAGCCCCGGGTGCCGGTGAGCCGTTTACCCAAGGCTCCGGAAGATATGGATTCGGAGTGCAAGCATGCTGGTATACGTGGCCGACCGAATACCCGGTCACCGGATCATTTAATGGTCAGCGAGCGAGCCTTTTCAGTCTCTCAACCATCTCCGGAATAAAACCGCGGTGTTCGGGTTTCATGAGTGTACTGCGCAGAACGGTGATTTCCTCTGTATCTGCCTCTATTCCACAATCTTCGGATAGCTGGGCGGCCTGCATCCGGTACAGGCTCAGGTAGAGGCGGTCTCCGGCTGGCGTTGCGGGATCCATACCCCTGCGGAATACCGCTTTCGAGCATTCGCTTACCTGCGATGAGAGCCTGCCGGAGTTGAGAGGGGCGAAGATCACGATGTCAAGCTCAGGATGGCCGATCATCGTGTAGTAATCGAGGGAAGCTACGGCACCGGCGAATTCCAGCGCCGCCATCCGGCACTGCTGCAGAACAGGTCCGAAACCGGTATCGCCGCTGAGCGGGAAGGCCTTCAGTGTAGCCCAAAGCGCGGCTGCTGATGCACCGGCACGCGAGCATTCGAGGCTTATCTCACCCAGGTGCAGCTCCTCTGAGGTAAAGTAGGTGTACGGGGAGTCGTGTTTATAGAGCCTGCCAACGGATGCATCCCTGAACAGCACACAGCCACAGCCGTAGGGTTGTAAACCGTGTTTATGCGGGTCGATCACGATACTGTCGGCCACGGAGGTCAGATGCCACGGGTCGTCTTCAATCAGCCCGCTGCCCTGCAGCAGCTTGAAAAATCCGCCATATGCTGCATCCAGATGGATTCTTATGCTCTTATCCCGGCAAAATCCGGCGAGTTCATGAAGAGGTTCAACCGTGCCGGTACCCGTAGTACCCATGGTTACAACCAGGGTGCCGATTTCCGCCGCATGCTTCATGAGGTATTCCATATCGGGATACCCGCCGGGACCCACGGGGATTTTGATACATGGCAGGCCCAGCACTGCCGATATGCGTTCATGGGTATAATGGGCAGCTGTGGTACATGCAATCGCCTTGCCGGGATGCAGCCGGCCGGCCACCCACAGCGCCTCCAGATTGGCTATGGTACCGCTGCTGCTGAGGTGGCCCAGAAAATCATCCCGGTACCCGAACATGGGCGCCAGCTCTCGTACACATTCCTTTTCCATTTCTGAGGTTGGCGGGCCACCGTCAAGGGCATGGTTGTTGGGATTGATTGCCATGGCCAAGGCATAGGCTGCCCATGCGATACCATGTGGGGGTTTAAGCATCTGCCCTGCGTACTCGGGATGCCCGAACGGGTAATTCCCGCCGAGTCTGCGCACAAGGGCCTCCATAATATCCGATACCCTGCTATCGTCGATAACCAGAGACGGGTCCGGTGTTGAGCCCGGCCATGGGTACCCGCCCACGTTCAGATGCTCAATTCCGTATTGCAGCCACTTCAAATATTCCGAATACATTGCTTAAAACCGGTCTGATCTGTCAGAGAAGGGTAAATGTAAGCCCCACCGAAAGAACCTGTTTGATCTGCAGCTCTTTGGTGATGTCGTCGTTGTAAACAACTACAAACTGGAAATTGGTACTCAGATAATTGTTGATGCGGGCGGTAAACTCATTGCTGAACGTAACATCGGTACTCTCCAGGGAGTTTTGCGCATTCCAGAATGTTTCAAGAGTGCCAGAATAGAGAACATTGGTCCAAATCTCTTTTTCCAGTTTGAAAAAAGTGGATAGACCAGCTTCATTCCTGAAACTTTCGCCGGCGTCGAGCCCGTAAATGGTTGACAGGTCTGTGTCGTTCACTATGGTCTGCTTCATGGCCACACCAAACTGTGCTTCAAAGTAATCGACGGGTTTATAGGCAATACCGAGCATTTCGGTTAAATAGGCCGGTGACATGAACCTTGAAATAACGATTTCGTTGTCGTCATCATATCCCTTGTCGAACTGGCTCTGAAAACCGGCGCTGAGCACTGCGCTCCATCGTTCATCGTTGAAAAAATAGTTGAGCTGATTCCTGAAAAGAATCTGATCGTCGCTTTTTCGCATGTCCTGCCCCTCCAGCTTGGTTTGCCCGTATTTGAGGTTCAGATCAAAATTATAGCCTATACGATCTTTTTTATAGGCACCTGTCAACACTGAGGACGTGGTGAGAGAAACTGTATTGGTACCCCCCTGGCTCCAGTTGCGAAACGAAGCCTGGCTTCCGTTGAAAGAGGCACGCCAGCTCATGTCCCAATGGCTCGCCGTATCGGCTTCAGCCTGTGCTTTAAGCACATTACTACCCAGAAAGCCTGACAACAGAAATAAGCACGCTCCTGTTATAAATATTCTCATACTATTATACTCCTTAACAATCATCTGATTAATTACTGTTAGTGGTTTCGTCAATTGGGTTCTGTTTACAAACCGACATATACAAATTAGCCGATTGCCGGATCTGAACAAATAATTGCATCATCCCGTTCTCTGCAATCGAATAATCCGCAGACTATCCCGCAAACTGATAAAGGTTTTACATGCAAACCCGGGCATATTAATACCTGAACCCGGTTCTGTAATCGTTGTGGCACATCATATTCTCCGCTGAAATTGCACGATCTGAATAAAACAGAAAACTATCAGCCTTGTGAACGGTGCGACTTGGTCAAAATAACACTTTCAGGCTGGTTCTGCTGATCGAATACCACGGCCACATGTTCATCGAGTTTCGTGGGGGATACCAAACCCGTATAACGGGCAGCGATCGGGAAGCGCCGGTGCCCGCGATCAATCAGAACGGCTACCTGCAGATCGCCGGGTACAGCATGATCCATGATCCGGCGCATGGCTTTCATCATGATCGTTCCGCTAAACAGCACATCATCTACCAGAATCAGATTACTCTGTTTTTCGGAAAGTTCTGACGTTTCGTCAGCTGTATCTGTACCACTTCTAACTTTAAGCCGGATGCATTTAACCGGAATATCTGAATGTTTTTCAAGTGCGTCGGCTAAATAGCGGGCCAGGTTATAGCCGCGATCATCGATACCAAGAATTGCAAGTGTATCTGTTGCCGGCACATCCTCCAGAATTTCACAGGCCATTCTGTCAATGGCTCTGCGGATGCGGGGTGCATCCATTAATATGATACCGGCGGTGGCGCCTGCATTTTCAACCATCACTGGAACATAGCCTTGATGCTACCCCAGGTGCGCCGTATGGCTGTAGACGTGAAGTTGACCGAAGCCTGATCGATGTATTGCTCGGAGTTATCGGTAAAAACGGCATATAATTCATATACTACCGGCTCGCCGCCAGAAGTGGCTTTAAATACACCGCTGTCAAGCCAGGTGTATGTACCGGTTCCACTTTTATTCGCAAGTTCATTGTGAACCGGTGTGAAGTTGATGTCATTTAACATTTTGCGCTCAATGCGGAAATGCTTTACGTCCTGTTCAGACTCAACCACCCAGGTCAGCTGTATAGTATTTTGCGACTGTGCCGGAATGTTTGCATCAAACCTGGTCACTTTGATGCTTCCCGCCCCAATAATTATTGCCGCGATCAGTAATAAAACGGCTTTGTTATTCAAAATACTCATCATGATGTATCTGTTTGAATCAAAATAATCAAAAATATGAACAAAAAAAGCAGGTGAAAGAAAAACCTTTTACAGTTACAGGGCATAAATGAACTCATGTAACGATTTCGAGGGATACGGAAAACAGGAGCCGGTAATCGGTTTACATTTACCCGTTTTGCAGGCAGTGACCGCAAGGCTTTTATTACCCTGAAAATACCATGATTGTTTCAATTGAATTATATGTGAAATGGTGCTTGATGATAAATATTTTTCTTAAAAAACAATGGAAACTGCCGTAAATTAAAAACGTTGAAGAACGTACTTTACCTGAGAGAGACCACACAACATAAAACGGATTGGATATGGCAACCAATAATACCCTCAAATTCATTGCCTTTACCGCCGGCGCTTTCCTTGGCGGTGTGATTACCGGCCTGTTAATATCGCCAAAATCGGGTTCCGAAAACCGGAAATGGATTTCCGAAAATAAAGGCGAATTCTCACACTGGGCAGACCAAAAAGGCCATGAGCTGAAAACGAAAACAGATGAGCAGTTAAGCCATCTGAAAGAGAACGTAAAAAAAAGCGTTAAAAAATCCGTGCCGGATCTGTATGAAGCAACAGAAGATTTTGGTCTGAAAGAAGAAGACCTTGAACCACGCGACAGCGATGCATGAACGGCTGCTTCATAGCGCCTGGGCCGATCTGGCCTTTACCCTGTCAGGGCTCGTTACGACTGGCGGTTCTCCGGTCGATATCGTGGACCAGGGAGAACTTAACAGCGGCAGCGGGCCTGATTTTGGCTTTGCATGTGTACGTATCGATGGAATCCGGTTCAATGGCAGTATAGAAATCCACCTACGTGCATCCGACTGGTACCGGCACGGGCATCACAGGGATCCGGCCTACAACCGTGTAATACTGCATGTTATTCTGGATGACGATCTCGGCAGAGGGGTTGAACTTCAGGACGGCACGCGGCCGCCCACCTTGTGCATTAAGCCGTGGTTGAGTCCATCCTTCCTCAGAATCCTGGAAACGGGCAGCAGCAGGGCCATACCCTGTGCCGGTCAGATAAGCTACATCAGTGACCAGGTTATAGAAGAACAGCTGGCAAAGGCAGGCAGAGAGTATTTCGAAGAGAAAACGCGCACACTGCTGCACTACTACAATGAACATCTGCCGATTACAGGTGCCTGGAGAACCATGCTTCAACATGCACTTTTCGATTTGCTGGGTCTGCCTGCAAACCGGAAACCCATGATTGATCTTCTGAAACGGCTTATTGAAACCGGTAAAACCGGGAATAAAATCACCACCGGAGAGGCCTTTCGGCTGTCTGGTCTGTATGGAGAAAATCCGGGTGGCATGAAAAAACAGGCATGGGACCTGAAGGGATGCAGGCCTTCATCCTCGCCATATACCAGAATTCCGCAGGCTGTATATCTCTGCAACAGAATTACTGATTTCGACATCCGCACCATACCCGAAAGAGACCCTGAGGCGAGCTGGCACCTCATTTGCGGCGAATGGAACGATACGGACATTACACGACCGGGTTCCGATACCCTTGCCACCTGCTTCTACACTGCTTTTTTACCCTGTGCCTACCTTCTTGGAAATCTTATTCACAGTAAAAGGCTTCAGAACAGTACCTACAGCCACTGGCAGAAAGCCCGGTTGCCGTACGCACGGCAGATAAGCAAACCATTAATTGAAGCCGATGAGCGCATTGCCGGGCAGGCCGGTACACCGGGCAGTCTCTATCAGTTCCGGAGTTATTGCAGGCAGCGGCGGTGCAATGAGTGCGGTATATTTTCAGTGCTTATCTCTGCTTGACTTGCAGAGCAAATCTTAATAAATTTGGAGTCTGTCAATAAATCAGTATTGCCCGGTCGTCTAATGGCAGGACAGCGGGTTTTGGTCCCGTATGTGGGGGTTCGAATCCTCCCCGGGCAACACAAGTCACTTTCTGTGTTGTGAGTGTAAAAAGGATGGTCGCAGCAGCGTACATCCTTTTTTTCTTACAACAACCAAGTAGTTCACAAACCATTGGAAAAGCCTTTAGCAATATTCGCTGGTCGTAGCAATATCGCGCTTTCGCGGGCAATAGCCGAGCAATACGGAGCTACCCTCGGAGATGTGACCATAAAGGAATTTTCCGATGGCGAGATTTACGTAAAATTTCAGCAGAGTATAAGGGGTTACGATACCTACATCGTACAGTCCACTCCACCGCCCAGTAACAACATTATGGAGTTACTTCTGCTGATCGACGCCGCCAAAAGAGCTTCATGCGACCGGGTAACAGCCGTCATGCCCTATTTCGGTTATGCCCGGCAGGATCGTAAAGACCAGCCGCGCGTATCGATCGCAGCCAAGCTGATGGCAAATCTGCTGACCACAGCCGGGGCCGACCGGGTGCTTACCATGGATCTTCACGCTCCTCAGATTCAGGGTTTTTTCGACATACCGCTCGACCATCTGTACGCCAGCAGCATTTTTGTCGATTATTTCGAGCAGAATCCCATCGACGACCTGGTGGTGGTTGCACCTGATGTTGGAAGTTTGAAAATGGCCCGTTCCTATGCCAAACGCCTTCATGCCGGCCTGGCTTTCGTCGACAAACGCCGCCCTACCCAGAATGTAGCCGAGGTGATGAACATCATCGGCGAGATAAAAGGCAAGAACATTCTGCTGGTCGATGACCTGATCGATACCGCCGGAACCATCACCAATGCTGCCACAGCCCTGCGGGAACGCGGGGCTCGAAATATTATGGCTGCAAGCACCCACCCCATACTGTCCGGGCCGGCCTATCAGCGAATTGAAGATTCGCCGATAGATCTTATGCTGGTTACCGATTCCGTACCCCTGAGCAAGCCTTCAAGAAAACTGAAGGTATTAAGTACGGCCGAAATTTTCGCTGACGCGATCCGCAGAATACATACGAACGATTCGATCAGCACCCTTTTTGATGACTAATCCATAATTCCTTAATACCGATGAAAACACCTGAAACCATTGAATTTGCCACCGACCCGAGAACTCCCGGAAGAAAAACTGCGGGCGACCTCAGATCTCAAAAATCTGTTCCTGCCGTACTTTACGGCCCCGGTGTCAAGGAGAATGTGCATTTTGCAGTATCTGAAATTCAGCTCGAAAAAATTCTTGCCAGCAAGGATGCCAAATTCATCCAGCTCAGCCTCGACGGGGGCAACCAGGCGAAGGCAATTGTCCGTACGGTCGATTTTGACCCTGTTACCGACCGTCCGGTCCACGTCGATTTTTATGCACTCAGCGACAAGTCGCGGGTTACTATTACCGTACCCATCCGTCTTACCGGAACCTCGGTTGGAGTAACCGAAGGCGGACGCCTGTATCAACCGCTGCGTGAGCTGACGATCCGCTGCCTGCCCGGCAAAATCCCGGCCGAATTTATGGTGGACATCACCAAGCTTAAAATCGGTGCCACACTAAAGGTCAGTTCCCTGAAAACCGAGGATATTGACGTAATCACACCGGGCGAGAGAACGATTGTCGTTATCAGGCCACCCAAAGGCGGTATTGGCGGTCTTGACGAGGATGAGGAAGGTGAAGGCGAAGAGGATGAAGAAGGTGCTGAGGAAGGTGCTGAAACGGCATCCGGTGAAGCTTCTTCAGAATCGACAGAAAACTAAACGCTGTTTCCACGACAGCAAATGAATGCCCATCATCGCAGGCCTGGGAAATATCGGTGCGGAATACGAAGGTACACGCCACAATATCGGTTTTGATATTGTGCGCAGACTGGCGGAAACGTTGTCGGTTGATCTCAGGCCCGGTCCCGGACCTTTTTTATGCGGTATTGGCCGGCACCGCGGAAAAAAAACAATCCTGGTACTTCCCACTACCTACATGAATAAAAGCGGGAAGGCCATATCCAAAGCTCTTGCCTTTTACGGGGTACCTCCTGAAGATTGCCTGGTATGCTGCGACGATATCAATCTGCCAACGGGCATGATCAGGATGCGCGGGAACGGGGGTGCCGGCGGGCACAACGGCCTGGCCGATATCATAGAAACCACCGGGAACGACCGCTTCCCGCGGCTGCGATTTGGTGTCGGCAATAATTTTTCGAGAGGAAAACAGGCAGATTACGTATTATCCCCTTTTAGTAACGATGAGCTCGAAGTGGTGAACATCTCTCTTACAAATGCCCATGACGGGGCTCTCTGTTTTATCAGAGAAGGAATTGAACAGGCTATGAACAAATACAACGGATAATCATTCACTAACCAACCAACAACCATCATTATGATTAAAACAATTATCTACCTGATTCCGGTAGCCGGGGTTATCGCCCTGTTGTTTACCTACCTGAAATCAGCATGGGTTACCAGGCAGGATGTCGGTACCGAGAAAATGGCACGTATCAGTGCAAATATCGCAGCCGGGGCCATGGCCTTCCTGAGGGCTGAATACCGGGTCCTGGCCATTTTCGTGGTATTCATCGCGGTATTACTTGGCATTCAGGGATATCTGAATCCTGAAACCTCATCCCCGCTGATTGCACTTTCCTTCGTAGTGGGTGCCTTCTGTTCGGGACTTGCCGGGTTTATCGGGATGCGTGTAGCAACCAAAGCCAATGTTCGTACTACCCAGGCAGCCCGTACCAGCCTTGGTGCCGGTCTTCACGTGGCTTTTAACGGCGGATCGGTAATGGGTATGGGCGTTGTTGGCCTGGGCGTTCTCGGCCTTGGCCTGCTGTTTCTGCTCTATACCAATCTGTTCGGTGTTGAAGTGCAGAACATACAGCAGGTACTCACGGTAATCACCAGCTTTTCTTTCGGAGCCTCCTCCATCGCCTTGTTTGCACGTGTGGGTGGTGGTATCTATACCAAGGCGGCCGATGTGGGTGCCGACCTGGTTGGAAAGGTTGAAGCGGGTATCCCCGAGGATCACCCCCTCAATCCTGCAACCATTGCCGATAACGTAGGCGACAATGTGGGTGATGTGGCCGGTATGGGTGCCGACCTATTTGAATCGTACGTTGGATCCATCATCGGTACCATGGTTCTTGGTGCTGCTTTTATGGGCCTTGGCGGGTTTGAAACCACCAATGCCTTCGGCGGCCTCAACGCGGTTGTTCTGCCTCTGGTTCTGGCCGGTGTTGGTATTTTAACATCCATACTGGGGACCTTTTTCGTAAGGGTAAAAGAGGGCGGAAACCCGCAAACTGCCCTGAACATTGGTGAGTTTGTATCGGCAGCCGTAATGCTTGTGGCTACTTTTTTCATCATACGCTGGATGATGCCTGCCGAATGGACCTTCGACGGCATCACCTACAATGCCATGGGTGTATTCTGGGCCACCATCTTCGGCCTTGCAGCCGGTCTGCTGATCGGTCTGATTACCGAATACTTTACCGGAACCGGTAAAAAGCCGGTCATTGATATCGTTAACCAGTCGGTAACCGGTCCTGCCACCAACATTATTGCCGGACTCGGTGTAGGGATGATTTCAACAGCCATTCCTATTATTATCATTGCAGCCGCCATACTTGGTGCCTTTCACTTCGCGGGTCTCTACGGTATTGCCATTGCCGCTGTTGGTATGCTCTCCAACACTGGTATTCAGCTTGCCGTTGATGCCTATGGTCCTATATCTGACAATGCCGGCGGTATAGCCGAGATGTCGGAACTCCCGCCGGAAGTTCGCAAGCGCACCGACAAGCTGGATGCTGTGGGCAACACCACTGCCGCCATTGGCAAGGGCTTCGCTATCGGATCTGCAGCACTTACCGCACTCGCTTTATTTGCTGCATTCATAACCTCATACAATTCCGCTAATCCGGGCAGCCTTATTACAGCAATTGATGTAACCTCGCCCAGCGTGATGGCCTCCCTGTTTGTGGGCGCCATGTTGCCGTACCTGTTCTCTGCCCTTTCCATGCAGGCCGTGGGCCGTGCTGCCATGTCGATGATCGAGGAGGTTCGCCGTCAGTTCAAAACCATACCCGAGCTCACCGAAGCCCTCAAGGCAATGACCCGCAACCAGGGCAAGGAGATGAGCGAGTGGAGTGTCGATGACCGCAAAATCTTTGATGCAGCTGATGGAAAAGCCGAGTACGCCAAATGCGTAGAAATTTCAACAACTGCTTCCATCCGCGAAATGGTTGCGCCCGGTCTGCTGGCTGTAATCGTGCCCGTTCTGTTCGGTTTCCTTGGTGGCCCACAGATGCTTGGCGGTCTGCTTGCAGGTGTTACCGCTTCCGGTGTGCTGCTGGCCCTGTTCCAGGCCAACGCCGGTGGAGCATGGGACAATGCCAAAAAAATGATCGAAGAAGGTGTCGAGATTAATGGCGTGAAGTATGGCAAAGGATCGGAGCCTCACAAGGCTGCCGTTGTAGGTGATACCGTTGGTGATCCTTTCAAGGATACCTCCGGGCCTTCTCTGAACATCCTGATCAAGCTTATGGCCGTTGTTGCACTTGTAATTGCGACCATGATCTGAGCCGGGACCATCCGAATTATTAAACAGATCTGTTTAACAGGCAAGGCCCCGTCTTTATGCGGGGCCTTTTTTTTACCGAAAAATCAGATATGGCAGTCAGACCGGTCTTTTCAAACCGGCAGATCAGGCCTCAGCCTTTCGGCACCGGAAATAAAAACAGAAACCCTGAACACAAATCCCTATGGATCTTTTCAAACTTCTTTTTGAACATGATATGCTCCTCGATGAGGGTGGATCTTCACCAGCCGGTCAGGTGGCAACGCTTGAAGAATTTCTGAGGCCCCAACCTGCTTTTTCCCGCTTTTATTTCAGCGGTACGGTGCTGGAAGAGCGTCTGTTCGGCCTCGATCAGCTTCAGCATTTTAATGAGGTGATACAGGGTATCGACCAGGCACTCGGTAAACCGGTCTACGACCTGAAAGGTGGACAGCAGATGCGTGGCCTGCTGAAGGTTCTGGAAGCATCATCCGTATTTGACGCATTTGTGATAACCAGTGGCAGTCAGATACCACCCGTCGATGATCTGCAACTTGACATTCAGACCGGTGTACAGCAGAAGCTGCCCCTTCTCCGATCCCTGCTCGGTGCCGGCCACATCATCTTATTCATCGAAAAAACGGACAACGGCAGCGACCTGCACCTGTTTTCCAGGGATAATATCTACCCGGCACTGTTCGGGGAACTCAAGCCCCTTGTTGGACCCGATTTCAGGTTCTTCAGCATCAATGGCAAACGGGCCAAAAGCGACCGCCTATTTTTCTTCGAAACATGGACTCTCGACCGGCCTCCCCATGGCTTTGAAGAGGTTTTTCCGGAGACGGTATTATAAAGTAACCTACCGGTCAGGGCCCGCTTTCCTGGAGAACAGTATGATCCTTGGGCTTCTCAGCTCATCAAACGCGTCACCGTTATAATTTCCGTAGACTGCACAGGTTTTCAGGCCTGCAGCTTTATAAGCATCCCTGAACCATTCCCTGTCGCATAGTCTCACCGTTTCAGTAAATGAAGCCGTACTTCCGGTTCTGTGATCTGTAAAGGTCATCATTTTCCTGACAAAACCGTTTTCGATTTTCCGCTGTATCGCGAAGCCGATATGATCGATGTGGCCGTTTTCACTTTTACGCAGATTGGATCGCACCCATTGCGGATTCAGGTAGTCCTGCACAAACCACCCATCCTCAAGCAGCA
Source organism: Cyclonatronaceae bacterium (assembly GCA_047921215.1). Lineage (GTDB taxonomy): Bacteria > Bacteroidota > Rhodothermia > Balneolales > Cyclonatronaceae > RECM01. Next base: position 34,815 of record JBLRWO010000005.1, on the reverse strand, counting down.
TCAGGTGAACATTTTTAAGAACCTGGAGATTATCGTCGTCCTTTTCAAAATATCCGAAAGAGGTAAACAGGTTCACCACCACATGGTACCGGCTCTCGAGGGGATTACGCATGTCGCCGATACGGAACAGCGGCCGGTTCTTTTTTAAATGTGCCGACTTTTCTTCGGCAATTCGAATGGCCCGTTCCGACAGATCCACCCCGGTAACCCGGAAACCTCTTTCAGCCAGTTGCAGTGAATGCCGGCCTCTGCCACAGGCAAGATCAAGCAGCACCGGTGATGTTGCCGGATTAATGAGCCCCGTGATTAGGCCGGCCATTAATTCAGCTTCTTCATCATCCCTGTCTGAATAGAGCTTTTCATAAAGGGGGCTGTCGAACCATTCTTCAAACCATTCCATATCAGATCGTATCAAAACATTTTAATTCCAATGGCCTAATTATATGCGTAAACATCAAATATGTTTAACATAATATTAACAGAATTACCATCCGTTATTCTTTGATTTACCATATAAATTTATTTATACAGAAGTTAAGAACTATAAAGCTACTATTTGACAAGTTTGTAAATAAATTTATTTTGATAATGTTATATGGAACCGCTTCCAACCGGGATTAAATCAACGTTACCCTATCTAACTAACCTAACCAAGGACCATCATGAAGTTTCATTTTACAACTCTGATCACTGTATTGATTTGCGTACTCATCGCATCTGAACTTGTTGTAGCGCAGGGTACTTTACGCGGTATGGTTACCGACCAGCAGGATGGAGAACCTCTTGTGGGTGCCAACATACTCCTCACATCAGAGGATGGCAGAACCCGTGGTGCCGGTACGGACCTGGACGGGGTTTTCGAGATACGCAATCTTGCGGCAGGAGTTTACAGTGCCCGGGTATCCTATGTCGGCTACACCGATGTGAGGATTACTGATATCACCATAATCAGCGGCCAGACCGAAACACTGAATGTATCCATGACCCAGGGCATAAGTCTGAACCCGGTCGTATTATCTGCATCCCGGGTGCAGGAAAATATTCTGGATGCCCCGGTAACCATCGAGCGGATGGATGTTATTGCCATTAACAATACCCCGTCTGATAACTATTACAAGTCGATAGGAAACCTTAAAGGAATAGATATCACTACCAGCAGCATCAATTTTCAGATTCTGAATGCCCGCGGGTTCAGCTCTACGGGTAACACCCGCATGGTGCAGTTCATTGACGGTATGGATACCCAGGCACCGGCACTGAACTTCCCCATCAGCAACCTGAACGGTCCATCCGAGCTGGATGTGGAAAGCCTCGAGTTCATTCCCGGATCCGCCTCGGCCTTGTACGGACCCAATGCATTTAACGGCGTATTGCTGATGAACAGTAAAAACCCGTTCTCGTATCCCGGACTGAGTGTTTTTGTACGATCTGGCTTCAACCACATCGGCAGTGACGAGGACCTTGGTGAACCCGGATCGGCCCAACCCATGTTTGAAACATCTTTCAGGTACGCTCACGTTTTCAACAACAGATTTGCCTTCAAGGCCAACTTTTCCTACATGCAGGCCAACGACTGGAGGGGGATCAATTACAGTGATAAAAATGCCAATCTTCAGGGCAATCTGAGTGTTAACCCAGCCTACGACGGTGTACACCTGTTCGGTGATGACGCATCATTTAATCTGGGCCTACTCGGCTTAAATCCCGCTTTTATTCAGGGATTTGCTGCACTCACACCATTAAATGAGGCTCAGGCTTCGGCTTACATTTCTGCCAATCTTCCTGCACAACCGGTTAACCGTACCGGATACCGGGAGCAGTACCTGGTAGACCATGATGCAGAGAACATGAAAATCAGTACTTCCCTGCATTACCGTCTTACCGATGATATTGAAGCAAATTATTCTTTTAATTATGGTTACGGAACCACAGTATACACCGGCGCGCAACGTTACAGCCTTAAAAATTTCTTCATATCCCAGCATAAACTGGAACTGAATGGTGATAATTTTATGCTGCGCGGCTACGGAACGTTTGAAAACTCGGGCGACTCGTACATTGCCGACTTCGTTGGTTTCGCAGTCAATGAAGCATATTTACCCAGTACTCAATGGTTTCCGACGTATGGGATTGCATATTTGGGGTATTTACTTCAGAATGGTGTTGGTTTTGATGGTTCCTCAACTGTTCAGCAAAGAAGTGCAGCGCACGTATTTGCTCGTAATACAGCAGATGCAAATCGTACCGAACCGGGCTCATCGCAGTTTGAAGAGGCAAAAGAAGCAGCCCTTCTAGACAAGATACCCGACGGAGCCCTGTTCAACGACAAATCCCGTTTCTTTCATATCGACGGACTTTACGATTTCAAGAATGAAATCGATTTTATGAGTATGCAGGTCGGGGCCAGTTTCCGTCAGTTCCAGCTTCGGTCGAACGGTACTATTTTTGATGATGAAGACGGAATCGACATCAATGAATATGGTGCCTTCCTGCAACTGGGCAAACCGGTACTGGAAGACCGTCTGAGGCTTTCCGGATCGGTCCGCTATGATAAGAATGAGAACTTCGACGGGCAGTTCAGCCCGCGCGTTGCTGCAGTGGCGAGTGTTGCACCGAATCACAATGTTCGTGCTTCTTTCCAGACCGGTTTCAGAAACCCGTCGACACAGGGCCAGTACATTGACCTTAATGTGATCTCGGCAAGGCTTATTGGCGGACTACCCCGATTTGCCGACAAGTACCGGGTCAGCGAAAGTACGTTTACGATCGACTCCGTTATGGACTTCACAAACAGTGTATTAACCGGCTCACCCGACCCGGGCCTGCTGGTTCCGTTCACACATGTGCCTGTTAAACCGGAGCAGATCAAAGCGATTGAGTTCGGCTACAAAGGTCTGTTTGGCAATAATCTGTTCATAGATGCCGCCTATTACTATAATATTTTCGATGACTTCATCACACAGATCCGGGTACGTCAGCTTCAGGGTCCCGATGGCAGCATTCTGCCTGTAGCTCCCCAGACCCTGCCGTCGCTGCTGAGCGGCGATTTCAGGAACACCTTCCAGATTTACACCAACACGGATAAAGAGGTTCATGCACACGGTGCGGTACTGGGTTTCGATTACAATCTGCCGCAGAATTACCAGATCGGCTTCAACTATAACTGGAACAAGCTGATCTCCGGTCTGGGCACATTTCAGAATGATTTCAACACGCCTGAGCATAAATTCAACATCATGTTCAGCAACCGGAGGGTTACTCAAAACCTGGGCTTTAACATCACCTACAGATGGCAGGATGCCTTCAGGTGGGAATCCTCTTTCGCATTTGCCGATGTGCCGGCCGTTTCCATGCTGGATGCACAGGTCACCTACCGTGTACCCCATGTGAATACCACCGTGAAAGTGGGTGGATCAAATGTCCTGAACGAAAGCTACATCCTGAGCGGCGGCGGACCCTCCGTAGGTGCCATCTACTATATATCGCTCACCTACGATTCCGTCTTCAGAAGATAACGGTCTCCCTCCAATAATCCGGAACATGGCCTGAGCGCAGTCCTGAGTGCAGCATAGCGGAGTCGAAGGGCGAAACGCATTGATGCCGATAGACGAAATCGGAGATCATTGAAAATTGGCCCGAGGCACTGGCTGAGCCAGTGCCTCGGGCGCCCTCATCCAATACAATACCATCGCCCCGTCAAAACCTGAAATCCAGGCCGGCGGTAACAAACCTGTGCAGACCGACGCGTATACCCCGGGGCCGGCGTGAAACGATATACCGTACGGGAGTAACACATCAAACATTCCGTTAAAAAGGTATTCAGGAGCGTAGGACAGAACGTTACCCTTCACATTCACCGTTTCATTTCCGCTGCTTACAAAACGGTCCTCGCTGAATGTGGCCTTTGTCCAGGTAAAAGTACCTTTAAAACGGGTTCTGACATCCTCAGACAGAAGTTGCAGGCTGTCGAAGGTAAAACCGGATTCCACACCCAGGTGCCTTGTGGCCCCTCCATTGGTGAGGCCGGTTGCATTGGGTACTCCCTGCCCGCACGACGATGGACAACGGGAATCAGTTCGAGCAAATGGTCATCCGATGTTAGGTTAACATCATTGAAGTTTATCCGCAGAATTTCCATGCTGTAACTGAACGATTCAATCCTGATCCCGGGAGTAACCGAAAAGCGTTCCGTGAATTCGATCTTGTTCTGAACATACCCGCTGAGTGCATGTCCGGTCCTGATCTCATCATCTCTCAGATCACCTGAAGCCGGGCTGATGATCCGCCCGTTTATGCGCTGTTCAAAAGCCCGCTCGTACAGGTACCGAACCCCCGTGTCGAGTTGATTGCGGATATTACCGATTTCAAAATTGGCGGTTAAGCGTGGTTCAATGCCGGCCACCTCAAATTGCCGGTTCCTGTTTCCGGTCTGATCACGGAACCATAAGGCTCCTCCTGTCTGCGAGGTATTACCAATCGTTCTCACATATTCACGTCCACTCACCGGAGTGTTGTCAAAGTCCTGACGCGACCAGTTTCTTGTAGTTGTGTACCCGTACGCCGTTGTTCTGAATCTGAAGTTATCACTGATAAACAGATCGTGGGTTGCGCTTATTGAATACCGGCGGATACTGAGCTGATCGTCGGGGACAGGATGGGTAAAATCAAAATTTCCGCTTTCATACATGGCCTGGGAAAGTCCGACACAGGTAGAATTGGATGTCTCATCATACACACCCAGTTTCACACCCAGCACCGAGCGTTCGCCCGACAACAGCTTGAATTTCGCAGTCAGATCGTTCATGGCAAAATCGAGGATGCCCACATTATTACCCTGTTTCCTGAGATAATTGACCTGAAAACCCGCATTGCCCACCGTTGTACCGTAGCCTATTTTACCGACGAAAAATCTGTCCTGGCCACCTCTCAGATGAACACTTGTGGCAGGTGTGGCTGGCGGTTCAGCCGTAAGGTAATTGATAACCCCGCCAAATGTCTGCGGACCGAACAAGATGGATCCGCAACCTTTTACCACTTCAACGCCCGACATGTGATCCATAGAAGGTGTGTAGTACATTTCAGGTTCACCATAAGGAGCCAGGGCAACGGGAACACCGTCTTCAAGTACCAGTACGGTGCGGCTTTTATCGGGATCGAGTCCGCGTATTCCGATATTGGCCCGTAAACCCAGCCCATCCTCCTCAACGGCATGCACACCACTGATGCGGCGGAACACCTCCTGGCCACTGATGGCTGCGACATCACGGATTTCAGCAGATGTGATGAGGCTGGCCGAGCCCGGCACCCGTTCAAACCGACCCGGGCGTGCGCCTATGAGCTCGATTTGGGGCATGTCGAACTGTTTATTGAGAACCACTTCCAGGCGCGAAATTTCACCACCGGTTACGGTAACCTCTCTCTCTTTTTTTTCATATCCCACATAACTGAACGTTAAACGGTACGTACCTGCCGGCAAACCTGTAAGGTAAATCGGCCGAAAGGGTCACTGACGGTACCCATTGCAGAATTTGCGATAATAATATTGGCACCCTGCAGCGGATCACCTTTTTCATCCATTACCACGCCTTCAATGCTCACCTGTTGCGCGGCCAGCTGCAGTGGCATAAATGAAAGGAGCGCAAATAATATATAAAGTGTACGTTTGCAAGAAAGTATCTCAGTCATATCAGTATTAAGTTATCGCTGGTTGTATAAAGCCCGGCCAAATGGTAATCGAACAGAAAGATTATTGCCGGATACGTCTTTGTTAATTTTAGGTTTAATTGATCTCTCTACGGGCTACACCTGCCTGTTAACAATTACCGGAAGATTATTTGCCGATTTCCTGCTCCTGGCCATACCGGGAAAATGAACAACCAGCCCGGGTCCATCACGGTATCTGCTGTTTAGATCGCATCTAAATTAAATCCCGAAATTCGATTACACAATAGTTATTTTGACTTAGTCTAAATAAAATCCGAAAAGAGCACCTGCATACGTTACGACACCTTGCCAACACCTGATTTCTTCCAGGATCTCCTCCCTCCACCGAACCGTCCTGAATCTTCCGGCTTCACAATTTATTTACAATATCTTGGTACCTTATTCCAATATTGATATCAGTTATTAATCGCGCACCGTATGACCATCACCAAAGAGCTTATCAGCTGGCTAAACGCCCCGGTACCCCGATACACCTCTTACCCGACTGCGGTCCAGTTTGGTCCCGCTGATGAAACTATGGCAAGGTCGGTATACCGGGAACAAATATCGGAAGGCAGTCAGATCTCTCTGTATCTGCATCTCCCCTTTTGCAAGTCGCTTTGCTGGTACTGCGGATGTGCGACCGTGATCACCCGTAAACAGGACCAAAGCGATCGTTACCTGGATTATCTCGAAAAAGAGATCCTGTTGCTCAAACGCGATTTACATCCGGGTCACAGGGTGGTTCAGATTCACTTCGGTGGAGGCACACCCAACTTTCTGAGCGCCGTTCAGCTCGAACGACTCATGCTTCTGCTTGAGAAACATTTCAACTATGCTGATCAGGTTGAATTCGGGGTCGAGTTTGATCCACGTGATCTTGAGGCCCGCCAGATTTCCGTACTGGCCGCCCACGGGCTGAACCGCGCTTCAATTGGTGTGCAGGATGTAAACCCGGTTGTTCAGGAGGCCATTCACAGGATTCAACCCGAAGAGATGAACCTTAAAGCGGTATCCATGCTTCGCGAAGCCGGCATTACCTCCATCAATGTCGATCTTATCTACGGGCTTCCGCACCAGACCCTGAAATCTTACAATGAGTCCATTGATGCCGTACTCCGTATGGACCCCGACCGGATTACCACCTTTGGCTATGCCCATGTTCCGTGGATGAAGCCGGCCCAGAAGCTTCTTGAATCGGATGCCCTGCCTGGCCCGGATCAGCGGGTTGAGCTGTTGCAGGCCGGTATACACAGATTTACTGAGGCGGGGTACCGGTTTATCGGCATCGACCATTTTGCCAAGCCCGGCGATGAACTCAGCCGTGCCCAGGATACCGGCAACCTGCACCGCAATTTCCAGGGTTACAGCACCCACAGCGGTGTCAGCATCATAGGGCTCGGAATGACCTCCATTTCTCAGCTTCCCACTGCCTATCTGCAAAATGCCCGGGAACTCGACGAATACTATCAAATACTTGACGAAGGCCGCCTTCCGGTCATTAAAGGGTACCAGCTCAGCGGAGATGATGCACTGCGCAGGGAGGTAATCATGACACTGATGTGCGGGCTCGAACTTCATTTTGAGCAGATTGAAGAGAAGTACAACATTGATTTTACCGACTATTTCCGGGATGAACTTGAAAGAATGGAGCCTTTCCGGCTGAAAGGGCTTATTGTTACCGGCAGTGATCACATCCGTGTAACTGAAACCGGCAGGCTGTTTGTCAGAAATCTGGTACACCCTTTCGACCGGTACAGCCGGTCGGTAACCCGTAATGCCTATTCCAGAAGTGTCTGATGAATAACCAACCTGAACGCCGGATTGCTGTTATTGGTGGTGGTATAAGCGGCCTGACAGTGGCATGGCTGCTGCAACGGAATAATTTCAATGTAACCGTATTTGAGACGCGTGCTGAGGCGGGCGGGTCCATCGGAACGGAACAGGAGAATGGCTGGCTGGCAGAAAAAGGCCCGAATTCCCTGTTGCTCACATCCCGTTACATCAGTGATCTGATTGACGGGCTTGAACTCAATGACCACCTTCTGCACGCCCGTCCGGAAGCCAAAAAACGCTTCATCGTAAGGGGTGGAAAACCGCTTCAGCTGCCTCTTTCCCTACTTTCCTTTCTGGGTACTCCTCTTTTTGGATCCTTAGCCAAAATGAGACTGCTCCGCGAGCCCTTCATTGCCGCCGGCGATCCTGAAGTGGATGAATCGCTGGCCGGATTTGTCCGCCGAAGGCTCGGCAACGAGTTTCTCGACTACGCCATTAACCCCTTTGTTTCGGGTGTATACGCCGGCGACCCCGAAAAACTTTCGGCACGCCATGCTTTTCCAAAGCTTTTCAACCTTGAACAGAAATATGGTTCACTCATACGCGGGCAGTTCCTGGGGGCACGTGAGCGAAAAAAAAGCGGGGAAGTTGCCAAAGACCGTGCCACCATGCTCTCCTTCAGGGGCGGGCTGGCCGATCTGATCAGCGCTCTCGAAAACAGACTTGATGGTAGCATCACCTATGCCACCCAAATATCCGGTGCCCATTATGACCGTGAGAACGGTTGCTATTTTCTGACCTCAGATACCAGCAAAACCGACTCCGGCCCGTTTACGCGTGTAATTTACGCAGGCCATGCCCATGATATTGCCAAATGGACTTTTACCGGCGGCATCACCGGCTCTTTGAATGAGCTCTCAGACATCCACTATCCACCGGTCACATCGGTTACGCTCGGATTTAGCCGGAATGACGTACGCCACCCGCTCGACGGGTTTGGCATGCTGGTGCCCGAGAAGGAGCCATACCGGATTTTAGGCTCCCTGTTTACCTCATCCATTTTTGAGGGAAGGGCCCCATCATCAGACTTCGTCACTCTTACCACCTATGTGGGCGGCACAAGGAATCCCGAATTCGCATCACTTGTAGACGATGACCTGCTCCCCCTGGTAACCGGCGATCTGGACGATCTGCTCGGCCTCGGCGGTGAACCCCGGTTTATCAGGATCACCCGCTGGCCCCGGGCCATCCCCCAGTACAACGTCGGTTACGGCCGCTACAAGGAGGCGATGTCGCGCTTTGAGTCGGACAACGCCGGCATCCACATCCTCGGAAATTTCAGGAACGGAATTTCGGTTTCAGACTGCATCAAAGCCGCCTGTGAACTGGCTGAAGCCATTTCCGGCGAAAAATAACGGGGCAGATTTTGCCAATTGAGGGGCTTTAACAGAGGTAGTGATAGAGGTTGAGGTTGAGGTTGAGGTTGAGGTTGAGGTTGAGGTTGAGATAATTGTAATGGTTCTGGCAGTGGTTCTGGCAGTCTCAGTTGTAATAGTAGTTGAAATGGCATTTTCTTTGGCACTCGCAGAGGCAATGGTAAATCGTGCAAATTCACCATCACTTCAGTAAATTGCCTGCATGAATACCATTAGCATAATTGGTTGCGGATGGCTGGGTCTCCCCCTGGCCAAACACCTGATCAGGGCGGGATTCCACATCAGGGGATCGACCACCCGCGGCGAAAAACTGGGTGAACTCGAAAATGCCGGCATCGAACCCTATCTGCTTACGCTTGATCCGGGCCTGAAATGCAAGCCGGCAGTGTCATCATTGCTTGAGGCTGATGCGCTGGTCATCAATATCCCCCCGGGGCGTTCCCGCGAAAATATAGCGAGTTATCACAAGCTGCAGATCAGCAACCTCATCACCGCTGTTGCCGCATCAACCGTTCGTTTTGTGATATTTGTGAGTTCCACCTCGGTCTACCCTGACCTGAACCGGGATGTGAACGAAGAGGATGCGGCCGCGGATGACGTATCCGGAAAGGCCCTGCTGGAAGCGGAAAGAATGCTGTTTGAACGTCCGGAATTCAGCACCACCGTATTGCGGCTCTCCGGCTTGTACGGCTACGGAAGACATCCGGTTCACTACCTTGCGGGCAGGACAAACCTGCCGAATGCCCGTGCACCGGTAAACCTGGTTCACCGGGATGACTGCATACGGGTAATCAGTTCGGTAATCCGCAAAAATATTCGGGGGCAGGTATTCAGTGTCTCCTCCGACCGGCACCCGTCCCGCAAGGACTTATACACGGCCGTTGCGGCCCGGCTGGGACTTACCACGCCACAGTTTTCCGAAAACGGGAAGGCCGGCTTCAAGATAGTGAGCAATGCGAAGCTGAAGGCCCATCTGAACTACGAGTTTCTCTATCCAGATCCGATGGATGAAGCACCCTGAGAATTTCAGTTCGTCCGGGTTTCAAATACCGGTACAATGGTAATATGGAGATTACCATGTATAAACTATCCGCGTAAAAAAACGGCCATTACCGTGCCAGAACGCCCCTCGCTTCAAACAGATACTCGGTTTTGGGTTCGGTAATGGCTGCTATTTCTTCTGCAGATTTACCACCATCCTCGGCATAGTGACGGAGTTCATCAACACCGGTCACTTTTTTGAACCCGACTCCTTCTGCCACTACCGTTTTGCCGGCATAATCAACCGGGAGGAAAAAGGAGTAGTCCCGGAAGGTCATCCTGATGTTGCGCCCGTCGTCGGTTTCAAGGGTTGTCCAGCATCCTTTTTCCTGGCATACCGAAACCAGGGTACCCGTAATTTTGAACTCTTTTTCCACATCAAGTTCAAAACTATCGATTACATCATTTACTGACACCGATCCGGCCGGTGAAATTTCATCTCCGAATGGAATCCATTCATCAGACGGTACGGTTTGGTTTGAGCATGAAATTAGTATCCCCAAAATTAAAAAGGAGGCAGTCGATGCGATAAGGTGTCTCATAGGTACGGTAATCCGGTATAATTGTATGGTTATGTAGCTGCAATGTTAGGAAGATTCGAAAAAAATCGGAAATAAAATTCAACATACTGTACCCGGCTATTCTCAGGTATACCACCCTATCCGGATCATATTCGGGCTACCGGATATCATTGGACTACCGGGGCTGGATGCCATGGTCCTAAATCTGTGGCGGTAGCCATCAGAGCTTCATCAAAATATCAAACAACCCGGACCTGAGCGTCTGCCACAGATACTTAAAAAACGGATCTTCACCGGGATTGCGCTCATGTTCAATTACACCTTCCTTAACCATGCCGTCGCTATCCGGCATATTATCGGACCGGATGGCAAACTGATTTGCCAGCAGACTGATTACAGACCTTGAAATGCCCCCCCTGTAATCATCCTTGTCGATAGACTTAACCTTGAGATCCTCATATACCAGGTGCATTTGGCCGGAACTTTTATTACCCGCCATCCCGAATCTGAAGCTCAGTTCATGCACCATTCCGCTTGTAACCTCGATCCCGGCAACATCCATAAAGATGGAGTTGAGCTGGGTCACGTCAAAGCGGTTCAGCGATCCGGTTCCCGACATGGCAAACGGGCCGTCGCCAAGCGAAAATCTGAGCTCTGTGTTCAATTCGGCATGGTTTTGCAGGTATGTTGCGGCAATCAGAACAGCGGGTTCATTCGAGCGGGAGTTCACATTGCTTACCCTTACGGTAGAATTACTGAACGATACGGTTCCCGGCCTGAACCCGTCGCCGGCCTGCTCGGAATAGCTGATATTCCCTTTGTGAACAATCACTGCATCAAGCTGCAGATCATACGGCAAACGCTGAATCTTTTCATTCAGCAGCGGCGGCGGGCTGCTTTCGGGATTTTTGGGTAACTGAATATTGGTAGTCACATGCAGGTTAAACGTATCTGCTTCTGCCATGCCGGCTTTAATGGTGTTATCTTCGATAAAAGCGCGGTCATCAATTTCACGAACTGTCAGATTCTTAATTTCAACTTCAAACATATCCGTCCGGTATTCAAGCGAAGCCATGTACTGTTCGTAGCCACCAACAGGGATCAGCTTGAGTGAAGCAAGAGACAGGAGCCCCGTGTTTTGCGTAAACGTGAAGTTCTTCAGCGAGAAACGGTACCGGTTATCCGACAGTTGAAAACCCAGGGAATCGATTTCTATGCCGGCACTCCGGTCTTTCACAGCTCCGGCAGCTGTCATCAGTCCGGTATCGAAGCCTCCTTTCAGGTTGATTGTGTTATACTGAGAACGTATCTGCCCGGCCTCTCTCAGAATCAGATTACCGTTTATAATATCAATATCCCTGATCGTGACCTTTTTCAGGATACCGTTTCCGTCGTTTCCGTTGATAACGGCGCTTGTGTCACTTCCTGTCTTTCCGCCCTCACCATTCGCAATCAGTTCATCGCTCCAGTCGATGGTAAAATTTGTCATCTCCAGGGTCGATAATGATAACCGGCTTCTGGTCAATCCCATCAGGTCGATGCCAGACATAATCAGGGTATCTGCTACGAATATAAGGTGCCCGTCCGCCGCAGCACTCACCCTGATATCCCCCATTCTAATGGCACGTGTAAATGGTGTAACCCTTGCAGATCCAATCTCCACGGAAAAATCCGGCCCCAGTACATTTTCAGCGGCCAACTCGAGGTCGGTTTCATCCAGGGTTGATAGCAGCAACAGTGCAAATCCGAATAGAAACAGAAGGGTCGCTACAAGAATACCGATAATCCATTTTTTCATAACTGTATATTATCAGAGGAGTTCGTTACCGGGCTCATCATCAGGGATTATTACCGCCTCTGCGATTCATGGCGTTCACTAACCCGTAATAACAATAATGCCTTATGCAGCAAAATGCTGTCAGGTTACATCGACCATCATTTATACCGGAATACTACTGATACCATTCAATACATAAAGGTAAGCAGGGATACACACATTCCCATGCATTAATTCTGACCGCTTGATCATGCACCTGGCCTGGTGAAATATACAGATGGTATGCCGAACCTGTATAAAATTAAATACAGAAAACCATCTTCCCTTTTACCGTTTTTCATTACATTGGCTGGTAGTTACTATTAGTTCTCAGCCATTCTGATCAAATCCGGGTACTCACTATGAAAGTATGTACGCCTCTGTTATTCTTTTTATCAATTACTGTAATGCTGCCAGCCTCACTCAGCGCACAAACAGTTCCGGAAGATTCCGATTCCGTGACTGGACGCTGGAACCTAAACGTGCAGAAGAATGGCGGGGAATACCCCTCATGGCTTGAGGTCAAACAGTCAGGTTTCAACAGGCTTACCGGGCATTATGTAGGGATAGAAGGGAGTGCGCGGCCCATCTCCGAGATCAAATATTCTGCCACCCGCACTGTGTATTATTTTGCCATCCCCCCGCAATGGAAGCGTAGCGGGGATGACCTGTATTTCGAATTCAGCCCCGCCAATGGTGGGCTGACCGGAATCAAAGTGGAAGATGGTGATACCACCAGCTGGACGGCTGTCCGTGCCCCGGATCTCCGGCGCGATGAACCACCGGTTTGGGGGGAACCCGTCGACCTGCTCGACGAACTTTTGTCACAGTGGATACTGGCCGAAAACAACCGATTCCGCATGACCGGCGGTGTTCTTGTGAATGAGGATACGGGTGGAAATCTGATCACCAAAGATCGTTTTAATGATTTTAAACTTAATGTCGAATTCCGGTATCCGGAAGGAAGCAACAGTGGCATTTACCTTCGGGGAAGGTATGAAGTTCAGATTATGGACAATTACGGCGAAGAGCCCAGCAGCGTGAATATCGGCGGTGTTTACGGATTTATTGAACCGACTGTAAATGCCGCGAAAAAAGCCGGTGAGTGGCAGACTATGGACATCACGCTTACGGGCCGGTACGTAACCATTGTACTGAACGGGGTTGAGATCATTTGTAACCGGCCTATACCGGGTATCACCGGCGGGGCTCTCGACGGAAATGAAGGCCTTCCAGGTCCGATCATGCTTCAGGGAGACCACGGACCGGTGGATTTCCGGAAAATCGTGATCACACCGGCAGTAAATTGATACGGATATGAGACATCAGACAACGTCATGCTGAGTGCAGCCCTGAGCATGGCTGAGTGCAACGCAGTGAAACCGAAAGGCGTAGCGAGGAGTGAATTCGAAACACGTGGGGGTTTTTCAAAAAGCCCCCTGACATATTAAAAACACATCAGACATGAAACATCAGATTCAGACCTGAGACTGGAGATTCAGGATATCCGGAATGACGTACGATATTGTTTTCTGAATACGGGTGGCTCGTATTACCCGTATATCGGAAACAGTTCATCATAAACGAAAACCATTTTACACGGAGAACAGGGACTATTAACCAAACCAGGTGGTGGCTTTATGAACCGAAAATCTTTTCTGACCAAAATCGGGGCAGCATCGGCTGTAATTGCCGGTTTCCCCTATATCAACGTACACGGAAACAGCAAATCGCTGACTCTTGCCTACAACCCGGAAGAACGCACGTTCGGAGCTAACGAACAGATTAATGTTGCGCTAATCGGTACCGGTTGGATGGGTCAGGTGAACGGAATGACAGCCGCAAAACACAAAGGCGTGAAAATTGTGGCAGCCTGCGATCTCTACCACAGTCGTCTCGACCGTTGCAAAGAACTGTTTGGCGACGACATCTATACCACCAGAGACTACCGGGAGATTCTTCAGCGCGCTGATGTGGATGCCGTTATAATATCGACCACCGATCACTGGCACGATACGCATGCCATCGACTCCCTGAAGGCCGGCAAGGCGGTATTCCTGGAAAAGCCGATGGTACAAAAGGTCGAACAGGGGTATGCCGTTATCCGGGCGGAGCAGGATTCGAGAAAGGTTCTGCAGGTGGGCAGCCAGCTAACCAGCGACATTCTCTACCTGAAGGCACAGGAACTGGTGCGTGCCGGCGAAATTGGTGACCTGGTTCTTGTGGAGGGCAATTTCGACCGGTACTCTGCCCAGGGTGCATGGCAGTATTCGATTCCTCCGGGCGTAACCGCCGACGAAGTATCCTGGGATACTTATCTGAAAGACCTGCCCTACCGTGAATTTGATCCGAAGCAGTTTTTCCGGTGGAGAAATTATCAGGACTTCGGCACAGGCGCCTCGGGGGATCTTTTTGTTCATCTGCTCTCGGCCGTGCACCTTGTTACCGATTCCCACGGGCCATCATCCATCTTTACAACCGGCGGATTGCGCTACTGGCACGACGGGCGCGATGTACCCGACGTGATGCTCGGGCTGCTCGATTATGACAAAACGGATACCCATCCTGCATTCAACCTGGCCTTGCGGGTCAACTTCATCGACGGTTCGGGCGGAGGTGTATCCATCCGGTTCGTCGGAACAGAAGGCGAAATTGTAGTAGACTGGACCAACGTTCGCCTTCGAAAGGCAGAACTGGACGACCGGCCACCTGTAACTATCGATAATTTCAGTGGCCGGACGCAGGAGGAATTCATGGCGTACTACGAAGCAAATTACCCGGAGCCGCCTCCAAAAATTATCAACCCATCCGAGTTCATTTACCGCTCGCCCCAGGGTTACGACTCGCGGCAGAGCCATTTCACCAATTTCTTTGCCTCTGTGCGCGAAAACAAGCCGGTATATCAGAACGGAACAGTTGCCCTCAGGGCCGCGGCTCCGGCACTGCTGTCTAACCAAAGCTATCATGAAAAAAAGATCATCCACTGGGATCCGGTTCAGATGAAAGTTGTCTGATGTGATTTTGTGACAAAACTGTATCCGGTCCCGGAATTAACACCTGCAGTTTAAACTTCAAGATAAGAAGGAAGTGTAATTATGAACCTGTCAACCAAAAAAAGGACAGCATCCTTACTGCCCGCCTTAATACTGACCATAACCTTGTGCATCTTTATGATATCATCAACAACTGCTCAGCCTCCCTCAAATGAAGAAGCAGCCGGGGATGGTTTCCGTTCTCTTTTTAACGGCACGGATCTTTCCGGATGGGTCATACCCGAGGGCGACGGAGGCCACTGGAACGTTCTGGACGGAGTGATCGACTATGACGCGATGAGCCAGGCACCCGGCAGCAAGGATCTCTGGACCGTGGATGAATTCGGTGATTTCATTTTGCGTCTGGAATGGCGTATACCCGAAACACCCTTCGTTAATCCAAATGTCAGGATCGTAAGGCCCGACGGTACCCATCAGCTTAACGCCGACGGGGAACCGGTAAGCATTGCCGTACCTGATTCCGACTCGGGAATATACCTGAGAGGTACCTCCAAAGCACAGGTCAACATATGGTGCTGGCCTGTCGGTTCCGGCGAAGTGTACGGATACCGCACCGATCCGTCCATGCCGCCCGAGATAGTTGCCGGTGTTACTCCCAGAACATTTGCCGACAACCATATCGGCGAATGGAATGCCTTTGAAATAACCATGAAAGGCGACAGGCTTACCGTCGAATTGAACGGGATCGTCGTTATCGAAAATGCGCAGCTGCCCGGTGTTAACGAACGCGGACCGCTTGCCCTGCAACATCACGGCCGGAAGGTTGACGGAGAATGGGTCAGCCCCCCATCTATAGTTCAGTTCCGCAATATTTTCATAAAGGAATTGTGAAAGAAGTGCTGTTCAGGTCTATGTGCGGCGTCTCCGGCTTCCACCGGAACCCTGGCTGCTACCATTGTTTCTGCCGGCGGGAACAGTACGCTTGCTGCGCCCGGTCTGTGGCGGTCGGTGTTGTTGTTTTTCCGGAACCGGAGGGTTGTGGTCGACAAGAGGGTAATCATGTTCCTCAATAACCGGTATCTTCTTTCCGATCAGTTTTTCGATATCGCGCAGATATGTCTTTTCCTGTGCATCACAGAATGACAGGGCCGTACCGTCCGACCCGGCCCTTCCTGTCCGGCCAATCCGATGAACATAGGTTTCGGGAATATTCGGAATTTCGTAATTGATAACATACTGCAGTTCATCCACATCGATGCCACGGGCCGCTATATCGGTGGCTACAAGCACGCGGGTAATCTGCTCCTTGAAGTTCCCCAGTGCCAGCTGCCGGGCGGCCTGCGATTTGTTCCCGTGAATGGCTTCAGCGCCGATGTTGCTTGCTTTCAGTAATTTGACCACCTTATTTGCCCCGTGCTTGGTTCGTGTGAATACCAGGGCCGACCGGATCGAATCATCCTTCAGTACATCAATAAGCAGGTTCTTCTTATTGCCTTTATCCACATAATATAGTCCCTGGCTAATGGCATCCACCGTGGGTGATTCCGGGGTCACGTGCACACTAACGGGATTGGTCAGAATGGAATTTGCCAGTTTAACAATTTCGGGAGGCATGGTGGCTGAAAAGAAGAGCGTTTGCCGCTTTCGTGGCAATGCAGCAATTATTTTCTTTACATCGTGGATGAAACCCATGTCGAGCATGCGATCGGCCTCATCCAGTACGAATATTTCAACGTCGTTCAGAGATACGAATCCCTGGTTCATCAGATCGAGTAGGCGGCCGGGGGTTGCGGTGAGAATATCAATACCACGTTGCAGCTTTTTTACCTGGCTTTTCTGGTTTACGCCGCCAAAGATTACGGTACTGTTCAGGCCGGTGTGGCGCCCGTAGTTCTGAATACTTTCATCGATCTGGATGGCCAGTTCCCGGGTCGGGGTAACGATCAGGCTCCTTATTTTACGGTTCCGGCTGCCATCGCTGCGGCGGCCGAGGTTCTGCAGGATCGGAATGGCAAAAGCAGCGGTTTTTCCGGTACCGGTCTGGGCGCAGGCAAGTATATCGGTTCCTTTGAGCGCAACGGGTATGGACTGTGTTTGAATGGGTGTGGGTTCGGTGTATCCTTCTTCAGCAAGTGCTTTGAGGAGTGGGTCTGTGATGTTCAGTGAAGTAAACGACATATAGGGGATAAAATGAAAAAAGCCCGGCTTGTTTTTTGAAGCCGGGCTTAAAAAAAAATTGAAGTATGAAGATACGAATAAAATCAGAGAACTGCATGCGGGGCCGGTCTTAAGCCTTGCCGTGTATCGGGTGCACCCTGCCTATTGATTTATTGTTTTAAAAAAAAGATCCCCATCAAACAGCGTACCTTCCTGGGCCGGGCCTACAACCAGCCGGTGATTGAGCCGGTTGAATCCGGTAGGTTCTTCCCACGTGCCTTCATTAGCCAGCCGGATGGAAAATGCGGGCTTCCTTTTCAGCACTTCGGTCGGATCCGGCATATTCAACAGAACTTCGTACTCTCCTGCCGGCAGACCGACGGGGATGCCCAGTTCATAGTTCAACTCTGCATTTTCGCCTCCCTGCCAGGTCCTGGGGTCATCCGGTAAATCAACTATCACCAAACGGTCGTTGCCATCAGTACTGCGCAGTACCACCTGCACAGATCGGGGATTGTAGGGAGCTGTGAAACCCTCATTCCGGATCTTCAGATTAAACTGAAAAGAACCGCCCTGCACTGCTGTCCGGCTGAAAAGCCCGCTAAGCATGACAAAACGGTAACCGAGACGCCGCTCAATTTCAGGCATGCAGCCCTGTTCAGCCCATGTGTCGAGAATACGCCGCGAATAGTTATAGTTCAGAAACGAGTAGTTCATCTGGTCGAGCTCAAGAAGCGCCGTTTCACAATGGAAGCGGTCGCCGGCATCAGGGCGTGGATTACACGTTTCCCCACCCATGGGTACATAGCGGGTATCCTGGTTCAGGTACTGTTTTTGCCAGGCGATGCTGAGAGTATCGCGCACATCGTCGAACAGCGGATCACTGAACTGTCCCACCCAGTAGGTGCCTACGTCTGTGGGGCTTGCCAGGAAACAGTCGTTGTGATGGCCTGTTCTGGATTTATAGGATCCGTTGAAGGCTTCCTGCTCACTGATCGGATCCATATTTTCAAAAATCTTCATCTTTGCGGCCGGATAACGTATCTGTATGTGACGGTCTTCGGGGAGTACATCCATCAATTTATGCGATATTATCCGCATATTTTCAGGTGTAGTAAGATCGTTGGTCGAAGCGTGCCATTCTCCCCAGGCACCAATAAAACCGCCCTGGGCAACGGCAATCACATCCCCGTACTCCCTGAAGATTGGCTCCAGCTGGTCAAGGTGGGCAAGTACCCGCTCCAGGGGTGCATCAGGCTGGCCAATCGCGGTTGAATACCGGAATTTGAAGATAGTTTTAAGTCCTGTTTCCCGCAGTGTTTCAAAATCCTGCCGCATCTTGCCGAGAAATTCATCTGAAATAGCCGATTCTCTGAAGTCCCGGATCAGAAACGGACGGAAAACGAGTGTCTGGGCCTGATCCCGGTAACGGAGCAGTGTATCGGCATTAAGCGGAGGGCTGGAAGGTGTTCCCGGTGCAAACCGGTAGAAACCTCTTTCGGGATTGGGGAAAATATCGTCTGTTCCCTCGTAACCGACACTGGCCAGCTCCTGTTTATTCTCTGGATAAAGCTGCCAGGTGAAAAGAAATGCACTTATCAGTGCCACAATGGCAGTTACCTGGTAAATTCGGTTCATGGATGTCTCATTTTGGGGGTGAACGCAATGGGGGCGACATCACTCAGAATATCTCGAAATCAATATAGCTATTATTTGAAATACAAATGAAAGATTATGATACATAAAAAGGATACCTCACACCACATATCAGCACAACATCATCCGGCTTCAGCCGGCATCAGTCGGCATCCCCATTTCTCCGACCAAACTTACCTGTTTCTTGTTTCCTGTATCCTGTTTCCAGTTTTCCGAAATTTATTATTCGGTCAGGTTTTCAACAACCATCGTGAAATCAGATTCGAGACGGATGGCATCGGCAACACTGAGTACCGATCGCACCCTGGGTTTCTCCATGCCGAATTCTTCGAAGGTGAACTCGGTACGGGCTGTACCCGTGAGGCTTCCCTCACCGAAACGGGCGTCAACGCGCCAGCTGGCAGGTCTTGTACTATCCCGGATGGTCAGGTTCCCTACAATGTCGAAGGTGATTGTGCCGGTGTCAGGCAACGGAAAGGCAAGCCCGCGTGTCTGAAAGGCAAATTAAGCATGATGGTTCTTTGTTTGTTTGGGGGGTGTGAATTTAGTGATTGTTTGCTAACCGGGTTAAAGCCTGTTCCGCCGGTTTGTACAATCAACGTGCAATTTACTCACTTCGCAAAACATATATACCTCCGGCTGCCTGTTTACGAATTGCATCGGCTGCGACAATATACAGCTGAAAACGGATTCTTAATGACAATGCTGATGAGCATCTGACCAGACCGTACCTGCAGGGCAGCTTGGTACTCCTTCTCCACCGGCCAGCGACAGCCAGACCACCACAAGACCAACTATGAGTAAAATTGCCAGGCCAATCAGTCCCAGCTTTGAAAATATCCTGGCATTGTCTTTATCGTGGCAGCAGTTTTTGTATTTCTTACCGCTTCCGCAGTGGCAGGGATCGTTTCTGTTGATTTTAACAGCCATGAACGTTTGTAATTTAATTCGAGACAATGCGGAATATACTGAAAAGAAATAAACCCGGAACCCTTATCACAACCGCTTCCATTGCATCAGGATGCACGCCCTCAAATTGCTAATTGCGGTTTACAGGGATGATAACTGCCTGGTTATTTATATTTACTGAGCCAGAACCGGTCAGGGCATTGCCCATAAATTGGCCACGGCAAGAATAAACCATCCAACAGTGATTGTCCACATCATTTGCTCAGTTGTGAGAGGATTTCCTGAAAGACGGTAAAAAAGCCACGGGATGGTTGCAACAACAACTGAAAATACTAGATGACCCGCAATACTGAATAAAAAGCCGGACACGGAAGGCTGCTGAGTCGTTACAAATGTAACAATGATGGTGGCAATGATCAGCGATATCCACCACCATCTGTGTTTGCTGATGATCTTCATATCTGGTTGTTCATACCTCGTTGCCTGTGCCAGGTTGAGTTTTCCCAGCCTGATTGCTTTTGCCTGATTGCTTTTGCCTGAAAACAGGTAATTACTGACAGTTAAACTTCTCTGCAATTCTCTGCCCGATACCGCCGGGCTGCCCGGGTTCCGGGCACCTCAGTAGCAAGGTGCACGACTTCTAACGGATGATTAAAAACTACATGAAGAACAGATGATTTTTCAAAAAAGTAATCACTTAATTTTCCTTACCAATTGATCTTCCAGTTCTTCCAGTGTTTTATTCTTGGTTTCCGGCACAACCCGCCAGACGAAAACCAGTCCCACTACAGCAAATAATCCGTAGATGAGGAATGTAACACTGTTCCCAAGGTTGGCCAGCTCCCAGGGGAATACCACCTGAACCAAAAAACTGACCCCGGAATTTATGAAACCTGCAAACGATATAGCGATGCCTCTCACCCGCAACGGGAACAATTCTGAGAACATTACCCACATTACGGGTCCTATGGAAATAGCAAAGGAGGCTACAAAACCGATAATGCCGAACAGGATCAGTCCGGGATTGATATCAATGGCGGCGGTGATGATGGCCGATTCGTGTGCTACGGCCGCTTCATCACCGAGTGCATCGGCAAGCGCCCGTCTGAACAACACATCATTTGGATAAGTGATGCCGCTCATCCCTGCCATAAGTGCCGATTTATCGATCGATTCGTCGAGGGTTTCGATGCTTTGAGGAGTCAGTTCGTAACTGGCCGAATGGAATCCCCATGCCAGCAACATCATCATGACTGCAATTCCTGTCATGCCAACAATGAGCAGGGGTTTACGTCCCAGCCGATCAATGAACAGCAACGCAAGAATGGTGAATACCAGGTTGGTAAGACCCACGAGTATCGCCTGTACAAACGATGCATCGGCACCTATGCCCGACTGCTCGAAAATCATGGGAGCATAGAAGAAGACCGCATTAATTCCCGTAATCTGCTGCAGAATGGCCAGAGAGACCCCGATCACCAGAACAAGCCGCAGGGCCGGTTGAAAAATCTCTTTAACGGATACCTTCTCCCTGGTTTTGTCGGCCTCAAGGCTTTGCAGTACATCCCTGACCTGCCTATCGGCCTCATCCTCTCCGGCCAGACGGGCGAGTGTGTTCCTGGCTTCCTCTGTCTCACCTTTCAGAATTTGCCAGCGCGGGCTTTTTGGTACAAAATAGAGACCGACGAAATACAGAACTGCAGGCAGGGTCTCCAGCCCGAGCATCCATCGCCAGTTGTGCACATCCAGCAGGAGTGCACTTGCCCAGGCCGCCCCCGACTGGCCCCAGCGAAGAATCAGATAATTGGTAAAGAACGCTGTGGATATACCGATTACGATATTCAGCTGGTTGAAGCTTACCATACGCCCACGGATAGCGGGAGGCGACATTTCGGCGATGTACATCGGCGCAAGAATCAGCGATGCGCCTACACCCAGTCCGCCGATCATTCTGGCCAGAACAAGTATGGTGAATGTTGGTGCCAGGGCAGATGAAACCGCGGAAACCGCATAAAGTATAGCGGCCACTTTCAGAATGGTACGCCGGCCGAAACGGTCGCTAAGCGGTCCGGCCAGCATCATGCCCAGTGTAGCGGTGAGAGTGAGCGACCCTACGGCCCAGCCCAGTTCCAGCTTCGACAGGCCGAACTCGGGCTCGATAAACCGGACCACACCAGAGATAACCGAAGCATCGAAGCCCATCAGGAACCCGCCCAGCGCTACAGTCAGCGCAATACGTGTAACTAAAAATTGCCTGCCGTCCATAATTATCAGCTATCGGATTGAGAACACCTTTTAAGAAACCGGATCATTCGAATACATCCACCTGTTTTGTAAATCATCCTACTGCAAATTATCGCACAATTTTCATCACTATAAAATCAGCTCCGGTTCAAAATACTATTCTTCGCCAAATGTACCACATGATTCTTGAAGGATTTTTCTTTTTCAATCCAGACCATACACCCATAATCAAAAATATGCCTCACTGAAAATCTGAAAAAAATTGCCCGCATTCAGCACCTCAAGCCTCAGATGTAAGTGCTGCCAGGCTGCACATTTATTATAAACATGTCAATGCCTCGTCAACAGGATGTACCCGGTAACGAGACAGACCATCATCTGAATGATGCCGCTGCATTATCTTCTCTTGACAGTTTGTTGCACCATGTTCAGGTCACTTCATCCATCTTCGTCCATATCAGACGGTCGCCGACTTTAAAAAACGCACTTTCCCCTGACACGAGCGTTGCGTATAAATAATCCAGTGCTGTCGGTGATCATCCACGGCTTCGGATCTGTACCTGCCTCTGCCAAGCATGGATTGGGCCACGTCAAAAACCACTATTGTTTTCATAATGTCCGTTCGATGAGTGCGTGGAAAGCCGGTTTGGGCTGTTAATCCATTAACACATTCTCCGTGATCACTACTGGCTCTTCGATACCGCCCACCCGGAGTATGAATCCGCCCTTCTCCACCCGCCGGCGGTTGTCCCGGCCAATAAGCGCCAGATCGGTAACGGGTATGCTGAAATGAACCTGTTCAGTTGCTCCCGCAGCGATCTCCACCTTTTCGAATGCACGCAGCCGTTTTACGGACGGAGTGACAGAGGCG
The DNA here is from genome assembly GCA_047921215.1 of Cyclonatronaceae bacterium. GTDB lineage: Bacteria > Bacteroidota > Rhodothermia > Balneolales > Cyclonatronaceae > RECM01. The sequence continues at coordinate 11,692 of JBLRWO010000005.1, read as the reverse complement.
TAGAGCTGAGATGAGAACAGCATGACGGTCTCCTTGCCGTCTCGGCGGGATGTGTTCCTCACCTCAACGGTGATCTCTATGGTATCATCCGCCCCGTAGGAATCGCCGTCTGTGGTCAGCGATACGTACTCAAAATCGGAATAGCTCAGGCCGAATCCGAACTCATACTGCGGATTGAAAGGCGTACCGACCGGTACACCATTCACGGTCACCTGATCGGTGTGTTTGTGGTAATAGGGAATCAGATCGTTGGGATACCGCGGATAAGTATAGGGAAGGCGTCCCGAAAAATTGGTCTCGCCGAACACCAGTGAAACCAGTGCTTCAGCCCCGTAGTTTGAGGGCAGGTAGGCGTTGATGATAGCCGGAACAAGCGGTTCCACCTTGCTGATCAGCCTTGGCCGCCCCTGCACCAGCACCATCAGTACGGGCTTGCCAGTTGCCGCCGCAATGCGGACCAACTCCTGCTGGTTGTCTGACAGATACAGGTCCTGAAGATTGCCCGGACTCTCGCAATAGGAGTTCTCGCCCAGGGCCAGCACAATCAGATCGGCCTGCTCCGCTTTTTGGCGGAAAAGGTCGAGATCGTCCACAATCTCCTCATCCCAGTCGCCCTCGTGGTTGAAACGCACACCCTCGTACAGTGTTACATTTTCGGCGCCCAGCTTTTCGGCAAAGGCTTTGTGGATGGTCAGCTTGCCGGCGGTGAACTCATCCGTCAGATTGCCCTGCCATGAGTAGCTCCAGCCGCCGTTGAGCGGACGCATGGTGTTGGCAGCCGGCCCGCCAATCAGTGCGGTTATGCCCGTTTGCAACGGCAATATGTCGCCCTCGTTCTTCAGCAGGGTTATCGATTCCAGAGCGGTATTCCGCGAAGCCTCCACAAATGCCTCCGAGGCAAATTCCGGATAATCCTCACGTACCGTGTAGGGCTTTTCAAAGAGATTCAGTTTCACCTTCACCGTGAGGATGCGCCTTACCGCATCATCGATCCTCTCCATCGGCACCTCGCCTTCGTTCACCAGCTCCACCAGGTATCTGGCAAAATCAAAATCATAGGGCACCATCGACATATCCACACCGGCGTTGATGGCAATGCGTATGGCATCCTTGTAGGATGATGCGATGCGGTGCCTTGTGTGAAGGTAGATAATATCCCGCCAGTCGGTCAGTGCGAACCCCTCGAAGCCCAGCTCCTCTTTCAGCAGGCCGGTGATCAGGTCACGGTTGGAGTGGAACGGAATGCCGTTGATCTCGCCCGAGTTGAGCATCACATTGAGCGCCCCCGCATTGATACCGGCCCGGACCGGTGGAAGGTGGTATTCGCGCAGCTGCGACTCGGGGATCCAGGCCGGGGTGCGATCGCGGCCGCTCAGTGTGTGCGAATAGCCCAGCAGGTGTTTCAGGCTGGTCGCTATATGGTACGGATTGCCGATGTCGTTGTCCTCGCCCTCGTAGCCTTTGATCATTTCATGGGCCAGCACAGATGCCAGGTGGGGATCCTCCCCGAAGGTCTCCCACTGGCGGGGCCAGCGCGGATCCACCCCGAGGTCAAGTACGGGCGAAAAGGTCCATGGCAGACCGGCCGCCCGGGTTTCATAGGCGGTGATTTCGGCGGCCCGGCGCACCAGCCCAGGGTTCCACGTTGCCGCCATCCCTATCTGCTGCGGAAAGAGCGTGGCCCCGTCAACATACGATGCACCGTGAATCATGTCGATGCCAAAAATGATGGGGATGTCGAGCCGTGAGTGTTCTATGGCGTAGTCCTGCAGTTCGGCTATCAGCCTGTTGAAGAATTCAGGAGTGCGGGCCCGGTTGTTGGTGGTGTTCATCACAGAGCCGATGTGATACTTCTGAAACGCCAGCTCCATCATTGCCGGGTCGAGTTCGAACGGCTCATGACTGGTGAACACATCATCCCCCTTTCCGAGTACATCCAGCGTGATCTGGGTCATCTGGCCGACCTTTTCCTCGAGGGTCATCTGGTCGAGCAGGCGGTCTGCCTTATCCCGGATCTCCTCATCCGAAAGCCGGGTTTCGATCTCAAGGACTGGAGGATTGGCTGATGGGGAATAAAGAAACTGCACTCCCAAAAAATGGAGAATCAGTATCAGAGATAAAATTTTGAGTTGAATTGAAGAGACAGACATGTGAAGAATATTAATGCTGGTTGATTGATTTAAATATGGTAAACCGGTTAAACTACCAATGAATATGCCAAATGAAGCATTCTGATGAAAAACAAAAATGGCAGCATTGAAGTCAGTTATTAACCGGTATCAGGCCGCATCAAAACAAATTTTCTGAGCCTGACAGATTATCCGTCAATGTACCATACCCTGTTCATGATATCCAGCAAAAAACATTCTTTCCTAACTGAATCACCCGCTCACTGGGTCATAAATGACCCGGTTTTCTCAATCATTTGCTCACCCCGTAAATCCCTGGCTATTATTTTCCCGTCCGGGCCAATCAGGTACAACCTTGGTATACCTGCTACATTATAGAGTTTGGGAATTTCAGGCAGACATGGCCCGCACCAGGTTGCCCAGAATTCGAGCAAAACAACATTCCCTCTCAGATCGGAAAGAGATACATCGTCGCCGACTATTGTTCGGGCCTGAAAATCGGGCGCATCCTGCCCGATTTTCAACGACTCAAGCAGATGCAGATACCCAAGGGCCTGATGCACCTAAAAATCGGTTGCATTCAGCTCCACAAGCTGACGGGCATAATGCAAGGCATCATCCCTGTACTCGTCATTTCCAGCCCTTGCGCGCAGCAGGTTCATATATACCTCCGACCTGCTGGTTGGTTCTGTGATGTTTGATGCCAGCCTTGCTCAAAGGGCGACCTGCCGGTTCAGGGCTGTAGCCACAATTCTACCTTTGATCCACCCAAACAAGGCCGTTTTCGGTTATCAGAGTTCTCAGCTCATTGATGAGTGAAATCACGTCCTCCTGGACAGTCGATACCACCTCGAAGTCCATGTGAGCCGGGGTGTTCTCCAGAAGACCCTTTATCGTTGGTACGTTCAGTTGCAGGTTTACGATGTCATATGGACGACCCGTAATCAGCTCCTGCAGCTTTAACAGTAAACGTTTATCTCCGAAAACACCAGCAATGCGAACCCTTGCACGCGATGATGTACCGGCAATTTGCTCCTCTGCCTTCTGCCTGGCTTCCAGAGCGGCCACCTTGTCGCGCTTCTCCCTTGCTTCGGCATGAACGATCCTGAATATCTTGTGCTCGCGTTCAAGCTTCCAGATGATGTCACTTGAGGGAAAACTTATAGCTTGTGTCGGGCAGACAAGTTACGTAACACAACTCGCACCCGATACATGCGTCAGCATCCACAGTGGGAGACCACGGAATTTCCTGTCTTGCAATGCCATGCCACTTTGTTTGACTCAGATCCTTCGCCATTGTTGTTTCCTTGCTCCTGGTTGTTCGTATGGCCGGCCGGTGGTCCGGAGGCTAAACGGCATGGGAACCAACTCTCCAAAGGCGAAATCCAGAACACTTCCGGTTAAGCGATTGTTGTTTGACAATCAGACTGCGATAAAGATTACAGAAATGCTTCAGGACTTTTTTTTGCAATCTTCAGAAGGACTCAAGCCGGATTCCTGAGGTATTAGCAACCCTTACTCACCCGTCATCCCGGGGCGAATCGTCATGAAATGCGTTTTAAATAACATCCCCCCTGTGATAACCACTCAATTCGGCAAGAAAACTGTTAGCTCAAGCAGCTGTTCATCCTCAATTTGGTAACATCAATTTATCAAACATATACTATTAGCCGTAACGAGTTGCCGGGCGTCGGTATCGCGCTTTTTGTGCGATCAGGCTACCACCCCGAAGAGCGCGCCCACCGCGGCGGTCAATGCCATTGCAAGAGCACCCCAAAAGGTGACACGTGAGGCGGCGGCCAGTACCGGGGCGCCACCAGCTCTGGCGGAAACTGAACCCAGTAATGCAAGGAATAAGAGTGAACTGCCAGAAACTGCCCACAAGAGTGCAGTGCCGGAAAGTAAAACAACGACCAGCAGCGGAAGCATGGCGCCCACTGCAAACGTCCCGGCAGAGGCAAATGCCGTCTGAACGGGCCGGGCTGTCCTGGAATCGGATATGCCCAGCTCATCACGAGCATGTGCACCCAGTGCATCAAATCGCATTAGCTGGGCAGCTACCTCGGAAGCCAGTTCCGCATCAAGACCCCGATTGACGTAGATTTCTGCTAACTCCTTTTGCTCTTCCCCGGCGTTTTCGGCGAGTTCCTTACTTTCACGGACCAGATCGGCGTGTTCTGTGTGTCTCTATGTGTCTCATGAGGTCTCCGTTGTAAAAAAAGGTGAGTAGTGTCACTTAAATAGACTGATGGTTGCTCTAACCCCCGCCAAAATCCGGTATCAGATCATCTTTTGCCTGGACCCGTCATTTTGAATGACGGGTGTCCTTTTCTGTCAATTATTACTCTTCACCCTTGAAGCCGCGCTACTGCCTGCTGCCGGACGAGCCAGGATGTGCCCAGGAACAGAACAAGCCAAACAACCGTCCGAAAGGTCATGGCACGGAGACTGTCTACAGCGACGCCTCCGTCACTACGGTAGATGACGAGAATGCCAATGAGTACAAGGAGGTTGAGCAGAAAGACTGCGGCTGCAGCGTTCCTGCCAGCGTTGTCACTGCGCCAGACAGCCACGCCTGCTGCCAAATACACAAGGCCCATTGCTGTATTGAAAAAAAGGAGCGGCCTAAACACCTGGTACCCCGGGTCGTAACCCAGGAGCACCTGGGCGCCTGCAAAGAGCGTAAAAGTGCCGAACAGAACCGCAACGGTGATCACGATAGTTCGCACGATACGGATTGTGTGTTGGTCTTTCATTTCTCGGTGTCATCGTCCTGTTCTGGCCACGGCTTCATCTTTGTCCAGGCACGGCCTAAAGGCCCGGCATTAAAGCGATCGGAATTTTAAAATCAATATAATCCAAAATTGTTTACCGTTCGCTTTAACCGAATTATTCGGCATCAACGCCTGATCTCTCAACACTTACATTCCAACAGATTCTCTCAGGAGGTCTGTTGCCCGAGCAGTTGGGCGAGCCCTATGAGAATTCCTTCTGGACCCCGGATGTAACAGAGACGGTAGATGTCTTTATAATTTACGACTTCATCAACCACCGTCGCACCAAGCCTGCTGAGCCGGGTAATGGTGTCGTTGATGTCCTCGACAGTGAACATGACGCGCAGGTATCCCAACGAGTTCACGGGGGAAGTGCGGTGATCGGACGCGATGGCGGGGGCGTCGAAGTACGAGAGCTCGATGCGGCTGTGGCCGTCGGGCGTGCGCATCATGGCGATCTCGACGCGTTGGCCGCGCACTCCGGTAACGCGGCCAGCCCATTCGCCTTCGATGGGCATGCGGCCTTCGAGGGTAAGGCCAAGTTCGGCAAAGAACTCAATAGCGGCATCGATGTCTTCCACCACGATGCCGACGTTGTCCATACGATTGACTGTCATGGGGTCTCCTTGGCGGCTAACGGCCTGGCAACAAATTTTGAAGTTTGACAAAAAACGCTTGCACGTCCGAAGGACTCGAAGTGCCGCGTAGCGCTATGCTTGTTAACCAACCTTGTGCGGATCTTCCGGCAAGATCTGTCTCGTATGCCAGATGGTCAACATATCAATTTGTTTGGTTTTAAATTCATAAACCAGCCGATAATTTCCGTGGATTACCTCTCTGATTTCAGGACGTCTGAATTCAGGGACGATTCTAGCACTTTCCGGTCGATTGCTTAGTTTTTGGCACTGTTCAAAAACTCCACGTGCCCATTTAATTGCCGTTGGAACATGATCAAAGGCAATATAATCTGTACATTCTTCTACACGATCCAGAAACCGATCTGTAAAAATTACTTCCATTTAGAAAGATGCTTTTCGATTCTTTCTTTGGCCTCTGCCATCGAATGAGTTTTACCCTGTTCAACTTGCTGTTTGGCTTCAAGCAAGTTTTCAAGCATCTCCATTTTCCTGGTAAAACGCTCATACTCTGAAACATCCATCAATACAGCTGCACTTTTCCCATGCTGAGTAAGAATGATCGGTTGTTTATCTTTTTTGAGACGTTTTACAAAATCCGCCGATTTTTTTCGAAACTCAGAAAGAGGTTCAACGTCTTTTGAAATTGAAATATTCATATCAGTACTTTAAAAGATTTTTCGTGTACTGTTAAGATACTGAATCAAATTTCCACTTACAACGATAGGTAGGTTGGTTAACGGTCTGGTATTCCTGCTGCCAGACTACCAACTCTAAAGTCGAGCAAGTAACCTGACCGGTCAGCAGGAAACGCCTTGTTAAGGATTTGAGTGACTTGCGACCTCACCGCCTAAACCAAATAGAAACCTTTTATCAGGCAAGTCACTCGCCATGACCCCGGCAGGCGTTGGAAAAATCTGCAGGATGATCGAGGTCGAACATGTTGGCAAGCTCAAACGCCTCCTTCAAAACGCGAAGTTCTTTACTGTTGGAGGGCTTTTTCATTAGTTTCTCTGTTGCACGGTTGATGGCCTGGTGGTACTTGCCTCGTTCCAGCATCTTTTGAGAGGAGTTGCACGAGAAGACGGAAAAAGTGAGCATTAAAGGAAGGGCAATTTGTTTCAAGACAACCACCAACGTTTTGAACCGGTGTAAAAGATGGTAATGAATTCGGACAATATTCCAAATTGTCCTTAAAAGAATCTCATATCAGGTGAAACGTTCCAGCCATACGTCAGGTGAGGCTTTCGCTTGGGTTGTCATCATCAATATGGCTTGTTTAACAACGGTTTTGAACCGCTCGTCAGAATCGGGGATATTATCAAAAAGATACCCTTCGCGAAATGGCCCGAGTGAGCGAATCCATAACTCTGCACCCACATGGAGGGGAAATCCCGACTGCTCTTTCATCTCATTCAGCAGTGCAGGGATGTTGGCGATCTGGTGTTGATAAGCGTCCCAAAAGAAGTGCCAGCAATCGAGAACATTCCGTTTAATATCTGGATGGACGATGGACCACATCAGAAAGTGTGCAGCTATATGAGCTACGTCCTGCAATGGATGGCCGTAATGCACAAATTCCCAATCGAAAAGCCGAAGCTGGTTTTGCTGCACCATAATAGAGGGGGGCCAAAGGTCGCCCATAATCAGGCAGTACCCCGGTTGCTGAAGCTGCAGACCGAGCTCGATAATTCGATCGGCCGACTCTTTTTCATTCGGATGGTGATGTGCTAACCACTCCGCCGCAGGCAGGTACTGCACCTTATGGCGCGTCTGTTGTACACCGCTGTTCGAAAACATTTTTTTGCATTTATCGCATCCATAGGTTTCTGCGTGCAACCGACCGATAAAACGGCCGAGCTGCGTTCCGGATGTAGGCTTACAGTTCCCCTGATCGAAAGCATCTGTGATGGACGGATACTCACCGAGATCTTCCATAGCCAGGAGGTTTTGTTCTGCATCAAAAGCGATCCATGCTGGTGGTGCCACCCGGGGGACAGCCGCTGTAATTTCTGCCAATAAACCGCCGGGTAATAATGCGTGCAACGCCTTCGACTCAAACGTAAGCCTGCCGGGGTGGAGGGGTACATCGGGAGCGGACGCAATGTAGGGGGGAGCGTGTTTTACGATGACCGGGTCTGGCGAACCGCCCACACGAAAAACATGGTTCAGATTTCCGCCGGTTAGTTCACCAACGGTTCCGTCCGGCTCCCAGTCAGGCAGGTTCTGTTTTACAAAGTCGATCAGGCTGCTGTGCAATGGCTTATTCATGGCTGAACCGGTAGATCTCATTCGTAAAGGGTACCGGTTCACCGCTTGTTAAAAAGGAAATAAGGATCTCTTCGGTCGCATTGCGAGCCTGTGCCAGCGTGTTGGCAATTTCTTCTTCAGCGGGGTTCGACACGCCGGGCACCGAATATTTGTGGCCAACAACGACGGCAGCTGTAGGGATTTCAAGCTCGTTGGCAAGTACTACTTCCGGGGCCAGTGTCATGGAGTTTACCTGCCCGCCAAGCTGCGCCCACATTCTGTTTTCGGCAGAGGTTTTGCCACGCGGTCCGCCTGCATACACAAATACGACGTCCTGATCGGTTGCGTGGATAGCCTTACCAAATCGGCTCACAAGCACGGCCCGGAGCTCTGGCGAGAAAAGTCCGGTTTTGAGTAGCAGGTGACCGTGATGGGGATCAGCTTCCGGGAACATGGTGCATGTAGAGCCATCCGGCAAGCGATTTTCGGGCATCAGCAGATCGGTGACCAGCATCGGTTTGTAAATCGGGAGGTTTGCATCCATCACCCCAACGGAGCTGTTGATCAGCAGGGCTTTACATCCCACCTGCTGCAGAGCGGCTGCCTGCGCACGGTAGTTGATGTGATTTGGAAGGAACCGATGGGGAAAGCCATGACGTGGCAGCACCCAGGCGGGGTATGTGGTATCGATACCGCATCGGTAGAGAACCATCTCGCCGAAATCGGTGCGCACGGTTTCCGGGGAAAGGTTTAGTTTTTCTGCGAAGGCGGTGTCAAAAGCACTGCCAACAATAATGGCGATTGAGGGAGTCATTAATATTCGGTTTGTTTCTCTGCGTGCCGCGAGCAGTTTCGTTTGATGTCGTAGTGTACGGAGAAGAATTCATCGCACCATTTGCAGACGTTTTTCAGTTCGTTGGTTCGTTTTCGTGCATACTCTTCCGATACGCCGATGCTTTCGCCCATACGGTAGGGATCACCCTCGTTCAGTTTTTGGAAAATGGGGCTATCCGCAAAACGGGCAAGCGCCTTGGCCACCTTCTCGGTCCGCGCATCGCCCAGTGGGTCTTTAGTACCGGGACAGCAGGGATTGATTTTCCAGAGCTGAATGGAAATTTCGTTCGGAATGGCTTCGCCGCCACTCAAAAACCCGATCGCACCCGATACCACCGCACAAAAATTATGGCTCCCATCCTTCATCCAGATATCGTTGTCCAGAGCACGCCCCCGCGCCCAGTTGCCGCCCAGCCACATGTCTTCCGATGCCCCCCAATGACCCCAGCTGAGCGGGAAATTATGCAGATAGTTCTCTTTCTGAATCAGCGGATCTTTATCACTGCCATCCACTCCCCGAGAGTCGAACAGTTTGCGAAGTTCATCCAGCCGCTCGCCTTTGTGTTTGTGGTAGCGGTCAATACTGGCGATGTCGAACCGTGTGACACCTTTTTCGATAAGTTTATCGAGACGTTTCTCGGTGAGAAGGTCGCCGTTGGTCTGCAGCATGATTTGAGTTTTGCCTTGGTACTTCTCTCGCAGTGCATCCAGGATGGCATAGAGCTTCGGCCGCTCGGTTAGCGGTTCACCGCCGGAAAGGATCACCCGGTCGGCGGAATCGGGGAGATTTTCCACAATGGCGAGGCACTCTTCGGTCGATATACGCTCGCCCTGCGGCCCGGAGTTGTTGTAGCAATGCATGCAGTGGTCGTTACAAAGCTGGGTAAAAACCCAGTAAATAGATTCAATGTGGTTAAAGTCGTTAGCGTTGGCCATGATGATGAATAAGTTCAGTCCAAAATTTTAGTTCGTCTTGTACGCCGGTTCCGGCATCGTTGATGAATGCCTCGCGGTCGGAGAACAGGTTAAGTTCACCGTTTTGCATCATTCCGAACCGGTCGCCGGTAATCAGCGCCTCTTTCAGGTCGTGCGTTACAAAAAGGGTGGTGATTTTTTGCTCTGTCGCGATAGATCGAAATAGCTGCTGCATTTCGCTTCGGATTCCGGGGTCGAGGCTGGCAAAAGGTTCGTCCAGCAGCAAGATCGTGGGATGAATGATGAATGCCCGCCCAAACGCCACCCGCTGTTTTTGTCCGCCAGATAGTTGATGAGGATACTTCCCCTCCTGCCCGCCGAGCTGCAGCTGTTCCACCATTCCCGAGGTCTTTTTTTGAATGATGTCAGCCGACTCGTTACGGATACTGAGCCCAAAGGCGATGTTCTCTTCCACCGTGAGATGGGGAAACAGTAGCGGCTCCTGATACAGATAGACCACGCCGCGCTCTTTCGGCTTCAAATGATCGATGGGGCTGCCATTCACCAGAATCGTTCCGGAGTAATTCTCTACGAGCCCCGCTATAATCTTGAGCAGAGTGGTTTTTCCGCTTCCCGACTTTCCCAAAACGGAGAGCGTATGATTTTCTTCCAGACTAAAGCTCACATCGGTTAATACCGACTCGCTGCCGAACGATTTCGATATGTTTTTCACCTCTATCACGCGCGCAGGCTCCATACGTTTTGCAGCAAAAAGCGGCGGTTCACAAAAAGAAGCACCAGCGGCGGAAGCACCAGCAGTACCCCGGCAAGCGCTGCCAGATGGGGATTGGCTTCACTCACGTAGCGATAGACCATGATGGTCAGGGTTTGCACTTTACCCACCCCGATAAACTGCGTAAGTCCATATTCAAACCAGGAAATGAGATAACACTGAAAAAAGCAAACCGCCAGCAAGCCGCGCGCCGATGGCAGAATGGCGTGCTTAATTTTGGTTTTGATGCCGCCTCCCATGGTGGATACCAGGTTTTCCAAATTGTGAATGGATTGATTCCAGAAGCCGTAGAAAAAGATGACGGCATAGGGGAAGGTAATGAAAAGCTGTGCCAGCATCACACCGGGCAGGGTGCCGGAGAGGTTCAGCTGAAGGAACCAGAAATTGAGCATCACGGCAAACACCACCGGGGCGATGACGTAGGGAAAGTAGGCCGACACCAGCCACCAGTGGCTGCGGGTGTAGTAGGCGATGGCACGACTTGTAAAAAAACCGCTTATGGTGGCCAAAATACTTACGCTAACAGATAGGCCAATCGACAATCCCGCACTGTCCATCAGTGCCGAGCCGCCGGAAAAAAACCACTGCCAGTTTTCTGCAGTAAACGGATGAGACGCGAGTGCCGGGTAGTACCACTGCGTGGATACTGAAAGGTAAAGCAGCAGCCAAAACGGAATCAGAAAGCTTAGTAAAAGGATGGCCAGCAGGAGTTTTTTTCTCATAGCGCCACCTTTTTTCTGTATCGGGCAAACAGCCATGAAATCGTGCCGATGCAGAGCAGAGCATACCAGACCGCCATGGAGTAGGCTACCGGAATTTCAGCCAGGTTAAAACGCTGCAGTTTCTCCAGAATCAGTACCGAAATCATGTGGGGTGATGACTGACCGAGGATCAGAGGTACATCGTAGGCTCCCATAAAAAAGATGACATAAAGCACCAGAATAGGGAAAAGGCCCCGAAGCAGGATGGGAATCTGAAGTCGTAACAGTATCGTTCGCCGCCCTGCCCCCAGTGCCGAGGCCACCGACTCCACCTCATCCAGTTTTTCGTGTTCGTAGAGATTGAGCAGAATAAGAAGGAAAAAAGGGAATACCAGAAATACATGCGCCATAATGATTCCGATTCCCCAGGGATCCTGAACCAGTTCCGGAAATTGCTGCGAATCACTGATGATACCCATATGCCACGCAAGCCGTGAAAACAGGCCGGAACCGGAGTAGAGTTGAAAAATGACAAACGCGAGTACGATGGGGGGAATGGCGAGCGGCAGAAACAGTGCCCGGTAGAGATGGCGGGACTGGAAATATCGCCGTGCGGAAAAAAGCACAAAAAGAGCCAGCGCCAGTGCGAAAAAAGCCGACA
>JBLRWO010000004.1:0-167093 GCA_047921215.1 Cyclonatronaceae bacterium | reverse complement strand
ACGATCTTACATTATTCACAGTCCAGAATATCAGGAACCTGATTACGAATTCAAATCACAACTGGTTATGCTTGCAGGCAGAATATGTACTGAATATCAGGAACCTGATTACGAATTCAAATCACAACCTTCCATTGTTTTATTTGTTTATTTGAGGTAATATCAGGAACCTGATTACGAATTCAAATCACAACCATTTGCGCTCAATAGTACTTGCATTAGGCAATATCAGGAACCTGATTACGAATTCAAATCACAACTGCCGGTGGGTGATTCGTTGGGGCAGGCTCAATATCAGGAACCTGATTACGAATTCAAATCACAACTAAGGAACATGGCTATGTAATAGGAATCAAATATCAGGAACCTGATTACGAATTCAAATCACAACAATATCGTCACAGTGCTGGCAGATGGTGAAAATATCAGGAACCTGATTACGAATTCAAATCACAACAAGCACTGCGTCAAGGTAGGACTTGCCCCTAATATCAGGAACCTGATTACGAATTCAAATCACAACGCAACCGACTGGACGTACGCCGCCGCCATGAATATCAGGAACCTGATTACGAATTCAAATCACAACATAACACCCTTCGGAAACGCATCAAGGCGAATATCAGGAACCTGATTACGAATTCAAATCACAACGGGGTAGTTACAATCAAATATTGCACGCCCATTTCGGGTATGCCCCCTTCTCCTTTTCATTCTTTTATCATTTGTCATTACATTAAAGCATGAAAAACAACAACCTTGTATCCCTGTCAAACAGGGAACTGATGAAAAAATACGACACCCTGCGAACCATTCAATGGGTAGTGATCGCTGTGTTCACTGTTATCCTGCTTGGATGGGTTTTCCTGGGTTACTGGGCCGAAAATTTCCCGGTATTTATCATTCAGGTGGTCATTGCGGTTGTTATCATTTTTCTGATGCAAATGCCCCTGATCAAATACAGGAAAGAAATTGTTAACAGAAGCAGTGTGGACAGTGATCAGGGATGAAAAACACGCCTCAACTATGTGCCGGTGTTGCCGGCTACTTCCCAATTCTCTGTATCCTGGTCATCTCCGTTTATACCATGCCGGTGCTTTCCCAGCCCGTCGAAGAACTCCGCGCCGTCAAGATCACCAATGTTGACAGCCAGGTACTTTTTTCGGATGAGGCTATAGCCGCGGCCATGGATTTTCTTGCCGCCACCGGCATAAACGCCGTGTTGCCGGTAGTGCAGAACGCCGGCTGGACCCAGTACCCCAGCGATGTGATGGAGCGGGAGTTCGGCGTGCGCATCGATCCGCGGTTTGCCGGCCGCGATCCGCTGGGCGTGCTGGTGAGGGAGGCCCGGCGGGTTGGTATCGAGGTGTACCCCTGGTTCGAGTACGGCTTTGCCAGTATCTACTCGGGCGGCACGCCACCCCATGGCGGCCACATCATTGCGGAAAAACCGCACTGGGCCACCTTCGACCGCAACGGAAACCACTGCACAAAGAACGGCTTCGACTGGATGAACGGCATCCACCCCGAGGTACAGGATTACATCATCGAGCTGGCCATGGAGATCATCAACAACTACGACATCGATGGCATCGAGTTCTCCGACCGCATGCCGGCCATGCCTGTCGAATGCGGTTACGACGACTACACCACCGCTCTGTACCGGAGCGAACACAACGGGGCCGACCAGCCCTTCAATTTCCGGACTACTTCATGGCGCACATGGAGAGCCGGAAAGCTGAACGATTTCTACGCACGGTTTCGCGATTCGGTAAAAACCCGGGACCCCGACCTTTTTGTTGCCTCCAGCCCCAGCGTGTACCCCTGGGCATTCAGTGAATACCTGCAGGATCCCCCGACGTGGATCAGCAACGGTACCATCGACCACTGGATTCCGCAGTTCTACCGCCAGAACCTGGCCGACTACCGGATAGAGGTCAACCGTGCTGTTGAGCAGGCCGGTGACCGCCGCGACATCCTCATAGCCGGCATACTGATGAATGTGGGATCCTACACCGTTCCGGCCGATACCCTTCGGCTTTTCATGGAGGTGAACCGGGCCGCCGGCATCAGGGGCGAGGGGTTTTTCTTCTATGAGGGTTTGCGCAAAAACGGCGACGAGCTTGCTGGCTTCCTGCGCGAAGAGTTCTACGGTAAACCCGCGCTCATTCCCGGCCGGAACGGTTTTCTGCGGCGCCCGCCCGCGGTAATCCGACGTCCTGAATCGGACGGTTCCGCGATATCCGGCAACTGGATACCATCCGACATCCCCGGATTCACTGGACCCGTTTATATTGCCGGCAGCCAGGGTTCTGGCAGCGAGGCCATCAGTTATCAGATGGATGTTGCCGAAAATGCATGGTATGATCTCTATATCTGGACTACGCCCGGTGGGGAAGTTACCGATACCCTTCAGTTTACAGTGGGAACCGGGGATGCGCCCGCGCTGCTCGTTCCTGTGGCCGATGGAGGATGGCAGCATGCCGGTGCCGTTTTCCTTGAAACCGGTACGGAGCAGCCATCACTTGCCATCCTGTCGGAAGGCACCGACGGGCTTCCTGCAGCAGCCGATGCGATTATGGCCGTGGTAAACCGTAAACTTTCGCCGGATATAGCAGTATCGATCAACGATGAACCGGTCACAATGCTCCAGTTCCCCGCCTCGGCCTCCATTGATTCGAACTATCCGAATCCCTTTAACCCGTCAACCACTATTGTTTACACCGTGAACGAGCCTGCCCGGATCCGCATCACCGTTCACGACCTGCTTGGCCGCTCCACAGCCACTATTACCGAAGGATTCAGAAGCCCTGGTCGATATACGGTTTCGTTTAATGCGGCAGGCCATGCCAGCGGGATATACCTGGTGCGTATTTATTCAAACGGAAATATCGCGGGATCTCACCGCATAATATTGGTCAGATAAACATAATACTACTCAGATAACAGGTCTTAATATCTGTGTTGATTACCCGTGCCGGATAAGGACCTTCGTCAATACTTTGCAATATACCGGCCTGGCAGTATTCCGTATTTCTCTTTGAACCGCTTGGTGAACATGCTGGCACTTTTGTAACCTGACAGGCTGGATATCTCTTTTACGCTCATCTTCCCGTCCTCGAGCAAAGATTTTGCCAATAAAAGCCGCTTATTTCTCAGAACTTCCCCGAATGTCTTGCCGTATAGTTTTTTAAACCCTTTTTTCAGCTTTGTTTCATTGGTGCCAATGATCCTGGCAAGGCTTTCAATCGTAATGTCTTCCCCGAGATTATCGTCAAGATACTCATAGGCCCGTTTAATAATATCGATATCGAACTTTCTGAGCAGATTTTTATCGAAACCAAACTTCTGTTCATAATTATAATGTTCGGTCTGCATCCAGAGTAATTCAAGTGCTTTTGACTCGATGAAAAACCGTTTTACCAGCCCTTCTGCAGCTGAATTTTTCATCTTCATAATGGTTTCAGAAATGCTGAGCGGATACATGCTGTGATAGAGAAAATGTTCAGCCTGCTCATCGCCGCTAAAGGCCTTTGCAAGTTTATCAGACACATTCTCCAGGTTCACATTCAGATTTCTTGCAAAATGTTCTGTATTGATCTGGATAATTATCAGATCCAGGCCGGCCTGTGTGGGAAAAGCCATAGTCTGCGACCAGTTATCAAGACGGCTTGATGCAATTGCTGATGTATCGGAGGTTAGTCTGTAGCGGAACCCCGGCGCAAGTGTGTGTATCAAACTGCCGTTTTTCAAAAAGATATACCTTATGATATGCCCTTCTTCCTCGGGTAATGTAAACTGTATGAGCCGGTACAGATTCAGATCCATAGATATCATGGAGAAGCCCTCTTCAAAAACATATCCGCAAAGCGAACCGCTGCCGATAGTGTCAGGCAGCTGAACCGAATACTCAAAACCCTCATGAACAAGACGTGCTTTAAAGCTTTCGGCCAGTTTACCGAAAACGCCGTTAATATCGGCTGACTTAAAAATAATGTTCATCTCAGATAACCGTTTTATTCTTTAAAAATCTGCACGTGAGGTCTGTAAATTATACTTTTTCTACAGTAGATGTTAATTACCTTCAATAATTTTGAATTCCACTCTTCTGTTGAGGGCCCTTTCAGTTGATGTACGATTACCGGTTACCGGGATGTCGGGTCCGAAGCCGGCCGCCCGTATACGCTGTTCACCGATATCCGAAAAATTGTTCAACAGATAATCGCGTACACTTTCTGCTCTTTTCTGTGACAGCCTCATGTTGTAGTCACGGGGGCCAATGTTATCAGTATGTCCCTGTACTTCTATTTTGATTTCAGGGTTTTCCAGCAGAAGTTGCCCTGCTTCATCAAGTATGCGGTGTGATACCGGAAGTATTTCGTGTTTATCGAATTCAAAAACGATAGAAAACGCCCTGAAAACGCCGGTTTCAAGCATTCTTCTGAGTTCAATGATTTCGGTCTCAACCCTGTCAACAAAAACCGTATCAACGCGTGTTAAGCGAAGCGTATCGATACGCACTTCGGTAATAGTGTCGGGCGGGGTCGGGTATATTTCCCTGGTCAAGGGTAATTCATCCGTTACATCCCGGCCTGACCCGGATACTACAACCACTTGTTGCTGGGCAGGCGGGGTATAGCTGTCATCCATCATCTCAAGCAGTTTTATCATGTAGGTAAGCCTGATGATATCGAGCTGTTCTGCATTCTGACGGCGGATATTTTCTATTTCGGCCTCAGAAGGACCCAGACGTGGTATATACTGTGAGCGGATAAAATCAATTCTTCTGCGGATTTCATCAATACGTTCCGGAGCCGCCGGAATAACTGCAAGAGTGTCTCCACCCGGGTGGGCAGAGACACTCGTCGTATCAGGCACATATGCGCGGAGCATTTCTGCCGGACAAATTGTCCATACGAAAATCATGATCAGTATGGGGAATCCGGTTTTCATGATCCGGCTCATAAATGCATCAGAATCTATAACGGTACCCGGCGTTAAGCCTGTTGAAGTTGAACAGATTCAGGTTCGCGTATTCTATAAACAACTTGCCCGGTCCCAGATTTCTTTCCGCTCCCAGATGGAACGACCAGGTAAACTGGATACCGGCCACATCAGAAGGCGGGTTGCTGAATGCCATAAGGCCGAGTCCCAGACCTGTGTAAGGCCTGAACGGACTGATATACTGGAGTTCGGGCAGTGGCACAAGAACCAGCGCGTTGATATTGTACATGCGTGTATCATTACCGAATCCAAGAACTAATTCGGGTATGAGCTCGATGCGGCCACTCAGGAATGAGCCATAGTCGCCACGAATACCCAGTACACCCTGGTACGGATTGGAAACACCCAGATAGGCTGCGATGCCGCTGAGTTCATCTGCCGGACGATCCTGTACTACTGTCACGGAAGGGGTTGATACTGACGTAGTTGTGGGCGCGGTTGAAGGTTGTGTGGCAACGCCGGCCTGCGAAAGTCGTCTGTCAATAACATTCATCATCCTTTCTTCAAACTGTCTCATGCGGCGTTCGAAGGAATCGTCGCCCAATGGCACAACGGTAACACCCGTCTGTGGCTGCCCTGTTTGGACTGCTTCACGCTCACGCAGCAATTGTTCAACACGGCGTTCAAGGTCCTGTACCGTTTTGCTTTCAGTTCCAATAACCCTTGCAGGTGCGGCCGGGGCCGGCTTCCCGAATCGAATGTAGATTTCACCCTCTTCGAGCACGGGAAGTGTAATAACGCGATCGTCGATCCTTTTTTCGATCACAGTCTCACTCCTGGTTTCGGGATCAACGGTTACATCTTCTTTTTTGGGAACCTGCTGACGTACTCTCTCAAGTTCACTTGTCAGGTTCTGTGCCACAAGCGTATCGCCTTCGGCAAGAACCCGGGCAATTTCTGTACTCAGCGCAACCTCGCGCATAATTTGCATACGTTGTCTCTGCTCCAGTTCCCTGGTAATCGGGTCGGTATCAACGGTGTCTGTCGGTCTGGCAACATCCACTACTTCCGGTCTTCTTTCCCGTTTTCTGCGGGTAACAAAATCGCCGATCCGGTACGATACTCCCAGAGTAAACATAGGGCTCAGTTTCACAGCCGATGGGGTACTTGCATTGTCGATACCGTCTTTTGTAAGTGCAATGGCGCTTATATCTCCCATTATCACGACGTTTTTTGTGATATTTGCTTCAACACCTACACCGGTAAGTGCAAACATCTGGCTTTGGGGATTGGTGAGCATTCCCGGATCATAGCTATCCATTACATGCATATAGCCGCCGCCAACGTTTATATAGGGTGTTACACCCGAACGGAAGAAAGACGTTCTCAGGAGGGCACCATACATATGCAGCTTATCGATTTCAAGGCCGTCGCGGTCATCGATTCCCCGCCAGTAAAAACCCCTGAGACCCACATAAGGCCCGAAATCGGCACCAGCCTGCAACCCGATCATATGGGTAGTGGAGGGGAATCCAAGAGATTCCTCAAAAAAGATCTGACCGTAATAGACATCGAACGTATATCTCAGGTTAGACCAGCCACCATTGAATTCATCCAGGAAATAAATTTTGTCGCCTGAATCCTCGAAGCGGCTTCCTCCAAGATAGGCCTTCAAACCCAGAAGCAGACTCCAGTTGGTTACATCAACCTGCGAAAAATTACTTGGCTGCAAACTGGCTGAGTTGAGTTCTGAGCCTCTGAGAAATGCGGCACCCGGATTGTATCTGTAGCCAAAATGAGATGCCTGAATAAAGAAGGTATACCGGGAGGCAACGGAAGCCATAAGGCCGGCTCCACCCGAAATGTACAAACTTTCATTTGCGTTCAGATTGTTCCTGTCCATGCGAATGATCCCGGTTCCCATCGTAAAATAGGGCACTATAGCTGTACTGGTCAGGTTTACCTTTGTCGACAAACCGTAGCGCTGAATTGTAACATCATGGTTGGCAAGAAGGCCGAGCCTTTCTGAAACATCCTCATCGCCTCCCCTTAACCTGGTAAAATCGGTACGGAAGCGATCGCCATACATATAGTTTGCATACAGTTCAATGTACTGGCCAAAGCCCAGGCCGACAGACCCACCGTACGCGTAACCCGGTTTTAAACCTGCGTTATCTTCAAAGATGAGATACTCGCCGCTCGGCGAAAAGCTGAAGCTTATACCTGTAACCTGCGCCGCACTGTTGCCGGGTGATCCGGCAATCAGCAGAAATGCAATCAACAGGGCGCAAAAAAAGTTTGTCTGTTTAGTAAAATGTGTTTTCACAGTCGTATGGATATAGAATGTCCTTAAAAAATGTCTTTTCGGGCCTTAATCATGCTACCAGCCCGGTGCCGGGTATGCGTCAATCCCGCAAAACCAGCTCGAGAATCAAACGTCCCCTCACGGGAGGCACACCCGCATAGCGGCCAGAGTATGCACTTAAATCAACCGTTTTGGTTGTAGTGGACTCGAGTTTATCCAGATCGATATTACGCCTCAGACTAAGTGGTGAGTGGAGTAGCAGCGAAGCAAGCCTTGCCTCGGATCCCGCTGCCGCCTGTAGTCTGATTTCAGTAGTGCTTACTCTGAAGTCACCTGATATTATCGATTCAGGACCGTTCATAAACTGATAGTTCAGTGTGAACTGACCTCCGTCGAGCAGGCGCAGATTCGTATTGTCGACAACAAGCGTATCCAGCAAATTTGCTGATTCCAGCGCCGCAGCATCCGGGATGAATACAAACTGTATAAAGTCATAGGTGCCGGCCACATCTTCAGGCAGCACATTAACCGGATTTGATTTGTCGCAATTCGTAAAAGACATGGCACCAACTGCAAACAGTATTGCAAGAATGGTTATTCTGAAAGTTGTATTTGTTACTTGCATGTAGGTATCCAATGAGATATTAATGTTAAGACATGATTACTGATCCGGAAGAAAACCGGCGTTTAAACAGAAGCTATTTTTCCCCTTTTTTCTTCAATCGGATGAAATAGTTTTACTGCAGACCTGTAAAGCCTGCACATTCAAGAAATGCCGGGTTCTCCAGCATCACACCAAACCTCCAAATTCGTTTTTAAAACCCGCACAAATCCTGTTTTACCTTTAATATAAATCGATGAAACATCACTAAGTAATGTACGACAAAAGTAGATCTTTTAGAAATAATAATAGACCTTTTTGAGATAGTTCACCTGATACCGCTAAAGCAACCCTTTTTTCTGAGATAATTGATATTTTTTATTTTATCAGAATTGATACTGCATTACCGCCGACACTCCGAACCTGTCGTCAGCATTTTTAGTGGCCTGCATGAGCAGATTTACCTGGAAACTGATCAGGCTTGTGGCCTGATGGTTCGATCCCAGGGTAATGAGCTCTGACCAGTCACCGCGAAGGTCGAATTCAAGATGGTCCCACCGCACCAGAAAGTCAGCTTTCGGGCTGGAGCAATTCTCCTGTCAATGGCACATCTCGGCACCGGCACCGGTCAGATCAGGGCTGATGAACGGGATGCCCAACGACAGCCCCCTGAGAATGAGCAGCACGGCTATCAGGGCTGCCCCGACCGGGATGAATTTTGTGAGGCGCCGCCGTGCTTCAGGTTTCAGCCAGCCGGGTGCCAGCGACAGGGCCAGCATCATCGGGATGGTGCCCAGGCCAAACAGGCCCATGTAGAGCACGCTGTTAAGCAGCGAACCCGCCGCGGCCGACCCGGCGAGGGCCAGATAGACGAGGCCGCAGGGAAGGAAGCCGTTTAGAAGGCCCAGTGAAAACAGCGATCCGTTGCCGGGCGATTTCAGCAGACGACCGAACAGGCTGCGGAAATACTCAGACCGGAAGACTGTACTGGTCGAGAAGAACCGGGTTCTGAAGATGAGCATGAGCAAAATCACCGTCCCGGCGAAGACCGACAGCCCGCCCTGGTATCCTGCCAGCGCGGCCCCGAGGCCGAGCAGCCCCGCTGCCACCCCCATCAGCATATAGGTGAGGGTGCGTCCGGTGTTGTACAGCAACCGGCCTGAAAAAAGAGCCATTCCCTTACGGTCGCTGCCCGGCAAGGCCACGGCTATAGGGCCGCACATACCGGCACAGTGGGCACTGCCAAGCAGGCCAAAAAGAAAACCGGTCCATAAAATATCCATAACTGGTACCTCATTAATTTATCAGATTGATTATTGAGTCCCGTAACCCGGGCACGGGCACATCAAAACGCTTCCGCTCTATAGGCTGAGTTCCTTCTCCCAGTAGTACTCTTCACCGCCGGCATCCCACTGTACTTTCATAATCCAGTGGCCGCGCTGCATACCCAGAACAGAAACCGACTGCCAGCCGAGGGAATCGGTGGCAATTTCCACTTCCCGGTCGAGGCGGTAGTCGGAGGGGCGGAAAAGGTGGATCCGGCCGTTGATGCCACGCACTGCATGTTCACCCGGGAAGTGAATGTTCAGGTTCGCCCTGTCGTCACTCAGGTCAAAACGGACCTGTTCCGTAAGCGCCATGGTTCGGGAAACCCGGTCAATCTGATCCTGATACTGCAGGGTACTTTCATAGTAATCCACTTTTTCGAGGTTCACGGGCACGGTGAACGTAAAAAAGACAAAGCTGAGGGTGGCCCCAACGAAAATAAGGTATCCGATGATGATGCCGACCGGCCATCCCATCCCCGATTTTTTTTCCTGGTCACCGTTTTTTGTTTCGTTTTGGTTACTCATGCTGTTACCGCTTTATTTTACAGTGATTTTGATAGTTGTCTCACCCGGTTACGGGTTCTGTGGCCCGATAAATATTGACCGGGTGGAATGGATCAGCTCCCCGTTGGCAAATAATCCGAATTCAATGGGTGTTCTGTTGGGATCCATATCGTTCCTGTTCAGAAATACCATGAAGCGTCCTTCGGTTCTGTCGTGAGGGCCCACACTTGCCAGTTCGCCCAAAAGACGGATATCGCCCGCAGGCTGGAGCAACCGTATTTCAACGGGTATTTCATCCAAAGTTTTATTGAATACCTTGTAGGTATAAAAATTGGAATAACCACCATCAGGCAGCTCATTATAGGTACGCCCCGGCTCACGCAGGATCAGGGCCTCGGCATCATTGCGTGTTGCCAGGAAATAGACAAACAGAGTGAATACGATGGTAAATATAACAGTATACCCGACTATCCTGGGTGTAAACAGTTTGTTTTGAACTCCTTCCTTTACCCCGTTGTAGGAAGCATAGCGAATCAGTCCGGTAGGCCGGCCTGTCTTCACCATTATCTCATCACAGGCATCAATGCAGGCGGTGCAATTGACGCATTCGAGCTGGATGCCATCGCGGATATCGATACCCGTCGGACACACTTTTACACACTGGTGGCAGTCGATGCAGTCGCCGTAACTTTTGGCCGGATCGTTCTTGTCGGTATTGGTGAAAAAATTCATACCGTTATCAAGCTTTTCGCGATTGCGGGTGTTAAGAAGTGCGCGGTCTTCTCCTCTTACGAAATCGTAGGTCACCGCAATACTGTTATCATCAACAAGAACCGACTGAAGCCTGCCGTAGGGACACACAACCGTACAGACCTGCTCCCTGAACCGGGCAAATACCCCGAAAAACACTAAGCTGAACAGGGTGATGGATGCAAGGCCGGGTAAATGGTCGCGGGGATCGTCGGTTACAATCTCCCACAATGCATCAGCACCGATGATGTAGGCCAGGAATATGTTCGCAATCAGGAATGAAAGTCCGAAGAAGATGCCAATTTTGAGGCTTTTCTTCAGAATCTTTTCCCGGTTCCAGGGACTTCGGTTCAGTCTTTTCTGGTCTGGTACATCCCCTTCAATCCAGTACTCGATTCTTCGGAACAGCATCTCCATAAAGATGGTCTGAGGGCAGACCCAACCGCAAAAGAGACGGCCGAAGATAGCGGTAAAAAGCACGATAAAAACAATCAGCGCTATCATCCCGGCGGCAAAAATGAAGAAGTCCTGCGGCCAGAAGACCATGCCGAACAGCACAAATTTCCTCTCCAGGATGTTCAGCAGGATAACCGGCTGCCCGTTGATCTTTATAAAAGGGGCCGCAAACAGAAATCCGAGCAGGAAATAACTGAGAATGGCCCGTGCATTATACAGTTTGCCCGATGGTTTCCTCGGGTAGAGCCAGTTGCGTTTTCCCTCTGATGTAATCGTTGAAACTTTGTCCCGGTAAGCTTGTTCGGCATCGCCCGGGTCGATATTGATATCAGGATCCATTGATGTTGCCTGTAGATTTATTGCCGATTAAAAAAAGAACGTTATACCGAACGACATATCGAACGTTAAACGTCATACTGAGCCGGTAATTTTGCCCCTTCGGGCACCACCATTTTGGAGGTGACAAGCAACTTGTCACTGGTAGCCCCAAATTTTGCCCAAAACGGGCAACACTATTGGGGATGTGACAGACTTGTCACCGGTAGCGCAGCCCTGAGCGCAATCCTGAGCGCAGGCCGGCGTAGCCGGCTGAAATCGAAGGGTGAAGCCGAAGGGCGAAGTCGAAGTACGTGGAGGCTTTCTGAAAAGCCTCCAGAGAGTGCACGATTTATAAGATATCCGCCCCCTGTGCAGTGTTGAACACTGCACACATGGTTCGGCTTCACGCAGCTGCGCTGCGTTGCGCTCACCATGACGGAGGGGAGATGAGATCAGATTTCGCATTGTTCGGCCCGCGACATGTCGGGGGATTTGGCGCCTTCGGGTTCCGAGCCCCTCAGGGATATGATATAGCTGGCCAGCTGCTGCAACTCCTCATCCGACAGCCGGTTACCACTGCCATAAGGCGGCATGCCTTGCTGCGGATATCCCGTTTTTACGCTGGTCATGATCGACTCCAGGTCACAGCCGTGCAACCAGTAATCGTTGGTCAGATCGGGTCCTACCAGGCCCTGCGCATTTGCCCCGTGGCAGGTTACACAGAGCTGAGCCGGATTGTTGTAAATGGTTCGCCCGGCTTCAAGGCTGGCCTGATCGGTAAGTAGTTCCAGGGTCGCGTAATCGACTGAAGTGCCTGCACCGGGATCAGCACCGGGATCAGTACCAAACCGCTCCTCTGCGGCGGCCAGCTCGCGCTGATATTCCTCCGTCTGCGAGGGACCTATGCCCAGCACATCATACCACAGCAGATAGACCACGGCCAGTGCGATTGTGAAGTAAAACCCGTATAACCACCAGGGTGGCATGGGATTATCCAGCTCCTGAATACCATCGTACTCGTGGTTCAGCAGTTTGTCATGTTCATCATCGAAAATGAGATTTTTGTCTTTTTCTTCCATGTTGGTTACTCCGGCTTCCGGTTGTTTTGTTGTTCCATATCAGTTTCGTTTTTACCAGTAAAGTGTCCATCCGGCCTTGCAGCTGCGAATAGCCCCTTCCCGGATGATTCATCATCCTCAAGCGGCATATTTGCCATGGTATCGATATAGCCACGGTTCAGGCGAATCACCCACATTATAAGCAGCACAAAAAAGGTTAAGAAGATGAACAGGGAAATGAGGGGGAATAAATCGACCCCCTCCATCCGTGACAGCACATCTTTATACATAATCCGCTCCTTACTGTAATCCGCCGCCGGCAGTATTGTTATCCGCATCTGTACCCGAATCGGGGTCCACAACCGGATCCGTGGCCTCTCCGGGTGCAGCCGATACGGCCGGCGTTGCATTAATGTCGGTACCAAGCCGCTGCATGTAGGCGATCAGGGCAATTACTTCCCGATCCCAGGCGGTATCAAATCCCGCATTGCGTAGACCATCAGCGATCTCTTCAGCCTGTTCCCTGAGGTCCCTTACCGCCACCTGGTCGTAGCCGTCGGGGTAGGGCGTGCCCAGCATCTGCAATACCCTGATCTTGCGGGGTACACTCGTTGTATCCATGGCATTGGTCAGCAGCCACGGATAGGCCGGCATGATCGATCCCGGCGATGTGTTGCTTGCGTTTTCAAAGTGCAGATAGTGCCATGAGTCCGGGTACTTGCCGCCAACGCGGTGCAGGTCGGGACCTGTCCGTTTCGATCCCCACAGGAACGGACGATCATACACAAATTCGCCGGCCTTGGAGTATTCCCCGTAGCGTTCAGTTTCCGACCGGAACGGCCTGATCATCTGCGAATGACAGCCCACGCATCCCTCAGCGATGTAGATATCACGGCCCTGCAGCTCAAGCGGGGTATAGGGTTTCACGCTTTCAATGGTCGGCACACTCGATTTCAGCATAGCTGTGGGTACATACTCCACAATACCGCCGATCAGGATGGCAACAACGGTAAGCACTGTGAAGAGAGTGGCTTTCGATTCAAGCCAGCGGTGGCTGAAACCGCCAGCCGGTTTTGCATCGTCGCGCCAGGTTGGGGCCGGAGCTTCTGCCTGCTCATCAGCTATCAGTTTGCCGGAGCGCATGGTCATGAACAGGTTGTATGCTCCTGTCAGTATACCCACAATGTAGAGCGATCCGCCCAGCATCCTTACGAAATACATGGGGATGATCTGGGTTACGGTTTCCAGGAAGTTCGGATAGCTAAGGAACCCGTCGGCGTTAAACTCTTTCCACATCAGACTCTGGGTAATACCGCCCCAGTAGATGGGGATTACATAGAACACCATACCCAGCGTTGCCGCCCAGAAATGGAAATTGGCCAGCTTTATAGAGTACATTTTGGTGTTGAAAATACGCGGCACAATGAAGTAGAGCATCGCGAAAGTGAGCCCGCCGTTCCAGGCGAGGGCAGCGGTGTGCACGTGCGCAATCACATAATCGGTGTAGTGGGTGATGGCATTCACACTTTTGAACGACATCATCGGCCCTTCGAATGTCGACATTCCGTAGGCCGTTACACCAACCACCAGGAACTTGAGAACCGGATCCTGGCGTACACGGTCCCATGCGCCGCGAAGAGTGAACAGGCCGTTGATCATACCGCCCCATGATGGCGCTATCAGCATCACTGAGAATACCACACCCAGCGACTGTGCCCAGCCCGGAAGCGCGGTATAGAGCAAGTGGTGAGGTCCGGCCCAGATGTAGATGAAGATGAGGGCCCAGAAGTGCACAATTGACAGCCGGTAGGAGTAAATCGGCCGGTTGGCCGCTTTCGGGATAAAGTAGTACATGATACCCAGGAAGGGTGTGGTCAGGAAAAATGCAACGGCGTTATGCCCGTACCACCACTGCACCAGGGCGTCCTGAACACCGGCATAGACCGAATAGCTCTTCAGCATGTCGACCGGAATCACGATGTTGTTCACAATATGCAGTACCGCCACTGTTACGAACGTGGCGATGTAGAACCAGATGGCCACATACATGTGCTTCACCCGGCGCTTGTAGATGGTCCCCATCATATTAACACCAAAAATGACCCACACTATGGCAATGGCAATAGCAATCGGCCACTCCAGCTCGGCGTATTCCTTGCTCTGCGTATAGCCCAGAGGCAGGGTAATCGCTGCCGACACGATAATGGCCTGCCACCCCCAGAAATTCAGTTTGCTCAGGGTGTCGTTGAACATACGCGCCTTGCAGAGCCGCTGCAGCGAGTAGTAAACTCCCAGAAAAATGGCATTACCCGCGAAGGCGAAGATGACGGCATTGGTATGGAGAGGCCTCAGCCTTCCGTAGCTAAGCTCGGGTATGAAGCCCAGAAAATCGGGCCAGATCAGCTTCAGGGCAATGATCAGACCGACAAGCATACCCACAATACCCCAAATAACGGTGGCCAGGGCAAAATTGCGGACAATACGATTGTCATAATTGAATACTTCGTTCGACATGTAGTTACTCCGTGTGCTTTGTTTTATTCAGTTGATCGTTTTTTAAATGGATACTCTTCCGGGCAGTGCGGCCGGAGTTTGCGACTCTTTTTGTGGCCATACCCGGGCCGCCGGTTTCCCGTTCGGATACCGTATCACCCCGAGCCTGCATGTTCGGATTTCCGGGTGTCTCACCACCCGGGCCTGATCCTGATTGGTGATGGTCTGCTGCCCGGTTACTTTTACCGTCCCTCGCTGTCCGTTTCCCCGGTCTGATGTCATCCATCAGCATCCTTACCGAGGGCGTATAGCGGTCGTCGTACTGCCCGCTGCGTACGGCCCACATAAAGGCCAGCAAAAACCCGGAGGCTATGAGCAGACTGAAGGCTATGAGCAGGTACATCACTTCCATCATGCAAGCCCCATCCTTCGGGCTTTCAGATTTGTGGCCAGGGTGGTAAATAAAATGACTGTTATCGAACTGATCGGCATAATGATGGCGCAAACAAGTGGCGACAGCGTTCCGGTAACGGCATACCCGAGACCAATCACATTATAGAGAATGGAGAGGGCAAAACTGATTTTGATCACCGTTTTACCGTACCCGCTGAAGTTAACAAATGTATCGAGCTTGTCAATCACCGATGCGTGCATAATCGCATCGCTCGACGGGGTAAAGGTACCTGTATCGTCGGTTACGGCAATACCGGTTGTACTGGCCCGTAAGGCACCGGCATCATTCAGCCCGTCGCCAACCATCAGCACATTACCGGTCTCTTTCAACCCGCGTACATACTCGAGTTTCTGCTCCGGATTTTTTCCAAAATGCATGCGGGATGCATCCCTGAACAGAGGCAGGAGGGCCTCTTTTTCTCCGGGCCCGTCGCCTGAAAGCAGATGCAGGTCAAACCGGTCACGCAGTCTGGATATCAGCTCGTTCAGGCCCGGACGGTAGGTACCGCTTATCTCAAAAAAACCAAGGTATTTCCCGTTACGGGTGATGTAACTTCTCGACCGGCCCTCCCTGTTTTCCGGTATGGTGCCGGTAACGCCCTTCACAAATGTTCCTGAACCAATTTCATAGGATGTATCCCCGAAACCGAACCGCAAACCGCTTCCCGGTATCTCCTCGAAAATGCCCGGTGTTTCAGAGCCGGTGTGATCCATGAAACGGAGTATGGCCCGGCTCATCGGATGGGTACTCTGCCGGAGACCTGCCGCCAGGTGTTCCTGAATGGCGTCGCTGAGAGGTGTTCCCAGGTACCGGACACGGGCCTCCATGGGAAAGGTAAGCGTGCCGGTCTTGTCAAATATGATGGTATCGGTCGTGGCCAGATTTTCGATCACATCCGAATTTTTTACATAAAACTTGTTCCTGCCCATAATTCCGGTAACCCAGCCCAGTGTGAATGGGGCCGACAGGGCCAGGGCACACGGGCAGGCGATTATCAGAACTGCAGTGAACGCATTAATGGCCGTGGCAGGGCTTGACGGAATCCAGTAGAGTGCGGCGGTAATGGCCACCAGAAGTACTGCCGGCGAGAAATAGCGGCTGAAACGGTTAGAGATACTGCGGATACTGTCGTTTTTTTCACTTTTGAATTCACCCCTGTTCCACAACTGCGTGAGGTAGCTCTGAGACGCCGGTTTGGTGACCACCAGTTCGGCGATGCCGCCGGTTATACGGCCACCGGCATAGATCAGATCCCCTTTTTCGGCGGGCACCTCATCTGATTCGCCGGTAACAAAACTGTAGTCGATCCGGGCTTCGGAACTCATCAGTCTTGCATCGGCTGGCAACAGCTCGCCGTGACGTAATACGATCAGATCACCGGTTTCAAGGC
This sequence comes from Cyclonatronaceae bacterium, assembly GCA_047921215.1. GTDB lineage: Bacteria > Bacteroidota > Rhodothermia > Balneolales > Cyclonatronaceae > RECM01. The sequence continues at coordinate 150,492 of JBLRWO010000004.1, read as the reverse complement.
TGGTGGCAGGAATGCTTTTCTCCTCATCCCTCTTCTTTACGATTACCGACAAGGGAAAATAGGACCGGTAGTCGCGGTCGAAGGAGAGCCGTTCAAAGGTTTTGCGCTGAAACAATTTGCCGACCAGCAGAAAAAATACCAGCATGGCGAACGAGTCCATATACCCCACACCATAACCCGCCAGTATTTCCCAGATACTCCGGCCGAACATGGCCACGATGCCGATCGAAATGGCGATGTCCATATTCCACTGCCGCTGCCTGATTCCGGCCCAGGCCGACCGGTAAAATACACTGCCGCTGTAAAGAAAAACCGGGATGGCAATGATCAGATTCAGGTAGCCGAACAGGTGGTTGAACTGGGCATCAAGACCACCCGGTCCGGCCAGGTATTCGGGCAGGCTGAACAGCATGATGTTTCCAAAGGCAAATCCCGCCAGGCCCAGCTTGATATAGAAATCCCGGTTGCCGGGTATGTTCTGTATCCGATCAGCACTGTCGAGTCTCAGATCGGGTTTGTAACCAATCCTGTCGAGCAGTTCGGCCACTTTTCTGAGTGTTGTTTTCGACTCATCGAAGGTAACAGAAGCTTCGCGCCGGGTAAAAGAGACTTCAGAGCTGAGGATTCCCGGATCCAGGCGGTTTATGTTTTCAAGAAGCCAGATGCAGGAACTGCAATGGATCTGTGGAAGCGAAAAGGTGATAGTGCTCTTTTTACCATCGGTGAAAGTGAGCAGTTTTTTACGAACTCCGTCATCATCCAGAAATTCAAACCGGGCGCTGCGTACTGTCTTTCTGCGTGAGATACCCGGCGTGGTATCACCAATCTGGTAATAGGCATCAAGCCCGTTTTCGCTGAGCAGTTCGTACACCATGGCACATCCGTCACAGCAAAAATCGAGGTCATTTTTAACCACATGACCTTCAGGACAGCTGTCGCCGCAGTGTACACAAAGGGTGATATTGTCTGTGAGTGGTTGAGCCAATTAACTTCAGTTGACCTGCATCAGCATTTACCGGCAGCCGGGTTTGCCGATTATATGTTCCGTTACCGGGATGGTAAAATTAATAATCAATTAACTATAATATTAATATTAGAATTTAGGTTCTGCCGTCTATTAAGTCAATCTTTTCAGTTTATTAAATTGCACAAAAAGTAACATCATCACATTAAAACCGGGGCCATACTTTGCACAACAGAGATGCAAATGGAAATTCCGGATCAGTAAATCACTGCACCACAGTCAATTATTTCTTTACTAATGATCCGGTAACGATACCGGACATGCGAAAAACGGATTAAAAAACCTGCGCCGTCACACACACTTCCGATACACATAGCGCACACGCACACATACTACCGATGACAAGTAGCTTGTCACATCCAAAATGGTGTTGCCCGAAGGGGCAAAATTAGGGGCTACCGGTGACATCTTTCCAAATCATTTCACTGTTCAAATGTTCACTTGTTCCGTACTTCCCTGATTCGAAGCATACTAACAGCACTATCGGTGTCACCTTCATAATTGCGTAGCCCCGAGGGGGCGAAATTATATTCTCATCACGATGCACACGACGCAATGAGTTTATTGCATTTTGTAGGCTTCCGCAAAGAAAACGGCAAATTCGTCGAGCAAAGTCGGTGTCGTGTTTTCAGCGTTTCTGACCACCCCTTCCATCACTGATCCATTGTTCACGGATTCGGTAAATTCGGCATAGACTTCTCCGATATTGCGGGTAGCCCCCATCTGCATAAAACTTTCAATCAGCTGTTCCGGACTCACCTGAACATACTGAAGACCGGGCTTTCCGATATAGCGCCCAAGCAGTGCGGCTGCTTCCGGATAGGTGTAATCACGTGCACCCAGCACATACTGATGCCCTTTCCCGCTGAAATCGAGTGCTTTAAGATGGCGGGCTGCCAGCATGCCTATATCCGGTGTGGCCACCATAGGTACAGAAAGGTCAGGACGGATACCCGAAGCCAGCATATTCATATGTTTGATTACCGGGATCATCGCAAAAAAATTCTCCATAAAGAATCCCGGACGCAAATGCAGCACATGGGTTTCTTCGAGCGCGTTGAAAATCTGTTCCATATCGTGCAACCCCTGAACAATTCCACCCTTTTCAGCCATTTGTGCTCCCACTGAACTAAGCGTGATCACGTGTTTAACGCCATTCAGCACTACTGCCGATGCCAGTGCCCCTGCTACCTGCCGCTGAAAGCCCCGGCAATCATCAGTTGCAAAATTCTGGGGGATCATAATGTAGGCCGCTTTTGCTCCCTCGAGTGCTTTTTCGGCAAAAACCTTGTCAGACACATCGCCTGACCGGACCTCTGCCCCCGCCGCCTCCAGCTGAGCCAGTTTCTCCTCATTCCGCCCGATTACGATCACCTCTTTACCGGATTTCAGCAACTGTTCAGCCACGACCATTCCGGTATTCCCTGTTGCACCTGTTACTGCGTACATAAATGTTTCCCCGTTCTTTATTAGTGATTTTCACACAAGGTATAACTCCGGCAGTCCGTATTCAAAAATTCTTTTATATACTATAAAAATCTAATGTTACGGTGATGAATGGCTTCTTATGCTATTGATTTTTTGTCAGGATTCATACGCCATCCGGTTCAGCTGATTCACAGCCATGGCAAACGGTTGAGATCCACGTTTCCGCCCGACAGGATGATCCCGACTTTTTTCCCGGCCACATCCAGCTTTTTCTCCAGCAAGGCCGCCAGCGGAACCGCACACGACGGCTCTACAATTATTTTCATGCGCTCCCAGATAAGCCTCATGGCACGGATAATCGATTCTTCACTTACCGTTGCAATATCATCCACATGCTTCTTTATGATCTCAAAATTGATCTCGCCAAGTGATGTTTTCAGTCCGTCGGCCACCGTGTCGGGATTCACTGATGGCTGCAGTACACCCGATTTCAACGACCTGTGTGCATCGTCCGCCATTTCAGGCTCGGCCCCGAACACCATAATGCCCGGGCTCAGGCTTTGTGCAGCGATTGCTGTTCCGCTCATCAGCCCGCCGCCGCCTACCGGGGCGATGATGGCATCAAGTGCGGGTGTATCCTGAATCAGTTCCAGTGCAGCCGTACCCTGCCCCGCTATGATATCGGGATGGTTGTACGGGGGGATGAAAATGGCGCCGGTCTGATCAACCACATCGGCAAGCGTATTTTCACGTGCCTGAAGCGTAGGTTCACAGAACGTAATCCGGCCGCCATACCCGTTCACGGCGGCCTGCTTCACCCCGGGAGAATTTTTCGGCATCACAATATAGGCTTCAATGCCCCGCAACGTGGCCGCAAGCGAAAGGGCAGCAGCATGATTGCCGGATGAATGTGTGGCAACCCCCCGGGCCGCGGCATCTTCGGTTAGTGAAAATACCGCATTGGCGGCCCCTCTCATCTTGAAGGCACCTGCCTTCTGAAAATTCTCGCATTTAAAGAAAAGAAATGCCCCGGCCATGTGATTCAGTGTTTCACAGGTCAAAACAGGTGTCCGGTGAACGTAGGGCCGTATCCGTTCCGCAGCCCGGCGGATATCTTCAATCGCAGGTAAAGTATTCATGAGTTATATGTGTTTAACACTGCAAACATCGTCTATGAACTGATTTATTCTGTCACGTATGCCTGGTACGGTTCGCTTTGGAATTTCCCGGGGCTCAGAGCGGTTCTGCCATGCGGCTTCCAGAGTATCACTATATTGACTGAACGACCCGTTCGTCGCTCCTTCACCACCCGGAATGAATTTTTCGGGCGAAAGGGTCAGGTCTTTATATAGCTGCGGATATTTGTGTGACCAGCTCATGGTTACCGTCGGAACCGTTTCAGAAACACCCCGGAGTGCTCCATGAAATCGTTGCGAAACCAGAAAATCGAGAGAACCGATCACATTTTCGATACCCCGGATGTAATTCAATTCGAATTCTGATGAAGGATAGGATTCCGACCTCTCCTGAGCCAGACTAATGATACCTGTATCCTCCGAAATGAGCCGGCACAGGTACTGATCGTCCTTTTCATTGATGCCATACCGTCCATGTTCATGCGGTATCAATACCAGCACTGCGCCTTGAGCCTTCAGAAAAGTGACAACCTGTTTAATATCTTCCATGAATGAGCGGCTGCGCTGACTGATTTGCCTGTTGGGAATTATTCCGGCGACCGGAGAGACCAAGGAACAGATCCGGTTGCTGGCTCTTTATCCGCCCCGGGGCAATAAATGTACGCGGCACGCGGAGTACCTCAAAATTCCTCCTTGCCAGGGCTTCTGTTAATGCCCAGTATACAACCTGGTCGCCAAAATTGACGAGTACGCCATTGGGCTGAACGGCAGAGCTGACCTGAAGAATTGCACGGGGATTTGTTTTCTCTTCATCGAACCATTTAACATTGGACAATCTGTCGGGTTCGCGGTGCAACAACCTTTTTAATCGGGTGGCAATTCTGCTTCGAATGGTACTCATGGAATATCTCAGTTTATATCTTGAATGTTGACTATTAGTCGTTTGGGTATAACTGGAATCTTCCTCAAATTGTTTTGGGGTTTGTGCAACTGCCGGCAGTCTAAAGCCCACTTCGTCAACAAAAAAGGCACTTCAACTCAAGTCTGATGTCTGAATGTCTCACTTCTCACTTCTCAAAACTCACTTCTCAATACTCACTCCCCCGCTATCACCACCCCGCACCAAGCAGATAATACGCCAGCCACGAAAAAATCAGCGCCCAGGTAAAACTGATCAGTGTACCTGTTATCACATACTCGCTCTCGTACCTCCGGGATGTATCCATGAGCGTACCCATCCTGAACAGCGCTTTGGCGGCCAGAAGAAATCCGACCCCGCTGTAAAGCCCGGTAAAAACAAAAAAGAAGATCAGCAGCCGTTCCATCTGACCGATAATGCTGCTGCTGCGCTGGAATTGTTCACGGACCTGTTCCTCCATCATCTGAAGCATGGGCCCGATCCATATACCGATCACAATACCTGCCACACGTACGGCCAGAATCACCCCGCTTATAATAATCATGGCCTGAATGAACTGATCACCAAACATCACCACCCATACCGATTCATAAACGAACAGGGCGGGTACGGCAAATGCTGTCAGTATGATTATAGCGATGTGAACCGCCTGATCGAGCAAAAACATACCGAAGGGTTCACCGAGGGCATCCCCGTATACCGCTTTAACATAATCGGTCGCAGCATGGGTGATGCCAATCCAGGGAAGGATAATCCACAGGTCCATCGATCCCGAAAATAACCAGCTCAGAATCGCGACGGTAAAAGCATGTTTGAAAAGTACGGGGAGATGCTTCTTGTAGAGTACATCATAGCGGGACTGCATCACGAAATCGCCAATCAGGTGTGCCGTGAACAGGCTCAGAAACAGCTGTGCATCAAACTGTATCATCACAAACCGTCCCCGCACCGGGTTTGACCGGATATTAATACACCCTCTCCAGCCATCATCCATTGTCCGGATTCCCCGAAATTCAATGCATGATGTATTCTTCCCGTCATATCAAACAATTCTGTTTTCCCTTCTTCCGGAAAAAACTTCCGTTTTCTATTGTTTCATGAGCACACGGATAATACGTCCCGCAGGCACTGAAGCGATGATCTTGCAGAAATAGTATCGAGCAGAAACCGCCGGCATATGAATCGAATCACACATATTATGCCGGAACTACTTAATGACAAATTAACGCAGAAGGTAACAGAAATGAAAGAATTCAGGTCACACTTAAAATATTATAACATCCGCTTATCCGCCGTTTTCCACCAGTTCGCCCGCGCGCCTGGCTGCCTCCACAATGGTTTTAATCAGCGTTACCCTGATACCACCCTCCTCCAGCTTCAGGATGCCGTCGATCGTGCAGCCTGCAGGTGTGGTCACCATATCTTTGAGTACCGCGGGATGTTCACCGGTTTCAAGTACCATTTTCGCGGCACCATAACAGCTTTGGGCAGCAAGCAGCGTGGCCACATCGCGGGGAAGGCCGGTCTTCACACCGCCTTCAGCCAGCGCTTCGATGATAATGTAAATAAATGCCGGTCCGCTCGCACTCAGGCTGGTAACCGCATCAAAATGCTTTTCGGCAAGGATGATGCTCTTCCCCAGACGGTCGAAGATACTTTGAGTAATGCCCAGATGTGCTGCCGTGGCATGTGTGCCGCCGCAGATCGCTGTCATACCCTCGCCAACCAGGCTCGGCATGTTCGGCATGGCCCGTACAAACGGGATTTTGCCCGTCAGCTGCTTCTCAACCGCCGAACTGGTAACACCGGCCATAATCGATATGAGCAGCTGAGAGGACTTCAAAACCGGATCCAGTTCACCGACGATCAATCTGTACATCTGGGGTTTTACACACAATAAAACAAGATCGGCACCATGTGCAGCGTCGGTATTCCGCTCTTCTACCTGTATCCCGTACTTCTTTTCAAGGTACGCCAGCCGTTCGGCCGTTCCTGCCGTTGCTGTTATATGCTCCCGTTTCATGAGTCCCGATCCGATAATGGCGCTGATCAGGGTTTCACCCATTTTCCCCGCACCGATTACAGCCAATTTCTGTTCTGCCAATGCATTCATATTCCTGAAATTTGTGTGATGGTGATGTGCCTGTGCGGCAGAACCCAATAAAAGGAAAACGACGGACAATCCCATTCTCCTTTTATACATCTTATGTACTATTTTACGGGAAAAACATTTACGGGAGAAACACTGCCGGCAATCATCTTCCCGCAACGAGGGTATCTCAGTTTTTCTGAAATCACTGCAAGACGTCAGGCTGTATCCGTTCACTTTTTAAATATAGCTTTCATATACAGGCAACACGAGCATGCGCCATATCTGTCATATTTTTTGCTGCATTGTTCTCTTCTTATGCAATCAAACAGCCGGGGCACAGCAGATTCCACCGCTCACAGGCACCAGGATCGTGGTTATCAGCGATTTCAACAGTAGCTACGGGTCAACCGACTACGCCTGGCATGTAGACAGTGTGATTGCCCGTATACCCGGCTGGAATCCTCATCTGGTTCTGAGTGCAGGCGACCTGATTGCCGGACAGCGGCTTTCGCTCACCGATCAGAACATGCAGGAAATGTGGAATGAGTTCAGCCGGCGAATACTGCTGCCACTTACCCGTAATGGCATTCCTTTCGGTTTCACCCTCGGCAATCACGATGCATCCTCTTTTCCCGCCTATGAACGCGACCGCCGCATTGCACGCGATTTCTGGGACAACCCGGCACACGATCCCCTGCTCGATTTTCACGACAGTAGCCATTTCCCGTTCTATTTCAGTTTTGTTCACAACGACCTGTTCCTTGTAAGCTGGTACGCATCATCGTCGGCGATCGGTGAGGACCAGCGAAACTGGCTGCAGGAACAACTCACATCGCATCAGGCCCGTAACGCATCAATGCGGATACTTGTGGGTCACCTGCCGGTTCATGCCGTTGCAGAGGGGCGCAACCGCCGTGGCGAGAATCTCGACAATCCGGAAGAACTCATGCAGCTGCTTACTGAACTCGGTATAGACCTCTACGTATGCGGGCACCATCATGCGTTTTATCCGGCTGTTAAAAATGGGTTACAATTCATTCACGCCGGGGCTATCGGCGACGGTCCACGCCCGCTCGTTGGAAGCACGCCCGGACCGCGCAAGGCTTTCACCATTATCGACCTGGTTAAACAGGACCAGGGGCAAGAGCAGGCGCTGCTCACGGACATGCTCCGGCCCGAGGCTGCAGGTTCCGAATCCGCTCCGTACCAAATCCGCAGGTCATCATTCAACCCTGATGACTGGTCTGCCATCAGCGAGGATGAACTGCCCAGGTACATCCGGGGTGTAAACGGGCACATTACGCGCGTCGGACTTCATCCCCGTTCAGTATACACCGGAATCTTGTCAGCGTTCAACACCCGGGCCTCAATGCCGGATGCCCGCACCGGAGAGGCCCGTTACAGCGCAACCTTCAATAACGGTGATCTGCATATTATTGTGAAGTTTGATGATTTTTTGAGTGTCATAACCGGAATTTCCCTGAGAATGGGCACTCCTGCCGAAAACGGGCGGGTTCTGGCCCGTACGATACGCTCTGACATTGAAACCGGTCTGCACTTATCAGGAAGCCGTGCCCCGGAAACCGGATCGCCCGGCCATATTCAGAATACGGGCAGACTCGAACTGACCCGGACCCTCAGCACAACGGAAACCGAAGCACTGGCTGCGGGACTGCTCTATGTAACCCTCGAAACGGTCGGATCGCCCAACGGTGGCGTCCGTGCACACCTTTACCCATCGGGATGGTCGTGTGATGCCTCCGGGTCCGGAACGCAGGATGTGTCGCGCACGCTACCGTCCGGCAACGGGCACGAAGTTTACTGGAACCGTATGCATCCGCTTACTGCAGAACCGGTTTTCTATTCGGTGGATGTGGCCGCAGACTCCGCCTTTACAACATTCATTGGCCGCATCCCCGCGGGAACCGGACTCCGTCTTCCCGTCAATGAACAAACACGTGTACGCCTGGGTGCAAGAGCCGGCGTGCCGGCAGAACAACTTTTTTTCAGGATAACCGCTACTGATGGGGCCATCCATTGTTCCACACCCCCATTTCAACTTAAAAACCCATAGTGTTATGAGCAGATCATCATCCAAAAACAGAATATTTAACGGAAACAACCACAGCAACGGGCCGGCAGCAACCTGCCACATCTCCGGCAACGGTCTTTCCCGCAGGGACTTTATGAAAACGCTCACCGCCGGTGGTGCAGGGATGGCCCTGCTCGGAGGGTTCACCCCGGCACAGCCGGCGCGCCGTGATGCCGATTTCACGTTCCTGCACATGACCGATATGCATGTGCGGCGAAAACGGAAGGGGCATGAGGGCTACCGGGCCTGCATCGAATCGGTAAAGGCGATGGAGCGTACTCCCGATTTCAGCCTGATGGGTGGCGATATGGCCTTTGACGGCCTCTACAACGAAAAAGATGAGTTTGCCGACCAGATTGAACTCTACAAAACCATCACCGATTCGATGGGCATCCCCTACTACAACTGCATCGGCAACCACGACGTACTGGGCCTGAACTCCCGACGCAAAGTCCCGGTGGATGATCCCGACCTCGGGCACAAAATGATCATGGACCGCCTCGGTATGGATCGCAGTTACTACAGTTTTGATCACGGCGACTGGCATTTCGTGGTTCTGGATACCATACACCGTGTCGAGGCTGAACACGGGCCATCCTACGAACCTCGTCTGGGTACGGAGCAGCTCGAGTGGCTCCGTTACGACCTGGGTGCTGCTGCGGGCAGGCCCACCGTTTGTCTGCTGCATATTGCGGCATTCTGCCATATCGGTCAGATCAATGCCGATCCCAACCTGCCCGCCATGAACCACATGGTAATTGCGGATAACCTCCCCTTCCGCCACATCCTGGAAAGACACAATGTGAAAGCCGTACTGCAGGGTCACAGCCATCAGATCGAGGATTTTTACTTTAACGGGATCTGGTACATCACCAGCCAGAGCGTGAGTGCGGCCTGGTGGGGCGGCAACTGGCGGGGATTCAATCCGGGGTACACGGTACTGGAAACCCGGGGTGATGAGCTGTCATGGTACCGCCGGGAATTCGATTGGGAACATCAGCTCGAACCTGAAGATGATCTGGAACGCGAACGGATACGGCAGCGCGAAGAATTTCTTCAGGAACAGGAGAGGCTGAGGGAAGAGGAGCTGGCCGCTGCCGAGGTTTTGAACAACTGAACAACTGAACAGTAGAACAATAGAATAGGGAATGGGGAAGTGCCCACACAAACGTCATGGTAGCGCAGCGGAACGTAGTGGAGCGCTCTACATGACGTTGGCTAATACTCAATACCCACCTTTGAATTAGCTTAAAAAATTGCGATTTTTCCGGCTCCGTGATGCTAATGGCAACGGGGGCAGGTCAAAGAGTTGCATTCCAACCTTCGATGCTCCAGAATTGGCAGAAATTATTCCCGAACTTATTAATCAATTCTGACATGTTAAAAGAAAATCCACAAATCACCGAGGAGCAGCAGTACGAAAAAATATTCACTGAAATATATGAAAATTCAGTGGATGCGTCCACAGCTGTTGCCGAGGAAATCGCCGATCTTATCCGGGCCAGGAAATCTGAGGGGAAGCCCGTTGTACTCGGCCTTGCCACCGGTTCCACCCCTACCCGGATGTATGATGAACTTATCCGCATACACCGTGAAGAAGGGCTGAGTTTTGAAAATGTTATAACTTTCAATCTCGACGAGTATTACCCCATGGACCCGGAAGCCCTGCAGAGCTATGTCCGGTTCATGAATGAAAACCTGTTCGACCATATCGACATCAAACCGGAGAACATCCACATACCCGACGGTACCCTGCCGCGCGAGAAGGTGTTTGATTTCTGCATGGATTATGAGAAAAAGATACGGTCACTGGGTGGTCTCGACATACAGATTCTCGGTATCGGCCGCACCGGCCATATCGGGTTTAACGAACCAGGATCCAAAAGGGATTCCCGCACCCGTCTGATAACTCTCGACCGGCTCACCCGTCTTGATGCCGCCGGAGATTTCTTCGGCGAGGAAAATGTGCCCCGCCGGGCCATTACCATGGGGGTAAGCACCATCCTGCAGGCCAAGCGCATCATCCTGATGGCCTGGGGCGAGGCAAAAGCCCCTATTGTACGGGTAGCAGTTGAAGGAGAAGTGACCGAGCAGGTACCTTCATCCTTCCTACAGAACCACCCCAATTCCGTTTTTGTACTGGATGATGCCGCTGCAAGTGAGCTTACCCGTTTCAGGACACCCTGGCTGGTGGGGCCGTGCGACTGGACACCCGCCCTTATGCGTTCAGCCGTTGTCTGGTTGTGCAAGAAGGTAGACAAACCGGTTCTCAAACTCACTGATGAGCACTATAATGAATACGGTCTCGGAGAGCTGGTAACCGAACACGGCCCGGCATACAATATCAATATCCGGGTATTCAATATGCTGCAGCACACCATTACCGGATGGCCGGGCGGCAAGCCGAATGCTGACGACAGCCAGCGACCGGAACGTGCTGAACCATATCCGAAACGGACCCTCATCTTCAGCCCGCACCCCGACGACGATGTTATCTCCATGGGTGGTACTCTGCTCAGGCTGGTTGATCAGGGTCATGAGGTGCATGTTGCCTATCAGACCTCCGGTAACATCGCCGTATATGATGAATACGCCCTGCAGTTCGCCGATTTCGTAAGCGATTTCAGTTCTGCGTACGGTCTGGCGAAAAAGGATGTAATGAGCCTATATGAAAGTATGCTCAGCCATATACAGAACAAAAAACAGGGTGATATTGACTCGGTTGAACTCCGGCAACTCAAGGGCCTGATCCGCCAGAATGAAGCCAAAGCAGCAGCCCGTTACTGTAAAATCACAGATGAACACATCCACTTCATGAACCTTCCCTTCTATGAGACCGGCCGTGTGAAGAAAAAACCGCTGGGTGAGGAAGACATTCAGATTACCGTGGAGCTGCTCAGAAAGGTCAAACCTCACCAGGTTTACGCGGCAGGCGATCTTGCCGATCCGCACGGAACACACCGGGTTTGCCTGAACGCCGTAATGGAGGCGATGCGCATCTGTAAAGACGACGACTGGGCAAAAGACTGTTACGTTTGGTTCTACCGCGGGGCCTGGGCTGAATGGGATGTGGACCGTGCCGACATGGCCGTGCCAATCAGTCCCGATGAGCTGATAAGGAAGCGCCAGGCTATTTTCCGGCACCGCTCTCAAAAAGACGGACCCGTATTCCAGGGCAGCGACAGCCGTGAATTCTGGGAGCGCGCCGAAGACCGAAACCGTGCTACCGCACAGGCCTACGACGACCTCGGCCTCGCCGAATACGAAGCAATGGAGCTGTTTGTGCGCTGGCACTTTTAACAGAGTATTCTTAAAACACCCCGCACAAACGGGGTGTTTTTTTATCTGAACAAAATCCTTTTTTTGTTACACGTATAATTACTCCAAACAGACGGCCCGACCGCCATCTGATTATCATCACTTTACTGGAACGGACAACCCTGTTTTCATCTTGCAGATCGGTACAGACTTTTATGGAAACAGGGATTTACCGGACCTGTACTTACTAAAGGTTTTAACCTATGGCGAAGGATAAACCAACCTTCAGGAATCCGTGGGCATGGGTTCCCACGATCTATTTTGCCCAGGGCATCCCCTATGTGGTTGTGATGCTGGTTTCCGTAATCATGTACAAACGGCTGGGTATATCGAATACCGATATCGCCCTGTATACCAGCTGGTTGTACCTGCCGTGGGTGATCAAACCGCTCTGGAGTCCGCTGGTCGACCTGGTTAAGACCAAACGGGCATGGATCATCGCCATGCAGCTGCTCGTCGGAGCCGGACTCGGCGGGGTAGCCCTGACCATTCCCATGCCCGACTTTTTCAAGTATTCACTGGCCTTTATGTGGCTGCTCGCCTTCAGTTCTGCCACGCACGACATCGCCGCCGACGGTTTCTACATGCTGGGCCTTTCCAAACACGATCAGGCCTGGTTTGTCGGGGTGAGAAGTACCTTCTACAGAATCGCGATGATTACCGGGCAGGGGCTGCTCATAATCCTGGCCGGATACATCGAAAGCAACAGCGGACTCGATACCGTAAATGTTGATGTGCGAACCAGTACCGCTGTCGAACAGTCTATGTTCATCCATCCCGATTCACTCACTTTCGATTCCGGCATCAATGGTGACCTGCGCATCATCACCTATCCCAAAATACTCGAAGTTTCTACGGAACGCGTACAGAAAGAGTACGCCGATTCGCTCATTGCCTTCAGCCGGCGCTGGAATACCCGTCACAATTTCTACCAGGCGGAACTGCTCGACCGTCAGGTCGGCGACGCCCGACCGACAACCGAATTGGAGGCTTCGTGGTGGAGCCGGTTTGTGGCAAGTCCGCTTGAATCTTTCCTGAGGCGCAATTTTGGTCCGCCCGAAGACGAAATGCTGCTCGAAGACACACGCGGCAACCTCGGCGTGGTCTACTTCCGGCTGTCGGGGCCGCCTCCCGCCGACGAGGAAGTGGTGGTCAATTTTGGCCGTGAATCGGGTGATACCAGTATCTCGCTCATCGAAGGTGATCGATTCGTGATCACCCGGAACAACTGGACGCAGCCTGTGATGGCAGTCATACAAATCGACCCGAAACTCGATTTCGCCACATCCGCCAGTTTTGCTGCGCGTTCCGGAAATATCCCCCTTGCATGGTCTATCACCTTCTTCCTGCTCTGCGGCATGTTCCTCTTCTTCTTTGTGTACCATAAACTGATCCTTCCCTATCCGGTGGCCGACAAACCCGCCATCAGCAACGGAGGCAAGAGCATTCTGACCGAGTTCTTCCGCACTTTCGCCCTGTTCTTCCGTAAGGACAAGATTCTGGTCATCATCGCTTTCCTGCTGCTCTATCGCCTGGGCGAGGCACAACTGGTAAAACTGGCATCACCCTTCCTGCTCGATACGCAGGAAGTGGGCGGGCTCGCCCTGACCACCGGCGAGGTCGGCTTTGTGTACGGTACCGTAGGCATCCTGGCCCTCACCTTCGGCGGTATTCTGGGAGGCATCATGGCGGCCCGGCACGGACTCAAATTCTGGCTCTGGCCCATGGTGATTGCCATTAACCTGCCCAACGCGGTCTATATTTACCTGGCAACAACCATGCCGAGTGATTTCCTCATCATCAACATCTGTGTGGCCATTGAGCAGTTTGGTTACGGATTCGGTTTTACCGCCTACATGCTCTTCATGATCTATGTGAGCGAAGGTGAGCACAAAACCGCACACTTCGCCATCACAACTGGCTTCATGGCACTTGGCATGATGATTCCCGGCATGGTGAGCGGCTGGATACAGGAGATTATCGGGTATCAGAACTTCTTCATCTGGGTTCTGATCGCGACCATACCCGCCTTCATCATCACCTACTTCATCCCGCTTGATCCCGAATTCGGCAAAAAGAAAGAGGGCGATGAAGTACCCGGCCAACCCGATAACGAATAGTATAAACGGAAACCTTCAAGACTATAAACGGAAACCTTCAAGAGTCCTGAGCATGGCCTGAGCGCAACGCAGTGAAGTCGAAGGGCATGGCGAAGGTCCTTGAAGAGTTTCTCCCTCCCCCGGGGCCGCACTAATAACGGCTTACCCTCAAACAAACTTTCACTTTTTCTTTCCCCTAAAAACAATAAGACCCATCCAGTCCGAATTATGAACCACCAGTCTTCCATACCCTTCATAGTATCCCTGATCCTTATACTGTCTTGTTCACATTCGGCCGATTTCAACCCTGAGATCGTCGAATCGGGCATCATCCTGCAGGAGGTATGGGGTGGTGAGCGCATCGCGTTCGATACAGAGGTTGAACCCCACGAACTGCGTTACATCACCCTGCACCATGGTGGTGTAACCTTCGCCGACACAGCCGATACCCCAACCTACCTGCGAAACCTGCAAAGCTGGTCACGCAGCGACCGCAACTGGATTGATCTGCCCTACCACTACCTGATCGATCCGCAGGGACGGATTTACGAGGGGCGCAGCGTGCTGATTCCCGGCGACACCAACACCGATTACGATCCAACCGGGCATGCCCTGATTTGCGTGCTTGGCAATTTTGAGCTGGTTGAACCTAATCAGGCCCAGATCGATGCGGTCACTTCACTCATGGCCCTGATGGCCCGGCGTTTCAATCTTACAACGGATGTGATAGGCGGGCACAGGGATTATGCGACCAGCACGGTTTGCCCTGGCGAGAACCTGTATCCGTATCTGGAAATCGGATACTTCAGAGACCGGTTAAAGGGTATGGGATTTGAGTGATTAATAGCGTACAGTAGTGGGATAGAATTGGCATGTCTTTTCTTCAGTGAACATGCCTGTGACTCTTCAGGGACCTCTGCTTCACCCTACGGATTCACTACATTGCGCTCAGGCCTTGCTCCGGACTCCTGACGGTCGCCTGGGGGGATTGCCCTGTTAGAGGCCTTCAACCCGGATGTTTTCCAGGCTGATAATCGAGACCAGTTCGAGGCGGCCCTCTTCGAAAGCGGCCCCCATATCGTAGACGGTGTCGGTTTCGCTTACCGGGCGGTAATTATTGTAGTCTGCAAACCGGATACCGCCAATTTCTCTGGGATTCAGGGCTTGCCTGAAGCGGATTCCTCCCCCATCGGTGAAATACTCGTAGGCCATATAATCCATTGTATAGGTTTCGGGATGGATCCAGTACACGAATACATCCTCGAAATCGCGGCCGCCGCCTTCCTGTTCAAAAGTGACTTCGATCTTGTGATAGTCGCTGTTCCCGATGATCTCGCGACCGAGGTAGTTCTTTCTTACGGCCGGATCGTTTAATGCATAGGGAAGCAGGGCAAAATAGATAACCGAGTTCACACTGCGTCGGTAACGCCCGGTATATTCTTCGTCGAGGGGCTCAGGTTCACCGCTTATAGTGCGGTTGAAACCGCTGTTATTGTACACATCATGAATGGTACCCCGTTCGTCGGTAAACCGGCGTTCGTATGAATACAACCCGTTTTCTCGCCGTGCCAGGTAGTGGATGTCCCTGAAGGTGAACGTGATCTCCGATCTCAGGTAGCGGTCGCCGCCGTGCACTTCTATTGACCGGTCTATAATGCGTTGCACTTCCGGCACAGATACCTGGTTCGAGCAGGCCATCAGGAGCATGGCCATGGTTAGTATAGCTGCAAGGCTGGCAGCACATGGCAGTACACGGGTGCCTTCACGAATTCTTCTTACGGATCGGGAAAATTTTCCGGCATAACCGGTATCGGGTACTATTCGACTGTTCAGAAGCATCAGGGTGTTAGATTTAAATTCATATCATGATAACGATTGGATCAATTCCAACCGGTTTCCATCCGGATCGGCAGTAAAAAAACGGTCGTAACCCGGAATCGGGGTCGTCTCACGAACCATGTACCCCTTATCCATCAGCATTTGCCGGGCCGTGGCTGCATCCTCAATCATCAGGGCAGCATGGCGGCGGCTGGCTGTTTGCGGTTCATCACCACAGATGAGATGTATTTGTCCGGATCCAACGGCAATCCAGCGCGCAGAGATACCGGCGGCATAGAACGTCTCCGGGATCGGGATTTCAACAAGATTCAGAACATCCCTGTAAAAGCCGACAGAGCTTTCCAGGTCGCTTACAACGATGGCATAATGGTGTATACCTGATATTTTCATTTGGAATTTTCTGTGACGGGCATAAGCTGGTTCAATACATTATTGGCGCCAGTTTGCCGAAGGTTAACCATTCAGGCCCTGCTTTTTCGCGTTTATAACGGCTGTATCTATAATAATTCTTATAACCCAAAAAAACCTGAACGGATATAGATTTTTCAGGCAAACAAAACCCCTGTAAGCCCCGGTCAGTTTCCGGCCTTCGCGGCGCTAAGACCGGCCAGTCGCCCTGTTACCCAGGCCCAGTAGAAGTTGAACCCGCCAATTCGTCCGAACACATCGAGTATTTCACCACACAAATACAGCCGCGGGTGGATGCTGCTCTCAAGCGTCGCGGTGTTGATCTCGCCGAGAGGAACGCCGCCGCCTGTCACCTCCGCCTTTTTATAGCCCTCGTGACCCGAAATTTCTAGCGGATACTCCGTGAGGAGCTGCAACAGCTTTTTCCGGTCGTTGCGACCCAGTTCGGCGCAATTCCTGCCGGTTACCCCCGCATCGAGGCAAAGTGCATCGGCGAGGCGGTTAGGCAGATGGTTCTTAAGAACCGAGACAACGTTTCCCTTACCCGCGATCAGCCGTTGCTCCCAGGTTTCCCGGCCGGTTCCCTCCCAGTTCACCCGGTACTCCGGTACCGGATGCCCGTGTTCCATGGCAAGGACCTGGTAATGTGATACATCCAGAACCGCCGGTCCGCTGTAGCCCCGATGCGTGAACAGGAAACCGGAACGGTTCGACTCCGCCACTTTCCGCCCCTCCCGGTACACGCTCAGCTGCACATCCAGGCTTACTCCGGCCAGCTGCCTGTGCCCGGCATCTGACCCGGTGAGCGGGGTGAGGGCCGCATAGACCGGCGTGGTTTGGTGACCCGCCTTTTCAAGGAAACGGTGACCCATGCCGTCCGTTCCGATCGACGGCACGGAGAGGCCGCCCGAAGCGATAATAAGGGCATCACATTCCATTGTCTGTGTTTCCGCAGCTTTTACCCTGCCTCTGCCACGGGTCTCACGGGCTCCTTTTGGTTCAATGTGCACCACCCACATCTCCTTCCGCCGTTCAATCCGGCTGACCGGTGCGTTATATACTACGCTCACACCACTGTCAAGAGCTTTGTTCAGCAGTACATCACGAACCTCTCTGGCTGAATTGCTTTCCGGAAACCATTTATTGGATGAGGTTTCACAGGCAAGTTTCAAACCGAGGTGCCCGGTAAACCACTCCCTGCAGGCATCGAGCGACCACGACCGGATGATGCGTTTCATCAGATTGGGGGACGAACCCGTAAAATAATCACTCCGTTCCATGGTTACCGGCAATACATTGCAGCGGGTCCCACCCGACATCAGGATTTTCTTCCCGGCCTTGTCGGTGCGTTCAAGCAGGGTGACCCGGGCGCCTGCTCCGGCTCCGGCGGCAAATATAGCCGCAGTGAGTCCCGCAGCACCTGCTCCGACAATGATCACCTTTTTCGGGGATGAGGTCACAGGTTCTCCATCTCCAGGATCAGATGACGGTAGAAAGCGATCGAACGGGCGTACTCACGTACCGATATTCGTTCATTTATACCGTGAAGCAGGGCAAGGTCATCGTTCTGAAGCGATACCGGCATAAACCGGAATACCTGGTCGCTCAGGCCGGTGTAATGGCGGGCGTCGGTGGCGCCCAGAACCAGGTAGGGAGCTACAAGCGCATCCGGGTAGTACGCTTTTATGGAGCGGTGCAACAGTTTGAAGGTGGATGTATCCGTTTCAGAAACCGGGGATGCCGGCTCAACAGGCACCACATCATAATGGCCCGTCAGTAACCACGGATCAAGCGACTCGTCCGTACCCGGCCAGGTGTACAGCAGGCCGTACCTGTTTACCAGTTCGGGTTGCAGCCTGCGATGAACAAGCGGGAAATTTTCACCGACAAACCGGATGAACGCTTCAAAAGCAGCCACATCCCGCAGGGAAGTATCCTCCGGGGAGATCGTCGGGATGCGGATTGCCCCGCCCAGGCGCCCGGCCGCTTCCTCGTAATCAAAATCGGGCATGGATACCGGATCAACCTCAATCTGCCGGGATTGAAGGCTCAGCGTTTTCACAAGCACGATTCCCGTAAGTATTACAATGAACAGTACCAGTACGGCAATAATTTTTTTCATGCTGCATCATTTGGTTTGAACCGGATCACGTGCCGCAAAATAACCCCATTTTTAACAATTAGTACTCCCGGCATGATCTCTTTCCGTCAAAAACCGGTTTAACAAAACAGAGCAAGGTAACTGCGGCCTTAATACGTTTCAAATCAGGTCATGAAACGGTTCTGACTCAACCTATTCGAATATTGATACCAGTTCCAGAGGCAGATCAACAGGTACCCCTGAACTTTTCAGATAGGGTGAGATACCCTCAAGTGACTCACTGTTGTAGCTGATATCGAAACTTCCCTTTGCTTCAATGTAGATGAGCGGTTTTTCTCCGCCGAACAGCACGGCACCTTCAATGTCAATGTTTCCAACAATACTGGCCCGGCCCATTACAATGATCAGTCCGTCAAAATTCAAACTGCCGCCGCCGCCTCGCAGATCAAGATTTTCTGCTATTAGTATGCCGGCGCCGCTAACATTTCCCTTAATGGTCATCGTATTGGCAACATAGGTCACCTGCATGCTGTCTGTAGTGCCAAAATTATCGGCACCCGTAAATTCAACACTCCCGTCAAAATAATTCCCCATACCGGGCACTTGTGCAATCTCCCTGTACCAGGTTATCAGGTCAATCAATTCCTGGTTCCTGTCTTTGACCTGGCCAATGCTTGATCTTCCGTTGAGACCCGTGATCATGTTTTTCTGATTCACACTGAGTTTGTCATTCAGAACATTAAAAACCTCCCTGTTACCTGCGGCAATGCCATATTTCATTTTTGAGGGATCTGTTTCGCCGTCTGTACCGTCGATGGTAAACCCCGCCCCTGAAAACGTAAGATCTACCTCTTCGCTGTAAATACCAATGGCGCCTTCAATATCCGGCAGGGGGCTCCGCTCCTGCAACAGTGAACTAACCGTGGCCGAGCGATTGCCTATAGTTGAAACCGATACGATGCGAGTCTGATCTTCACCAAGATCAGGATCATCGGCCGGCCTGATTACAGATACATTCGCTGTATAGCCTCCAAGCTGAAGATCAAGGGGCTCATTCCATGTTTTATCGTTTACAAGCTCCATAATGGCCACATCGGCACCGGAAGCCGCAACATTGCGCGCCTGTACCCAGTTGGCATAACTTATGTTGATACCCGTTTCCGAGTTGTGACGATTTGAGATGCCCAGTTGTATAATCCCGAAGATAAATACCATACCGGTACATATAAATGCAAGACCTCGTCCCATAGCAGATGATGTTTGATGAATAGTGGATGATTTTAAGTAAAGAACAGGCTGGCAGGATGATGCTAATATAAAAAAATCTTAATATTTAAATATAAATATTATTAAGAAATTTTAATCCCACTGTGTATACATCGATTTTTACTTTTTGTTCTCATATGAATGAGCACTAATCCATCAACCCCTTACTTTTTTGCTTTTCCTAACCGGCAGTTGACAAGCTATTTCATGTCATACAGTAAACAAAACCGCCCCGAAGCTCACCGCGCTCTCCCTTTCCCTCTCATCCCACAAATCATAGGCTGTTACCTTTCCCTTTGCACTGCCAGCCGTTTTCAGCCAGGTATATAGCGGGGAAAACCCGCATATCCGGTATTCATCCGATATAGCCCTTACCTGCTCAAGAATACCCTCCGCCGAACCGGCGGCAGCATGATCCAGAAACTGCCTGTCAAATGCACGTACATCCTCAAAAAGCTCTGAAGCCGGCACACGGTCGCCGAACTTTTTACCTATATGGGCCTGATCGCCGCTGATAAGAACCAGGGTGTCATCATCCAGCAGTGACCGCAGCCGCTCACTGAATTTTTCAATCTGCCCCGACTGATAGCTGCCGTTCATGTACATCAGCTCTTCGAGGGGACCAACAAGCACCGGCACAATGCTGAAATCGTGATCCCACAGGTATTGCAGGAACAGCAAATGCAACTCGATACTGTGTTCAACACGATGAGAACGGTCGCGCAGGGTCACACCCGCTTCATCACCCGCACCGGCCAGAAGTTCGCAGAATTCACTGTCGTTTTTGAGCAGGCCGAATGGGGTCTGAAAATCCTTCAGGCTTACCATAAAGGGCAGGTTATCGTAATACGGATAATACAGCCCCGAGTAGTGGGATGTGGCCAGGATCACAACCCGCTTCGGTTGCATGTTCTTCAAGGGTCCAAACGCACTGGCATACACATCCAGCCCTACACGGATGTCGATATGGGGAGCGTACAGGGCTTTTATGCCGGCAATCTGATGATGATTAACCCTGTTAAAAGCGGCGTCAAACATCGTGCGTACAGCTTCAGGCGATTCAGGGTAGGATGAGCCCGCGCAGACCGGCATCCTGATGGAGGCTGCCTCAAATGATTCCTCCGTTTCGCGCTTCTTTTCACGATAAAAAGGCGACTGCAACAGACCGTTTTCATCCAGGTAGCGGATCACGTCGAGCAGGCGCATCGCCGGGGCATCTGTATCCGCTTCTCCATCAGCGGTGCTTTCAGGGTACCTGTTTCCATCGAGGCCACTGTCTGCTTTGCCGTTACCGCCGGATGTGGCACCGGAGCCTGCATCTGTTCCGTTCGAAAGTTCACTGATGATGTCGGTTATGCTCCGTTTACCGTCAAAAAAATGAAGTACTCCGGCAAAATCACGATCAAGCACTATATTCGGTGTGGCATAGCCCATCCCGTCGTGCAGGTAGATGTAATCGCGGCCGGAATCCTCAACGGCAATGAGTTCGATGTCGTGCCGAACGGGCGGAACCGGTTCGGTTACCGAATTAAACAGATTATCAGCCATTTTTGCGCATTTTTTGACATTCGCACTTAATTCCAAACGTTTTACAGATCTCGTGGTCGGGTGCTTTCGCAAACCGTGCCTTGCAGGCCGCTCTCCCGTGCATGATGAACAGGTGAGACAGATTTGTCCACTCCTCCTGCGGGAACAGGGCCATCAGGTCCTGCTCGATCTTGTCGGTATTGCTTTTGTGCCTGGTCAGGCCGAACCGGTTTGAAAGCCGTTTCACATGTGTATCTACCACTACGCCAACGTTAATTCCAAACGCGTTACCCAGTACCACATTAGCCGTTTTCCGGGCCGCACCGCGCAGGGAGAGAAGCTCATCCATGGTACGGGGTACCTCACCGTTGAATTCGGCAATCACCCGCTGCGCCGTCTCTTTGATGGCTCTGGCCTTGTTGCGGTAGAAACCGGTCGACCGGACCGCCTCCTCCAGCTCCTGCAGATCAGCATCGGCGAATGCCTGCGGTGTAGGATAGTCACGGAACAGGTTTCCCGTAACTATATTAACCCGCTCATCCGTACACTGGGCACTCAGAATGGTGGCTACCAGCAACTCGAACGGGTTGGTATAGTTTAGTGCGCAATAGGGGTTCGGATAGTACTCATAAAGCCTGGCAAGAAGTTCGCTCGCACGCTCTTTTTGCTGAGCCGTTTTCCGTGGAAGTGATTTTTGTGATGGCATGGTAGTGAAAATAGGAAAAAAGGCGGAGGAGTCATTCCGTGTTATTAAACATACCGAATTCTTATATTTACGAAATACGATCCGACTATAATGCATGAGTAAGCAGATTAAAATATACGATCTTAACAATACCCGGCAGGCAGATGATGACATGGCATTCTGCAGATCAAGAACACCTGAAGAGAAGCTTATTGTACTTGAGGAAATTCGATATACCTGGAATAAACTGAACAACATACCGGATGAAAACCAGCAACGACTTCAAAGAAGTTATTCGGGTTATTAAATCAACATAAGGTTCGTTATAAAAAACATGCCGCCGGTCTGGGCAGACCGGCGGCATCAGGTGTTATCCAACCGACAATCACGGAGTATTGATGTCGATATTCTAATTAACGCATCACTTCCGGGATTAGTATTGTACGAAATATGTGCATTATCGGCTTTGGAAAACAGAACGTATATTAATTACAGACAGAAGGGGCTAAGCAAATAACTCCTATACTTTATCCATAATGAAACACGATTTAACGTTTAAATTTAATAACTTATTGTATTCGTTAATCATGTATCAACATATCGCGAGGATAACATGAGTGAGACTGAGTCATTTCAAAAAGAGATTGAAAAACTACCTAACGAGATTGAAGGATATAAAAGAAGAATAATGGATCTTGGCAATTTTGTAGTAATTGAATATTCCAGGTAGCAACTTTTTATTCGTCACGTTCATCCTGGAATCTTTCCTGCCCATGAAGTTGAAGACAATCTCCTTGTTGACGTTGTAGCGTATCCGTCCTACGAACTACGTATTGACTTCAAGTTTTGAGGGTACAGGGACCGCACCTCATTGTACTTCGTAGTATTGATCTTTTCCAGCGTATGGCGAAGCCACTGGTAGGGATCGACCTGATGCTTTTTGCTGATGGCCAAAAACGAATAGACCATCGGTTTGCAAATACCCTTTGAACCCATCGAGCAAACCATTCGGTCCGGCCCGGCTTCGACTGTGCCGGCATCTTCGTTTTTCAGTACTAGCCGGAATGTGGTATGCAACTGGATCCGGACATGGCAACGGGTACAAGTGACCGGCAGGCCAGAATTCGGTTAAAGAGTCAACGCGTTCATACATAAAGGTCCCTTCCTCATTTCAGGGCACCTACTGATCCCAATGTTCCCAGGTTTGTATCCAGTCACGGTGATGTAGAATGTGATACTTTTGATCCTGAATCAACGTGTCTTTAACCACCTGTATTTTTGTATATAATCAATGTGGTGGTGGCTCAAATCCCCCGGGGTCATAATAATGCCACTCATTGCCAATCTGAATGGGATAGAACGGCAGGGCGTACTCAAGGGAGTCGGTTTGTTGTGCACGAACCGTTCCGAACGCCATGATCAACATTATTATGATGAATGAATGTTTCATTGCAGGCCCCCTTATTTCAACAAATGTATCTTATGAGTTAACACTTTGTTTCCGGTTCGAAGCCGTATCAGATAGATTCCGCTGGCCAACGAGGTACCATCAGAAGATACCTGATAAACACCCTGCTCCATTATGCCTCGTTCCAGCTGATTCACACGTTTACCCAGGACATCAAAGACAACAATCACAACATCGGAGCGCTCGGCATGGGTATACCGGATCGTAGTCACGGGATTGAAAGGATTGGGATAGCTGGTCGGGGTAAAATCGACGGGCATTCCTTCCTCATTTTCATGATGAGCCGGATGAACCGTTTGACTCACCTGCTGAACAGAACCGGTAGCCTCCTCTTTAGCATGATCATCCCGGGCCTTCATCTCGGCCAGCCCGCGAAGCGCACTGAATCTTTCTATACCATGAGAACGTGAAAAACGGCCCTCGAGATCATCAACGAGCTCCAGTGCCCGATCCGGATCGGTGTCTGCCAACTCGTAGGCCGATTGCATACCGATAACCAGATCGGCCTCGGGCCAGGTTTTTTTTCAGATCGTTATAGATCGACTCACTCATGGGGGCATCAGAATCCACCCATTATACTGTATACGTTATCATGCATGGAACTTAGATCAGTAGTTGACAAACCGTCACATGCCGCTCAGTTCTTAATTCATCGATATCTTGATGTAACAATTGGACATAAGCACTCAATAATCCCTTATAAAGGCTGGTAATATCTTATTTATCCACTTTGGTCTGATTTCAAGTTATAATCAATCTTTTTAGGTTTCATCACAATTATTACACATAGCCTATGTCGATATCATTAGCATTTCATAGGATATAATTGACCGGGTGTATTGAAGCCAGGATGACCCAACATTATTTATTAGGTCATCCTGAACTATATCTAATTTTTCGTAACATTTCCTGGTAATTCCTAATTCCTCACCGGGTATGGCGGCGGTTCGGGCAGCCCAACCGGGTTTTCTTCCAGTTTTTTCAGGATCTCCTCAATACCCCTGTTCAGCTGCTGGTCTTCGCCGGCCCACTCCCTGGCCGGATCGTTTTCGACTTCAATATCAGGATCGATACCATAGCCTTCGATGATCCACTCTTTCCCTTCTGTATCATAGAGCCCGAATTCGGGTCTGTTGAGATAGCCGCCATCCACGATTGGTAGCGAACCGCGGATACCGATCACACCACCCCAGCTGCGCTTGCCGATGATCAGGCCAAGGTCGTGCTTGCGGAACCGGTAGGGGAAGATGTCGCCGTCGGATGCCGAGAATTCATCAATCAGGGTCACCATAGGGCCAATCATTGTACCGGCCGGATTTACCGTGGTGGCAGCGTTACGGGCCTTGCCTACCATGGCCATTTCCCGCCGCAGACGCTCGATGATCATGGGCGAAACGTTCCCGCCCCCGTTGCCCCTCACATCGATGATGAGGGCCTCTTTGCGGATCTGCGGGTAGAAATGCTGGATGAACTCGTTCAGTCCTGCCGGTCCCATATCCGGAATGTGGATGTATCCTACGCGGCCATCGGTGGCCTCCGTTACCTTCCGGATATTGTCCTGCACCCAGTTGTAGTAGTAGAGCTGGGCCTCGTCGGCGATGGGCTTCACCAGCACTTCACGTGCCCCGTTCATCGACGGACGGCTGTTCACATGCAGTTTCACCGTTTTGTCGGCCAGGCCGATCAGCGACTGGTAGATATTCCGCATATCGCTTACCGGACGGTCGTTCACCGCCACAATATAATCGCCTTCGCTTACATCCACTCCGACCTCTGTAAGAGGCGACCGCCTCGATGAGACCCAGTTCTGCCCCTGCAGTATCCGGTCAATCCGGTAATTTCGTGTGTTTTCATCGCGGCTCAGCTGCGCGCCGAGCATGCCCATCTGCACCCGGTCGGGCGAGGGTACGTCACCTCCGCCAACATAGGCATGGCCTGTATTCAGCTCGCCGATCATTTCGCCGATCACATAGGTGAGATCGTGCCGGTGGCGTACACTTTCGGCCAGCGGACGGTAGGTCTCGCGCACTGCTTCCCAATCCACGCCATGCATATTCGGGGCATAATGATAATCGCGCATCTGACGCCAGCTCTCCTCGAAAATCTGAATCCACTCGGCGCGGCGGTCGAGCTCCATCCGCATCCCGCTCAGATCGATGTGCTCCTTTATGTTCAACGGGGTGGTTGGAAGGTTGATCATGGCCCACTGCCGGTTCTGGTTAACCAGCATTTTTTTGCCGTCGGCGGTGATCATGTAGCCGTTTACTGCTCCCAGGTCGGTCTCCTTTTGCTCCTTCAGATCATAAAATAACAACCGGGAGCGCTCATCACGGCTTCCGTTCCGCATATAATACACATGGTTGCCTACATGGCTGATGTTGAAATAGCTTGATGACTGTACCGGCAGGGCCACAATTCGCTGCGGCAATCCGTCGGTATCGATGTTCACCTCAACGGCCGGTGATTCTGCCTTATCATTGTTCCCGTTGTCATCCATCGAAACCTCATCATTCCTGTATCCGAACGGCGAGGGTACATCCTTGCGCAGGGTTACAAAATAGACGCGTGCCATATCCTGATACACATGGTTCCATTCGGTCCAGCTGTACGTCGGGCTGAAATCCCGGTTGGATGTGAAAAACAGATAGTTTCCGTCGCGGCTGAATCTCGGGCCTGATGATGCATACCAGCCGTCGGTTACCTCATGGGTTTCGCGGTTCGCCAGATTGTAGAGATAGATCTTCGCCATACTCTCCACCTCCGGTTTCACATAGGCGATCCAGCGGCTGTCGGGCGACCAGTCGTACGATACAATCTCCCAGGCATCGGCCTGCATCACCTCGGTCACGCTTTCCGTTTCCACATCCACATAGCGGAGGCGCTGCATTTTGTCGGAGAAGAGGATTTTTTTACTGTCGGGCGACCAATCCAGATTGATGTAGGAGGTATCGGCACCGTCGGTGAGCTGCAGGGCTGGTGTGGTACCGTCCTGACCGCTCACCCATATCTCATTCTCACCGGATGCATCCGAAATCCAGGCGATCATTTTGCCGTCGGGCGACCATTTCGCACTGCGCTCATGCACACCGGATGTATTGGTTAGGTTACGGGTAATTCCGCTCTTTACCGGAACGGTGAACACCTCGCCACGGGCACCGAAAACCACACGACTCGCATCGGGCGACGGTGATGCGGTACTGACCTGATCATGCACCTGAACGAGTCCGCCCCTGCTGGCCAGCGCATCATCGTGCACAAATACCGGCACCTTGCGGTACTCCTCCGAGGCCAGGTTGAACCGGTAGATATATCCTCCGTATTCAAAAACGATATTTTCGCGGCCTATCGACGGAAATTTGATATCAAACTCCTCAAAACGGGTCAGTTGGCGGGTTTCACCGCTGTCGAAATCGTACACAAAAAGATTCATCCTTTTGTTTTCGTCACGGTCCGACAAAAAGTAGATGCGGTTTCCGTGCCACATGGGGATGATATCCTGGGAGTCATTTTTGGTAATATTCACCGATTCTTTGGTCTCGAAATCATATACCGATATATCGTCGGCCATACCACCGCGGTACCGTTTCCAGGTACGGAATTCGCGGTAAATGCGGTTATATGCCAGTTTCTTGCCATCCGGCGAATAAGACGAGAAGCCGCCGCGGGGCAATGGCAGCTGTTCGACCAGGCCGGCATCCATTCCGGCCAGGTAAAGCTGACCCTTAAACGAATTATGCTCCCGCATGCGCGAGCGGAACAGCACGTGCTCGCCGTCGGGGGTCCAGCCCATCACCACATTATTCGGGCCCATCCGGTCGCCGATATCGTCGCGGCCGAGGGTGGGTGTGTAGGTGAGACGTTCGGGCGTGCCCCCCAGGGCCGGAATGCGGTACACCTCGGTATTGCCATCGTACTGACCCGTAAACGCGATATGGGCACCGTCGGGCGAAAAACGCGGAAAGGTTTCGTAACCTTCATGGGATGTGATCCGCCGGGCCACACCACCGTTCGCCGGTACCGTATAGAGATTGCCGGAATAACTGAAGGCAATGGTGTTGCCATGGATGGCGGGGAAACGGAGTACCCGGGCTTCTTCCTGCTGGGCTGTAGTATGTGCGGGCATCAGGGTTAACAGAGTCAGCAGAATTACTGCCGGCAGAAATGGTTTCAAATGTTCCATAATGATGATTTTTCCAGGTGGTCTGATGGGAAATATTTAAATAATCTTTATCCGTCGGGAATGATCAGCTGACCCGGTAATAGTCCGGGGTTATCCGGCACAGTTATCAGCGAATACCGGAGTATGATTGAAAATATAGTTGCAAAGTAACCATATATCGCGATTTCTACGAGTACATTTAACAGATGACTCAAACCGATTACCTGCAATGCCGGAAATAATGAAGCGTAACCCGTATATTCAAATCTTGTTATTTTGAGACATCAGACATCAGACATCGTCATGCTGAGCGCAGGGCGAAGCCCGAAGTCGAAGCACGTGGTGGCTTTTTAAGAAGCCACGGGAGAACAGATAACAGCCAACATCCAAACACTGAATCATGTCCAGCAATGCGGGATCCATGCTTGTCGCCGACAGCGGGTCCACTAAAACCGAATGGTGCCTTGTAACAGCCACAGGTGAGAAAACCTCCTGCTTTACCGACGGCCTCAATCCCTACTATCATACGCCAGAGAGCATCGAAGCCATACTCCGTGAAAAGCTGATTCCTGAGATCGGTACCGATAACGTACCGGAAATCCACTTCTATGGCGCAGGATGCACCGGCGATGACCGCTCAGTGATGCTGGACAATGTTCTGAAAAAGGTTTTTGGTGCCGGGCTGGTCGAAGTTCAAAGCGACGTTCTTGGAGCAGTAAGGGCGGTTTGCGGCCACAAACGCGGAATTGCCGGCATCCTCGGAACCGGGGCCAACACCTGCCTTTATGATGGCGAAAAGATCATCGACAACGTACCTGTACTTGGCTTCATTCTCGGTGACGAGGGCAGCGCGGGCTATTTCGGCCGGAAACTGCTGCAGAGCTATTTCTACCGTGAAATGCCCGGCGATCTCAAAAAAGCGATGGAGAATCAATTCGATATGAACCGGAGCACCATCCTTGAAAATGTATATAAAAAAGAGCATCCGAACCGCTATGTGGCCGGTTTTGCCCGTTTTACCGGTGAACATGCCACGCATCCCTACATAAAATCTATTATGCGGGCGGGTTTTACCGAAGCCATCGAACGCCATATCCTGAAATATGAGGGGGCCAAACAGATCCAGGTCGGGTTCGTCGGCTCTGTCGCCTATTATCATTCCGATCTGCTGCGATCCGTACTCCTCGGAAAAGGGCTCCAGCCCGGACTAATAATTAAAAACCCGATGCAAAATCTTATACTCTATCACCGCCAAACCCACAAACGTCACCCTGAGCGCAGTCCTGAGCAAAGCGAAGGACGAAGTCGAAGGGCATGAGGGGACATTCAAGCCCCCTTCACTTTCAACTACCCTCCGAAGGCAGTAACATTCCGATGACTGCCCTGCCAGTTACATCATCCAAAATTCCTATATCCTGCACACCTCATGCAAAAAATAACCGAACAAGCCTCCAACTACCGCCATCTCGACAAAATGTCGACAAAAGAGCTTCTTACAAACATAAACGCGGAAGATAAAACCGTCCCATACTCCATTGAGAAGGCCATCCCCTCCATTGAGCCCCTGGTCGATATTATTGTTGACCGCATGCTCAGCGGCGGGCGTCTTTTCTACATCGGTGCCGGAACAAGCGGACGCCTGGGCATTGTGGATGCATCAGAATGCCCGCCCACGTATGGCGTACCCCACGGACTCGTTATCGGGCTGATGGCCGGTGGCGACAAAGCGATGCGGAAGGCGGTGGAATTTGCCGAAGACGACCCCGAAATGGGCTGGAACGACCTTAAGGAACACGATGTAAATCCGGCGGATGTGGTGATCGGTATCGCCGCATCAGGTACCACACCCTATGTGGTCGGTGGTTTGAAACGCTGCCGCGAAAACGGCATTGTTACGGGCAGCATCACCTGCAATATCGATGCCCCGGTCTCGGCCGAAGCCGATTACCCCATTGAGGTACCTGTCGGACCCGAATTTGTGACCGGTAGCACCCGGATGAAAGCCGGGACCGCCCAGAAACTGGTCCTGAACATGATCAGTACCAGCGTGATGATCAAACTGGGACGGGTGAAGGACAACAAGATGGTCGACATGCAGCTATCCAATGAAAAACTGGTGGACCGCGGCACAAAAATGGTGATGGAGTCTACCGGTGTGGATTATGCCACCGGCAAGAAACTGCTGCTTGACCACGGCAGCGTGCGCAAGGCGGTGGATGCTTTCAATACAGGTGAGTAACAAGCCGGCACACCCCTGACCTCTGAACCTGAATATGTAAAATGGAGCAGGCTCAAGATTAATTGCTCAAATACGCCTCCAGCCCTTCCACGATCTTGTCGACCAGACGTTGCTGAAACGCCGGATCGAGCAGTTTAATCTCGTCTTCGGGGTGTGAGATAAAACCGGTTTCGAGCAGTACATTCGGGAATTCGGTGAACTGGTTGAGGGTGAAATTAAATCCGCCTACCACACCAAACTGGCCGAGCCCGGTTTCCATCATCTTTTTATAGAGCAGGTCGGCCAGGGGCTTATTGCCCACATGGCGGTAATAGGTACTTGTGCCTTTAACCCGTTCGGGATTGGTTCCGTAACCAACGGAATTCAGGTGTATGCTCAGCAATATATGCGGATCGGTTTCCATGGCCACCCGCTGACGCTCGCCCATGCTCACAAAGCTGTTGTCGGTACGGGTCATAATAACATCGGCACCTTTGCGCTTCAGGGCCTCTTCGAGTTTGATTGATATGTCGAGTGCGGGTACCTGCTCCATTACACCCATTGAACCCATAGCCCCCTCGTTACTGCCACCGTGGCCCGCATCGACCAGAATCCGGAGCCCCCCGAGCGGATTTCTCCTGTCGGCAATTTCCGGCGTACGGTTTACACGGATCTCCAGGTTCGACGCATCGGTATAGCGGATGCTGTACCCCCAGTGGTGTTTGCCGGTAAGCCGGATGAAGAAGCGAACATGATCATGGTCAATCTGTTTCCAGTCAACGCTTTCTATACCCTCGGCAGCCAGGTGGTGGGTAATCCAGTTGGTGTTGGATGCCACCCCGAAAACGTCGAGTTCAATCAGATTGGGATTGTTAACCTGCCGGCTCAGGAAGGGCAGCCGCCGGCCCAGGGCTATGGTGATCACGTCCTTGCGGCCATTGCGGTTCACACTGGCAGATCCGGTGAGCAGTGCAGGTGGCAGGCCATCCATTTCCGCTGCCTCGGCAAATTGATCACCCAGCCAGGCGGTGGTATTCCCGGCCAGTTGTACCCGGTATAAATTACCCTGCTTGCCCGTTACACGCAGCAATATTCCCTCGTCGATATAGCCCAGCCTGGCCCCGCCGAGTCGGTCGGTTCCGGTTCCTGCACTCAGAAAAGGGCGAAAGCCCCGGGTGATTACAAATACCGGTTCTTCCGGCCTCACCACTGTTAACCGCCCCTCGGCCTCGGCCCGGTCGTAGCTGTAAAAAGTCCGGCGCAGGCGCACCCGGATCATCTGGTCATTGGCCCGGTCGAGCTCCCTGATGATGTAACTGCCCCTGTAGATTCCGCGGAGCCCCCCGGTTTCTGACGGATCCAGCTCACGCATCGGCGCATTCATTACAACACCGGGAATGTCGAAGGTTGCATCATAACCCGGGCTGCCCCTGAAACGGATCTCCACCTCCTCGCCCGGCTGCAGCCATATGTCTGCCGCAGGGGTAATGGTAAGCCTGTCGATTGTAACGGGATGTTCAGGCAGGTCACCCGGGGGATCGGGCCTTAAGAAAAACAGGTGGGTTGAGAGCGTGTCCCTGCCCGGAGAAACCGAGATTATCTCATGATTGCTGTAACCGTACGGGATAGAAAGCATTCCGGTAAACGCCCCGTTTGGATACACCTTCACCGGTACACCGGCCACAGTTACGGCTGACCCCGGCATAGTATTGCCGGCAACCCGGTGTATGGCCCCGTCGGTAAACACCGTATCGGCAACCGGCAGTGTAATGTTCACATAGTGATCGGCCTGCTGAAAGCCATGGCATACCGTTGCCGGAACCACTGCAAGCAGGATGGCTGGAATAATGTATTTAAACAAGGATTCGTTGGTTTGCAGATGATCGTTATTTCAGTCTGTAGATTTCGGGATGCCCGGATTATGCAGATCACTGTTACAATACCTCATCATGGCCACGTTCATAGACGGCCACAATACTACGCGGATAAACAGTTTTGATGCGGATGGATATCAGTTGTAGAGATAATATTGGCGGGAAAGTTCCCGGAAACTGTCGATATCTTTATTCAGGTATGCCTCCACATCCTCATAGCGCATGCGCTCCATGAAAAGCCTTCTCACCTCGCCCGATCCTGCCACACGGTCGAACATGCGGAGGCGGGCCTCGGTGGCCATCTTCAGCGGATTTTTGTCCGGATAGAGCTCGTTGTTGATCTGCATGAACCAGAACTGAAGACTCATCAGGTTCAGCTCATCATAATCGCTGATATGGATCTGTACACCATGCAGGTTTTTGCCCTGGTCGCGGCCATAGAACGGGCGCCATGTTACCGGACGAAAGATCACTCCCGGCAGATTTAATGCATTCAGGCGTGCAGCCACCTCATCAGAGTCGATCCACCCGGCTCCGAACACCTGGAACGGCATGGTGTAACCAACACCCTCCGATATCACCTGCAGTTCGCCCAGTACACCCGACACCACATAATAGATCGGCGAATCGCGGTGCGGAATGTGAGGTGAGGTCGGCACCCATATCAGCCCGGTATCCTCAAAGGTCATGTCGCGTGTCCAGTTTTCCATGGGTACGACGGTAAGCTCACCGGTTATCCCGTTGGCAAGCATCCCTTCGTCGCGCAGCATCATGGCCAGCTCACCTACCGTAAGTCCATGTACATAGGGGATTTTGAACTGGCTTACGAAAGAGATGTATCCCTCCTCGGCCAGATTTCCCTCAATCTTGTTGCCGCCCAGAGGATTTGGGCGGTCGAGCACCACCATCTCAACACCGTTCTCAGCGGCCGCTTCCATTACCAGCCCCATCGTGCTGATGTAGGTGTAGGAGCGGGTTCCGATATCCTGGATGTCGAAAACCAGCACATCAACTCCCTCCAGCATGTCGGGTGTCGGTTTGCGGGTTGCACCATAGAGGGAGTAAACAGGCAGGCCGGTACGTGCATCGGTATAAAATTCCACGTACTCGCCGGCAGGATAGTCACCGCGAACCCCGTGCTCGGGTCCGTACAGTGCTACCAGTTCAAAATTGTCCGCTTCATTGAAAATGTCGACAATCGGGCGCAGGGCGGAATTCACCCCGGTCGCGTTGGTCACTACGCCCACCCGTTTCCCTTCCAGGATGGAAAATCCATCCCGTTCGATCACGTCAAGGCCGGTAAGTACCCGGGGGGCCGGGTTATTGTCGCCGGAAGATTGTGCCCGGGTGCAGCCCGGTGCGGATAACATCATAAAAACAATAAGGGTGATCAGCAGTCTGTTCATAATCGTATTCAATGGTTTTGTGTGTTCGCTTAATGGCGTGGAGTGTTCTCAATTAGATAATTCGTGTGTACACCTAATGGCGTGATGTGTTCTGAGACAGATAATTCGAATGTTCGATTAATGGCATGTAGCAGATTAAGATAGATAATTCGGATGTTTTCTTTAACCCGAATCGGCTGAAAAAGGGATTTGACGGTCAGTTTATATATATCCCCCGGATTTCTGCCTGAACCGGATTTAAAGAAAAGCGTGCTGCCTTATTATGAGCAGTTATCCGAACAATCCCAAATTGGGGCTTTAATACATCCGGTTTACCGAAAACCGGCACGTCTGCACTTAACTGCCAGCCCGGCAGGCCCGATGTAATTTCTCTGCACTTCACTTCATGATGAGACCCTTTTTTTGTATGTTTCAGAGAGAAAGAATTGAACCCGGTCCGCCCGAATACCGGTTGCACACGGCGGACAAAAATAATTTACCCGTTAATAATTTTAAATAGCTGTTAAGCCGGCGCAAGCCACGTACAATTGCCTGACTGCGGCTGCCACAGCACTCAACTGAATTACTGATCATGTCTAAAAAATCAATTACCGCCTTTATACCCTGGAACGGCAACGAGTACACTCATAATACCATCGAAAATTTCGCCGATGAACCCTTGATTGAAACGATCTACCTGCTCACCAGGGAGGCATCCGGGATCACGCACTCAAAATGTCACGATCTGCTGATCGATTATCCCGGCAGCAGCAAAACCATCCGTACCATATCGGATGCGACGAATACCAGTCACATCCTTCTGCTTACCCGTGATACCCGCATTGAACCCGGTCAGTTTGCCATTGAGCGATTTCTGAATGTTGCCCTGATGACCGATTCAGGCATCACCTACTCCGACTACTATGATGTGAAAAACGACGAAAGGACCCCACATCCGGTAATCGACTACCAGACCGGAAGCGTTCGCGACGATTTCAACTTCGGTCCCCTCCTGCTTATCGACTCGCATAAACTTCATGCATCGCTGCGCCGGTCGGGCAGCAGTAATTTTGAGCATGCCGGCCTGTACGATGCCCGCCTCAGCATCTCCCAGGAGTACCGGATTACACGCATCGGTGAATACCTGTACAGTTCAGTGGTAACCGATACCCGCAAGTCGGGCGAAAAGCTGTTCGATTATGTGGATCCTAAAAACAGGGCTGTTCAGATTGAGCTGGAGCAGGCATTTACCCGATTCCTGAAACGCACAGGGGCCTACCTGGAACCCAAATTTTCAACCCCCGACTTCGGACAGGATGGATTCCCGGTTGAGGCCAGTGTTATTATTCCGGTTCGTAACCGGGTGAAAACGATCCGCGATGCCGTTGATTCTGCACTGAAACAAAAGGGGACGTTCGATTTCAACGTGATTGTGGTCGACAATTTCTCGACCGATGGCACCACCGACATCCTGAAAGAGATTGCCGCCAAAGACAACCGGCTGATTCATGTTATCCCGGACCGTGATGACCTGGGCATCGGCGGTTGCTGGAACCTGGGTGCACACCACCCGCAGTGTGGCAGATTTTCCGTACAGCTCGACAGCGATGATGTATATAAAACGGAGTTCACCCTGCAGGCTGTTATCGACACCTTCCAGAAGGAAAAGTGCGCGATGGTGGTGGGTTCCTATGAAATGACCAATTTCGACCTGGAGCAGATCCCGCCCGGCATTATCGACCACCGGGAGTGGACACCCGACAACGGCAGGAACAATGCCATGCGCATCAACGGTCTGGGTGCACCAAGGGCGTTCTTCACCCCGCTCCTTCGCGAAATTAAAATCCCGAACGTAAGCTACGGTGAGGACTATGCACTGGGGCTGGCCTTTTCGCGGGATTATCAGATCGGGCGCATCTACGAACCGATCTACTGCTGCCGCCGCTGGGACGACAATACCGATGCATCCCTGAATATCCCCCAGCAGAACGCGCACAACTACTACAAAGACAAGATCCGAACATTTGAATACTTAGCCAGGATACGAAAAAATGCGAGACATTGAACAGATACACATCCGGATCGGTGAACTTGAGCCATTCGGCAGGGTAACTGATCAGGGGTCGGCCGCATCGGCCCTGCTTCTGCAACAGCGAAAAACATGGCCGTTGCTTTCCGGTAACTATGACGGTTTGAACAACGTACGGGTAAAACGGTTCAGTTTCGACGGATTTTCTGTTAAAGTACAGTTCAATCCGGGCCGAATCGTATCCAGTTCAGCCAAAGTGGATGCCAAATCAATAAGTGAACGGAAATGCTTTTTGTGCCGCGATAATCTACCCCCCGAACAGCGGGGTATCCTTCTCGATCTGCATTACCTGGTGCTTGCCAATCCGTTCCCCATATTCCCGGAGCATCTCACTATCCCTCACCTTGAACACATCCCGCAGGCCATTACAGGCGCTTTCGGCGATATGATGGATATTACCCGTAGCCTCGGGTCGCGGTTCAGCCTGTTTTACAACGGTCCAAAATGCGGGGCCTCAGCCCCCGATCATCTCCATTTTCAGGCAGGTAACCGGGGATTCCTTCCCGTAGAGTCGGAACTGGCACATCTCGTAAACACATACGGCGAGCCGGTTCCCTGCGACGAAGCAATGTCGGTGCATGCCGTAGATGATACGCTTCGACGGTATTTCGTTGCCCGATCGGGATCAAAAGACCAGCTGAAGCTCTTTTTCGAAGCCTGGTACCAGGCATTCGACGAAATATCGTCATCCGGCGAAGAACCGATGATGAATATCGTTGCCTGGTACGATGAGCCGGTGTGGACCGTACTCTTATTCCTGCGCGAAAAACACCGTCCCTCCCACTACTTCCGCGAGGATGATGGCAACATCCTGCTCAGCCCTGCGTCGGTGGATTTCGGCGGGGTCTGCATCACACCCCTGGAGAAGGATTATCAGAAAATGAGCACGGAATCGCTGCGGGAGATTTTCAACGAGGTTAGCCTGAACCGGAAAGCTTTCAGCGAGGTTGTAAAACGAACCTGCGCTGAATTGTACACCTGATAACACCCTGGAATAGCTTGTACATTTGATAACACCCTGTACACTGAACCGGTTTTTCGCTGCGCGGTGTCATACGGCGCAGCAATAGCCCTGCTATTCCCTTACATCCTTTATCCGCTTGACATAGCGCACGGTCCGCCGTCTGTCGGGCGCATAGTCCGTGTCGCCCTCCCTCAGGCTGTTGATCTCCACGTAGGAGCTGGCATGAATGAATTTTGGCCCGCCCAGACTGATACCGACATGGGTTATCCTGTTCTCCGGCCCGAAGAAGATCAGGTCGCCGGGCTCCAGATTGGAGAAATTTTCATCGGGCTCGATCACCTCGCCGGTGTTCACCTGCTGGCTGGCATCTCTCGGCAGCTGATACGCATTGGCCCGGTACACGGTCTGCGTGAATCCGGAGCAGTCGAACCCTTTGGATGAATTGCCACCCCACAGATAGGGGATACCATGCAGTTTCATGGCTGTTTCAACAATTTTACTCCCTTCCGGTGCCTGCCAGATACCGGCTTCCACATACTCTCGCAGGTGACCGGCCGGTATATAGCCACGCCGGCCGTCGGGCAATTCCACATTTGAGTACCTGCCGCCTTCAACAAGCAATTTCACGGTTCCCCCCATGGTGGCATCATTCACCACCCGGGATGTTTCATCGGGATTTTCGCGGATGAACGACACGATTGTGCCGATCTGCCTCAGATCCGATCGCTTCCACTCCTTCATGCCCTTGCGGTCGTGAATGGCAAGAGATGCCCCGGTGATCCACCCCAGGTAACCGTAGGGGGTTTGAGCGTAGTACCAGCCTCCCTGGCGTTTCATCAGCTTAAGACGGGTACCAAGAATGACCTGATCAACCAGCTCATGGGTATGTCCCGGATTTCGCCGCAGATTGGCCACGCTTATTCTCACCAATGCATAAACAGAATCCCCGAGTTCTGCATGGGGCAATCGTTTCAGGTCAAAGTGATGCCCTTCCGGCAGCAGGCGGTTAGAGAGCACCATCAGTTCCTCCCAGGCTTCATGGCTGGATGTTTCCCCTGAAACCACCCATCTGCCCGATTCCCGTCTAAGATCCAGATCAAAAACAGCAACCCTGCTGTCTGGAGCCCAGGTTTGGCGGATAGTCTCAACCGATTCGAGATAGGCCTGCTCCACTGAACTGTTGCCGTTGCACGACAGCATGAGAGCAGCAGTTATAATAAATGTACTGATATGTAAAAATCGTCGCATGCGTAATTTCCCATCCAGGAATAGTAGTGATGAACGCCGCCCCGCAACTGTTACAGAAATAATGTTGTATGCCTCCCGCACAAAAAACACTTTACAATAACTTAAACAATAGAATATGACAACAAACAGGCAGAATCTCCATGCCTCAACATTTATGCAACAGTTGGCAGGCAGCCATTTAAACTTTTTTGTAATATGCTTCAATCCGGGAAACCATGCTGTAAAAACATTTAATTATTTTGAAAAACTATATTTTCGGTACTGATTTTTTTGCACAGAATTACAGGCATCTCCGTAACCGGCGCATCGGTCTGCTCACCAACGATGCAGCCC
This sequence comes from Cyclonatronaceae bacterium, assembly GCA_047921215.1. Taxonomy (GTDB): domain Bacteria; phylum Bacteroidota; class Rhodothermia; order Balneolales; family Cyclonatronaceae; genus RECM01. The sequence continues at coordinate 112,820 of JBLRWO010000004.1, read as the reverse complement.
GCCCTGCCCTTCAGGCCGGTATTACATCACGAAAGTATCTTCTTGAATCGGGATTCCGGATAATCCGCCTTTTCTCGCCCGAACACGGTATAGCCGCACGGGCCGAAGATGGTGCCGCTGTCGCCGACATCACGGATCCGGTTACGGACCTGCCTGTGGTCAGTCTCTATGGCGAGCGGCTCCGTGCACGGGCCGAAGACCTGCGTGATCTCGACCTGATTCTGTATGACGTCCCCGATGCCGGAGCCCGGTTTTTTACCTATAACTGGAGCATGAGCCACATGCTGGAAGCATGTGCAGAGAACGGCATTCCTTTCTGTATCCTCGACCGCCCTAACCCCACAGGAGGCACTGTTTTTGAAGGACCCATGCAGGATGCCCCCGACCGGTTGAATTTCCTGGGCAGGGCCGTTATCCCCGTCAAGCATGGTATTACAACAGGAGAGCTCGCGCTTCTGCTCAACAGGGAATGGAGTACAGGTGCTGATCTTACGGTTGTAAAGACCCAAAACTGGAAAAGGGAGATGCTGCATCAGACCCGGTATCCGTTTCATCGGCCCTCACCGGCCCTTCAGACCTATGATGCCGTTGTGCTTTACCCCGGTCTTTGCTTGTTTGAATCCGTAAATATGAGTATCGGCCGCGGCACGGATGCCTCATTCCTGCAGGTTGGGTCCCCCTGGCTCAAGCCGGACGTCATCATCGAAGCAGTTTCCGAAGAGCTTACAACCGGTGTTACCCTCACCCCGGTAACATTCACACCGGGTTACCGTCCCTGGGAAAACAGGGAGTGTCGGGGTATCCGCCTGGCGGTTGATGACGCCGAAGCCGTCAGGCCTGTCGCCCTGGCCCTGGCACTTATGGCGGCCATAAAGATCACTCATGGCGACGCGATGGAGTGGACCACCTACCCGACTGCTGCGAATCCGGCGGGCGTGAACCATTTCATGCGGTTAACAGGATGTGTTGCCCTGAAAAACGCGCTCGATGCCGCTCTGGAATCGCTGCTAAAAAAACCCGGAAATTTTACCGGCACTGCTGACTGGGACCGCCGTATTCACGATATTCTGCTCTACACTACATAATATTCTGTTCTACCCACCATAAACTTATTACCACTGACGCCTTGACAAAAAAGATACTGCCTCCCGCCTCATCCGCATCCCTCGACCTTAAAATCGGCCAGATGCTGCTCATCGGTTTCCGGGGGCTGCATCCCGACGAAACCCTTCCGGTTGTGCGCGACCTGCGAGAAGAACAGGTTGGCGGAATCATCCTGTTTGACTATGATGTGGTTCTGAAAGAGAAAAACCGGAATGTGAAATCGCCCGATCAGCTGGCCGGCCTTAATCGCTGGCTCCATGATTTATCGCCCTGGCCGCTGTTACTTTCGATCGACCAGGAGGGCGGCCTTGTGAACCGGCTGAAACCGGAATTTGGTTTCCCGGCAACCCGGAGCCATAAGACGCTGGGTCAACTGGATCCGGATGAGTCGAAACAGGAGGGCTTCCTGATCGGAAGCACCCTCAGGGAATACGGAATCAACCTCAATTTCTCCCCGACACTTGATGTGAATATCAACCCTGATAATCCCATCATCGGCAAGCGGGAGCGCAGTTTTTCATCCGACCCCGAAACCGTGGCACGTCTGGCCGAAGCGTACATCCGCGGCCACCACAATGCAGGCGTACTCACCTGCGTGAAGCACTTTCCCGGGCATGGCAGTTCACAGGCCGACACCCATCTCGGCATGGTGGATGTGACCGAAACCTGGACCGAAGCCGAGCTGATCCCCTACCGGCACATCATCTCTAAAGGCATCTGCGACATGGTGATGAGCTGCCACGTGTTCAACAGGCACCTCGATCCTGAATTCCCGGGCACGCTTTCCAGTACCATCATGGACGGTATTCTCCGCATGGATATGGGTTTCGACGGGGTGGTAATCAGTGACGACATGCAGATGAGGGCCATCTCGCACCACTACGGCCTGGAGCAGGCGGTCGTAACGGCCGTCAACAGCGGGATCGATATGCTGGCCTACGGAAACAATCTCGATTTCGATCCGGACATCGTTGTCTCTGTCAAGCGTATTCTGAAAAATGCGATCGATGACGGCTCGCTAACCATAGACCGCATCAACCAGGCCTACGAGCGCATCCGTAAAATCAAACAGCACATCACCTCCTGAGGCACACCGCTAACGGTTTTCTGTTATCCTGGTCCGGCTTGTTTCCCGGGCTGAATTAACAGCCATGTAATAATGACCAAACCGGCATGTCCGAACCGGCAATGCGGAATTCAATGATATCCACCTACACCTTTATGATGATATTGCGTTTCATCATCCAGTAGAGCACAAAGAACCAGAGCACGATCCACACAACGGCATACAGCAGGGATGCATTTATCGGCTCGGCGATGGTCAGGAACACATTATTGAAAATCCACCGCTGCAGTGAGATTATGGTACCTTCGGGGCCCGATACCGTGATCAGGTTCAGGGAACGCGCCAGAATACCGCTCATAAAGAAAACGATGAGGGCGTTGATACCATAGGCAACGAACGGGGTGGTCCAGCCGCGGATGTTCTTTACGTCGATCACCCAGTAGCTGAGGGCAAATGCGCACATTGCCTGCCCGCCGGTGAACATAACGTATGAGCTGGTCCAGATCGGTTTGTTGATGGGGAAAAACCAGTCCCAGACATAGCCGATGCTGATGAAAACACATCCCCAGATAAAAAACCGGACCGTTTTGGTTACCTGGTCATCTTTGGAAACCAGGATGTGGCCGGTGAATACACCCAGCAGGGTGGTGGCGATGGCCGGGAAGGTGCTGAGCAGCCCCTCCGGATCAAATGTGCCGCGCCAGAGGTGTTTCCCGTCCAGAATCTGCCGGTCAAGCCAGGAAGCCAGGTTGCCGTCCATACTGTCGATCATCCCCGGGCCATAGCCAGGAACCGGGATCAGCATCATCGCCGCCCAGTAACCCAGCAGCAGAACGGCAATCCATATATACTGAGCCCGCTCGCTCAGGTAGATGAACATGAGGGATGCGACGAGATAACAGATCGCGATGCGCTGGAGCACGCCGAACACACGGATTTCGGTCAGGTTCTGATGCAGGCCGAAGCCATCGGTAAAACTGATGTAGGGAAATGCGGAGAGCAGCAGGCCCAGGCCCATGATCTTGGCGGCCCTCACCCAGGTCTTCTTCTGCAGGTCAAGCCTGTCGCCGCCGGCGGCCAGCCGCTTCGAAAAAGCGAGCACGATGGCCACGCCCACAATGAACAGGAAAAACGGAAAGATCAGATCGGTGATAGTCCAGCCGTGCCAGGGGGCATGTTGAAGCGGACCGTAAATATGCGCCCACGTGCCGGGGTTATTAACCAGGATCATCGCGGCGACTGTTGCTCCGCGGAACACATCCAGAGAGATAAGGCGTTGGGTTGGTTGAGGAGTTGTCACGTCAGTATGATTAGGGATGTCGGATAAAGGAATACCGGTTTGGGAAATCTACAGATTCGGCCGGAGCTTTTAAAGAACTATCGGGCTGGAAACGATACCAATACTGGTCCTACCCGTCATACTGAGCGCAACGCAGCGCAGCTGCGTGTAGTCGAAGTATGTGAGCAGTGCTGCGCACTGCTCATTTGGAGAGTAAAAGCCTCACTTGCGGGCTTTTGGGGGCTTTTTAAAAAGCCCCCACGTGCTTCGACTACACCCGGCGCATGGCCTCGGCTACACCCTTCGAGTTCGCTGCGCTACGCTCAGGCCATGCGCCGGCCTGCGCTCGGCATGACATTGTAAGTACTTATTTAACAAGCAACATTGTACGGCTTGTCCGGTTGGAACCGGCAGTGAGAGTGTAAATATACAATCCGGAACTCAGCGCTGTGGCATTGAACTGGTATGTATGACTTCCTTCCGGAAGATTACCTTCGGCCAGGATCTGTACGCTGCGTCCGAGGGCGTCGAATACCTCGAGCCTGATATTACGGCTTTCCGGCAGCTGGAAACGGATGTTCGTTACCGGATTGAACGGATTTGGGTAGTTCTGCTGCAGCACCACTGACAACGGGATTTCCGTTCCGTCCTGAATGACCGATGTTCCGGTCTTCTCCGGGCCCACAAAACGGACACCATCAGCGACAATAAACTGCCCGGTTGTGGCTGCATTGGAGATGATCACCTGATCATCGGAAGTGCCCGCGAATGTGTAGGTTCCGATCAGGTTCCACATGCTGCCATTGCCCGCCTGGTTCACGCGTACGGTATCGATCCCGTCGCGATGCCGGACCACGACCGGGGTATCTGTTGACCTGTTGAACGACGCCACCCACCAGGCGTACACTTCGTATTCCTCATTACCAACCAGGTCGGGCAAATAGGTTGCATACTGGCTGCCGTCGCCAATGGGCGCCAGCATCGACCGGGAGTCGCCGTAGAAACCCGCATTGGCTGTCTCGAACCATCCGTCTCCGGTAAGGACCACATTGTCGAACTCCGTATCAAGAATGATCTCCGACTGTTTTACAGGCAGCTTTAATGAATCGGCGGGAACGATGGCCAGTATGGTCGGTACCTGCCGGCTGTGCAGGGTTTTGTTTACAAGCTGGTCGCCGATTGTCATATGCGTTGACCCGCCGCCGTCCAGATTCAGTGCTTCGTAGCTGCCCAGGTCGCGCATGATTTCGGCGAGTTTCTGAAAACCGAGACCGGGAGATTCATTGTTCACAAACAGGATTACCTTGTTATCCTGTGTATAGCCGACTGCCGTACGGGCGCGGGTTTCATTGAACCCGCCGATACCGCCCCAGATCACCTCCTCATCGTAGGTGATGTCGATCTGGCCGTTTTTAACCAGCACAGGTGCCCCGCCAATGCCCACAATCACATCCCCGATCAGTTCACCGTCGGCTTTCGCCGGCGGTGGTGCAGGGGTGGTCTGTGTGTTTGGAATCGGGAGGTCGAACCGGTAAAAATCATCGGGCAGGTTACTGAAATGGTACACCCACTCCACCATCGGGCTCCGGTCTTCGCGCAGGCCGAAAAACCCGCGGGTAACATAATAGGTGCCTGAGGGCCGGCTCAGGGTCTGTACATTGCGGGCCAACACCTCCCCGGGATATATTACGGTTGACAGGGAGGTGGATCCCGAGAAAAATCCGCCATTAATGGCAGCAACTGCACCCACCGACTCAGCAAACGGCAGCAGGTTTTGCGCCGGACCGATATAGGGATGCACAATGATATCCTGCACGTTCAGATCCACTTCGAGGTACCAGGCGTTCAGGGTGGTTTCCCTGAAGGCTTTTACACCCTCCGGCAGATCGTATTCCTGCGTTATTTCCTGCCAGTTATAGTCCTGGGGGAGGACCGGCAGGGTAAACAGCAAAACCAACATCCCGGTCAATATCAATTTCAGTGCAATTTTTAACTCTATCATTTTCCTCATCATCCTCGTCAGTATCGTCAGTATTATCAGTATTATCAGTATTATCAGTATCGTTAGTATCAGTATCACATTTTCAGTATTCTTGTTTGGTGAATTCACACTTCCGGAATATTCCTGTTCAGTTAAAATCATACTTTCGTAAAATCACTGTCTGGTGAAAATCACTCATCATCAATAAGCAGGAGTATTGCGTTTGATACAGGTCGTTCGCCGGTAGGATCCGATGGCAGGTTTGCAACCTCCGTACCGGCCACGAGGGTTGTGGAGCCGCCTCCGTCGAGGTTCAGGGCATCCCATGCACCGAGGTCCGTCATCAGTGATGCGAGCTCGTACAGCGACATCCCCGCGCTTGCCTGCTGACGGCCATCTACGGTTACCAGATAGAGCCTGCCGCGATCTTCCGATATGCCGATGGCCGTACGGGGATGGCGGGTTGTGATGAACGCTTCGCGAACATTTTCTTTTTCCGCCGACACATCCACGCAATCCATTCCTTCACATACAATACGGGGCAGGCCTCCGGCAGCCTGCGCTATGGGGCGTTCCGAATTGAAGTGATAACTTATGCGGACCGTATCGCCCGCAGATATGGACCGGTTGATGCGGTTGTACGCCGAACCATGGGCCGAAAGCACGTAATATCCCTCGTGAATTGCGGTATTCCCGCGGTCCTGAAACACCGAATCGGCCACAAGTGTGAGGCTTGCGGAGGCACGGTCTTCATCGATCTGCCTGAGCATCACCTCTGTGCCATACCGGTTGCTACCGGTACTGTTTCCGTAATAGCGGTTGTAAAGCACCATTCCATTCTCCACTCGGGCCTCATTCACCCCGTTGACGGTCACCGAATTTCCGGATGCCAGACTGAGCTGAATCTGCATCTCCGGAATACGGATATCGGGTGTACCATCCTCGAATACCAAAAACGCGGAGCGGCCCGGACTCAGAACCGGCCTTCTGAGGGGAACCCCGTCGGTAACCTGCAGATTGACAGGCATGCCGTTTTCCATATTGTAAAAGTCGGCATTGACAGCACCCCCCACTTTCGACGTTCCGGAATACCGGCGAACCATGGAACTGGTACGCTCCATGGCAAAGAGCGCTTCCCTTTCCCCGTTTGAGGCTTTGGCCACTTTAATCCGTATAGCCGGCACGGTCAGGTCGGCTTCCAGCACATTGATATTCCAGGGGCCCCGTCTGTCGGTTATGTGATAGTGAACCAGGCCGGCTGCAATCGTGTCGGAGACAACTACGGGACCATCCTGTTTCGCATGTTCCACACGATCCGAATGATCTGCCAAATCCACCAGATCTGCTTGATCCGAATGATCCGCCAGGTCCGCCAGGTCCGCTGCAGCGAAAATAAACGCTGATGCTGCCGGGAGTGACCGGTACTGGCCTGATACAGCTAACGCACTGTCTGCCCTTCCTGCACGGTCAGGTACCGGGCAGTGTTCAAATACGGATGTAACTGCCGGTATCTGCAGGAATAAAAGGATAATCTGTAGTACCGGAATCATGTTCAACCGCTGTTTAAATTATTATTTGGCCCGAATATGCTGCAGGCGCTTGATACCGCCACTTTCTATGATAATATAATAACCATTTGTACCGGGAATAAGCGACTGGTCAAGCGTTTTCTCATAGTACCCCGGATCGAATACCTCGTCGATCAGCAGTCCGGCCGAAACCCCGCCGCCTGTAAACAATTCTGCCCGTACCCGGGCGCGGTCGTTCAGTATAAATGACCAGGTTATATCGGATTCGGGATCCAGAAACAGCACAGGATCGGAATCAAGAACTGCATTTTCCCCGTAAACTTTCCCGGGATAGATACACAGGGGTTCAGTAGGTACACTCTGCATGCTGTTGTAACCGGAAGATGTGATAACATAACAGGCCGGATTTTTCAGCCGGGTTACATATCCTGTTTCACCGGTAATGACCTCGGGGCCCTCTGCCCGTTCCATGATTACAGAAGGTTCGAGCGGGAATGCGGTATCATATTTGTAAACGGCATAAAACAATCTTCCGGATGATGCTACAGCCGGATTTTGGCCGGACGAATTTTCATCGTCAGAACGATCGGTATCTGAACATTCAGGATCAGTACATTCAGGGTTGGGCCGCTGCCACCGCAGTTCAATTTCGTTACGCTCTGCATCCCAAACCCAGTCGGGAAACAGAGGTGCGGGCGGTTTCTCAACATCCATCCATTCCATAACCGGTGTGAGCACCGGGCGGCTGAACAATGATGAGAGAGAGTCGCGGATCCCCGCCAGGTTCTGATCGGTAATATTACCGGCGCGGAACATCACATGACCCCTGATGGATGGATTTCGACGGTTAAACACCACCTGATCCGGAATTTCACCGGGGGCAAACAACGGACCTCCGTCGGGTCTTCGCATGGCTTTTTTGTACACAGCCATGCCTGAATACATGTGGCGGTCTCCGGTTTCACGGGCCCACCATGTGGAGAGCTTTTCGTAATCCTGCTCACCGCCGAACGCCCAGTAGAGCTGAGGCAGCATATAATCGACTTTCCCCTGCTCCAGCCAGGCCAGCGGATCGGCAAAAATGCCGCCAAACGACTCCGATCCCCTGATGCCCTCGGGTACATTATCTTTCCAGATTCCGAAAGGGCTGATACCGAATTTTACGTACGGTTTGATCGCTTTCACGGTATCATGAACGGCCGCCACCATCCTGTTGATGTTATCTCGGCGCCAGTCGCCGATATCGGTAAAGCCACGACTCTGCAGACGAAAGGTTTCTGCATCCTCACTGGTCATGCCCGGGAAATTCTGCCCGGGATTCTGATAGGGATAAAAGTAGTCGTCGAAATGGATGCCATCCACATCATAGCGACGAACGATATCGGCTGTTACAGCGGCAATATAATCGATTACTTCGGGTTTGCCCGGATCCAGAATGGATGAGGTATAAGTTCGCCCCCTGAATCTCAGCAACCAGTCTGGTCTTGTTTTTGAAATGTGATCGTCGGCAACAGGGTAGAGATTCTCCTGACGGGCAACACGGTAGGGATTCAGCCAGGCATGCAGTTCCATCCCTCTTTTGTGCGATTCCTGAATGGCGAATTCGAGCGGATCCCAAAGCGGAAACGGCGCTTCTCCCTGTTTCCCCGTAAGATAATGCGACCAGGGTTCATAGGGCGAATTGTAGAGGGCGTCGCATTCGGTCCGCACCTGGAAAAAAACAGCATTAAAACCGGTCTCTTTCAGTATGTCGAGCTGCCGTACCAGGTCTTGTCTCTGTTTTTCAGGGGTATCGCCGGGTGAAGCGGGCCAGTCGATATTGGCAACGGTTGCGATCCATACCCCTCTGAATTCAGGTTCAACAATATTTTTCGGGGTATAGTTATAGGTATGAATCCGTTCAGGTTGATCACCGGTCGCGTGATTTTGCGGCTTGGCCGGTAAATCAGCCGGCATACCGGGTATGATCACCATTACGGTGAACGACAGAATTAACAACACGACCAGTGATACGGGTAACCTCACCGGATCAGTTATGCAATGACCGTTGCCAGTCGGGGATTTTCGGGTACGTTGTGTATATACACATGTTATATTATTTGGGGGGGTATCGTATAAAGCGGCGCAGGCTTCATCGCCTTTGCGAATCAGCCTGCGCTCAGAGTGTGGGGGCTTCCTGCCAGTTCCGGTCAGGAATGCCCCTGTTTTGATATTACAAGTCAATACGGCTCCTGATGGCACTTTTTACTTGATCAACATCATCTTTTTGGTAATCTGATGGCTGCCGGCATCAAGACGGTACAAGTACACACCCGACGCCAGGCGCGACGCGTTAAAGCTGATCGTATGGGTTCCCGCGGCACGGTTTTCATTAATTGGCTGTGCCACTACCCGGCCTAACAGATCGTACACCGTAATCGTTACCGGTCCGGCCTCACCCAGCGTAAACCGGATGTTGGTGGTGGGGTTGAACGGGTTCGGATAGTTCTGATCAAGTTCGAAGGAACGGGCCAGGTGCCTGTCTTCGCCCAGGGAGGTATTCACACTTGCGCCTGCAGGAACGCTCTCAACGTTATTCCGGCTGAGCGCTGTTACGTAGTAGTCGTAATCCTCTGATGCAACACCGGGCGCATCGGTAAATGTGGTTTCACCGGTTACTGCTATGAGATAGGTCGCATCACCGGTTATATCCTCCTCGGATATCACATCACCGGCTACCGGCACACGGTAAATGGCATACCGTACTGCCTCGGCATCACCACGGCCGAACTCCGGCTTTTCCCATTCCAGGGTCAGTTCGGTTCCCGCGCCACCCGGCCAGAACGAAATCAGGTTTGCCGGTGTATTTGGTGCCGTCATCTCTTTCCAGGGCATTGGGGGCACAATCGACGGACGGTCGTACCTGTCGCCGAACGTGGATGCCGGTACGATGTTGTCGTAGCGGAAATACATTTGTCCCGCAGCGTTGTTCACCCTTGTTGTATCAATCTGGCGCGGCAATTCCGCAAACACATTTGCCTTGTAGGGCCCGGTACCGATATAGATATGACGATCGTAGGTTTCGCCCATCCAGTCGCGTACGAGCCAGTCCATCTGGGGGGCGTCGGCACCACCGATATCCCAGTACAACTGGGGTGCAAGATAATCATTCACTCCATCCTGCAGCCAGCGGCGGCTGTCCTGATATACCCCGCTGAACCCTTTAAGTGACGGCCATCCGCCATCATTTTTATAGTGGCCGATTGGTGTTGATCCAACCTTTACCCAGGGTTTGCGCACATTGACTGAATCATAGACCATCCGGTTAAATTCATTGATGTTGTAGCGTCTCCAGTCGGCGGTACCGATGATGTTTTCCGGATTGTGTTCCTGCTTGGTATCAAAATCGTTGGCATATCCGTTGCTCGGGTACCTGATGAAATCAAAATGGATGGCATCCACATCGTACTTTTCCACGATCTCGATTACATTGGCAACGGCCCACTCACGAGCCTGGGGTTTCCCATGGTTCAGCCAGACTTCGGTTCCAACTTCTTCAACGAGGTCCGGATTGGCAAAGTAAACATGCCGGGGGGCATCAGAGTCCTGCAGATCGGCATTCCCGATATCGCCCAGCTTTCCCACATTGTACCAGGCGTGCAATTCCATGCCATGTTTGTGGGCTTCCTCGATGGCAACCGCAAGGGGGTCCCAGCCTGGATCCTGGCCCATGGTTCCGGTGAGCCGGCGTGCCCAGGGCAGTCGGTCCGACTGGAAGTAGGCATCTCCCCGCGGGGTAACCTGAAAAACAACCGCGTTCATCCCTTTGGCCTTCATGTTGCGGATGATGTTTCGCAGGGCAAGTTCCGCCTGGGCGGCATTGGTCGTTTTCGGCCAGTCGAGCCCAAGTGCGGTGGCTACCCAGACCGAGCGGAACTCATGCTTGGGAGATTCAGGGACCTCACCATTCTGACGGGCTTCGGTACGGTTAAACGGTAAAACGACAAGAATAGCTATGATCAGGAACAGTAATTGATTTTTCATGTGTACGTTATTTTTCTTTTAATTCTCATTGGATTGATATCCGGTACTGTGCCCGGTCTCTTTGATTATAGTTTTTGGGGATCGATGCAATATACCAACTGCAGGTGTTATAGTCCTTCTGTTTGACATGGATCATTTATTTCTCCGGATTCATCTGTTTGATCAGCATCGTCTGATTATCAGGTATCATTCATCTGATCTGCAACATTTGATTGATCAGTTTCATTATCCTGACCAATATCATTTATTTGACCAGCATCATTATTCTGACCATTAGCATCTATTTGACCAGCATCATTTTACGGGTTAACTGGCGGTTGCCGAATTCAAGCCGGTAAATGTATACACCGGATGCCAGGTGCGATGCATTGAAACTGACTGTGTGGGTTCCCGCGCTGCGGTTGTCACTCAGGGGCTCGGCAACCAGTCTGCCCAGTTGATCAAAAATTCTGATGCGGGCATAACCTGCATCATCCAGGGCAAACCGAATGGTGGTTGACGGATTAAACGGGTTTGGATAATTCTGGTCCAGGCTGAAATTCCGGGCCAGGTATCGTTCGTCGTCAGCCGATGTGTTTACACCAGCACCTGCCGGTTCACTTTCCACATTATTGTGGCTGAGTGCAGTTACAAAGTAGTCATACTCGGGCACCGTCATATCCGGCGTATCAACAAAAAAGGTTTCGCCGGTTACCATGATCAGGTTAGCGGGATTATCGAGGTGCTCACTTGTGATCTCATTGTCAGATACCGGAATCCGGTAAACCGCATAGCGGGCCGGCTCTGCATCACCCCGGCCGAAGTCGGGGGCTTCCCAGGTCAGAGTGAGCTCAGTACCCCCTGCTCCCGGCCAGGTGGCGATCAGGTTTACCGGGCTGCCGGGCGCGGTCATATCCTTCCAGGGCATGGGAGGAATGATGGCGGGCAGATCATACCGGTCGTCAAAGGGCCGGCCTGCACCCACACTGGCAAAACGAAAATGGACCTGTCCCGCGGCACCGTTCACACGGGTGGTATCGATCTGTACGGGCAATTCTGCCCGTATATGAGGCTGGTATGGGCCGGTGCCGATATAGACATGGCGGCCATAGGTTTCGCCCATCCAGTCGCGAACCAGCCAGTCGAATCGGGGCGCCGAAACATCACCGATGTCCCAGTAGATTTGTGGTACAATATAATCGTTAACACCCTCATTGAGCCAGCCACGGCTGTCCTGGTATACACTGCTGTAACCGGAAAGGAACGCCCATCCATCCGAAAATTTGTAGTGGCCAACCGGTGTCGACCCGACTTTTACCCGCGGCCTGATCTGCATTACAGAATCATAAACAGCCCGGTTGAATTCAGTCACATTGTCGCGGCGCCATTCGGCGGTCGGGATGATATTTTTTGGATTATACAATGCCTTGGTGTCAAAATCCGAAGCAAACCCGTTGGTGGGATAGCGGATGAAGTCAAAGTGGATAGCATCGATATCATAATTCCTGACGATCTCCAGAACGTTGCCCACCGCCCAGGCACGGGCGTCGGGAATTCCGGCATCGAGCCAGAGCTGGTTGGCTGCCCCGGGATCACTGCGAACCCACTCGGGATTTTCATACAACACATGATTCGGACCCTCATCAAGCTCTTCGATAAGGGTCGAATCGCCGATCCTGAAAACATTGTACCAGGCATGAAATTCCATGCCCAGCCGGTGTGCCTCGTCGATCGCCACTGCGAGGGGGTCCCAGCCAGGATCACCGCCATAGGTCCCGGTAATTTGGCGTACCCATGGCAGTCTTACGGATGGATAAAGGGCGTCGCCTCGACCGACAACCTGTAGAACAACGGCATTCTGGCCCCTGTTTTTCAGGTTGCGAATCAGGTTGCGGATTCCCTCCTCCGTGGCAGGGTAGGTAAATGTGGGCCAGTCCTGCGCGGCGGCCACAGTTGGTACCCATACTGACCGGAATTCATATTTCGGGGCTGGCGGGGTATCGGACTGTGCGAAAAGCTGAAACGGAGCTGCAAGTATCAGCAGCAGTAGCAAAGGGAAGGAGAGTATCTTTTTTATCATAATATGGAATTGACAGTAAACAGGGAGGGGCAATTTTTACGAATACCGGCGTTGCCACCGGTAACTGAGCCTGTATAAGATTCATAACGTCTCTGCCAGGAATATCCGGACAGTTGATTTAATCAGCCAGCAGAAATATCACAAACAGGACACAATGCGATGACCACTATTAAGCTGGTTCAATGAGACGGTCGCTATAAAACTATACAACAGAGAAAAAAAAGGCGCCCGGAGAATAGCCGGGCGCCGTGTCAAAAGCTCAGATCAAATGCTGTTACTTAACAAGCATCATTTTTCCGCTCATGGTGTAGCCATTGGCTTCCATACGGTAGATGTACATGCCTGAAGAAACATTGGCTGCATTGAACTGTGCGGTATGTGTACCGGCCGACATGGTCTGATTTACCAGCGTTGCAATCTCACGACCTGTAACATCATACACTTTGAGTGTTACATCACCAGACTCAGGAATGCTGAAGCTGATTTTTGTAGTGGGGTTGAACGGGTTCGGGTAGTTCTGACCCAGTTCGTAACCTGCAGGAATTTCGCTGCGGCTGTCTACGATACTGGTCGGGCCTTCTTCGAAGTATTGAACTGAGGGATGTCCCTGGCTGCCGAATACACCAACCCATGCCGTTTTACCATCATTGGAGAAATCAATTGCACGTGGACGGGGGTCAGCCATAACAGCCCAGATATCATCTGCTTCGAACTGCCAGGTGAAGCCTTCGGTGATCTCACCACTGTCCGGATTGTAGGCATACCAGGTGAACGGTTTGTAGTCGGTAACGACTGTAGGGTCGGGATGCTGGTTCGGCGGGTTGTTTGCAGAACCGGCACTCAGCCACAATTCACCGGTAGCCGGATTCCAGGCTGCAGCTTCTGTCTGCATACCGAGGGCGATTGAATCGGTAAGGGCGTAGCCATCCAGATCATCAATACCATCCTGGGCAAACCAGATTTCGGTTTGATGTTTGGTGTAAACGGTATTGTATATGGTGGTACCATCACCAGATATCCGTGATGTTCTGGCAAAACCACGGCTTTCGTTCGCAACTACAAGTACATCACTGAAATCTTCAGCGATGATTTCAACGGGTGATCCTTCAAATACATAGGTAACCAGGATAAAGCCATCGTCGGTAGCTGAAAGGGTATTGTAGAAGTGACGTGAACCGGCCGGGTTTTCTTCAGTTGGCTGAATCCGGAACGGTGCAAGACGCTTGTTCACACCTTCACCTGTCTGATAGTTAATGTGGTAAAGGGTACCGCCAACAGAAGCAAGGATGTTGCCGTTATGATCTGTTGCCAGGCCTGTTACAACTGAACGGAGTGTATCGGTAACTCCATCAACGGTTACTGTGCTGATGGGCGAGAAGTCGGTTTCTGTTCCATCAGGATTGTAAACATGGATCGTATTTACACTTGCTTCACCAAATTCTTCGAGAACAGTACGGTAGTATGGACCGATCCAGATTTTTCCATCAGGGTCAACCGCAATACCATGACTGGTTTTGTGAACGGAATATTCGGGCCTTTCAGCATCCCAAACCCCGCCGTAATTCCAGGTTTGCGACATGGCAAACGCGGGAACCATTAATAACATGAACGTTAATTGTATTATTCGTTTCATAGATGTCTCCATTTATTGGTGTTATGTGTTGAGAAAGAAATAAAGTAATTAATTAATCCGTGCTTCCATAATAGGGAGCTCCCTGGCGAAGCATTTCTGCCTGGTACAGCGTGATCTCGCCTTCTCCTGCATCGAGAATGATCAGCATTTTAGTGGTACCGGGAAGCCAGCTGATATCCAGCACATCTCCCTGGAACACACCCGGGTAAACAACTTCCCAGCCACCGGAAGCTTTCACTTCTAGAACCGGATCGGCACCCGTTTTACCCAGAATCATATTGCCATCGGTGTCGAATGTAATTGATCGCACCTCATCAGCCGCATATTCAGCGGGCAATTCAAAAAAGAGTTCACCGGCACCCAGATCGTTATTGCTGTCGATCGGGAACCGCCATACTCCCTTTGTGCCAGCCACTGATCCACCCGCATAAAGATGATTGCCGAAAATTCTCAATGCACGTACAGTCGCATCAAACGAGAACTGGGCTATGTTTTCATCCTGATCGAGACGATAGATAAAATTATTGGCAAGGCCTTCATTTGCACCGGCCGTCCACAAAAAGCCGTTCTGGTCAAACTCAAGATCGGCAAGTCCGCCAAGACCTCTGACAAAGAAACCCTCCGGTCCTCCTCCGGCAGGTGCTACATAGACGTTACCAAATGTACCGCCACGAACCATGTACAGCCTACCGTCAGACCCGAATCTCAAATTTTGATAGCGCCAGGCCCTGGGCGGTACATATACTGTCTTTTCACCGTTTGCAATTACAACGATGCCTTCATTTACCCCGCTGGCGAGGTTGGATGCGAAGATATTGCCGGCAGCATTAACGGTTACAGCAACCGGGGAATCCGAATCGCGCAGGCCTTCCGGCACCTGAATGGTCGGCAGCAGACGGTACATAATAGTGTTGGAAAACAAGTCGGCACCTGCAACACTTACCCTTACCCGTACTTCATCGCTCACCAGGTTTGGGGTACGCAACACAAGACGGGCAGGCGATGCCTCCAGTACGACTGCTTTCACATCATTAAAATAAACCCGGTTCTCGTCGGGATCTGACGAAAAATTCTGGCCTGTCAATTCTATGGTACCCACACCGGCAAGAAATTCGGTTTCAGGGCTTATGGATGACAATACAGGCGCAGGCTTTGTTTCAAACTCTCCAGGCCACACCGAATTGTCCTTATTCTCATCGCAGGAGATTGCAAACACGGCAATGAGAAGTACACTCATCATTGTCAGTGTTTTGGTTGTGAATACATTAATAGATGATTTCATCATTATCTGATCTGTTAAAAACATAGAAACTAAAGTGTAAACCTCACTGAAAGACGGCTTACATCACTGAAAATTCCGAATGTAGTGTAGGAGTAGTCCACTTCAAGGCCCATACCACCCAGGGGTTGTTTCAGTCCTACCCCTGCAGAGAAACCCTGTTCATCATTGGGGAACGAATAGCCGCCGCGCAGAGCGATGCGGTTCAGGAAACTGTATTCCAGACCGAACATCAGCTGTTCGTCGAAGTCACGGGGACGGTTTGCATCTACCGAGAAAAGCAGTGCGTGGTTACTTTTATCAACATCAGTAACGTTGAACAGATTGGTCAAGTCGAACAGATCCATTGAAAGCCCTATCTTAAACGTAAGGGGCAGCTCGGAATCCTGCGTATCGAAACCGTAGTTGATCTCCGGCGAGAAATTCCTTAAAACCATGGCAAAATTGAGGCTTTCGAATCCGGTCTTGTAGAATACCCCGAAATCGATACTGTAGGTATTGGCATTAAAGTCGGTCTTGGTGAGGCCCCCGCTTTCATTAATGGATGTGGCACCCTTTACCAGAAACTGATATGCATACCTGATGTTCGCACCCACAGAGAACTGTTCCGATAACGCCCTTGCATATCCAAGGCCCACGGCATAGGCATAAGGTCCGTAGGTGCCCAGAATTTCATATCCGCGTTCATTTGTGGCAAATATGGTTTCGGTAAATTCGCCGTAATCCACGTAGGTTGCCGACAGGCCAATTACTCCGTAGCGCCCGCCAGCAGGCCTGAACGAAATTGCAGCGGCATTGTACTTGATATCGGCAATCCAGAGAACATGCCCGAGGGATATGTCCATGGTGGACTGTTGCCATGCCATGCTCGCAGGGTTGCTGAACAGCGAAGAGGAATTCCCCTCCATGGCCGTAACAGCATCACCCATACCAGAACTTTTTGCAAACATGGATGTACTCAGGAATTTCATGCTGGTTTGGGCCCGTTTTTTCTGGGCGAATGCTTCACCGGCGGTCAGACCGCCAATTACCAGCAGCATCAGGGATATGGTTATAAATCGTTTCACGTAAGATCTCATTTAGGTGATGATTATATCACAACTACAAATTTTCTGATTACCTGTTTGCCAAACTCGGGGTCTGCATCATCAAGATTTTCAATAATGGCGATGTACACACCGGAAACAACTTTCTGGCGCCACTCTGTATTCATATCCCAGAATGCGTCGCCACTGCCGTCGCCGTGTATAATTGTCTTGATCAACTCGCCCAGTTCGGTATAAATTTTGATTCGGGCCCTTCCGGGAATTTCATAAAAAGCGATCCTGTCCTGAAATGCCTCATCAAGCTGCAATGATCCGCGGGCGTTTCTTATGTACGGGTTGGGAACGATGACTATCTCGCTCATTGCTTCACCGGCAGGCCGTTTCAACCTGGCAGGATCGTAAGACTGTGTATAATACCGGCTGCTGCGGAGTGCAACCTGTGGTGTAAGACCGGCACCGCTGTTGGCAGAGGCATCACCCAGTGCGGTGATGTAATAGTAATAATTCCGCCCTCTGGTGGGGCCGCCAACCGGATTGCTGTCATCATCCACAAAGGAGCGCGCCGACGGAGGACCTGAAAAGACACGATAGTAGGTACTATCGGTACGTGTATCGGCCCTGTATATCTCAAATCCGGTTATATTCGCCTCTTCGGCCGGATCATAATCCCATGTCATGTAAATCCCGTCGCCACCACCGTCAATGTTGAACAGGGATGGTGGCCGTGGAGCCCTGGGAATATTATAGCCGGACTGGTAATTGGCTATGGCCCTGTTAAATGTCTGGAACAGGGAATCCTCGCCGGTAAATACCCACTCATTTTTAGTAAGTTGACGGGTTACACCTGCAACATCATAGGCAATAAGCGCCGTGTTATCTCCCCCACTCTGCTTGTACATCTGGCCGATGTACTCTGAAGCATCCCTGTTTATACCCGCCATGCCCTCAGCAAGCACGATTTTAACACTTTCGCCCGGCCCGATCGTGTAGGGACCAAATCCGTTTGCGGCCGACCAGCCACCGGAAGTACCCAGCGAGGGATCACCCGTAGGCGTTGTAAAATTGCCGCTCGGTTCTACAGTATAGGCATGTCTTGGGGTTCTGCCGGCAGTCATCAGGTCATACTCCCTCGCCATCCGTGCCAGGTTGAACGGGTCGTTACCGGAATTCAGAGGATCATCGGAACCAATTTGCGACATGGTTCTGGGCTGGTTCGGATCGTCTGTGGGATCATCGGGTGATGTATCGGCATGCAAAACGACGTGGCCCACAAACTGGTAGGCAGCCAATCTGCCGGTGGTATCATCAGCCGTAACAAACCCTCCCGATGTATTGGGGCTCCATATCGGGGCTCCAATGTTATCGTAGGTTGTAAATGCCGGATACCTGCCGTGCCATACATACTGGGCCCGGAATGTTTCCGGTTCTTCAGGGCGGAGACCATCGCCGCGACGGTTGATCATGGTATTGATACCCCATCCTGTGGCGTTTCCGATCGTATACCGGCTTGACTGATTTACCGAATATCTGTATTGGAAATAGAAATAGACATCCTCAAGAGTCTGGTTCGGGAGCTCAATGTCATCATCTTCATCCACATTACCGGTATTAGTGAACGTGTATTCCGAAATGTGATAGTTATCGTGAAACTGGTTGCTGAACTGCAGGATTTTTCTCTCAACCTGCAAACCGATCGCCGTATTAAACAGATTGTAGATCATACGGTCGGCTGGCAGATCGGGATCAACCTCATCATTATCGATGGGAAGCTGAAAGCTGGGAATCCCGTCAACGAAAACATCAGGGGGTACGAATTGACTGATCATCTTCATCTCAAGGGGAAAGACAGAACCGGAACCGCTCACCCGCGGACCAACGTGAACCACCTTGGTGGGAAAGGAGGATCCGTTTTCGTCGGTAAAATTTTTGGTTCCGATCCAGAATCCTTTTGCCGCCTGGCTATCCTGATGCTGGTAGATGGCGGGCCATCTCAGTCCGAACTGCTGTCTGTTTACCAGCCCGTGTTCGCGTTCGGTTCCGGTACTGATGTACCAGTTATGGAGAGAGCCCACAGACAGCCATTTGGTTTGGAATTGAGCCTCAACCTTTACCGGCGCAAGTAAGGTAAACGCCAGCAAAAACAGGGCTGCAGATAATAGTTTCATGAATTGTTTAAACATTCGATTTCCAATTTATATGCTTAAAGAGAGATGCGAACACCAAGCATTACATTTCTTGGGTTCAGGAAAGTGAAAAAGTCCTGATTCGGCATGTCGATGTAGGCCTTGTCTTTCAGTACCTGGTCAACAAATTTCCGGTCGGCCTGCTGCCATGAACCATTCACGAACTGATAGTATTCACCTGTCGTGGTTTGATAGTAGAGCGGACGGGACCTCGGGTTGTTCACGTTATTGATGTTCGGAACCGCTTCAATGGGTACAAATTCAGCACCTGGCTTCCGGTAATTACCCGGTCTGTCGTTGCCCGGCACAGCTGAATACCCTAGCGGTTCAAGTACCGACGCCGGCAGGTGGAGAGACCTCATATAGTTTATGTAATCCTGACCGTCCACGAATCCCGCCGACGACATGTACCGGTAATTCAAAACATTGTTTACGTCAATAAAGAACTGGATCTGCGTATTGGCTGTAGCCAGGTTTTTGGAAAGTCTCAGATCAACATTCCAGAAGTCGGTGTATTGCAGGTTGTTGTTCACACCCGGGATACTGCCGCCACCACCGGTCCAGGTCAGGTAATAACCAGCCGTCCAGCTGGTAACCACATTCAGTCTCCAGTCGCCAAGCGGCCTGAACCATCCTGCCCATTCCGGTCCGAAATCGATCGGGGAAAAGAAATCCAGGTTCAGACGTGCATAGGGGCGCGGAACCGGCTTAACCTGCTCATTCGCCCTTGAAACGCGTTCAAACTCGCGCTGGTCGGCCGGGTTTTCATAGAAATTACTAAACCCGAACCGGCCCGTTGACCTGATCATGTAGGTGTAGTTTACAAATCCGCGGAACCACCGTCCCCGAACTTTCGACAGGGTAAACTCAAACCCTCTGGTATCTTCGTAGGAATTGGGTTCATTCACCAGGTAGTTAACGAGGTTGTCTCTGCTCTGGTAACGCACCGTAATCGGCTGTTCCGACACGTCCCTGTAGTATCCGGCTACACGCAGCAGGTAATCGTCCAGAACATTGTGCTCATAACCAAGCTCATAGGCCACTGTTTTCGGCAGCGGGTTATTGGGATTGGCGATCCGGGATACGGCATCGTTCTCGGTCGACTGCTGAACCAGATAGAGGTTTTCAGGTGTAGGCATGGAGCGGAAGTGACCATAGTTGAAGAACAACTTGCTCTGTACGGTAATCGGGAACGAAACACCCAGCCTCGGGCTGAGCGTCACATTGTGTTTGGTATCCTCTTTCTCGAGCAGTTCATCAAGCTGGTTGTAATTGCCGGGAGCAAAGGCACGATCGAACTGATCGTATACAAACCAGTCGGATCCGGCATACGAATAATCAAGCCTGAGCCCCAGGTTTGCAACCATGCCGCGGAATTCGAGCTTGTTCTGTGCATACACTGCGCCCCGGATCGGAGTTGTTTCCCAACGGCTCCAGGAGCGGCCACTTGGCAGAAATTCATCGACAGAGGCATAGTTGACGCGGCTGTCGGTTCTAACGAATTCTATACCTGTTTTAAGCTGATTGAACCGGTCTATCTGGTTTACATAATCAAGTTTGGCCGTCAGGTAAGCAACCGAACTGCTGTCGCGGCTGTTACTCATACCCACACCCATCCTCAGACCTGAACCCACACCGGATGAGGGCTGCGGATAGAAGCCGAACGGGGCTTCATCTGCCATGAATCCGTTGCCAAATTCCCGGATACCTTCTGTATTCCTGAGACGGCCGGGATTGGTATCATAGCTCGACTTGAAATAGTTAACGGTTACATCATAGTAGGAACGGTTATCTATCAAATGGGTGAACTTGCCCCCGATCATTATCCGCTGCACATCGGTCGGAGCCCAGTAATCGGTGGCATACATCCGGGAATCAATAAAACTGACCTGGCTGAGACTGCCCGCTATGCCACTGGCCGAACGGAAAATTCCGGGGAGCCCTGCATTGTTATTGTTGGTACCGGTCTGCTCGCCGTAGAGCCCCTCAACCATCAGTTTCATGCCCGGTTTCAAGTCTGAAGTAAATTTTATATGTGATGAATTATCCTGGTACCTGTCTCTTGACAGTGGTACAATATACATGTCCTGTGAACGGCGGTGCGAGGCATAGAAACGAAGGTCACCAAGGCTTTTGCTAACAAACGGAACCGGCCCGCCAAAACTGAAATCGACGTCATAGTCGGGATCCTGGATGGCAAAATTTTTCCGGTGTTGCCACAGGAATAACTGCTGCAACGCCTCGGGGGTCATTCCATAATAAGGATCATCCGGGTTCAGGTTCTGCTCGGCAACGGCATTCCAGCCTTCGAACTGGGGATATTGCTGTTGTGTGTAAACATCCCAGGCCCCGTTCTCTGTACCGGTCCACGCCACTTCATCATCCAGATACGGACGAAGCCAGTAGGAATTCGGGTTATTAGGGGCTGGCCCGAAGTGTTTCTGATAGGCTGGTGTGTAGCGAACAAGCACATCGGCCGAGTACCGGTCGCGCTGACCCTCTTTTGTGATCACATTCACAATACCTGAACGAACGTTTCCATACTCGGCATTAAATCCGCCCGTCTGTATCTGAACGTCGGATATGGCTGTAAAACTGATGGCTGTGTAAGGAGTATTGTCCCTTTCATCACGCATTGAAAGACCGTTAACCATAAAGGAGAGCTGATCTGAGGAGCCACCCCTTACGGTGAGGCCCTGAATACCGGCCTGCAGGCCAACCACACTGGCGATATCGGAAACGGGCAGGTTTTCGATCTGCTCCTTGCTCAGGTTTACGCGGCTTGAGGATACGTCTCTCTCGACAACGGGCCTTTCGGCACGTACAACCACCTCGGCGCCTTCAATCACCTGCTCGTTCAGCTCAAAATCAACCGTCGTGGTCTGATCAATATTTACCCGGACATCCTGAACCACCAATGTAGAAAAACCAATCATGGAGGCCCGCAAATTGTACTCGCCCGGGCGAACGTTGATAATAGTGAAATACCCGTCAAGATTAGTGATAGCACCTTGAGTCGTTCCCTCAATCGCGACGTTAACACCAATCATTGGCTCGCCCGTCCCGCCATCGATAACAGTACCATCGATACGTCCGGTCTGTGCCTGTACAGCGTCGTGAATAAGAAAAAGAGTCAGAAATATAAAGAGTGATAGTAGCCAGTTCTTTTTCATATAGATTCAGAATAGAGGATTCTTCGATTAGATTGGGACCGATAGCTCAGAGATTCAACATGTGTCACTTTTCTACCGTCCGTTAAAAAAAGTGTAATACTCACCATTGATGTAGTGAAGTCGTTTATCAGGATGAAAAGAGTGGGAAAGCGCTTTCATTTCGATTAAGCTTTCCATTTATACAAAAATAAATTAACCGTGTT
Source organism: Cyclonatronaceae bacterium (assembly GCA_047921215.1). Taxonomy (GTDB): domain Bacteria; phylum Bacteroidota; class Rhodothermia; order Balneolales; family Cyclonatronaceae; genus RECM01. Next base: position 90,262 of record JBLRWO010000004.1, on the reverse strand, counting down.
TTAAACTATGAAATCTTATTTTGATCTCAAACATGAGATTTTATGCAACCATACCGGAGAGTTCTTTCCGGCTTGTTTATTTTAACACATAAGCATTTAAATTTCTACCCTAACGCAAAAAATGTGCAAAAAAAAACTGAGCGGGCTCTCATGTAGTACCCCTGGAAAGTCAACTCATTGAACACTATCGGTATATGTGAAGTACAGCAGCAATTTTACTGATTAGAATTTCTGAAATTAAGGAACTTCTGCATGCTCATCCATATACATTGATGTGTCCGGGCGATGGCTTACACAGTCTGAAACTGCATCTTCAACTGAATAGTGATTACCATTTTGTCAACTTCTCCAAAAAAGATAAGAGCACTGCTTTTTCTTCAGGTCCTGTCCTTATGCCTGCTGTTGTCTTGTAACAACACCACAGAACCTGTTGAAGAATCCACATTCAGCCATACCGGGGTTGTGGAGGGATTCTACGGCCGGCAATGGACCCATACCGAACGCCTCGACATGATCCGCTTTATGGGCGAGGTAGGGCTCAAAGACTACTTCTATGCTCCCAAAGACGATCCCCTGCACCGAGGCAGATGGAGGGAACGCTACAGCGGCGAAGCCCTTGAACGGTTTAACGACTATCTCGACGCAGCACAGAAGGCAGGCGTAAATCTGTGGTACACCATAAGCCCCGGACTGTCGATCGAATACTCAAGCAGCGCCGATTATGACTCCCTGCTCGCTAAAATGGATGATATGCATGCAATCGGTGTCCGCCACTTCGGTCTGTTCCTCGACGATGTTCCCGAAACCCTGCAGCATGAAGCAGATATAAGCCGGTTTGCCAATCTCGCCGAAGCCCATGTACACCTGATAAACCGCCTTTACGAAGACCTGACCGACCGGGGCAGCGAACTTATAGTGTGCCCTACCACCTATACCGGGGCCTGGGGCGACCGGGAGTATGTGGAACTTCTGGGCGGAGGTATTCCGGAAGAAATCCCGCTTTTCTGGACCGGAAATGATGTAGCCGTTGCCACCATAACGGCCAAAGACGCACGGGAATGGGGCGAACTGATGAACCGGAATCCTCTAATCTGGGACAATTATCCCGTTAACGATTTCGATACCTGGAGGCTTTTCCTGGGGCCCCTTACCGGCAGGGCCGCCGGCCTGAACGAAACAACCTCGGGGCTGATTGCCAACCCCATGAACCAGCCTTACGCATCGATGATCTCCCTCTTTACCGTTGCCGATTACACCTTTAATCCCGATACCTACAACCCTGCCGTTTCCCTGCACAACGCGCTCACCAATCTTTACCCCGAAGAAGCCGTTCCTCACCTCTACATGATCGTGGACCTGTTCGACGACTACCCCTGGGAATACAACATTTTTTCGCCCCTGTACACTCCGGGTCTTATACCACAGCTGAATGAACTTACGTCGGCGCTCGACCGCTGGGGAGCATCCATTGATTCCCTCAAGCGGCTGCCCGGCAATATCCGAACGCCGCGGCTGAACGGTCTCATCAATGAACTCGATATCCTCTACAACTCGACCCGGAATAACCTGAATGCCATGAGGCTGGATCCGGCTTACATGGAGGTAAGCGGGCTGCTGGTTTACCGCGACGAACTCGACAGGTTCGGGGAGCACGAAACACGTTCAGCCCGCTGGCAGAATGGTAATCACGGCTACAATCCGCCTTTGGCCGATCTGGAGCTCGACGGTCACCTGATTACATTCACCTTTACACTTGACGGTAAGAGTGAATGGCAGGGCGCTGATCTCCCGGTTAACGGCGACCATATCATAATTTCTCTGCTGGATAACGGCCCGGCTGCTAATACCTGGCTTACTGATAGGGATGTGCTTCTTATTGTCTATCCCGACCAGGTGAGCGGAGAGCTGGTTTACGACCTGAAAGTGCCCGATCTCACCCCTTTTTCACGCATGGGTGGCTCCGATATACACCTCTATTCATTCACACCCTTTTTCTATGAGTTCACCCGCCCAGCAGGGGATGTTCTGTACGATTTGCCCGAAGTACGGGTATTCCAGCCCGGCGAAACACCAGCCAACACCCTGAAAATTGCCGTCTACTGGCCTGACAGAAAGGTAGAGCGACTCAACATAGGCGGATTACTCACCATGGATGGCACCCGTGACCGTTTCATATTCAGTCACCGCCCTTATTTCGGCAACCGAAATGCCTATCTTTTTCTGACCAGTACGGAGTATCCGTAACAGGATTGGCCAAACAAACATGCGCCTGAAAATGGTCGCGAAAATCCTTACTATAACTGCTCTTAGGCCACGAACTTTTGAATCTGAATAAGTACAGAGATGTTTATAGAATAGCATTTCTATATTCAAATACCGATCTTTAAGGATATTCATCAGGAAACTGCTAACTACAGATTCACATAACTGTCCTTTCCAAATCCAAAATGTTCTGACATGACCCCTAATCTGAAGCCTTTTCTTCCGGTTATATTCTGTTTGTTGCCCTTAATTGCCACAGGTCAGCCCACCCCGGCAGGTGCACCGGAAATACTCATAGCCAACAGTGATTCCTATTTTATGAACCCGCAATTTTCACCCGACGGGTCAAAGATTGCCTTCACATCACAACAGTACCGCGGATTGTGGATTGCCGATGCTGCAGGCACCCGGGCAACGCAGATTTCCGGGGAGCCGGGCGCCGGTTACCGTTTCAGCTGGTCGCCCGATGGCAACCATATCGTGACCGGGGTTACCCGTGAAGAAGGACCCGTTCGGGAATTTGGCGTGAAACTTTTTGACATCACCAATGGCGGGGAACGCCAGCTCACACCCTATGCACGCCGGGTGCCTCCCATGCCTGTGTTCAGCACCGACGGATCGGATGTTCGTTACCGTGACGGGGCTCAAATCCGAACTGTTGCCAGCGGCATTGAACCGGTTGCCGGTGATGCCATAGCCGGCAATGTACCCGATAGTCCGGTTGCCATACCCCTTGAAAATTCCATCCGCATCTACCAGCCGGGAACTGCCGGAGAGGATCTGAGGCCGGTTTCCGGGGCGGTCTATCTCTGGGCTGCCGTTTCGCCCGATGGACAAAAGCTTGCCTTTAAAGTCTATGGCGGTAACCTTTACATATCTGACATCAACGGAAACAACCTGATCGACATCGGTCGTGGTGAAGCCCCTGCATGGTCGGCCGACAGCCGTTTCCTCAGTTTCATGATTACCAGTGACGACGGGCATGATATCACCGGTTCCGACATCTACATTGTTGATGCATCGGGGGGCGGACGAACGAATATTACCTCACAATCGGGGCTTCATGCCATGCATCCTACCTGGTCGGCCGACGGCAGCCGCATTGCCTTCGGGGATGTAAAGAGCGGGGCCATTTACCAGGTACGATTGCAATACTGACAGGAAAACAGCACTGTAACAGCTCATTATGCCGGATTAATAATCTGTGTGCATGAGTACTTACAAAGGCGAAACATACATACACAACCGAATTTCAGAAACCATCCGAATTTCAACCAATTTTCACCGATCTGATCATGAAACGAACGCTACTTACACTTACAACCGCACTTCTGCTCATCCTGGCCAGTGCGGGTTTACAAACCACTGAAGCACAGGTTATCGGTCTCGAAGGCTGGAACATCTATCTCGATCCCGGTCACAGCCAGAAAGAAAACCTGGGGCTCTACAACTATACCGAAGCGGAAAAAGTGCTTCGTGTTGGTCTGAACCTGCGCCAGATGCTGCTGGACTGGACCGACATCGACACGGTATATATGAGTCGTACGAACGATCTTCAGCTGGTCGGCCTTAATGAGAGAGTGGAGAGGGCTAATTCGCTGGGTGCCGATTTCTACTATTCCATCCACAGCGACGCGGGTTCTCCCGGTGCCAACAGTACCCTGATGCTTCACGGTGGCTGGCGCGAGGACGGGAACACAGTTGAAAAAACACCTACCGGCGGCAAGCTTTTCGGCGACATCATGGATGATATCCTCACTGCAGGCATGCGCATCGGGCGCCGCGGTAATTACGCTGACCGGACTTTTTATCAGGGCTTCCCGTTCGAACACGACAACAAATGGCCCTATCTCGCGGTAAATCGTATCTCCAACATGGCATCCCTGCTCAGCGAAGCCGGCTTCCATACCAATCCCACCCAGCAGCAGCGCAATATGAATGCCGAGTGGAAACGCCTTGAAGCCTATGCCGCTTTCTGGACCATACTGGAATACCATAATCTCGAACGGCCGGAAGTCGGTATTGCCACCGGCTACATCACCGATGCGGAATCATTGCGCCCGGTAAACGGAGCTCAGATCACCATCGGTGATCAAACCTACACCACCGATACATTCGAGTCGCTGTTCAACAATTACACCAGCGATCCGGATCTTCTTGCCAACGGATTCTATTTCATCGAAGACCTGACACCCGGCGCCTCATACTCCGTAGTGGTGGAAGCCCAGGGCTACTATCCCGCCACTATTGATATTACGGTCGATCCCGCTTTTTTCACCTTTGCCGATGCACAGCTGCTTTCAAATGTACCTCCGTTCATTACCGAAACTGCACCGGAACAGGGGTCTACGGGTTTGCTTCCCGGCCGGGAGAATGCAGTCATCACGTTCAGCCGCCCTATGAACCGGGCGTCGGTTGAGGCCGCCTTCACCATTGCACCATCAACCAGTGTAGAACTGACCTGGCTTTCAGACAGAGAACTTCAATTCAGCACCGCAGGTCTCGACTTTGAAACCACCTATACCGTCACCATCGCTGAAACGGCAAAAGACCAGCATGAACACACCCTCGACGGTAACGGCGACGGGGAAATGGGAGGAGATTACGAGCTGGTCTTTACCACCTCGGAGAGGGATTCTGATCCACCGGTAGTAATCGCCGTTTCACCTGAATCTGATCAGACCGGTATTCGCCGCAGACCCATAATAAGGATTCAGTTCGATGAGCCGGTGAGGGAAACAAGAGGATTCAAAAGCCTCGTCAGCCTTGTCAGTGAAGGCGGTGAGGACATTCCGGGCGAACTTCGTGTCTTCACGGCTGACCTGATAAGTGAAATCAACTTTTTCCCCGGTACTGTTCTTGAACCCGGAACATCCTACATTTTTACCCTGAATGCCGGTGTGGAAGACCTGTTCGGTAATGCAACCACAGAACCGGTGGTAATCCGTTTCACAACCGCCAGCCTGGAGATGACAGCCAGCCTTATCGACAGTTTTTCCGGCCTGAGTGAACGCTGGTGGGTACCCCAGCAGAGCGGCAGTACCAGGGGGATCATAACGGAAAGCACATCCCGCGATGAAAACAACACGGTACTGAACCCGATGTCAATGAGTGGCAGCACCATGGAGGTGAACTACGGCTGGGACCTCAGCAATCCGCCGCACCTGATCCGTATCTACACCGGCTTCGGAACCAACCGAAGTAAAACCTTCACGAATTCCATGAACCTGCAAACCTTTGTAAAGGGTGACGGATCCGGCAACCGGTTCCGGTTCGTGGTTCGCGACGGTGCCGGCGGGCTTGAGGCAAGCCCCTGGTACACCATCGACTGGGTCGGCTGGGCGTTGGTAAGGTGGGACATGCAGAACGATCCGGTCATACCCTGGGTACAAGCCGATGGCACCCTTACCAATCCGCTGTATCTCGACAGTTTCCAGTTTACCTACACACCGGGATCTCCGGCTCTGGGTACTCTCTATTTCGACAATCTCCACACGGCAACCTATTCCCAGGTCGTCTCTGTGGATGAACCCCTGAGCGGTCTGCCCGACGAATACACACTCGATCAGAACTATCCCAATCCGTTCAACCCGACCACGAACATCCGGTTCGGCCTGCCCGAGAGCAGTACGGTGCGCCTCGAAGTCTTCGACCTTCTCGGCCGCCGCGTGGCTGAACTGCAGAATGGCCCCATGCAGGCCGGCTATCACACAGTCAGCTTCGATGCCAGCCGCCTCTCAAGCGGGGTCTACCTCTACACCCTCAGAACCGAAGGCACAACCCTTACCGGCAAAATGCTCCTCGTCAAATAGCCACCAAACGGACCTCCTGCAAAAGTCCGGCGTCAAGCGGGCCTCCTGCAAGAGTCCGGCGCGCAGTGCCGGTCCTTGCAGAGTGGCCCGCAGGGGTAAGTCAGTACCCCCCTGGCGTCAGTACCCCTGTCTAAGCGCTCATAGAAGCACTTCTACCCCCTGCTGCTTACCTTCTCATTCACCGCACCTCACATCCCACATGCAAGCGCTCAACATCCTGCCGGATACTTATTCTGCTGCCAATTCCGTTTCTCATTCAACCCGATAACGGGAATCCAACCGGGTGTCTGCTCAGACATCTGCCATACTATCAGCATCCAGCAATGAGCGTCCATAAAAACAAAAAAAGGAACGGGGCTCCGGGGTCCAGTAAAAAAATCTGGCTGATTAGAGCAGGGGCTATTCCTTTGATATTGTTGCTATTACTGCTGTGTTCAGTTGTTGCACTCCGCTGGGTCAATCCCGCCTTCACCTCATTCACCCTGCGCGAAGACTGGGAAAATCTGAACAGGGAGCGCCACAATCTCAGGGAATACTGGGTGAAGGCGGATGAGTTGCCAGATCATCTCAAATGGGCGGTCATCGCTTCAGAAGACCAGCGTTTTTATGAACACTCCGGTCTGGACTGGATGGCCATCGAAACGGCACTCGACGAACGCAACCGGGGCATAAGACAGCGTGGTGCAAGTACCATAACACAGCAGGTGGCCAAAAATCTCTATCTCTGGCCGGGTCAGTCGTGGGTTAGAAAAGGGCTGGAAGCCGGAATTAGCGTGCTCATCGAACTGTTCTGGAACAAGGACCGCATTATGGAGATGTACCTGAACATTGCGGAATTCGGACCCGGCCTGTACGGTGCCGGCAAAGCCACATCCATCTGGTACGGCAAAGCTCCGACCGGACTTTCGCCAGTGGAATCGGCGCGGATGGCAGCGGTTCTGTCGAGTCCGAAAAGGATGCGCGTTGAACCCCCATCCCCGTATACTATTGAACGAAGCAGCTGGATTCTGCAGCAGATAAAACAAATAACCGGAACTGAGTACCGGCCTGTTGTTCCGGATGAACCATCCGACACCACCGCCGACACTATCCGGGTACGGTCTGATATCCGTATCAACCCCTTTAACAATCCCGGCCGGAACCCTGACAGCCTCGTGCCGCCGGCCGGCCGGTTAAAAATCCCGGCTGATTCACTCAACTAACCGGGCGACGAGCCTATCACACATCGGATACACTCATTTAGCAGGCCGGCTGTGTACAGCATGCGTTGTGGTGTATCATTAAAATTCACATCAATCCATTTTTCCTTTTCAATTTGGCCGGAATCCGACTACCTTACGTTTATCCCCCCTGTTACGGCTTAATCTCCAACCTCAAGCCGTAATCCTATGTTCAGCAACAGAAAACACCTCCCCGCTTTCTGCTCACTTCTCATCATCTGCACACTTCTTATAGCACCGATTTTCCCCGGAGCAGCAGTGGCGCAATCCGGAGCCGCAATGGCGCAAAATACCAACCACAATCCCCGGATTGGCATCGTGATCAGCAAAACCTCGTTCGATCAGCGGTGGAGCATTACCCAGATGTCATCCCACGGCTGGACCGGGGCCGTAAACCTGGCCGGAATCCCCTATGAGACCCTGTTTCTCGAAGAACTGGATATGGGCACCATCGAAGGGCTCGACGCCCTCATCCTCACACAGTGTACCTACATTGCCCGGAACGACATCGGCAGGGTTACCGGACTGATCCGGGAATATGCCGGCCAGGGCGGGAATCTGATCATAGACGGACCTTTCGGCCTCTACGATGAAAATGGCACCGGTTATGAATCTGACACAGCCATGCTGCTGCCTGAAGTCAGGTTTGACGGGTTCAGGGGGAACAATAAATTCCGTATCAAAACCGCATCGAACCGGCATTTTATAACGCGGCCATACGAGCAAAAAAGCTTTATTACACAGCACCTGGTAAATGGAGTCAACATCCTTGAATTTACGCAGAACGGTGAACCGCTTCTCATTCTGACCGATGAACAAGCGGCGTACCCGTACCTGTCGGTGGCTGAACTGGACCGGACGCGGGTAATGCTGGTAAGTGATTTTGCCACCTATTCGAGTGTGCCGTCCATCTTCCGCAATGCCGACCCCCAGGTGTTCTATAAAAATGAACTGTACAATGTGCTCATCCGGGGCATACAATGGCTGGTTTATGGCGACATTGACAGCCCCATACCCGCACCGCAGGTATCGAACGCACGCCTCACCTCCATCATCCGGCTCGATGCCGATGCCAGCGGCAACCTCGACGCGCAGATCCGAACCATGAACTACCTGGCCCGGATCGCCAGAGAAACAGGCGTTGTGCCCGTGTATGCCTGGGTATCGAGCACAGCTACCAGATCCGGATGGCAGGAACTTGCCCCTCTCGGCAGGATGCTTGAGGACCTGGGCGGCCGGATCGGCACCCACAGTAAATTTCACCGGATCAACGCCGAAATGACCCCGGAACGCTGGGTTGAGGAGCTCGACGGATCCATTCAGGAGATTGAGTACAACACCGGCGATTACGGATACCCGGTAAAGGGGGTCGAGTATATGATCAACCCCGGAAATACCATCCGCATGAGTGATTATGACGAAGTATCGCGCCGGTTCCATTTCTTCATGACCCACGGCTTCGAGCAGGATATGCCCGTCGGTTTCGGAAATATGACCTGGTACACCGGCGATGATCCCAACTTCGTGGTTCTGGAAAACACTCCATCCCCCGATTACCAGTGGTTCAACGATCCGAACTGGAGCTATACCACCGCGCAGATCACGGCCTACCAGGAGGCGATTTTCGACCACCTGTTCAGTTCGGTGGGCAGGGGCATCGTCTACAACCAGATGTGGCACGACTATGCCATCTCAACGCTGCCACAGTCGCCCAGGGAGCGGATCGTGAACGACAGCAATATCGCCATGTACGATGCAATGAAGGCCAAATTTGCCACCTTCGATATCTACGCGCCCGAACCTGAAGAACTCGGCCACAAGATCAGGGCCATGAAACAGTGGGATTACACCTGGAGCGCGGTTCCCGGCGGCGTACGCATCACCATCGATCTTTCGGGGGTACAGCACGAAGATATACCCGCGTTCACCGGCGGCATGGGGCTGCGCATCGACAATACGAACCGGCACATCAGCAGTGTGATGATCAACGGCAAACCCCATTTCGGTTTCGACAGCCACATGGTTGTACTGCCACAGCTGGATGAGGGCAGCACTGCCATCGAGGTGATGCTGGAGGAATTGCCATCCTCCCAAACACGCCTCACCTACACATCCAAAATGATGACCGGCCTCGACGGCGACGGGAAGAACCTGAGTTTCAGTATTGACACCAAATCACGCGGACGTTTCGCCGTACACACGCGTGAGCCCGGTGTTCTGATCGGCGCCGACTTCCAGGAGTGGAACCGGCTGGGCACCAACCGGCTGAGCGGACATGTGAATGACAGCCGTCAGCTTGCATTCGAACCATCCCTGCAACACGGATTCGGTCTACTGCACGCCGATGTGCCCGTAACCGGCTTCAGAGAGACCGGAGGCCAGGCTGAACTCGACCTCGGGATTTCTGCCGAAAACCGGGATATCTCCGAAATCCGGTTCATTTCTGCAAAAACTCCCCGCACCATCCGCCTGAACCAGGAGGAACTCACCTTTACCAGCATCAATGGTGTAACGTCCTTAACCGTACCCCGCAGAGAAGAAAGTACTACCCTCCAAATCCTGTTCTGATGATGAGCCTCCTGCAAGCGTCCGGCGCTTTGCGCCGGTCCTTGCAGAGTGGCTCATTGGGGGCACTTCAGTGCCCCGCTTTAGAGACATCCCCTATGTGAGCGCTCATAATGGTATGACGTGAAATCCCGTTGTTCGACCGTCTTCAACTCTTGAAGGTCCTTCGCTGCGCCCTTCGACTACATCCGGCGCTTTGCGCCGGCTTGCGCTCAGGCCTTGCTCAGGACTCTTCAAGGTTGATTATGGGCACGCTTTGCTTCGGACTCTTCAAGGTTGAATGTGGGGGGAGAGGGGGCGTTATTCTTCGAGGGTGGAGAGGTCGCCTTCGTCGACGCCGAGGGCGCGGGCTTTGAGAACCCGGCGCATGATTTTGCCCGATCGGGTTTTGGGCAGCGATTCCATGAAATTGATCACCTCGGGGCGGGCAATGGGTCCCAGTTCCTTGCTTACATGTTCCTTGAGTGATTCAGCAAGGGCCTTGTTTCCTGTTACTCCTGACCGGAGGATTACATAGGCGTGGATCGCGTTGCCCTTCAGTTCGTGAGGCACGGCGATGGCCGCGGCTTCGGCCACATCCGCATGGCTGACCATGGCGCTCTCCACCTCGGCGGTACCCAGCCTGTAGCCGCTCACCTTGATCACATCATCGATACGGCCGATTACCCAGATGTACCCGTCTTCATCTATCCGGGCAGAATCGCCGGCCTTGTACCATCCCTGTTTGGCGTACTCCTTCCAGTAGGTTTCGATAAAACGGTCGGGATCGCCCATGATGGTTCTGGCCATGCCCGGCCACGGGGCCTTGATAACCAGCTTGCCCTCCTCGCCGGCTTTTGCATCGGTGCCATCTTCCTTCACAATGCCCACCTCGTTACCGAAGAACGGTTTTGTTGCCGAGCCCGGTTTCAGCGGGGTAATGGGCAGCGGTGTAATCATGAAACCGCCGGTTTCAGTCTGCCACCAGGTATCCATGATCGGGCATCGTCCGCCCCCGATCACCTCGTGATACCATTTCCAGGCCTCGGGGTTGATCGGCTCGCCCACTGAACCGAGAAGGCGCAGTGTCTCCAGGTTATGTCTTTTTGGCCACTGCGAACCGAAACGCATAAGTCCGCGGATCGCCGTTGGCGAGGTGTACAGAATGGTGATTCCGTATTTCTCGATCATGTTCCACCAGCGGTTCGGGTAGGGATGGTTCGGGGCCCCCTCATACATCATGATCGTGGAACCGTTGATCAGGGGTGCATAGACAAGGTAGGAGTGGCCGGTAATCCAGCCCGGATCGGCTGCGCACCACCAACGGTCCTCATCCTTTATATCAAACACATATTTGTGCGTGGTTGCCGTATAGACCGAATACCCGCCGTGTGTGTGTACCAGCCCTTTCGGTTTACCGGTAGTGCCGGATGTGTAGAGGATGAAGAGCATATCCTCACTGTCGGTCTTTTCCGTATCGCAGTAGGCGCTCGCAATGGGCAGGCCCATAAGGTCGTGGTACCAGAAATCACGGTCGTTTTCCATATAGACCTCCTGACCGGTCCTCTTAACCGTTATACACACTTCGATGGTCGGAGAACGCTCAATCGCCTGGTTGGCGATACCCTTCAGGTCGGTGATCTTGCCCCGTCGCCATCCGCCATCGGCGGTAACCAGTACGCGGGAGTTGGCATCCTCGATTCGGGTTGCAAGCGCTTCGACGGAAAACCCGCCATAGACCACCGAATGGGCGGCCCCGATCTTGGCACAGGCCAGCATGGCAATCGGCAGTTCCGGGATCTGCGGCATATAGATCGTTACAATCTCGCCTTTGCGAACACCCATGCTTTTAAGCACATTGGCGAATTTTGACACTTCACGGTTCAGGGCGTGGTAACTCATGGTACGAACATCACCCGGCTCCCCCTCCCAGATGATGGCCAGTTTGTTACGCCGCCAGGTTTTCATGTGCCGGTCGATGGCATTCTGCACAATATTCGTCTTGCCACCGGTGAACCACTTGTAAAAGGGCTTGTTGGAATCATCAAGAACCTTGTCCCACTTGCGGTACCACTCCAGTTTTTTGGCCTCCTTCGCCCAGAACCCCTCCCGGTTCTCAATCGACTCCTTGTAAAGCTTGTCGTAGTCCTTGATATGGGCGGCTTTGATCACCTCTTTCGACGGGTGATACCATTCTGTGCTTTCGGTAGCTGTATTTTTGGTTTTCTTGCTTTCAGGCATCGATGATTCCTCCATTTATATCTAAAATCCTTTTGTCCGGTTTCAAAGCCCAATGTTAACCATTGGCGGGTATATTGACAAGGGAGTAATGAAGAGTATTGAGTATTGAGTATTGAGTACTGAGTAGTGGGTATTGAGACTTTCTTGTCATGCCGGGCATGGCCAGAGCGCAACGCAGTGGAGTCGAAGGGCGCAGGTCTGAGCACACCTCCACGTCATGCCGGGCGCAGGTCTGAGAGCATCGAAGACCGAAGTCGAGGCACGTGGCGGCTTTTTAAAAAGCCCCCGGAGCAAGTCTTTACAGAAGACATTTGCTCCAAAAAAAATGAGCAGTGACGGGCAAACTATTTCCCGATTCCAGTCGTCATACCTTTACTGCGGTTGGATTGGCTGGCTGTGTTTGCTGCAAATGGTACTATATTTAAGTATGAATGATGAAAACCTTGTATCGCTTTTTGTCGGAGGCGACGACGAAGCGTTTAATACCCTCATACACCGGTGGCAACGGCCTGTGTATAATTTCGTGCTTCGCTATATGAGCAGCCCGGACGATGCCCAGGATGTTACCCAGAAAACGTTCATCAAAGTGTATCAAAAACTGCATACTCTTGAACAACCCTCCAGGTTTACCGCCTGGCTGTACCGGATTGCCCTGAACCAGTGCAGGGATGAAATGCGCAGGCATTCGCGATCGATCTTCACCTCGCTGGATGAGCAGACCGGTGATAATGGTCCTGCCCTGATCGATATCTACCAGTCGAAAGCCGGCGACCCAGAAAAGCAACTCGCCGACAAGGAGAGGGATCATCTTTTGCATTACGCACTGTCGATGCTGCCCGACGAACAGCGGAGTGTGGTCATTATGAAGGAACTGCAGGGCCTGAAGTTTACCGAAATTGCCGATACCCTCGGCATCCCCGTTAATACGGCAAAAACGAGAATGTACAATGGCCTCAGATCACTGAACCGGATATTTTATGAGTTAAACCTCGACAAGGAAGTTACTGATTATGGATACTGAACGATTTGAAGAACGCTGCATCAGCTACCTCTATAATGAAATGAGCGAGGATGAACGCCACAAATTTCAGCACCTGATTGCCAGCGACCGCGAAAGCAACATCAAATTCAACTCCATCCGCCGAGCACAGGCGATTCTTGCCAGAATACCGCAGGTGAATCCGCCGGGCACTGTCAATACAGCCGGCATCCGGGCAGAAGCGAGCGGTACATCGGCCGGGGCTGGTACAACTGGTACAACTGATGATACTGCCCGGGCTTACCAAACACAGAAGTCAACCAGTAAGGCTGCTGCTAACCTGGCTTCCGCTTCCGAAGCCGGATCAGGGGTCGGGGTCGGATCTGGATCGAAGCCCGCTGCTTCGGGTAGCGAGGGCGGATCAAAAAACAGGGGAAACCCGCAACTCAGAATGATACCCGGAAGCGGCTGGTCGCGTGCCATTTCTGCCGCAGCAGCCGTATTGTTCGGCCTGCTCATTTTTGGAGCAGTCAGCGGTCTGCAGGTGCGCTGGGACGACAACAGTTTTGAAATGAGCATGTCGCTATTCGGAACTGACAGGGCCGCAGAAACCACCCAACCCTCACCTTCGGCCACACCCACCTATCTTCTGCAGGACGAAACCCTGGAATTACTGCGCAGCCAGCAGGAGGAACTGTTCTCCGAGATTCTAGCCGCCGAGCGCGAGCAGCAGCGCATCATGCTGCTGGAGACCCTCAGTGAATATGCCGAAGCCATCGAAACCAGGCGCATGATCGACATGCAGCTTATTGGCCATGAACTTGCCGATTTTCAACAGCAGACAAACCAACAGCTCAGCCAGACCGACCGCATCATATATCAGTTAATTGAAACATTAAGCTATAACCAGGAGCTACAGGATGAACAGCAATAAACAACTGAAATGGTACGGTACATTTCTCGCCGCAGTCGTTCTAGTGACCGCGTTAGTACCCGCCACTGCCCCTGCCAGGCAAGACGGCGGGATCGACAAGGACCTGATGAAACGGGACCTTGAAATTATGGAGTCGGTGCTCGACCGGCTGCTTGCACCACACAACGAAAGCACGATCAGGATCAGCGGATCGGCGGCCAGTGCCCTCTATCTGCCGGGATTCGGCGTACTTATCGAAAGTTCACCCGGTTTCAGGGTGCAGGGCGTAAACTTCCAGTTTCTGCAGAATGGAGACAGCCTTCATGGTACCGCGGTCGTAGAACGGGATCGCCGGCTCGAAACCGAATTTTTTTCCGGAGAAGCTGCATCAGGACGGGCAACGCTCCCCGATGTGAATGCGGATGATTTGCTGGATAAGATTACCGGATTCATGAAAAATTATGCCGGGCTGATCAATCAGTTAAAACCAACCGACCGGGTGGCCGTGATCTATAACAACCGGGGCCACGTTTTCCTGCCGGGCCTCAGAAACCGTGACGAGGCCGAAAGCCGGCTGCAGTCGATGTCGGTAGTGGCCACTTTTGCTGACCTTGATGCCTACCGCCGGGGCAATCTCAACGATGGGGCCTTCGGTCGCAGGCTGGTGGTACGGAAAGTGATGTCGGATGATGACCCGAGAACGGATCTCGAAATATTCGGCCGAATACTCGAAACCGGTCTCAAAACCGACGACCGTGAGTCGATCAGCCTCCGCGGTAATGTTTCTCACTTTTATGTTGACGGGGCCGGAGCCATCTTTAACATGCAGGGCGGCATGTCGGCAAGGGGGGTCTTTTCCGTTGCCAACATGGAAAACCTTGCGGCCCGGCTTCAGGAACAGGGACAGCGGATAGAGCAGCAGGCTGAACAGCTGCGGCAGCAGGCCCGTGAAATTGAGGTTATGGCCAAAAACTTTCCGGGCGACAGTCTCAATCTGGACCGGCAGCTGAACCTGATCAATTCGCGTATTGAGGCCCTCTACCCTGACCCTGAAAAACTTCAGGAGGAGTTCGAACTGTTCGAGCGCAACCTGAAATCGTACATGGTCGATTACGGGCGAACCTTATCAACCCTTAAAACCGGTGAATCGCTTTACCTTTCGGTTGCCATAAGCGGGTTCAGACGCTCGGCACTGCCCGGCCGGGTGGTCTACAAAATCAACAAGGATACCATTGAACGTTTCGACCGCCGCAATATTAACAGGGATCAGGCTATCGGTCTCATTGAAAAAATCGAGTACTGAGTTTCGTATTCAGGCTGAACATATCCGGGGAAATGCCCAACTAATCGCGGAAATGCGATTTACTGAATCGGGAAATCCCATCCCCATCTCAAATTTTATGCACACCGGTTTTGCCGTAAACATGGCGGAACCGGTGCGCATACCTGATATTTTGAAACCACCTGGCAGGATGGCATCGAACCGGTTTGGTGACATAACGCGATGGTTTTAAAACCTCACAGCTCCGTAAACAGATCATAATTCAGAACCGGGGTGATCGATTGTCAAACAGGATATCAGAAGAGTATATAATCGGGAGCAGGAAAAATCATCTTCAATCTCTGATCTGTTCTCCCGTCTCATTTTTCAGCCGGTCATACTGTTCAAGCATCTTCACCACATCCTCAGCTGACCGGTAATTCAGGCGGTTATCGCGAACATACCGTGCAATCTGATCAGATTTGTCACTCATCAGGTTCAGGATATCGCGGCGCCTCATGCGGACCGGTTCAATAAGATTGCTACCTGATCCGGCAGAATAATACCTCTCCTGATCCACGAACTGATCATGCCTGGAACCTATGTTAAATACCGGGTCAAAATCAGCCTTTTTCAACTCTTTAATATGCCTTTTCAGGAATACAATGTTTCCATCATGCATCACCCGAAGGTAATTTTCCCTGTCAATACCATCATCAGGGCTGCTGAAACCATTCCGGTAAACATGGCTGCCCCCGCTATTTGCGAACTCGAATGACCGTATTGCAGATGGCTTCAGAACAAGCGAATCGCTGTCGATGATCACTTCAAGCCAGTCTTCATAGGCGTTATACCTGATACGGACCTCTTCGTACCTTCCCGCACCCGACTGATGGAAGGCACCCGAAACAAAATCCTGAACAAGATAGGGGGTACCCTCAATCCCGTAATAGCTTTCGTTAAAAGTAACCACCACGTTACCTGAGGTAGCCCCTGAAGAATTGAGGTTCTGAACTGCTCTTTGTGTATCCTGGGAATAGGCAGCATGTATCATAATGACAATGGCTGCTGTGGTCATTACACTGTAACGGATGGAACGCAAGGCCATGGTCAGGGTTTTGGAAATCGGCACGGGCACGGGCATGGACATGGGCATGGGCATGGGCACAGTCATTGGCTTAAACAGATACATCATATGCTAAATCACTTACAGGTTAACAGAAATAACATGAATTGCAAAAAAAACGGTTATGCAATATTAAACATTCCGTTACGGCAATTACCAGAACATACGTATCTTCTCATCAGCCTGGTCGTACCAGAGCTTCTTAAAGGTACTCAACATTTCAGGTACACATAACCGAACCTAATATCAAACTATCATGGCTATCTGGATTCTTCTTGGCATCATCGTAATACTGGTTCTGTTTACCATCTCCATCTATAACCGGCTGGTTTCACTGCGTAACCGGCGCGAGAATGCCTTTGCCGATATCGATGTGCAGCTTAAACAGCGTCACGACCTGATCCCTCAGCTTCTGAACACGGTAAAGGGATATATGAAGCACGAGTCGGAACTGCTCACTAAAATCACCCAGGCCCGGCAGAAGGCGATCAGTGCCAACACCATCGACGGCAAGATCGCGGCCGAAAACGAGCTCACCCAGGCCCTTGGTGGTCTATCCATACAGGTTGAAGCCTATCCCGACCTGAAGGCGAACCAGAATTTCCAGCACCTGCAAACCGAGATCAGCGATGTCGAAAACAAGCTGGCTGCAGCGCGCCGCTTCTTTAACTCGGCCACGAAGGAACTGAATACCGAAATCCAGAAATTCCCGGCTGTACTCCTCGCAGGAGCATTCGGTTTTTCGGCCCAGGCCATGTTTGACCTCGGCACCGACCGGGTTTCCATGGACAAGCCCCCTGAAATCAGCTTCTGATCCATATGGCATACGTTGGTATACAGGCACAGATCCGCAGGAACAACATCCGGTCTGTACTCATCCTGATGGGTTTCCCCCTGCTCATTCTGGCAACGGTGTGGGCCATCATCTATTTTTCGGGCACCTACAGCTATGAAGGTCAGATGGATGTTCGCACTGCCAACCAGGCCTTTCTGAGTACGGCACCGTTTGTGGTTATAGGCGTTGGCATCTGGTTCATGATCGCCTTTTTCGCACATTCGAGCATCATCCGGAGTGCAACCGGCGCCAAAACGCTTGAGCGCAGGAACAATATGAAGGTGTACAACCTGGTAGAGAACCTCTGCATTGCCGAGGGGATGCCCATGCCGAAGGTGAACATCATCGAAAGTCCGGCACTGAATGCATACGCCAGCGGCATCAACGAGAAAACCTACACGGTTACGCTAACACGGGGCATCATCGAACGGCTGAATGATGATGAACTCGAAGGCGTGATTGCCCATGAACTGATGCACATCAAGAACAGGGATGTTCGCCTGCTCATTGTTTCGATTATTTTTGTGGGGATACTCTCCTTTGCGGCCCAGGTGCTGTTCAGAAGCATGTTCTATTCGAGCATGGGTCGCGGCAGGAAAACCGACGGCAGGCTGATGATCGTGGCTGTGCTCGTCGTTTTTATTGCCTATCTGCTCAGCCTCGTTTTCCGGTTCGCACTTTCACGAAAGCGGGAGTACATGGCCGATGCGGGCGCGGCCGAAATGACAAAAAAACCACTCGCCCTTGCCGGTGCCCTGCGCAAAATCAGCGGAAACCACCGCGTTGCGGGCATTAAATCGGACGATGTAGCCGAAATGTTCATCGAGAACACCCCCGACAAATCGAGCGGAGTGATGTCGTTCCTAACCGGCCTTTTCTCAACACACCCGCCGATTGACAAGCGGATCAAGGCGCTGGAGCAATACTGATTGAACAGTAGAACAATAGAACAGGGAATGGGAACAAGGGCGTTTACTCCTTCATGAATTTGCGCAGCACGGTGTGCAGGATGCCTCCATTGCGGTAGTAGTCGACTTCGACGGGTGTATCGATTCGGCAGATCGCCTCGAATTTCACCTCGCTGCCGTCTGTCTTGCGGGCTGTTACGGGCACTTTCTGGCGCGGCCTGATGGCGTTGTCAACATCGATGGAGTAAAACTCAGATCCGTCGAGGCCGAGTTTTTCGGGGTGCTCACCTTCTCTGAACTGCAGGGGCAGAACTCCCATACCCACCAGGTTCGACCGGTGGATTCGCTCGAAGCTTTCGGCAATAACCGCTTTTACACCAAGCAGATTAGTTCCTTTTGCAGCCCAGTCGCGCGAGGATCCGGTTCCGTATTCTTTTCCTGCAATAACGATCAGCGAAACATCCTCGGCCTGGTATTTCTGTGAGGCATCGTAGATGAACATCACTTCATCGGTCGGGAAATAGGTGGTATAGCCACCTTCAGTGCCCGGTGCCAGTTTGTTCCGGAGCCTCACATTGGCAAAAGTACCGCGGGTCATCACCCGGTCGTTGCCGCGGCGTGATCCGTAGGAGTTAAAATCCGCTTTTTCCACTCCGTTATTGATGAGATACCGGCCAGCAGGCGTATCCGCTTTGATGGCACCCGCCGGAGAGATGTGGTCGGTGGTGATCGAATCGCCTACCAGAACCAGCACCCGCGCATCCTTGATGGGTTGGATATCGTCTGTATCGACCGACATGTCCTGAAAGAAGGGTGGATCCTGAATGTAGGTGGAATCATCTTTCCACTTGTAAAGCTCCCCGCCGGTAATCGGGATGTTGTTCCATTCTTCATTCGAATCGGCAATGCCGTCATACATCTTGTGGAACACATCCGGACGAACCGCATTATCCAGGAATTCCATGATTTCGGCCGTTGTGGGCCAGATATCCTTCAGATATACATCTACACCCTGCTGATCCTTACCGATGGGTTCGGTAGCCAGGTCAATATCGACCGTTCCGGCCAGTGCGTAGGCAACCACAAGGGGCGGTGACGCCAGATAATTGGCCTTCACACTCTGATGGATGCGGCCTTCGAAGTTCCGGTTACCGGAGAGCACGCCCGCCACAATTAGCTCGCCCTCGGCAATGGCTTTCTCGACAGGCTCTGGCAGCGGACCCGAGTTTCCGATACAGGTGGTGCATCCGTAACCGACCAGGTTGAAGCCCAGCTTGTTCAGCTCTTCGGTAAGCCCGGCTTCATCCAGGTAGGAGGTAACCACGCGCGAGCCCGGCGCCAGCGATGTTTTCACATAAGGCGGTACTTTGAGCCCACGCTCGTTGGCTTTTTTCGCTACGATTCCGGCGCCCAGCATTACGGATGGATTCGATGTATTCGTACAGCTGGTGATGGCGGCGATTACCACATCCCCGTGGGTCATCTCCACTTCCTGTCCGTTTTTAAATATTCCTTTTTTTGCCAGTTTTTCGGGGGTAAGGGCAAATCCGCTGGTAGGATTGTCACTTTTCAGCGACTCGTTGAACGACTGTTTCAGCTCGCGCATGGGCACCCGGTCCTGCGGACGCTTCGGGCCGGCAAGGGAGGTTTCCACCTCGCCAAGGTCCAGGTGAAGGGTGTCACTGAAGATGGGATCGGTGGTCTCATCCGTTCTGAAAAGGCCCTGTTCCTTGGTGTAGCGCTCAACCATCTGCACCAGGTTTTCATCACGGCCGGTGCGGCGCATGTAGCGCAGCGATTCCGTATCGATGGGGAAGAACCCGACCGTAGCCCCGTATTCAGGAGCCATGTTTGCAATGGTTGCACGATCGGGCAGCGTCATGCTGCTGAGCCCGTCGCCGTAAAATTCCACAAATTTGCCAACCACACCCTTCTTGCGGAGCATCTGGGTAATGGTGAGGGTCAGGTCGGTAGCGGTCACACCCTCGCGCAGCTTGCCGGTGATCTTGAAACCGACCACCTGCGGGATGAGCATATAGACCGGCTGGCCGAGCATCACGGCCTCCGCCTCGATCCCGCCTACGCCCCAGCCGAGAATACCGAGACCATTGATCATTGTGGTGTGCGAGTCGGTACCAACCAGCGAATCGGGATAAACAATGGTTTCACCGTTTTCCGTGCGGGTCCACACCCCTTTGGCCAGATATTCCAGGTTCACCTGGTGCACGATGCCGCGGGCCGGTGGAACAACACTGAAATTTTTAAATGCTTTCTGGCCCCAGCGCAGAAATTCGTAACGCTCGCGGTTTCTTTCAAACTCCTTCTGCGCATTGAACATGAATGCAAATTCCTGACCAAACGTATCGACCTGTACCGAGTGGTCAATAACCAGGTCGACAGGTACCAGCGGATTGATTTTCTGCGGATCGCCGCCGGCTTTTGCCATGGCTGTGCGCAGAGAAGCCAGATCAACAACAGCGGGCACGCCCGTAAAATCCTGCAGCACTACCCGGGCAGGTTTGAACGGGATCTCATCCTCGGAAATTTTATAGGCATCGTACGCGGCCAGCTTTTTGATGTCATCGCCCGTCACCACATAGTCGTCATACTCGCGAAGTACGGCTTCAAGCAATATCTTGATGGAGAAAGGAAGCTTGTTTAAAACCGTGAGCCCTTCCTTTTCGAGAACATCAAGCCGGAACATGTTGGCTTTTCCGCTACCTGTGTCAAATTGTTTTTTAGCGCCGAGGAAATTTTTATTCATGCTCATAACTGTCAATCACTTTCTTTGATAACTGTAAACCAAACTGCAAGGTTCTAAAATAAAGCATTTGCACAACCTTTGCTTATGCGAATTTCACTGTTCACCTCATCCCTCTCCGCACCCCTCGTCATGGTGAGCTGGTAATTTTGCCCAAAACGGGCAACACTGTTTGGGATGTGACAGACTTGTCACCGGTAGCACGTAATTTTGCCCCTTCGGGCAACACTGTTTTGGATGTGACAGACTTGTCATCGGTAGCACGTAATTTTGCCCTAAACGGGGCAACACTATTCTGGATGTGACATGCAACTTGTCACCGGTAGCGCAGTCCTGAGCGCAAGCCGGCGCGAAGCGACGACTGAAGTCGAAGGGCGTTGCGCTCAGGCCATGCTCCTCACTGCGCTACCATGACGGGGGTGGGGCTTCATTCTGATGCTCACCATAATGATCACATCACATCATATCGCCGCCGACTTAAACCATTCGGCAACTTTTTCCCAGTTGATTACATTGAAAAAGTTGTTCACGTATTCCCCGCGGCGGTTCTGGTATTTGAGGTAGTAGGCGTGTTCCCACACATCCACCATGAGCAGGGGCGTGGAGCTCCACGGACTCAGGTTTTGCTGCTTCTCGGCCTGGTGCACGATCAGGCGTTTGCCGACAGGTTCCCAGGCCAGGATGCCCCAGCCGCTGCCCTCAACAGCGTTTGATGCGGCCACGAAGTGGCTTTTGAACCGGGCAAAACTGCCGAAATCCCGGTCTATGGCTGCCTTGAGTGCGGCATCAGCAGGCTCACCACCACCATCGGGCGACATCACCTGCCAGAACATGGTATGCAGGTAATGTCCGCCGCCATGAAAACTGACCTCTCTCGACCAGTGTTTGATAAGGGCGTAATCGCCACTCTCCCTGGCTTCGGCAAGTTTGCTGTGGGCATTGTTCAGACCGTTCACATAGCCCTGATGATGGCGGCTGTGATGAATTTCCATGGTCTGCGCATCAATATTCGGTTCCAGTGCATCGTAGGTATAGGGCAGATCGGGAAGGGTGTACACTCCGTGTTCATCAGAATACATGAGTTCCATCAGTTCGGAGGCGGTTGCCCCGGTCGGTGCCATCATTCCCGTTGCTCCCAGCAGGGCTGCCCCGCCAAGTGTCTTTTTCAGATATTCTCTTCTGTTCATGGTCATGGTCTTTTCCTGTTTTATTGATTCTTGGTTGATATGACAGTATTGAAACTGAATGTTTGGATACCAATGTATGATCATTGAACGTGATTAATCACTGAACCAATACCTGATTAAACCTCCAAATGATAATTCAGCTTATTGAAACTTGTTGTGCACGAATTCACCAGCTATATGCGGCATCTATGAAACGGTACTAAAAACCGGCAAATAGTATATCGCATTCCCATATCGCAACTTATAATATGAGAGGGCATTTCACAAATCGGGATCGGGATCGGGTGTTTTGTGAGTGTGTTTACAGTGTGCTTGCCGAAGAGTGGCGGGTGAGATGTTTTGCCTGTTGATTTTCCATTGCCAAATAGCAGAAATAATCATATCTTTCTCGACTTCACGCAAAATCAAATTAATTCTCCGGAAACCGTGGACACTATCAGTTTCAAAACATATTCTGCAAAGCCCTCCGACATTGACAAAAAATGGGTCCTGATCGACGCTACTGATCAGCCTGTCGGTCGTCTTGGCACCCGCATTGCCACTATTCTCAGGGGCAAAAATAAACCCGGCTTTACTCCGCACATGGACACCGGCGACAATGTAATCGTGATCAATGCCGAAAAAATTACCCTTTCGGGCAAAAAGATGACCGATAAGGAATACTTCAGGCACACCGGTTACCCCGGCGGCGTTAAAACGACCACTCCGGCTGAGCTGCTCGAAAAACATCCTACCCGCGTTCTGGAATACGCAGTAAAAGGGATGCTCCCGAAGAACAAACTCGGGCGTCAGCTTTTCAGAAATCTGCGCATCTATGCAGGACCGGTACACCCGCATGTCGGACAAAAACCCGAACCCATTAATCTCTAAGACCATTACATGGCACAAGTTCACAAAATAGGCCGTCGCAAAACATCCACCGCCCGCGTATATCTGCAGTCGGGCAAGGGTGAAATTGTTATCAACAAACGCCCTTTTGAAACCTACTTCCCCCTGTTAGCCGACAGAAACACTGTAATGCTACCCCTCCGCCTGGCCGAGCTGGAAGGTCAGTACGATATCAAGGTAACTGTTGCAGGTGGTGGTGTATCCGGTCAGGCCGATGCCGTACAGCTCGGTATTGCCCGCGCTGTCGATGAGATGTTCCCCGACAAGCACTCCATACTGAAGGCACAGGACCTGTTTACACGCGATGACCGGATGGTTGAGCGCAAGAAATACGGTCAGCCGAAAGCGCGGAAGAAATTCCAGTTCTCAAAGCGCTGATTTTCGATCTTTTTTCAATCACACATACGCAGTTACTCTGGTTCTGAGTGTTCCGGTTTTGTACCGGGATGGAATGCAGGGGCAAAAGCCGCGTAGAGGACTAACTCAAAACACAAATATACCATGGCTCAAGCAGCAAGTGTAGAAGAACTACTCAAGGCGGGTGCGCATTTCGGGCACCTTACACGCCGTTGGAACCCCAAAATGCGTGAATTTATCTTCATGCAGCGCAACGGGATCCACATCCTCGACCTGAATAAGACACACAAACATCTTCAGGAAGCCCTCGATGCCGTCGGCCGCATCTCGCGTGAAGGCAAAAAAATCCTGTTCGTCGGCACCAAAAAGCAGGCCCAGGAAATCGTCAAAACCGAAGCCCTGCGTGCCGGCATGCCCTACGTAACACACAGATGGCTCGGCGGTATGCTCACCAACTTTTCGACCATCCGCAAAAGCATCTCCCGCATGGAGGAAATCTCCACCATGCAGACCGACGGAACCTACGAGAACATCACCAAAAAAGAGCGCCTGATGCTCGACCGTGAGAAAGAGAAGCTGGAGAAAGTGCTTGCCGGTATCTCCGGGATGAGCCGCATGCCCGGTGCCCTGTTCATCGTGGATATCGTAAAGGAAGATATCGCCATCCAGGAAGCCCTTAAGCTGAACATCCCCATTATCGCACTTGTCGATTCAAACTGCGACCCGGATGTGCCCGATTATATCATCCCCTGCAACGACGATGCGGCAAAAACGATCCACCTGATCGCCGCCAACATCGCCGATGCCGTAATTGAAGGATCGGCCGAACGTGAAGCATACGAAGAGGAGCAGCTCGCACTCGAAACCATGGAAAAAGCCGAGAGCAAAGCCGCATCCAAAGAGACGGATGATGATGAAGAAGGCGAAGACGGGCAACCCCGCCGCCGCAGAAGAAGAACCCGGTCGCCCCGCAAACCGGACTAACCGTAACACCCATTTCTGAACAGATTACGAGTACTATTATGAGTATTACAGCAGCAGATGTAAAAGCCCTGCGCGACCAGACCGGCGCAGGCATGATGGATTGCAAAAAAGCCCTCGCTGAGTCAGGCGGCGATTTTGAAAAAGCGATCGACTACCTCCGTAAAAAAGGCCAGAAAGTATCGGCCCAGCGCGCCGACCGCGAAGCAAAGCAAGGGCTGATCGTTGCCAGATTATCCGGCGACAATAAAAAAGCCGTTGCGCTGGAACTGAACTGCGAAACCGATTTCGTTGCCCGTAACGAAGAATTCGTAGCCAACGCTGAAGCGTTTGCGGAGCTGGTGTTCAATGAAGAGCCCGCAAGTGCCGAAGCCCTCAGGGCATTGCCGTTCGAAGGCAAAACCGTTGCCGACAAACTCGAACTGCTCGTCGGTAAAATCGGTGAGAAGATTGATATCGGCCGGTTTGAAATTCTGAAGACCGAAGGCGAGATCATCAGCTATATCCACCCCGGCAGCCAGCTTGCCGTACTCGTCTCCTTTGAAGGACCTCTGGGTAATGCCGAAGTCGGCAAGGATGTGGCCATGCAGGTCGCGGCCATGAACCCGATCGCCACCACCCGCGACGAAGTGGACCAAGGCACCCTCGACAAAGAGCTCGAAATTGCCAAAGAACAGCTGATCAACGAAGGCAAACCGGCAGAGATCGCCGAAAAGGCCGCCCAGGGCAAACTGAGACGGTTTTTCGAAGAGCGCGTGCTGCTGGAGCAGAAATTCGTGAAAGACGGCGGCATCACTGTTGCCGAGTACCTTAAACAGAACGGTGCCCCCTCGGTGAAGACCTTCCGGCGCATTCAGCTCGGAGAAGAGTAAAATTTTTCAGTACATTAAGGCTGCCTCATTCAGGTGGCCTTTTTTTTATCCGGTAACCAGAGTTGGAGAAAAACGGTGAAGCAGTATAAACGGATTCTACTCAAGCTGAGCGGTGAAGCCCTGCTCGGCGAACAGGGACACGGCATCGACAGCAAGGTACTGGCGCAATACGCCGAGGAGATCGCTGAAGTTCACCGGTCGGGTTACCAGGTATCGATCGTAATCGGCGGCGGCAACATCTTCCGCGGCGTAAAAGGGGCCACATCGGGCATGGACCGTGTTCAGGGCGATTACATGGGCATGCTCGCGACCCTCATCAACAGCATGGCCCTGCAGGATGCGCTCGAGCGCAAGGATGTGCAGACCCGGCTGCTCTCGGCCATCCGGATGGAGCAGATCGCCGAGCCCTACATCCGGCGGCGGGCCATCCGTCACCTCGAAAAAGGGCGTGTCGTTCTGTTTGGCGCCGGAACCGGCAACCCCTACTTCACCACCGATACGGCCGCATCGCTCCGGGCCATCGAAATCGAGGCGGATGTGATTCTCAAAGGCACCCGGGTGGACGGGATTTACGATACCGACCCCGAAAAAAATCCGGACGCGAAGAAATTCGACCGCATCAACGGCGACGAGGTCCTCAAACGCCGCCTCTCCGTGATGGACCTGACCGCGTTTACCCTCTGCCGCGACAACAAGACCCCGTTTATCGTTTTTAATATGAATGTGCCCGGCAATCTGCTAAAAGTGGTTAAGGGGGAAGAGGTTGGGACGACGGTTGAGTGGGATAGTTAGGTTTTGAGATCACCACCCGGCAACAGGCTGGAAGCATTGCGGGGTGATTACAAAGGTTTTCATAGTATTCGAATCAACGCCCAATTGAGAATCGTATTCCGCTGGCAGGATTCCAGTGCATATGACGCAGCCATTATAGATGATCACTCATAAACAGAACAGGTGAATCACTATGATTCCAAAAAACAGAGTAACCACACATCCCGGAACCATCCTGCTTAAAGAATATCTTGAACCGATGGGTTTAACCCAAAAGGAATTGGCGGATCATCTGGACATACCGATTCAACGGGTTAACGAAATTGTGAGGGGTAAAAGAGGAATTTCACCGGATACAGCCTGGTTGTTATCCGAGGCGTTCGATACCTCCCCTGAATTCTGGCTGAACTTGCAGTCAATGCACGATCTGTCATCAAATCGTCCAGACAGACATATCAAATCCCTAATGGCTGTTCAGGCATAACCAGCAAATCAAGCTTTACGGAAAACCAGTCGAATACGTTTTTTGCTAATATTCATACTTGATCGCTACGCAGCAGAAATGCAGAACCGTTATGGCCTGGGTACTCAATTAGTTTGATGTCCGGTATTCAGATCTTCTTTAAGCCTTATGACGCAGTAATGCAAACTGTATTCGTCTTTATGTATATTGGCGATATGAGGAGATCAACTCAAAATATCGCCCGACGCATTAAGTCTATTATTGAGCAATACGACCCCAATGCGAAAGTTTACCTGTACGGCTCTCGTGCAACGGGTAAGATTCATCATGAATCTGATTGGGATGTACTAATCCTACTTAGCTCAGATTTCGTGACCACAGAAATGGAACGCAAGGTAACTTCTCCATTATATGACCTTGAATTTGATACCGGTGAAGTAATTAGTCCGAGTGTGTATACTCAAAAGGAGTGGGACAAAAAGCACAGGGTAACCCCATTTTATAACAATGTTATGCGTGAGGGTATATTACTATGAATGAGTTTCAGCCGGAAGACTATATTCGCTACCGTATAGAACGTGCGTATAAAACTCTTTTGGAAGTAGAATCGCACTTAAGCAACGGATTTTGGAATACGGCAATCAATCGTATGTATTATGCCTGTTTCTATGCAGTGAGCGCATTACTTGTAAAAAACAATGTGGAAGTGAGTAGTCACGCTGGTGTTCGACAGCAGTTTGGTCAACTCTATGTCAAGCCGGGCATCATTGATCGAGACTTGGGCAAGCATTTCACCGAGTTGTTTGAGAAGCGTAATCGAGGGGATTACAATGATTTTATTGACTATAATGAAAATGAAGCTCGTGAGCTGTTGCCCAAGACAGTAGACCTGATACAGCGAATAAAGAGCCTGCTCAATGTGTAGTAATTCAATTGTAGTCGAGGGATCTTTGCGGTAACATCACCCAATACCAGGATGGCTTCTCCATACAGTATTTACAGAGGTTATTATTTCATTGAACGATAGGCGGTGCTTTCAGCACCCTCACTTTACCAGCATCATTTTTCCGGTGAGCACCTGCCCCCCGCTCTGCAGCCGGTACACGTACACGCCCGAGGCCAGCCGAGATCCGTCGAAGCCCGCCGTATGCGAACCCGACTGCACCGGTCCGTTCACCAGTTCCGCTACCCGGCGGCCCGTCATATCATACACCGCCAGGTGTACATGCCCGCCTTCCGGCAACTCATAACGGATCACTGTTGAGGGATTGAACGGGTTGGGGTAGTTCTGGTGCAGGGTGAAAACGGCAGGGCGTTGCGGTTCACCGGGAACGGACACGAGGAAATCGTCATGCTTATTACCGTAAACTGCCCCATCAGGCGTGGAGTACCCAACCATGTTCATATGCCGGTGATTAATAGGTGTGTGCATAGCTCCCATCCCTTCCACAAAATAGAAAGGTTTATTATAGCCGATTCCCGGCATAGGTATGTTATCAAATTCGACCATGAATGATTTCATGAAAGTTTCTGTATCGAACTCGGAAACCGGAATATCTTCACCCCATACAATCCGCCAATCTGTCCCGTCGGGAAATGTTATCGTAGTATCTACCAGCGCCAGTGCTGGCATACCCTCCAGTCGGTAATAGAGTCCCACATACGATTCCATGTCCAGTCCTTCCGGAATGAACCTTGAAAAGTGTACAACAAGCGAATCCCCCTTTGTAATATCGAAATCCAGTATGAGGGAATCACCCTGGTCGGTATGCATGAACAGCAACGGGCCATCGGTGCGGTAAAAGGCCGTATCATATACTACGAAAGCGTCGGGATCCTCGGGCCAGTAATCCATGGTTTGCTCCCAGGCCACCTCGGCCCAGGTTATGCCGTCGATCTCCTTTTCGGCAATCACCGACTCGATTGCCAGCCCGTTGACTCCGTATGCGGTTAAACAAGGCCCATATATTGCACAATCCCCATAATACCGGACCGTACCAACGCTCAGGTCGAACCAGATTTGAGGGTCACCAGCACTCGAGTCAAGGATTTCATTCATCTGCCCGAATTCCATTCCATCCGATGTCTTGAAACCGGACATATTCATGTGCCGGTGATTGACGGGTGTTTTCAAGACCCCCATACCCTCTATGTAGTAAAAGGGCCTTATAAAATAACGGGGCAACGGGAGATTCATGAAAGTTTCGAGGGAATCGACGAAGACACTGGCATCAATAATTGGGTAATAGTCACCGAATTGCGTTCTCAGCGTATCATCCCCCCATACGATTCGCCGGTGCAGCCCATCCGGGAATGCAATGGTCGTATCGAAAAGCACAACGGAAGGAAGTTCGCCGTCCACGTACCGGTAGTGGTCATATATGTACCACTCCGGATCCTGCTCTCCGGGAATAAATGGAAGGAAATGCTTGAGTATAGAGTCTCCCTTTGCAAATCTAAAGTCGAATATCAACGAATCCCCACCGGCGGTGTGCTTGTATAAAAGCGGCCCATCGGTTCGGTAAAACGCCGTATCGTACACCACAAACGCGTCGGGGTCCTCTGGCCAGTAATCCATGGTTTTCGCCCAGGCAACCTTGGCCCATGTTATTCCGTCAATCTCGGTTTCACCGATCACTATTTCGGTCGCAAGACCGTTGACGCCGTATGCAGTTAAGCATCTGTCATTCAGCCCTGCACAATCGTGATAATGCCGTTCCGTGCCAATGGTCAGGTCAAAATAGACCTGTGGTTCATCATTCGCAGGGTGTGCAAACGGGTTTTGAGCATGGGAGTTCATTGCCCACAAGCAGCCTGTTATTATGAGCAGGGCTGTGCGCGTTAATAGGATGCTTTTCATTGGAATTCCTCCCGGTGTGGGTGTCGATGCGTCGCCGCACAAATGCTGGACAGGTATCATATCCGCGGCCTTTCGATAGTTGCCAGTAATATTCCAGTGTTCCCGCCGCAATGTCTGAACCATGCATGGCCCGGCTGCGGGTGCCGGACAATGGTAACACTTTTACAATAGGTAAGTACGCCAAAAGGATCAGTAAAGTCAAAGAATTTCGGGGTACTAAAACCCGGATAACGTATCGAATCTTTCTAAGTACCCCCCCCCAATGACTTAACTCTATAATCTATTTTTTTTCTTTATTTTGATATCCTGAAAGCTGACATCAAAACTCAGGAGCTCTTAAGCTTTGGAACGTAAGACCTATCTGTTGTTTTGTTATCTTCTTGATAGACGTTTCACGCCTTAGTATACTTCACCGTTTGTCTGATCACATAATGTTCAACCTATTTCAAGTATTATGCATCCCGAATTAAAGGAATTCTACGAAACTGCTGAACTTCATATGTCCGATGCCGTCGATTTTCTGCACAAGGAATTTTCAGGCATCCGCGCAGGCAAGGCCAACCCTGCCCTGCTCGATACTATTAAAGTGGATTACTACGGTACGATGTCGCCGATCAACCAGGTTGCCAATGTGAGCGCACCCGAGCCACGCATGCTGGTGGTACAGCCCTGGGACAAGGGCATGATTCCGGCCATCGAGAAGGCCATCCGCAGCTCGGCTCTCGGGCTCAATCCCAATAATGATGGCACTATAATCCGGATCCCCCTGCCCATTCTTTCCGAAGAACGCCGCCAGGAACTGGTCAAGATCGCTCGCGACCTGGCCGAACAGGCACGGGTTAGCATCCGCAACTCCCGCCGCGATGCCAAAGACCACGTGAAAAACACCGTCAAGGATCAGTCCCTGCCCGAAGATTCCCGCTTCGAAGCAGAAGACGACATCCAGAAACTGACAGATCAGTTCATCGAAAAAGTGGATTCCATGCTCAAGGACAAGGAACACGAAATCCTGAGCATTTGACACACATAGCCGGCATATAAAGCAGCATGTATTTAGCAGAACTCGAGCTGCATGGTTTTAAAAGCTTTGCCAATAAAACCTCCGTCAAATTCGACAGCGGCATCACGGTAATCGTCGGCCCCAACGGCTGCGGGAAGTCGAATATCGTCGACGCACTGCGCTGGGTACTCGGCGAACAGCGTCCCTCGCAGCTGCGGTCAGATGCAATGGCCAATGTGATCTTCAACGGCACATCCACGAAAAAAGCCCTTGGCATGGCCGAGGTCTCCATCACCATCGAAAACAACCGTGAAATTCTGCCCATCGAATACAACGATGTGACCATTTCGCGGCGGCTCTACCGGTCGGGTGAGAGCGAATACCTGATCAACGGGTCGCAATGCCGCCTGAAAGACATCATTGAGCTGTTTATGGATACCGGCATGGGCGCGGGCGCCTATTCGGTGATCGAACTGAAGATGGTCGAGGAGATCCTGAACGACAAGAACAACGACCGGCGAAGGCTGTTCGAGGAGGCCGCCGGGGTTACCCGGTACAAGGAGAAGCGCAAACAGACGTACCGCAAGCTCGACGATACACGCACCGATATGCTCCGCGTTGAGGATATCCTGGTCGAAATCCGGAAAAAGGCCCGGTCCCTGCAGCTGCAGGCCAACAAGGCCCAGCGCGCAAAAGGCTACCAGGAGGACCTCCGGAAACTCGACATGGGGGTTAGCCGACACGAATACCTGCACCTGAAAGGTGAACTGGAGCCGCTCGTAGGGCAGATCGTTACGGCCGAAAAGGAGAAGGAAGAGCTCAGCCGCAACCTGGAGCAGCAGGATGAGGCCCTGGGCCTGGCCCAGGAAACCCTCCGACAACGTGAGCAAGATCTTGCCGCGGCTAAACAGAAGGTCGACGATCTCTTTAACAGTATCCGCGAGTCGGAGACCTCCATCCGCATCGCGTCCGAAAAGATCACCAACGAGGAGGGCGTGATCCGGCAGTACGAAACCGACATCAGCCAGTCGGAGGTCGAGATCCGTGAGTTCAAAAAAAGCATCGACCGGGGCAGCGAAAACCTGAACAGGCTTCAGACCGAGCTGGATGCCGCCAATGAGGAGCTCGGGGTAAAGAAACAGGCCTACGAAGAGGTGCTCTCCGGGGTGACTTCCATGCGGGCAGAGCTCGAAGCGGCCAACAGGGACTATGAAACCCTGAGCCAGTCGATCAACGAGATCCAGAGCCGGAAGATCCGCTTTGAATCGCGCCTGGAAAACCTCGAAGAGGATGTGCTGCGCATCGAACGGCAGCAGAAGGAGGCGGAAACCAGCATCTCCCGTTTTGATGAAGAGCAGAAGTCCATAGAAACCGACCTCGGATCGGCAACGGAGTCGCGTTCGGAGGCCGAAAAAGAGGTCGAACGTATCCGCACCGAACGCGACGAGGTGCAGAAGCGGCAGAACGAACTGAAAGACGAGATACGCAGTGTGCGCAGCCGCATTGAAGCCAGCCGCAGCGAGGTTGGCCTGCTCGAAACCATCGCCCGCTCGAACGAGGCCTTCCCCGGAAGCGTGCAGCATCTGCAGAAAAACAAAAGCAGCTTCCGCCGGTTCGAGGTGGTATCGGATGTGCTGTCAACCTCCGCCGAATATGCCGTTGCACTCGAATCGGTGCTCGGCGAGGCCTGCAACTATGTGGTGGTATCCAATGTGGATGAGGCCACACAGGCATTCGATCTGCTCCGCAAGGACAAAAAAGGCAAGGCCACCGTAATCCCCCTCGACCTGCTGGCCCTCTCCTACCCGGTCGACCCCGAATCCATAGCGAATGTGGTGAGCTGCGCGAAAGAATTTGAACCCCTGAAGCAGCTCCTGCTCGGCAATGTGGTGATCAGCGATTCGCTCGACAAAGCCCTGACGGGCAAAAATAAAGTCAGCGTGACACGCGACGGGGATGTGGTAACCAGCGAGCGGTTCATCCGCAGCGGCAGCACCCATAAGAACACCGGCGTACGCGTAGGGCTGAAGAACCGCATCGAAACGTGCCGCAAAGAAGAGGCCGCCGCTGCCACCGCACTTGAAAAGCTTCAGAACGAACTGCAGCGGCTCGACACCGTCTGGGCCGGGCTGAACAGCCAGAAGGCAGGCGAAGCACTCCGGACAGCCGATGAGGCCGTGAGGAAGCTGGAAAACAGGCGGAACGCCCTTCAGGCACAAAAGGCCGTGTACGAAAAGACGATGGAGGAGCGGGCCGGCCGTGAGAAACGGCTGCAGGAGCAGCGCGGTGAACTCAACGCCGATCTCGCCGGAATCGAACCCCGGATCGCCGAAATCAACCATAAACTGGAGGATGCCGTACAGAAACGCGTGAACCTGCGCGGAACCCTGCAGGAGAAGGAGACCGAACTGCAGCGCTCCCAGGGCATCTACAACG
This sequence comes from Cyclonatronaceae bacterium, assembly GCA_047921215.1. Lineage (GTDB taxonomy): Bacteria > Bacteroidota > Rhodothermia > Balneolales > Cyclonatronaceae > RECM01. Next base: position 57,585 of record JBLRWO010000004.1, on the reverse strand, counting down.
ATGCCAAACTGCAGCAGCAGGGTACGGCCAATCAGCTCGACAACCAGAAACGGGATATCGAACGGGCATCCAAAAGCATTGAGACCATCAAGGAGAGGCTTGAAAACAGGGCACAGCGCGCCCGCGCAAGCAAAGACCTGATACTGAGCCTCAAAAACGAGATCGAAGGCCTGGAGGCCCGTTTATCGTCCCTGAAAGGTGAAAAGGAGGCGGCCGACAACATGTTTGCCGAAACGGAAGAGGCCACTGCCCGTCAGCGCGGCAGGATCAACCAGATCGAGGAAACCCTGCGAACCATCCGCCGGAACAAGGACCTGAACAGCGATCTCATCCACCACCTCTCCCTGGCGAAATCGCAGAAGGATATGCAGCTCAAAAACATCGCCGACCACATCTGGGAGACGTACGGCGTACTGATGGACAAGCTGACCGATGAGCTGCCGGAAGATATGGATGTGGCGACCGCCAAAAGCGAAATCGCCCAGCTGCGCGAGCGGCTCCGGAACATCGGAGAGGTGAATCCCCTCGCCATCACGGAATATGAGGAGGAGAAAGAGCGGGTCGATTTCTACGAAACCCAGATCGCCGACCTCACAAAGGCCGAAGACGAGCTCCGGCAGACCATCCGCGAGATCAACGAAACCGCGCAGGAGCGCTTCAGCACCACCTTCGAGCAGATCAGGACCAATTTCAAGAAGGTATTCAGCACCCTGTTCCAGGAAGATGATCAGTGCGACCTGCTGCTCGAAGAAAATTCGGATGACCCGCTCGACCACAAGATCGAGATCATCGCCAAACCGCGCGGTAAGCGTCCGAGCAACATCGAGCAGCTGTCGGGCGGCGAAAAAACGCTGACCGCCATCGCCCTGCTGTTTTCGATCTACCTGGTAAAACCGTCCCCCTTCTGTATCCTCGATGAGGTCGATGCCCCGCTCGACGACGCCAACATCGAACGCTTCACCCACCTGATCAAGCAGTTCAGTACCGATACCCAGTTCATCGTGATCACCCACAACAAAAAAACCATGGACAAATCGGAAATCATGTACGGTGTAACCATGCCCGAAACCGGTGTCAGCAAACTCGTAGGCGTCCGTATGGATGATGTGACCTGAAAAGAGTCCTGCAGGAGAGCGCCAGGACGAGTGCGGAGCCGCGCAAGGACACCTTCGAGAGTCCGGAGCATAGCGGAGGTCCTCGAAGAGTGTCCTGTACAAACGCGCCAATAAGAACGCGCTAAAAAAAGTCCTGCCAAATAGAACATTTTTTTGAACTACCCTGTTTATACCTTACATCACAATACCCCCGGGGATATTCGCGTATCCCCATATGATCTACTTCAAGGTCCTGCGGACTCTTGAAGGTTGATCATATTTTTATACCCAGGAAATACCATGGCGAAGAAGTTTGACATACCGGAGATTTACAGGTCTCCGATTATAAAGCGGATAAAGGAATCGCGGCAGATACTGGATCCGCGGAAGAAGGATGTTACGCCCAGTGTGCTGGATTTCGGGCCGGTGCGTTTTCTGATACCGCGGCATTTTGGATTTTGTTACGGGGTGGAGAATGCGATTGATATTGCCTACCGGACGATTGAGCAGAATCCCGGGCGGAACATCTACCTGCTCAGCGAGATGATCCACAATCCGACCGTGAACAACGATCTGCTGAACCGGGGCGTGAAATTCCTATTTGAGACCGACGGCACGCCGATAATCCCGATCGAATCGCTCACTGAAGACGATATTGTGATAGTGCCGGCTTTCGGAACTACCATCGAGATTCAGAAACGGCTTGAGGAGCGGGGCGTCAATCCCTATCAATACGACACCACCTGCCCGTTTGTCGAAAAAGTGTGGAACCGGGGCAGTCAGCTCGGCAAGAAGGGGCACGCGCTGGTCATCCACGGAAAAGATACCCACGAAGAGACCCGGGCCACCTTTTCCCACAGCCGTCAGCACAGCGATGTGGTGGTGGTGTTCAGCCCCGCCGAGGCGCGGATCCTGGCGGAGATCATGCTTGAGGAGCGTCCGCTGTCCGATTTCGACCAGCATTTCGGACATAAGTGCACACCGGGGTTCAATCCGCTGATCCATCTTGAGAAGTTCGGCGTGATCAACCAGACCACCATGCTGGCCACCGAAACCCGGGAGGTGATGGAGATTCTGCGTGAGGCGGCCGTCAAAAAATACGGGGCGGTCGACATTGCCGACCACTTTTCCGACACCTCCGATACCCTCTGCTACGCCACCAACGAGAACCAGTCGGCCACCTACGGCCTTCTCGATGAGGCCGCGGATCTGGCCATCGTTGTGGGCGGTTACAACTCATCGAACACCATGCACCTGGTGGAGCTGCTCGAGACGAAATTCCCCACCTACCATATCCGGGATGCAAAAGAGATCGCCTCGCCGGACGAGATCCGCCATTTCAACCAGTGGGACAAATCCATGCATGTTACCCGCAACTGGCTACCTGGTACCACCCCGCTCACCGTGGTCATCACCTCCGGTGCCTCCTGCCCCGATGCCCTGGTCGACGAGGTGATCCTGAAAATCTGCAGTTACTTTAATGAGACGGTACCGGTTGAAGAGGCGATGGCGGGTTTTTAAACCGGTTTTCTGCTTCTTCCATCCGTGTAATCACATTAAACGGTAACCACCTTCTGCCGGGTCACCACACTCTACTGGGCCATCACATTAAAATAGGAAACCCTTCTGGGCTGGTAGGATCGGAGACGCACGTCCAGCCCTTCAATATTCCGTTCAATCTGCGGGGTAACATAACCGGTCGTGTCATTGACAATTGAACTGTAGTTCACATAGGCCTGAAACGGGATTACTGATGAGGCTTCATTGTACTGGGTGATCGGCACATCATAGCGCACTGTAAGAACCGAGGGGCTGTACGACACTCTGCGGCCTGCCGGCAGATTGCGGGTTGTAACCGGTATTCTCGCCTCCCCTTCTGTAAATTCTGCTATATCAGCACTTATCCGGATCTGATCATATTCGAGTGTAATCAGCCGCTGAGCTTTTCTGAGCCGGACCTCGATATCGATATCTTCCCTGACGTCCTCAAGAACTTTTGATTCAGTAGGCCAGAATTCAACGGGACCGACAATAGACCGGGCACCGGTAATGGTAACACTATCGGGCGAAATGCTGACTGTACCTGAAATATTGAAACGTCTCCGGGTCTCTATGGTAACGTCATTACGTACCGGGACCTTCTTTTGCAGTTCCTCTTCGGTGGCCACGTTAACGATCATCGGCTGAACCTTGGTCACCGATAAGTCCGGAAAATTCGACAGAGAAGCCTGTACAGCTTCAAACACATTTATGGTGCCTTCATCAGCGGGTAAAATTACCTGGGGAGGATTGTTATAGATGGAGATCAGTTTCCAGCCCTCGCCGCTCACGGTAGTATTGGCGTTCCCGGGAATTTCCGTGATAAAAGCCTGCCCTTCGGGCGGATCGGCATGTATAACGGGAAGATTCAGTGTGAGGTTATAATCGCGGCCCAGGTTCACCAGCAACCACATGCTAAGAGCTATCATGAAGGCGAAAATAAATACGACCACACGTTCACCCTGCGGTATGTCGTCCTTATCGCGCGTCAGCTTGCGCCGGCTGAACTCACTGTAGGTGCGGCTGAACCAGTTACTCACTGATTTAAATATCTGCATTATCATAGCAGAATATAACAATGTGGCATGTTATTTCTAATCGTTTGCGCTACCCCCTTACCACGATCTCCTTAACAATATCCTCGTCGACCTCGCGGTTCAGCCTGTTCATGATCGAATAACGCTGCATGTGGACCTCATGGCGCCATCCCGGATCTTTAATTCTCACGATCAGCCGGTCGCCCTCGAATTTTACTATGCTGCACTCTTTTATAATGGCGCTTCCCACCACTTCAGCCCAGACCGACAGGATCATACCTCTCTTCAGTTCCCTCCTGCGGGGATAATTTTCCACGAAATCTTTAAGAAGATCGCCCAGCGGGCGGGGCCTGTTACTGTACATTCCGATGATTATTACAATCAGGTTAGTATACGCCCTGGCAATATATCGAACTCTGAAGAATGGCACCTGCTTTTTTGTAGATCGCGGGAGATTGAGATAAGACTTGAGAGTTCGGACATCCGATAATATTCATCTGATGTGGGTTTGTACACATTTCAATGGCATTCATTTCCGTACACATTAACTTGTATGTACGGCCGGAGTGCACGTTCTGGCGGCTCACTCTTCCAGGACCCTGGCTGTGGCATCTGAAATCAGTTCCACAAGGCGGTCGGTGTGTATGGTATCGGTCCCGAAATTGGTGATACAGGCTCTCATCACCGGTCCGTGCCCTTCAAGGCTCGTGGTTGATATCCACGCCTTTCCGGATGTAATTATTTTACGGACGATTGCCTGCAGTTTCTGCATATCATTCACCCCTGAGGGGCGGAAACAGACTACCGGCAATGGGGTATCATTGCAGATTTCAAATCCGGCATCGGCCAGGCTGTTTCTGAGGCGGTTGCCCATGGCGGCCATGTGCCGGATCACCGATTCGTAGCCGGGTCTGCCCGCAACAGCCAGAGACATGAAGACTTTCAGCCCGATGGCACGCCGCGACCACTGCATGGAGTGCATGTACGGGTCCCTGATGTCGAGTCCTGCAGCATCTTTGGGCATATAGGCTGTTTCTATGGCGCAGGTTTTGTTCAGTATTCCGCGATGCCGGTTCAGGTATATGCCGGCACCCATGGGCACCGACATCCACTTGTGAGCATCGAAGGTGATGGAGTCAGACCTCTCCAATCCCGCAAAATATGCCTTTAGTTCGGGTACGAATGCGGCCGCTCCGCCCCAGGCTGCATCCACATGGAACCAGAGATCGTTTTCTGCTGCCACGTCTGCTATCTGCTGCAACGGATCGATTACCCCGGCATTGGTGGAACCCGCCGCGGCAACGACCATGAACGGGGCCAGCCCGCCAAGGGTATCCCTGCGGATCATTTCCTGCAGCATTTCTGCCTTCATCCTCAGTTTACTGTCAACAGCCACATGCCTTACCGATATGCTGCCCAGACCACAAAACCGGGCGGCCTTGAGAAAGGAGTGGTGGCTCTGTGTCGACACATAGAACACCGGCTGCCGGGGCAGCGACCGCACCCCGTTTTCCGGATAGCCGGGGAAATGCGTCGTTACGGCTGCCAGCAATGCGGTGTGATTGGCCTCCGCGCCGCCGCTTGTGAAGGTTCCTTCCGTTTCGGCAGCACCGTAGCCGAACAGGCTGCCAAATGTGGCAATAAGGTGATTTTCAATTTCTGCCGCGATGGGACTGTGGCTCCAGGCGGCAAGCTGCGGATTGAATACTGCAGCCAGGAAGTCGCCGGCCACGCCCATGGTAGATGAAGCGGGATTGAACAGCCCGTAATACATGGGATGGGCCTGCTGTACCTGGTATTTGCGCAGCATCGATACCACAAATTCTGTTACCTCAGCCGGGGCCAGCCCTTCATCGAACCGGAATGAAACCAGTTTCTCCCGTATGGCATCCGGATCCATTGGCGGCGTTACCGGGAGCCCCTCCACATCGGTGTAGTAGCGTTCAGCCTCATCTGAAAGCTGTTTCCACAGCCTTTTGCGCTCTTCAGCGTCGAGCCGGAGAATACCGGTTTCGTCAGCCGGCATTGGGCTGCCGGTATCAGACGGATTGTTTTGCGGATTACTCATCAGTTGGGTTTATGGTTAAGGCCGGGACCTTCATTTATGCAGTTTCATTTCACTCTGCTCCATCATATACCACGTGCAGTCGTTGCCGTTTTCAATCAGGTTTCTGAAGGGCTCCGGATTGGCCGCAGTGATAAAAGTCTGCGCATGCTGATCCATTAGGGTACGAACGAGGATATTGGTCTTCTGCGGGTCAAGATCGCCGAATACGTCATCGAGCAGCAACACGGGAAGATCGTCAAGATGTTCGGAATAGAAACGGAGCTGTGCAAGTTTGAGGGCCAGCGCAAACAGCCGGTGCTGCCCCTGTGACCCGAATTTCCGGAGCTCCTGGTCATCGAGATAGAAGACCAGATCATCCCTGTGAGGGCCGGCAACGGTCTGCTCACGTTCGCGTTCGCGCTCGTACTCTTCAGCCAGAATGCTGCTGTATTGTTGCACCAGCTCATTCTCATTACCCGGATCGGACACTATGGTTTTGTAGTGGAAGTGGGGTCGGTGCCCGATGCCCGAAATCAGGTCGTAGGTTTCCTGCAGGTAATGGGCAAACTGACTGAGTACAGATGCCCTTTTGCGAATGATGCGGCTGCCGGTCTGAACCAGTTGCCGGTTCCACGGCTCCAGGAAGGCGTCCAGCTCCGCGGAACGGTAACGCGGGTCGGCAAGCAGCCTGTTCCGCTGTTTTACGATCCTGCGGTATTCGATCAGGTCCGACAGGTAGGATTTCGATATCTGGCTGATCATGGCATCCAGGAAGGAGCGCCTTTCTGCAGGGCCTTCGCTGGTAAGGCGCTTGTCGTCGGGCGACAGAACCACCACCGGAACCATGCCAATCAGATCGGCAAGGCGGTCAAGCGGACTGTCGTTCACATAGATTTTTTTACCTTCACCCCTGGAATAGGTGCAGGTAACGCGGAATGAACTGCGGATGCTGCCCTCAAACCCGCCCTCAACCCGGAAACCACTCTCTCCCTGCATCACCACGTACTGGTCGCTGCCCGCCACAAAACTGCGGCTCATGCACAGATAGTGGATGGCATCAATGATGTTCGTTTTACCGGTGCCGTTGGGACCTGTAATCAGGTTAAGCCCCGGACTGAAGCTAAGCTCCCTGTTGGCGTGATTGCGGAAAAATCGAAGTTTGAGGTGCCGGATGTTCATGAGTTAAAAGGGGGATGTGCCCGCGTCGCGGGGGCGAAAGACCGGGATGAAGATAAAAACCGTTATGCGGATAACTGCCTTTTGTAATGAGCTGTCGTCCGGAAAGTTACTGAAACAAAAAAGGCCGGTTCCGAAGATACCGGCCGTTAAATCCGGAGCAGGGTTTATTATTCCTGTTCCTCCTTGGGTTTGGCTTCATTAACCACAAGTGTGCGATCCATAAAAATGGTGTTGTTCAGGGCATCGATGGCAGCTTTGGCTGCACTTTCATTGGCCATTTCAATAAATCCAAACCCTTTTGAGCGTTTTGTGTTACGGTCGCGTATTACAAACGCTTTGTCGACTTCGCCAAAATTGCGGAAAAGTTCTTCAAGGTCCTGGTCGGTCGCTTTCCAGGCAAGGTTGCCTACATATATATTCATAAGATGAAGAGAAATTATCCTTTAGAGTGAATCAAAACCGTGCAATCCATAAAGGCACGGAAGAGAATGGTTCATGAGAATTTAGTTGATACGTGCTGCTATGTCAATACGGACAGACGGAGGTTGAAACTATCTGGTAAGTCCCGGCGAATCTATCCGGTCTGATCCATACCATCTGATCACATCCATCTGATCACATCCATCTGATCACATCCAGACAGATCCATCCAGTCTGATCCTATCCTATCTGATACAAAAAAAATGGCCGCTTATACGAGCGGCCATTTGATGCTCACAATCTTGATAAACCTGTCAGAAACCGAACACGTCACGGCCCAGGAATACAGCCTGCTCGCCCAGCATCTCTTCAATGCGCAGAAGCTGGTTGTACTTGGCCATACGGTCGGAACGGCTCATGGAACCGGTTTTGATCTGACCCGCATTAGTGGCCACGGCCAGGTCTGCAATCGTTGTGTCCTCGGTTTCGCCGGAGCGATGCGAAATGACCGCAGTATATCCGTTTTTATGAGCCATCTCGATAGCATCGAGCGTTTCGGTGAGGGTACCAATCTGGTTCACCTTGATCAGGATGGAATTGGCCACACCCTCTTCGATACCACGAGCCAGAATCCTGGTATTGGTAACAAACAGGTCATCACCAACCAGTTGGATTTTCCCGCCCAGGGCTTCGGTGAGCTTGCTCCATCCTTCCCAGTCGTTTTCAGCCATGCCATCTTCGATGGAGATGATCGGGTATTTACCGGCCCAGTTTTTCCAGTATTCGACCATTTCGTCGGCATCGCGTTTTGAGCCGTCGCTCCAGCGGAATTCATACAGGCCGCTTTCGGCGTTATAGAATTCGGATGCAGCAGGATCGAGGGCGATCAGCACATCGTCGCCGGGCTTGTAACCTGCGTTTTCGATGGCAGCCAGGATCACTTCGACGGCCTCTTCATTCGATTTAAGGTTGGGTGCGAATCCGCCTTCGTCGCCGACAGCGGTGTTGTAGCCTTTGCCCGAGAGTACTTTTTTGAGATGGTGAAAAATTTCACTGCCCATGCGGATGGCATCGGTAAAGCTCTCGGCACCCGCTGGCATGATCATGAATTCCTGCAGGTCCACATTGTTATCGGCGTGAGAGCCCCCGTTAATGATATTCATCATCGGCAGCGGAAGCAGTTTGGCGTTCACGCCGCCTACATAGCGGTAGAGCGGTAGTCCGAGCAGGTTGGCACCGGCATCGGCAGCTGCAAGCGAAACCCCCAGGATGGCGTTGGCACCCAGGTTCCCCTTGTTTTCGGTTCCGTCGAGCTCTATCAGAAAGTTGTCGAGTTCAACCTGGTTCAGAACATTCATTCCGATGATTTCATCGGCAATCGTATCGTTCACGTTCGTGACAGCCTGCATTACGCCCTTGCCGTGATAGCGATCTTTAATATTGTCCCTGAGTTCCACAGCTTCATGTTCGCCAGTGGAAGCACCGGAGGGTACTGCTGCCCTTCCCATGGTTTCGTCGTCGAGAATAACATCTACTTCAATGGTCGGATTTCCTCTCGAATCGAAAATCTGACGCGCGATTACATCTTCAATTATAGCCATAATAATTTCCTTGGTTTATATACCTTTCGGTTCGGGCATAAGGTACGATATATTCCCCTCATCTGTAAATGAAATCGGCTGTATTTCATCTACTTTTCGCCCTGAATGATGAATCTTTTTATTTTGTTAATTTGAACATGCTACCACCGCGCGAACCGCTGTATCCCGTTTATTCTTTTTAACCGACTATTCAAGTACTCATGCATGCATCCTTAAAACCCGTATTCCTTTTTGATATCGATGGTACACTGCTCTCGGTTAAAAAAGATTTTTCAAGACCTTTTATTCAGCGGTGTCTCGCCTCGGCCGGTATTGGTGCTGCCGACCTTGATCACTCCACATTTGCCGGCCGGACTGACAGGGATATCTTTCTTTCGATAGTTAATAGACATGAACATTCCAGCAACCTCCATCGAACAGACCCTGAAGCATTTGCCGCACGCGCTGAAGGCACCATGCCTGATAATACCCCGGCCGGTAACGGCTTCCCGCAACCGGACATGAACACCCGTATCGAACAACAGTACGATACGCTGAAATCAATATACATTGAACAGCTTAACAGCGAGCTGCAGCCTGAACACGTCACAGTTTTTGACGGCGTGCTTGAATCGATCGATTACTGCATCAATAACGACATCCCCATTGCACTGCTTACGGGTAATTTCAGGGAAACAGCTTTTGTGAAGCTGAACCGCGCCGGTCTTGACCGGTATTTCAGCCGCGGATCGTTCGGGTGTGACGATACCGACCGGAACAGACTTGCCATAAGGGCCGTTGAGCTTTCAAAGACCTGGTACGGACAACGGGTAGATCCTTCGAGGCTGGTTGTAATCGGGGATACCCCACGTGACATCGGATGTGCCAGGCATGCAGGGCTGCATGCGGTTGCCGTTGCAACTGGTCACTACAGACGGAACGATCTGGCCCAGCATCAGCCCGATCTGTTGCTTGACGGGCTGCATCAGCCGGAAAAATGGATAAAAGCCTGTTTAGAGCAGGTAGGCGGCAATATACAATAAACGGTCCGGCAACCGTCTCTCACCAATTTCTTCCCGGACTAACTTTCTTATATCGGATAAACGGCTGATTCCGCCCGGTTCATGTATTATCAGCGATTAAACCACAACCAAATCGTGGTCTTCTTACCACATACCGCCGAACATGAATTTGATCATGACGGTACCGAAAAAATTCTGCCTGTCGAATCCGCCACCTTCAATGACTCTGATCTCATTTTCCGATACAAATTCAAAGGAATTGGGCTCCATGACCTGTATGCCACCCGGGAAGTAATTCATATGGTATCCCATTTCAATACTGCTCACATTGCGGAAATTACTCCCAAGGTCTATTCCCAATGCAACCTTTCCATTAAATCCCCAGTCCCAGTAGCCCTCGCTCCATCCATCGAATACATCATATACAAACTGGTCGGGAAGCCTTACACCAAGTCCGCGGCTATCGTCAAAATAGGGATAGATGAAAGCTGCAACCGGACCGGCAGCGCCGAGTACGTAGAAACGGAAGTTATCTTTGATTGATTCGGCAAAAAACCTGTGCCGAAGTCCTGCATTTATTGGGAAACTGAGTATCCTGTTATACTTGTTCGGGGTTGTTTGCTGCCCGAAGAAATTGACAAAGGTCTGCTCTTTCACATCCCTCAGAACTGAAATATTTGCATCCAGAATGGCATCTGTATAGTTACCGAGAACCCTGCGGTACTGCCCCCCCACACCAAATCCAAAGTCGGTGAGCAACAAATTTAAGGTGAGGCCGTTCTTAAGACCGGACTTAAACGGTGTCTGCACAACGACATCCGTAATCACTTCCGGCTCTGAAACCTCAAATTGTGCATGGGCAGACGGCACAAAAAAGGACGTAAGCACAAAGGCAGTTACTATGAAAAATAGGGCGATTGAGTGTTTCATCCTGCTACAGGGGTTATAGTCATTTGTTATGATACTAATTAATTAAACCGAAATAATCAGCTAAAAATTTCATCCGGACGCTTGCGATCCTCATCAGCAGTCTTATATTCCCTCTGCCTGAACCGGAAAGAGCACGGAAACACCTATAGAACGACATTCAACTATCTTACGTATGAACAGTTACAGAAAATTTATTATTTACGGCCCTGCAGAAACCCTCAAGCGTATATCGGAACTCATTACGGAAGAGACCAAACCTCTGCACGCCTATCGCTACAGCCACAACGGTCACGATTCCGTCCAGGTCAATATCTATGAAGAGCATAACAAGCTGCTGAACTCGAGTACCACCATCAACCTGATACTGGAGACATCCGAAACGAGTGTGAAGGTTATCCTCTACGTAACGGGTGGCCGCACCGGTTTTCGTGGCAGCATGGTGGGCATTGAACCGAATGAACCACAAATACAGGAAACTATCTACGAATTTCTCGTTGATTTTTCCAACCGTCACGGCCTGTCGATTCAGGAACACAAAGTGGTTGAACCCGAAGAAGATCAGTAAACCGGATGTCTTTCAAACCTGATGTCTGGACTGTGCTGTCCATGCTGGAATGGGGTACCGATTTTTTCAGCTCCAGGCGCATTAATCAGCCACGTCTCAGCATCGAATGGCTGCTTTCCCACGTTCTTGTATGCAAAAGACTGGATCTGTACCTGTCTTTCGACCGTCCGCTAAGCAAAACGGAGTTGGAAATACTCAGGGGACTTGTTCAGCGCAGGGCGTGCCATGAGCCGTTACAGTATATAACCGGGCACACCGATTTTTACAATTGCCGGATTGATGTTAACCCATCAGTTCTCATACCAAGGCCGGAAACCGAACAACTGGTCGAACTGGTTTTGCAATGGGGAGGTAAACGGCCCGAATGCAGGGTGCTCGATATCGGTACCGGAAGCGGGTGTATTGCCATTGCCATCAAAAAAGAACAGCCCGGCTGGGATGTAACCGGAATAGACATCAGTCCGGAAGCCCTGAAGACAGCCGCAGGCAATGCCGTGGCCAACCAGGCGGATGTCCGCTTTGCCCATGGTGATCTTTTTGACCCTTCGCTCTCAGGATTGCACCTGGCACCATCCAAACCGGCATTCGATCTGATCGTGAGCAATCCTCCCTACATCACCCCTGGTGAACGAAACAGCCTCGATATTGAGGTCAGAGACTATGAACCGTCAATGGCGCTGTTCCACGACAATATCGGCCTGGTTTACGCCTCTGTCAGAGACCTGGCCGCTACATGGCTGGCACCCGGCGGGGTACTTTTTCTGGAGCTCAGTGAATTTCATGCGGAGAAACTCACTGAGTTGTTTCACAATTCGCGGTGGGAGACATCGCTGATCAATGACTACAGCAGCAAACCCCGGTTCATAAAGGCGATACCGGTTACCGGTAACCGTTAAATGGTTAAACAGATATCTTAAGGGAGTGATAATTTAATAATCCGGAGTGCAACACCCTGATGTGCATGATTCTGCCGTCATTCTGCCCGGGCAGGTCCTGGAAAACACAGACACCGAAAATTGCTGTTCACCAGACTTATTTTAGTGATGTTTTTGGCAGTACATAATTACTGAACTTTGCCTTCGGTACTGCATTTTCACGGATAAGTCGTTGACTGATAAACCGATATCCCGGCATGTCTGAAAGCACTCCATGCACACATACGGGAATGTGGATAATTTGTGGAAAAGTTTTCAGAGACCGGTTGGCTTATCTGAAAAATAGTGTCTGCAATAATATAAAATGGCATTGCGGGAATGAGGCCTTTTAAAAATGATTTTCTATCAAATCATTTAAATAACTGCCGGCCAACATGTTGCGATTTCTACCCTGTTGTGGATAACTTGTGCGCAACAGTCTTCAACTTCTTTTGACTTCCATAAAAGAAATGCGGATTTTAGCACACCGATTCGCGCCGGCAACGATTGCTCTCTGTGGATAACTCCCGGGCTGTTCCAAATAAAATTAGAAAACATTAACATTATATGATGTAAGGATTGCACCTTTTGCGTAATTCGGAGGAAATAGCATTGAGTGAAGATACTGCTCAGGTAACCTGGCAAAAATGCCTGCACATAATTAAAGACAACATCAACTATCAGAAGTTTAAATCCTGGTTCGAACCCATAAAACCGGTGAAACTTGAGAATAATGTTCTTACCATACAGGTACCCTCTCAGTTCTGGTATGAATGGCTCGAGGAGCACTATTACAATATGCTCCGGTCGACCATTGCGAAGGTTATCGGGCCTGAGGGTAAACTTCAGTACTCGGTTGTTTTGGAAAAATCGGATGATTCATATGAACAGGACAGGTCGGTAAGGCTGCCACAGCGCCCGGTACCGCCCCAGCGGGAATACTCCATCCCCACGTACCCGGATTACAACCCCGGTCAGATCCAGAATCCGTTTGTCATTCCCGGGCTCCAGAAACGCAAGATCGATTCCAACCTGAATTCAAATTACGTTTTTGAGCGCTTCATCGAGGGCGACTGCAACCGGCTGGCACGATCAGCGGCCATCGCCATTGCCGAAAATCCCGGAAAGAATTCGTTCAACCCGCTTTTCATTTACGGTGGTGTGGGGTTGGGCAAAACCCACCTCACCCAGAGCATCGGCAACAAAATCAAGCAGGACTTCGGCGATGAAAAATCGATCCTGTACCTGTCGTCGGAGACCTTTACCAACGATTTCGTGCACGCCATACGGAATAACCGGGCCAGCGAATTTTCCATGTTCTACCGCAACATCGATGTGCTGATCGTTGACGACATCCAGTTCATTTCGGGCAAGGAAAAAACCCAGGAGGAGTTCTTCCACATCTTCAATACCCTGCACCAGGACGGCAAGCAGATCATTCTGAGCAGCGACCGCGCACCTAAAGACATCCCCGACATCGAAGAACGGCTCATCTCACGTTTCAACTGGGGGCTTACTGCCGACCTGCAGATGCCCGATTACGAAACCCGCTATGCCATCCTGGAGCACAAGGCGTCCGACAATGGCATCGAGTTCGACCATGAGATCTTCGAATTCATCGCCCACAACTTCAAATCGAGCATCCGCGACCTGGAGGGGGCCATCATCAAGCTGCTGGCCACTTCCTCGCTGCAGAACATCGATGTGATCGACCTGCCCATGGCCAAGCGCATTCTCAAAGACATGATCAAGGATAACAAGGCCCATATTAATATTGACGCCATCCAGAACCATGTTTGCGACTACTTCGGCATCGACACCAACAAGGTGCGTGAAAAAACGCGCAAGCAGGAGATTGTTGAAGCACGGCAGATCGCGATGTACCTGTCGAAGAAGATGACCAAATCGAGCCTTAAATCGATCGGATTGCAATTCGGCGGGCGCGATCACTCTACAGTGATCCATGCCATTACAACCGTTGAGGAACGGCTTAAAGACAGCAGCAAACATCAGCGCATCATTAAGGACATCCAGCACAAAATTGAGTTGGCAAGTCTCTGAAATGGCGCTTCTTCGGGTAAAAGGACTGCAATATCACGCCCCGCATGGGGTATTTCCATCCGAGCGCATAACCGGAAACCGGTTCGAAGTCGATATTGAGCTGGAGTACGACAGCACCGCGGCCGTTTCGACCGATGACGTGGCCAGGAGCATCGATTACGGAAAACTGGCTGATATAGCCGGCAGCGTGATGAACGGACCCCCGGTCAACCTGATCGAAACCCTGGCATCTCAGATCGGCAAACAGATACTTCGCAATTTTGCCAGTATTGATGATCTGAAAATTTGCGTGCGCAAGTACAGCCCCGCCATTGGCACGCCCGTCGGTTACACCGAGATTGTACACACATGGAAGCGACCGTAATCGGCCTGGGCGCCAACCTGGATGATATGGCTTCATCATTCAGAAAGGCGCGGGCTTTTCTGGAGAATTTGTCTGAAATACCACCCGTGTTCTCCCCCATCTACACCTCCGAGCCCGTGGGCATTGCCGACCGGGAGTTCCTGAACGCCGTCGCCCTGATCCACACCAGCCTGCCCCCGGTTGAGCTGCTTGCCAGGTTAAAGGAATCCGAAAAAAAGCTGGGCAGAGACATGGGCAAGGCCAGATGGTCGAACCGCCTTATCGACCTTGATATTATTGTCTGTGGCAATCTGGTTTATGACCGGGATGGACTTAAAATTCCCCATCCCGAGTACCGGAACCGTCTTTTTGTACTTTATCCGCTTCGTGATATTCTTCCGGGATTCACCGATCCGGAAGACCATACACCCATTGGCCAATTAATTGATGCCGCACCAAAAATATCTGTTTCTAAAAGCAGCGTGAATTGGTAGTTTCCATCCATGAATTCCTACGATTTTATTGCCATAGAGGGTGTGATCGGAGCCGGAAAAACATCACTGGCACGTTTGCTGTCCGAGCGTTATTCGGGAAGGCTCGTTCTCGAAGAATTTGAGGACAATCCCTTTCTGCCGAAGTTTTACGCCGACCGGGAGCGCTATGCCTTCCAGACCCAGCTTGCTTTCCTGGCCAGCCGGTTCCAGCAGCAGCAAAACCTGATGAGCAAAGACCTGTTCCAGCAGATGGTGATCTCCGATTACCTGTTCGATAAAGACCGGATATTTGCCCGACTCAACCTCAGCGACGACGAACTTGCCCTGTATGACCGCATCTACAGCATAATGAGTGGTATTTCTGCAAAACCCGACCTGGTCATATTCATTCAGTGTACGGTCGACCGGCTGCAGGACAATATCCGTCAGCGGGGGCGCAGCTACGAGAAACATATCTCAAGCGACTACCTGTCGGAACTGAATGATGCCTACAACCACTTTTTTCATCACTACGACCGTTCGCCAATACTCATTATCAACGCCAGCGAAATTGATTTTGTGAACCAGGAAGAACATCTGATGTATATTGAGGATCAAATATTTCGCGAACCTCTGCGTAGTAACCGTATCTACATAACGCCTCGCTAAAAATGCTTCGAATCATATTCATTTTATTGTTTGTGTATCTGTGTGTAATCATCGTCAGGAGAATGCTTTTTCCCCGGTCCGGTGCAAAAACCAATACACGCTTCTACTATCAGAAATACTCGTCACGCACGGGCGGCCCCACTGCCGATAACCGGTCTCAGGCACGGAAGAACCTGGAACAGATCGAGGATGCCGATTTTGAAGTGATTGAGGAAAAAGAGAAAAAAGAGCAGGAGAGAAACTGATTCGGATCAATCTTTTGGTACCTGTTTTGTCCATCCGTTAAAAATCATTTGCCTTCCATTTTCTCTGAACGTAAAACTCTTTATATTTGAGGCTCCCTTGCTGCCCTGGTGGTGGAATTGGTAGACACGCTATCTTGAGGGGGTAGTGCTGGAAACGGCGTGCTGGTTCGAGTCCAGTCCAGGGCACAACGAAACAAGCCGTTCTGATTTTACTATCGGAACGGCTTTTTTTATTCGGTATCCCGGCATGATAAATCACAGGATTATTCAACCTGTAAATTATTTATTTTTCTGAAACAGTTTCAGAATATTGCTATTTAATTACGGTTTGCATTCATTCCAATTGCTGCCTGAATGATTCTTCCCTTATATCCAGGTTCTTAATCTATCATATCCGCTGTTTCAAGTTGTAAACCCATGGTCAGATTGCATACCCTGTTTTTGTGGCCGCTTTTCATAACAGTGGTATTCCCTGCTGTCAGCTATTCCCAAAGTCAGCCGGGCACCCCTCCGTTTTTTTTCAGTGATCAGCCTGAAGAAAGCTATGTTCATGAGCACTATCATTCTGTGGCGAATGCACGTGCTGAATATGAGCTCCGTTATTAGGCTTACCTGCAGGACCTGGCAGCAGGTCAGGTTGAAATTCAGTCCGTTACTGCGGGCGATTCGCTGGCCCTGGTGGATCTTTATAACAGCACGTCGGGCGATCAGTGGATTCGGAACGACAACTGGCTGAGCGGTCCAGTCGATAGCTGGTACGGCATTACCGTCAGAGATGGCAGGGTTCAGGGCTTGCCGGCGGACCCTATTTCTACCGGCTGCAGTCGGGAGGGGTCAGCCAGACCAGGAAGATGCTCTTTCTAAAATAGTGCCAACAGGTGAGCTACTAATTTCGCCCCTGCGAGGCTACACGATTTGGGAGGTGACAAGCAACTTGTCATCGGTAGCGCAACGCAGCGAAGCGGAGTGTAGTCGAACCAGATGGCCCCGTGGCAGCGGGGCCACGCCCTTCGACTTCAACCCGCTATTCGGTCTTGCGCTCAGGCTGACGCGTATTTACCGTATCCCGCTTAATAAAAAAAGCACCGGCGATTAACCGGTGCCTTTTCAGAGGATGACCATACGGTGTTTCAGGCAGGTTTAACAGCTGCCCGCTGCTTTTTATTTGATCAGTGTCATGCTTCTTGTCTGCGCGAAATCTGCTCCTTCAAGGCGGTACACATATACCCCACTTGCAAGGTTGGATGCATCAAAACTTACAATATTGACACCTGCGGGTCGCACTCCGTTAACCAGTGTTGATACCAGCCTGCCGGTGATATCGTACACCCTGAGCGTAACAGGCTGGTTTGATGGCAGTTCAAACCGGATTTGAGTACCGGGGTTGAACGGATTGGGATAGTTCTGGGACAGGACAGCCGTTTTTGGCAGCTCAATCCCCGGTTCTTCAATGTCTGTATAGACATTATCAGTATTGAGGTAGCCAAGCTGGCTGAGGGCTGTCCAGCCGATCATCCAGTTATTGCTGCCAAAAGCGCCTACATGATCAACGGGTGTAAACCAGGGGTCGGTGTACAGGCTGCGGTCACCGGCTGTGTGGGTGTAGGCTCCCGGCAGCGGACGCGGATCTAATAAACCATCCCTTACCCGGCTGATACCGCGAAGGGCAGGATCGATGATCTGATTACCCGAGAGATCCTGGCCCAGCAGGTCGCGTACAAACTGCTGCGGGATGAGGTCCTCGAGTGTCTCACCAATGGCAAAGTCGAACCAGAAGTTGTTCACCAGCTTCAGATCGCCGGCTTCCATACGCTTGCGGCTGTCTTCGGTAGCTTCGTTCTCTACATCCTCTATGGTCAGAGCGGGTGCGCCCGGCTGGCCCTTGAAGTCCCCGAAGATGGAGTTGCCGTAGGTCCCGCCCGAGTTGTCCCGGAAGATCAGGCCTTGTGAACCGTCGCCTTCTATCTGGTTGGGGTTATCCTTACCGTCGCCCAGGTAGGTCGCGTTCAGGATCACCGGAAGGGTGTACGGCTGGCCCTGCTCATCGCCGATGGCACCGTCCATCTCGGCCATACGGCCTGCCGCATCGGTATTCTGAATCGCAAACCAAAACTGGCCGCGTCCGTTGAAACCTTCATCCCAGTCAAAAGCGTCATCTGTGGCAAAGGCAGAAATAAGATACTTGCCGTCAACCGTACCGCCGAACCATTCAAAACCATCGTCGTCGGAGGCAAATGATTCCACATATTCGATGGTCGTTCCACGGCCCACACCACCCAGGGTAAGACCCTGAATTTCATTACCGGCCTGATCGCCCACCGCAATACCGGTGTGGCGGATAGACACGTAACGCAGTATCCCGGAGTTGTCGTCGGGATCGTCGCCGCCGTAGTCGGCACGGCGGTCGCCCGCACCCACGATCTCGTTCACACCCTCAATCTGGCGAACGGTTGCGTTGTTGGTGGGGGCGTAGCCCAGCATCACCACCCCGCCCCACAGGCCGCGATCGAATGCGTCGAGCTGCCCGGTCATGTCGTCAAGTACTGATGTGAAGATAATCGGCTCAAATGCGGTTCCTTCAGCAAATATCTTGCCGCCCTGCGAGATAACCAGACCCGATGCGTTGTTGCCAACCCCGTCTTCGGCCTTGATCACGGTACCGGGCTCGATGTAAAGCTCGGCACCATCCTCAACGAACACCATGCCCTGCAACACATAGATGTTATCGGCCGTCCAGTACACTTTGTCACCTTCATTGATATCGGAATCTACAACGGTTATAACATTTGAACCGGAGGGGGAGTCGGCAAGATAACCGAGCTGGTCAAGTGCGGTCCAGCCCTTCATCCAGTTGTTCCCTCCAAAAGCACCTACATAATCCACCTTTGTGAACCACGGATCTGTGTACAGGCTGCGGTCGCTACCAGTAAGTGCTGGCGAACCCTGTGAAGGACGGGGATCCAACGATTTATCGGTATCGCGGCTGATACCGCGAAGGGCAGGGTCGATGATCTGATTACCCGAGAGATCCTGGCCCAGCAGGTCGCGTACAAACTGCTGCGGGATGAGGTCCTCGAGTGTCTCACCAATGGCAAAGTCGAACCAGAAGTTGTTCACCAGCTTCAGATCGCCGGCTTCCATACGCTTGCGGCTGTCTTCGGTAGCTTCGTTCTCTACATCCTCTATGGTCAGAGCGGGTGCGCCCGGCTGGCCCTTGAAGTCCCCGAAGATGGAGTTGCCGTAGGTCCCGCCCGAGTTGTCCCGGAAGATCAGGCCTTGTGAACCGTCGCCTTCTATCTGGTTGGGGTTATCCTTACCGTCGCCCAGGTAGGTCGCGTTCAGGATCACCGGAAGGGTGTACGGCTGGCCCTGCTCATCGCCGATGGCACCGTCCATCTCGGCCATACGGCCTGCCGCATCGGTATTCTGAATCGCAAACCAAAACTGGCCGCGTCCGTTGAAACCTTCATCCCAGTCAAAAGCGTCATCTGTGGCAAAGGCAGAAATAAGATACTTGCCGTCAACCGTACCGCCGAACCATTCAAAACCATCGTCGTCGGAGGCAAATGATTCCACATATTCGATGGTCGTTCCACGGCCCACACCACCCAGGGTAAGACCCTGAATTTCATTACCGGCCTGATCGCCCACCGCAATACCGGTGTGGCGGATAGACACGTAACGCAGTATCCCGGAGTTGTCGTCGGGATCGTCGCCGCCGTAGTCGGCACGGCGGTCGCCCGCACCCACGATCTCGTTCACACCCTCAATCTGGCGAACGGTTGCGTTGTTGGTGGGGGCGTAGCCCAGCATCACCACCCCGCCCCACAGGCCGCGGTCGAATGCGTCGAGCTGCCCGGTCATGTCGTCAAGTACTGATGTGAAGATAATCGGCTCAAATGCGGTTCCTTCAGCAAATATCTTGCCGCCCTGCGAGATAACCAGACCCGATGCGTTGTTGCCAACCCCGTCTTCGGCCTTGATCACGGTACCGGGCTCGATGTAAAGCTCGGCACCATCCTCAACGAACACCATGCCCTGCAGCACGTAGATGTTGTCGGCCGTCCAGAATACTTTGTCGCCGGCATTGATGCTGGCATCGGTTACGTTAACAATAGGTTGTCCGTACACGCCGGTAACACCCAGCAGTAGTAACATTAGCAGAGATTTGGCTATCCTTGGTTTCATTTTATGATTTATTGGTTATCTGTTTTTGATGAGGTCTGATACGTCAATCAGAGGCTGTATTTGATTCCAAAAGCATAGGTAGTACCTGTCCGGTACTGCTGGTACAGGTATTCATTGCCCTTGAATCGCTGTGAATAGGTCACATTCGGGTTTAAAATGTTATTGGCGCTTAGTGACACCGAAATGCTCTTGCCAAAGTTTTTATTGAAACTGGCATTCAGGGTACTGTATGCGCGTTCATAGACATCGGGTGATGAGCCCAGGGATACCCGGCTCAGCCGGTCGCCAAACCGGTTAAAGCTGATATTGGTCGAAAAGGCATACCGCGGGTTGTACCAGGCAATATCCAGATTGACCACGTAAGGCGACTGACCTGTTAGTGGTCTTTTCTTTGGGGGATCGACCTGCGTTTGCCGCATTTGGATCAGTTCGGCTTCCGGTATGGTAACTTCCGACTGAATTCTGGCATAATTGGCGATTATCTCTACATTCCTGAGTGCTTCCACTAAAAACCCGAGGTTTTTGCGAATCTCAAATTCGGCACCCAGTACCATACCTTCGTCCACATTCTGAATAGATTCTGCATTTTGAGAGATATCGAATCGCAATACTCGTTCGAGGGGTTTATCGAGCTTTTTATAGAACACACTGGCCGAAATCATCTCAAGCGGGCCCGGGTACCATTCCCATCTGAGGTCATAATTTTCAATCAGCGTTCTTTCAAGCGTGGCACTCCCCCTGAACAGGTTGTCGCCCACAAAATCGAAGGAAATATAGGGCGACATCTCGCGGAAGGTGGGGCGGGCCAGTGTCCGGCTAAAAGCCGCCCTGAACAGCATATTTTCAGTAGCGGAAAAAATCAGGTTCACAGATGGCAACAGGTCATCCTTTTTGATCCTTGCAAAACGGTCGGCATCGGAAAGGGTGGAATCGCGGCTGGTTGACCTCAGATCCGTTGATTCATGGCGCAGACCGGTGGCAATCTTCAGATTTCTGAATACATCAACATCGATCATGGCGTAGACAGCGCTGATATCCTGGGAGGCATCGTAACTGCTGCGATCCGAGGTGGCCGAAATCACATAGTTACCTATCTGTGCCCTGTTGGCTGAATCATAACCCAAAACACCAAGACTGTTCAGGTACTCGGCTTCACTTTTAAACTGGGACAGACTGAAATTCCGTCCCTGCTGATAATCATAACGGCGTTCCCTGAAATCACGCTCCGTAGTTTCATAAAGTCCACCCATCTTATAGGTCAGATTTCTGCCGCCAAGTTTTATGGGTACCGTCAGATCTGCCGTGGCCGTTCGTTTGGATTCGTTAAGATCGCGGAAAAAACGGGCCGGACGCGGGAATTGCGAGTTGGGATTTCCCAGTAAGGTGTCCGTAATGGCTCCGGTAGCATCCCTCAGAAACCTGGCTTCCGATGCAATAATCCGGAAATCAGGCTGCTCCTGTCCATTCGATTGTATCCCGGTGTTCCAGTCCAGCTTTGTATTGTTCAGGAAACTGAAACTGTGGCTTCCAGACAACTGATGCGTTGCCAGATCTCGTTCTACGTACTGATTCACCCTCGATCTGAACTCGACATCTTCAGAATTGAACTGCTCCCAGTAACCGTTCAGGTACCTGCCTGTATTTTCACCACTCTGGGTTCTCAGGTAGGAATAATTCAACTTGTTATAGGGACCGATAATCAAACCAAAGGAACCCAGAAGCCCCCAGTCAACCGACTGGCTACCTCTGGTATCGTTCAAATCAAGGGTCCGGTTTAAAATTTCCGATTCCTCATACTGGCCGAGCAACTCGAACCGGGAGTTTCTTCCGTGGGTGTAGGAACTGTTACTGAGGCTGTACGAATAGTTGGCGGCATAACCCAGTTTGATCTTGTCCGTTATATCATGGCGGTTGCCGATGCCAAGAGAATAGGACTGATTCAGGCCAACTTCACGGAATTCGGGCAGGAATCCGGAATTAAACGAATTTGACAGCTCATCAAGATCGGCCGCTACTTCAGGATCCAATCTTGCCCGGGTTGCACTTGGATAGGAATTCGTCGGACGGTTTAACAATAACGACGGTTCACTCCTTTTTCCGTTATCCATACCAAACCAGTCGAGATCTCCTTTATCACCCAGCAGAATGTTATTCATGGATGAAACCGTATTGTACCCGTTCTTGAGGGACAGTGTCACGTACACCCTGTCCGGAATTCCTTTTGTCGTAACATCGACCAATCCGCCTGAAAAATTGCCGGGTTTGTCGGGGGTAAAGGTTTTCAATGTAACAATGTTATCGAGCAGGTGTGCCGGGAACAGGTCAAGCTGAAAAGCTTTTTTATCCGGATTGCTGGTGGGCAGTTCAAGGCCGTTCAGTTGTGTATTCGAATAACGGTCGCCCAGTCCGCGCACATATACATATTTACCACCGACTACGGTCGCTCCCGTAACCTTTTTCATGGCGGCAGCCGCATCACTGCCTCCGGAGCGGGATATGCTTTCAGCCGATATGGCATCGGTAAATGCGATTGATTTCTGACGGTGCCTGAGCATGGATGCGTCGGTATTCTGCACCCTGCCGGCCGAAATGACCAGCTCCGTCATTTCTGTCCCGTTTTCCTTCAACACGATATCAAGATGCACCCCGTCATTAACCCCGACCTCTATTTCATTGATGATCAGGGTTTCGTAGGATACATAGGATATGGTAACCGAGTACATGCCCGGAGTGAGCCGGGGCAGAGTAAATTCGCCATCCAGGTTAGTGGATACGCCCGTAGTTGTACCGGTCAGTACAACGGTTGCACCAATCAGGGGTTGACCTGAGGATCCGTCAACGACGATTCCGGTTATTCTGCCTCTTTCCGTATCTCCCGATTGCGCTATCGTAACTTCTGTATATAAAAGCATAAGCACGGCAGGCAGAATGCCAATGGCTATACTTTTAATCGTATTTTTCACGGTATCTGATGTTTTGCTGTTTATGATTAGAAAACAGCAAAAAATTACCGACACCGTGTTAACGGATTATTATGGTAATATTACCTGCGGTAACGTTGGGGAGGTCATATAGTTAGAGAACCGGAAAAATCCGGAAAATTTTGTTTTATTCACGGTTTTCCGGGTATTGTCCTTGTGTGTTAAATGATTGTTACCATTTTACCCCGGTTTCGTATACCTGCGATCAGCGTTCAGTATGCACCCCCCAACGATTCTGATTAAACGTTATCAACGGATCGGATCAGCCATTTCCCCATCGTAACTGCCCCATTCTCCCATCTTCATAGGCCGGCAAGTATTAGAGATTACTAATAAATACACACATCGGGACCTTTCCGTGCAGTGATTGGTATTACAAGTAAATAAACCATACGGCACTACTATACGGCACTATGGAAAATATCATTTACTGGATACTGCTGGCTGTACTCATCATCATGTTCAACATTTCGACTGAGGTATGGAAAGATTACCTGAAAAACGGGTAATATATGCGGGTATTCCACCGGCCTTTTTTTTTATTTTCGCGGTTGATCTGTACAAAGTGAAAGTGCCTGTCGGCTGGTATCAGTCACCCATATACCGTTCCAGCCAGTCGTGAACCTCTTTGTACCAGAAAATTGAGTTCTGCGGCGACTGGATCCAGTGGTTTTCGTTCGGGAAACAGACCAGTCGCGCATCCAGCCCCTTGCCTCTATACACGCAGTACACCTCCAATGCCCGGGTAACCCGCAGCTTCAGTATTCCATACAGAATCCCGAATTTTTTGCGGTGCTTTTCATATACAATCAATTATCAATTATGGTTTTCCATTATTCAGTGCAGCATCAGATACATTTTTTTGCAATAATTGATGCAGATTAAGCCGTTGAAATCTGCCCCGGAATTTTTTTTTACGAATATTATTAGAACATTTTAATTGATACGGGGTATACATGACTGACAATCAAACATCAACTGACAGAACGACTATTATGGATTCAATAGCAATTTGGTTCATTCTTTCGACTTTCATAGTAATGGTAAGCATTATTGCAGAAGCCTGGAAAGAACACAGGAATACTGAAGAGAGCTAGAGCGTACAGGTAACAGACCCCGGCATACCGGGGTTTTTTTTCAGGGGCAGCACACTGCCAGTCGCATGATACTATCAATGCAAGAGGGTAAAGGAATCTGATCAGGTCACATCTGATCAGGTCACACAGGTTAACAGCTTCTTCTTAACTGAATGGCAGGATTCCGAAACAATTCCGCTAATTCTGCCAATGAAACTGAAGTGGGTTTTTAAGCCACATCCATGAAATACACCTACATATTTAATCTGAATGAAGGTGCAGAGAAGTCATTTGAGATCAATCTGGAAACAGATACACTCAAACTGGCAAGCAGGCCGACAGGGGATTTGCCCGAGTGGTCGAAACTCACCCACCGGCAGTGCGAAAACTGCACCCTGAAGAAGGATGATCAGCCTTTTTGTCCGGTTGCGGTTAACATTGTGGATGTAGCCGACTTCTTTAAGAACAGGTATTCGTATGAAGATGTGCAGGTGACCATTCAAACGGAGGCGCGTTCCTATACCAAAAAGACAACCCTGCAAAACGGGCTCAGTTCACTCATGGGTCTATATATGGTTACCAGCGGATGCCCTGTCATGGATAAACTAAGGCCCCTGGTTCATAGCCATCTGCCTTTTGCCAGCCTGGAAGAGAGCATGTTCAGGATTGCATCCATGTACCTGGTTGCCCAGTACTACCGGTTCCGAAAGGGAGAACACCCTGACTGGAACCTTCACGGGCTGAGCGACCTGTTCAACGACATCAGTTCCGTAAACAGGGCCTTTGCCGAACGCCTGCATTCAGTTGTCAGCCGGGATGCCAATCTGAATGCACTCGTAATCCTGAACTGCGTAGCCGACATGGGAAAAATCGCTTTTGAAAGCGAAGATATGGACGATCTGGAATACCTCTTCAGTGCCCATATGAGCCCCGATTTAACGGTTTAACACATATGCACGTGTGAGCAGATATCCCACGTGGCTATGGGGCTATGGGGCTGTAGGGCTGTAGGGCTGTGGCGCAACGGGGCCATGTGTGACCAAGGCCACGATTTATCCACAAGTTCCGTATTTTCATGGTATTTCATCACACAACGTCCTTCGACTTCGGCCTCCGGCCTGCGCCACCAGTGACAAGTTGCTTGTCACCTCCCAAACAGTGTTGCCCGCAACGGGCAAAATTACGTGTTACCAGTGACATATTCCCAAATCACTTCGCTGTTCAATTGTTCGTTTGTTCCGTACTTCCCCAATTCGAACCGTGTTAGAAGTGCCATCTCCACACCGCCAAAAATCTAGCCACTACGTCTGTTTTTCCGGTAGAAATTGATCAGGTTCTGGATGTCGCCGGGAACAGGTGCCCGGAACATTATCATATCGCCGTTTGATGGATGTTCGAAGGTGAGCTCAAGCGAATGCAGTGCCTGCCGGTCGATACGCGGCTCATCGACCTCTCTTGCATGGTAATGACGGTCGCCTACCATGGGGTGACCAATGGCCTCGAACTGAACCCTGATCTGATTTTTCAATCCTGTATCCAGGTTGATATGAACAAGCGTTGTATCCGGAAACCGTTCAACCACCTTATAGTGAAGCCGGGCCAGTGCTCCCCCCTCCTTTTCACCCTTCACCACCACGTTCCGGAAGCCTTTATCGACCTTCTTCAGATAGTGTTCCAGGGTACCCGAATCGGTTTTCACATTGCCCCGCACCAGTGCCAGGTAAGTACGGACCGGGGTGTGGGCGAGGAACTGTTTTACCAGGTTTTTATGGGCCTTGCTGTTTTTCGCAAAAACCACCAGTCCGGAGGTATACCTGTCGATACGGTGCACGGTTATGGCCTGTTCCCTGGTTTTAGACAGCTCCTGCTTCAGATGCTCGAGCAGGTTCAGCGACTGCATTTTCGGGATGGGCACCGAAAGCATGCCGGCAGGCTTGTTCACCACAATCAGATCACGGTCCTGATAGATGATCTGCACTTTGCGAAGCAGGGCCCCCTTGAAATAACGCTTGTTGGGCTCTTTTTTTTCAGGCATGACTGATGGGGCTGAATGAATAAGCCAACTGTTGAATCAGACGGCTTTGGAACGGAACATCCGGTCAGATCGACATGTCGACTTCATGCACATTTTTAAGGATCGCCTGGGCTTCCTTATCCTTGTTCTGCATTACCCGGTGCTCAAGGTTGGTAATCAGATTGGCGCGGGATTCCTCAAATGCCATTACTTTGGCATCTTTTGCAGTACCGGTACGGACCAGTGCGTAAATTTCATCGGCCCTGATCACACTGAACAGTCCGTCTTTATTGAAAGCATGGCTTCTGAGATCCTCATACTGCTTGAAAACACGGGGAAAATCCTCGGTATTTTCGGCCCTGGTGATCACTTCAACATCATCGGCGCCTTCTGCACTGAGCGGCACACGGCAAATGAAATAAAATTTATCGCTGTATAACATGTTTTTTATCAGGTTTTTTTAGACGGTGTCAATATACGCAAAGCGCGGTTATGATACAGACCCGTGACCGTCCAGAATTTTTTTTAACATCTTCGGAATCAGAAACCATTTCAGTACTCCCGATCCGGGATATACCTCGCCGATTGCCGGTGCCGTAAGCTCCAGGCAGGCTAGTGCGGCTGTCGGCATGCGGACCGGAGCTGACACATGCCCCGAGCACATCACGCCCAGGAACTCTTCAATAACGGGATTATGTCCGATCAGCAAGACCGTCTGCGTACCGGAATATGCCGACACGATTTTCCTGCAGATTTCTGCCGATCCTCCATACAGATCATCTTCGAAAACCAGTTCCCCTTTGAAGGCCGCTCCTTTGGCAAACAGTTCTGCCGTCTCTTTGGCCCGTCGTGCCGGTGAACAGACGATTTTATCGGGTGTCATGCCCATTGACCGAACCGTTTCGCCCATCATGGGTGCGTCTTTGAGGCCCCGCGGGGCCAGTGGCCGTTCAAAATCGCTTTTCCCGAAGTCGCTCCAGTCCGATTTGGCGTGTCGTAATACCAGCAGGTGTTCCATAGCGATGCGTTTGATTAATTGGTTCCTTAAGAATTGGTTCCGTAAATATACGACCTTGAGTACCACAACAGTGCAATACCCCGGACAACCATAAAAGAGGTCATGGCCAGCCACAGGCTGTGGTTTCCCAGATGCGGTACAGTCAGGTAATAGACCGGCAGGAAGATGAGAAATGAAGCCACAATCATCGAATCGCGTATCGGCCGGGTGGCAGTAGCCCCGATATAGACCCCGTCCCAGATAAAGCAGAAACTGTTGATGAGCGGGGCCAGGGCTGCCCAGATGCGTACCATAAAATAGGCCCTGGCATACTCCTCCACCTCCGCCGAACTGTCAATAATCCTGAAACAGAGATCAATAATGGGTACCTGCAGTGCCAGGATCAGCAGGCTGCCACTCATGGCCACAATCATGGCACGACCAAGAACCGAGGCCTCTTCACTGCGGTTTTCGCTGCCGAACGCCTGGGCCGTGAGTCCAGTGGTTCCCATCCTGAGAAAACCGAACCCCCAGTAGATGATGTTGAAAATCATTCCGCCCACTGCGATCGCACCAAGGTAATACACATGGTCCAGGCGCCCCACAATGGCGGTATCCACACTGCTCAGCAGGGGTACAGACAGGTTGCTGATGATGTTAGGTATGGCCAGCCTGAGGATTTTCCTGTTCAAGCATCCAGCCCTTTGTACGATCCGAGAAAGGTCTGAACGGTTTGCAGTACCCGGTTAACATCCCGGATAAATACCCGTTCGTTCTTCTGATGATAGGGGAATATGGCCGGTTCAATTGCCACGGAGGGAATTCCCCCCTTCAATGACCCCAGCTCGCGCCCATAGGTCAGGTAGTCGTTGGTATTATTGGCAAGGCGCATGTCCGGGTCGATCGCCATGAGGAACTCCTTCAGGCGGTCTGTACGATCTCTTTCACCCTTATCCGGTTGTTTTTCCGTGAATTCCCAGTGCCCTGTGTACAATGCAACACCGGGTTCGCCCCTGAACAGCGGGGTGGTATCGAGGGTTAAGACCGCCTCCGGCAGCATATTGTTTTCGATGAGAAACCGCGACACCCGCTCCGCACCAAGACCGTGATGCAGATCCCTGCCGCCGTTCTTCATCAGCCAGGGATGTTCGCGCAGGCCCATCCCCTCCTCCATTTCCGTGAGCAGGATGTACAAAGTGCAGGTCCTCGCCCGGGCCATCCACTCGCCCAGGGCAAGGCAGAGCCCTACACCGGCTGCATCATCCATCTGCCCGGTAATCTGTTCGCCGTCGGTACTTACCGGCAGCTGTGCGGGCGGGTTCTCCCCGAAGTGGTTGATTTTGTCGATGTGGGATGAAATGGCAACCGCATGACTGCCCTCACCCGGAATCTTTACGATCAGGCTGTTGCCCGGCGGCCGGTACAGTTCGATCCCGTCCCATTTACCGAATAATCCGAGAAGGTGGGGATGGTACACCTCTTCAAATGAACTGAAGCCGGGAATCCGGGCTATATCCTGAATATACTGCAGTGTTTGATGTAGCATGACCCTGATTTTCCGGCAAATATAACGGATGATGTGGCGATAGTCACCCCCTTATCCTGCAGATTTATTCCATTCGGATGTGAAAACAAATACTTTTTACATCATAACGAGCCATGGTACCGTGCACAGGATGCTGTCTGAATTCCGGATACAGGCTGAACGCGCACTGGGTACTTGCCTAGTGTCGGTGGATACCCGAAATTAACCGCTTATAAAGAAACCATGGAAATCAGTTACTGGCACAGCCGCTGGATCAACAACCGGATCGGATTTCACTCTGCCGAAGTCAATCCCGAGCTTTCCCGCTATCACAAACAGGCCGGCATCGCACCCGGCGCGGATGTTCTCGTACCGCTGTGCGGAAAATCGGTCGACATGAAATGGCTGGCCGACCAGGGCTGTCATGTTACAGGTGTTGAGGCCTCGGAGCTGCCATGCCGGGCTTTTTTTGAAGAGCAGGAACTTGTGTACACGACTGAAAAGCAGGGGGCTTTCACTCTGTACAGATCGGGCCGCATCACGATCTGGCACGGTGATTTTTTCAAATTCCCCGCTGCCCGAAACGGTACATTTGATGCCGTATTTGACCGGGCGGCGCTTATTGCACTGCCTCCCGGCATGCGTGCCCGGTATGCCGGCAAGATTTCAGGGCTCTGCAAACCCGGAGCCTGTTTGCTTTTAATAAGTTACGATTACCCGCCCGGCGATATGGCCGGCCCTCCTTTCGCGGTACCCGAGTCTGAAGTTAACACCCTGTACACCGGATCAATGATCCCGGCATGTATTCACAAACAGGCGGTTGATCCCCTGCCCGCGCGCTTCGCAAACCGCGGTTTAACTGCAATGCATCAGTTTACATACATAATACGACGGGATAAGTAATTGATTTGAAGAATCATTGAACGGTTCATCAAAAATTAATAAGCTGTGTATCCGGTGCCCGATGTTTGCTTATCTTACAACTTGACAATATATTCGCTAATCGTTTTCAGGTAATCCACCAACAACATTTTCACAAGTTTTCAAACGCGATGAACATTGACAAAAGGAATAACATTATCAGCGTTATCCTGACTATTGCCATAATAGTATTGGGCTACATCCTGTATAAATCAATCACGGCTCCCTGGGATGAGGTCAAGCAACGCCAGGAAGTAACCGAGCAGGTACGGCAGCGGATGAGCAATATCCGGACGGCACTTGTGGAGTTTCAGCGTGAGAACACCCGTTTCCCTCCATCACTCGATACCCTGGTAGTGTTT
The DNA here is from genome assembly GCA_047921215.1 of Cyclonatronaceae bacterium. Classification (GTDB taxonomy): domain Bacteria; phylum Bacteroidota; class Rhodothermia; order Balneolales; family Cyclonatronaceae; genus RECM01. The sequence goes on along the minus strand of JBLRWO010000004.1, from coordinate 27,403 downwards.
CTCAAAACAAACGAAAGGATGGTTGAGCTGGGAGATTCGATTTTCCGGGAACGCCGTCCTCTCAGGTACCATCCCGATTCGCTGATCTATTCACCCAGGCCACCTCATAACCGGTTCCAGTACGAACTCAACGATACGCTCCGGCCGAATATCTATCTGCTTTCGGATCCCGATTCGAGGGATCATATCGGCAGCCTGGAACGCACCACATTGCTGAACGCATCCAGCTGGGAATAGTGGTCTCCTATGGAGAAACCTGAGGGCCTGCTTGGACTCTGCATCAACGGTAACAAGCTGTACTATGCGCTTACGAACAATGATAGCGCCAGTCATCTGCATCACATCGGCAGTATGGAACTTGCGGGTGACCTGCCCGCAGCTATCCGAAGCGGCGATACAGCCCGCCTTGATGGTATCGGCAAGGTAATAAAAAGGCTTCGGGAAAATTTCCGGCCGGCCCAGGTCCGCATGCTCACTCTGCCCGACCTCGAGTGCTGGACCACCTTTCCCAAACTTGTGTACGATGATGCTGCAGAGCGTGAAGCCCATCTGAATGTGCTCACAAAGGGTTTTACCCGTGATTCGGTGGAACCCTACTGGTTTGAACTCAGTGCCAGGGAGTTCCGTTTTCTCACGCTGCGTAACCGAAAGGTGATGTCGGTTTTTGACAGGCTGCTCGGGCCGTTCCCGTCCATTGAATACTGCAGCGATTTTGAAATTGGATTGCAGTGGCTTACCCATACCAGGCATAAAGGCTCGTTCATGACCCTGGCACTGTACGACAACTGCCTCTGTGCCGCCTCGTATATGCTGGGAAAAATGCGTGCAGCCACCTACATTCCCTTTACATCTATTGATGACCTGCCCTATTTCTGGCTCCAGCAGGCGGGACATCTCAAGTGGCTCAGGGGCCTGCATGAGGAAGTGCTGATCTACGGACTCAACGCTCAGAAACTGGTCAACATCCTGAGACCCTACCTTGATCCGTCGTCCGCAATTGTGCGTATGGATAACCTGGCCAACATGAAAGTGGATGCCGACGAAAAAACATACGGATTCAGCCTTGAGGAGGCCTTCCCTGCCATAATTTTATCGCTGGGTCACTGATCCTTACAGATTACCGGCAAATCATGTACCTTATCCGGTATGCGCATCATAACAGGAACGTTAAAAGGGCGAAAGCTGGAAGTCCCCGGCCATGATGTGGTCAGGCCTACCTCCGACCGTACCAAAGAAGGGATGTTCAATGTTATCGACATCCACAAGGGGCTTAACACGATGACCGTGCTGGATCTGTTTGCCGGCTCCGGCAATCTCGGTTTCGAGGCAATTTCGCGCGGAGCTTCCCAGGTACTTTTCATCGATGCCGACCGGAATTCCATTGAATACATTGAACGGACGGCCCGGAAATTCGGGGTTGAAAACAGATGTTCGACCAGGCTGCTGCCCGTTGAAACCTACATAACTCTGGCTTCCAAGCCCTGCGACATCATATTTGCGGATCCTCCGTACGACTACCCGGATATGGATCAGCTGGTGGCCGTAGTACTCGAAAATGGCTGGCTTAACGACGATGGCTGGTTCATACTGGAGCACGACGTTCGCCATGATTACTCCGGGCATCCCAACTGTTTTTTCAGCCGGCCGTACGGCAGGACCATTGTCACCATCTTCTTCGATCATCCTCTTAAAACCGAGGAAAAACACTCATCCGTTAAAAAATCAAAGAAATGATTGCCCTTTATCCCGGTTCATTCGATCCGTTCACCTACGGCCACCTCGATATTCTGGAGAGGGCCGCCGGACTTTTCGACAGTGTGATTGTAACCGTGGCCGTAAATACCCGCAAAGCGTCTGTTTTTACGGCCGAAGAACGTGTTCAGATGATCCGTGACTGCATAAAGGAAAAACCGTGGGCCGAGAGGGTTGAGGTTAACCACTTCACCGGGCTGCTGGTGAATCACGCCCGCGAAATGGGGGCACACACGCTGATAAGGGGTGTAAGGCAGGTATCCGACTTTGAGTATGAGTTTCGAATGGCCCTTATGAACCGCCGCCTTGCTCCAAATGTGGATACCGTTTTCCTGATGCCGCGCGAGGAACTGACCTTCGTATCGGCCACACTTGTAAAGGAGGTGGCCTACTGGGGTGGTGATCTCTCCCATTTTTTGCCCGAACCTATTGCCATAGCCCTTATGGAACGGGTTAAAAAACAGAATACGCAGACTGACTGACTGACCGGCTGACTTACGGTTACGGTTACGGTTTGCTATCGGTACCGCGATAATTATATTTGACCAAAACCACTCTCAGTTCCGGCACTCAGTTGCCGGATCGGAATTTTGAAACCGCCGGGTTCAACCGTTTTTCCGGCGCATAGTGCAGATCAACATTACCAGTTAACGTTATGAGAATTGCTGAACTTGTCAATCAATCGGGTGTGCCACGAACTACCATTCACTACTATCAGCGGCTCGGGTTGTTGCCCAAAGCCGAAAAACGTTCGAGCAACTCGGCCATTTACGGCCAAAAGCATCTCGACCGGCTGAAACTCATAACCAGACTGCGGTCGGAGTCCGGCGGTTCCTTTTCCATGGACCGTATTCGGGCCATCATAACACAGCTGGACAGCGGATCTGAAAAGGCACTTGCGCAAATATTGAGCGGGCAGGAGCCGTCTGATACAAATACCCTGGATGCCGGTGAACTTATAGCCGGATCGGAACTGTCGCGGGATGTAATCAACCGCTTGATCCGTGAAAAAGTTATCCGTGCCCGTGCAGATAAATTGTATGACGAAAAGGATACAGCCGCGTTAGGGGCCATCTCCGCGCTGCTGGATCTGGGTATTGATCCCGATTCAATTATTCCGATAGCGCGGGTGGTCGAGAAGCTTGCCGCATTCGAAATGGATCAGTACACAAAGAAGCGCAGTTCACTTACCCCTTTGCAGCGAAGGGAATTCCTTCTGACCCTTCAGCAGGCGACCGATGCCCTTCATCAGTACCTGTTCAACCGGATCAGGCAGCATCTGCTTGAAGAAGAATGATAAAAGAGGGGCGTTTCAGGGTTAATTTTTTGTTATTTTTGGCCATCCTGAAACAGACCATCCCTTGACTCCATTTTCCCTATGATCTCACATCGCGCGGAAGCCCTCGCTCCCTCAGAAACCCTGAAAATTTCGGCACGGGCCAAAGAACTGCAGCGGGAAGGCCGCTCTGTAATTTCACTCAGCCAGGGCGAACCCGATTATAAAACACCGTCGTTCATCTGTGATGCTGCCATTAAGGCGATAAACGACGGATTCCACGGCTATACCATGAACACGGGCACCCCTGAACTCAGGGAGGCGATCTGCGGCAAACTGAAGCGTGACAACGGCTTTGATTATGCACCCAATCAAATTGTAGTATCGAACGGGGCCAAACAATCGATCGCTTTAGCCCTGCTGGCCACCATCAACCCCGGCGACGAGGTGCTGATACCGGCCCCCTACTGGGTAAGCTACCCCGAGATGGTGAAGCTGGCCGGAGGAACCCCGGTCATCATCCGGTCGCACTTCGATAACGACTACAAGATTAATGCCGGGGAACTTGAAAACGCCATTACCCCAAAAACCCGGATGCTTATCCTCTGTTCACCCTCCAACCCGACAGGCAGCTGCTATACGTCCGGCGAACTCGGGGAGCTGGCAGCCGTCCTGCGCAAATATCCGGATATACTCGTCATCTCTGACGAGATCTACGAGTACATTGTATTCGATCAGAAGCATGCCAGTATCGGACAGGCTGCTCCCGACTTGTACGAACGCCTCATCATTGTTAATGGCTTTTCCAAGGGATTTGCCATGACCGGCTGGCGCCTTGGGTATCTGGCCGCACCGGCCGCCATTGCCTCAGCGGTTGCCAAGCTGCAGAGCCAGTTCACCTCTGCTCCGTCGTCCATATCCCAGAAAGCCGGCGAAGCAGCCTATAACGGCACCATGGATGAAGTGAAGGCTATGGTTGCCGAGTTCAAAAAGCGGCGCAACTACCTGGTTGGTGAACTCAGAAACATCACAGGCGTGAAATGTTTCATGCCCGGCGGGGCCTTCTATGCCTATCCCGACATTTCCTCTTACCTGGGCAAAACAGCCGCAGACGGTACTGTCATAAACACCAGTACCGATCTGTGCATGTACCTGATGGAAAAAGAAGGGCTGGCTGCCGTACCGGGCGATGCCTTCGGGGAACCCGACGGAATCAGGCTGAGTTATTCCACATCCATGGATCAGTTGCGCGAGGCGATGAAAAGACTCAGAAATGCCCTGTTATCCCTTAAATGATCATACATGATCCTGATATTATTTCGTTTAATAAGTTGCTGTTCCATTTTTTATTGTTTTTTAAGTCAACATCATAACTATCAGAACCACTATGCCTACATACGAATATTCACGTGAAGACGGAACCGTTTTCGACTATTTCCAGGGAATCAACGACGCCGCTCTTGAAGTATGTCCCACCACCGGGCAAAAGGTTAAACGAATCATCAGCGGTGGTACCGGAGTAATCTATAAAGGCGAGGGGTGGTATGTTACCGACTACAAGAACAAGAACAAGAACGAGAACAAGAACAAGAACAAGAACCGGAACGGGAACGGAAGCGATAGCGGTAACCAGAATGGTACCGGGAAAAACAACAGCACGGATACAGGTGCTGAAACTGGAAAAAGCATGAGTTCCGATGCGGAACCCTCTGCCACCAGGGCACCTGAGAAAACACCGGGATCTGCCACCGGCAGCTAACCAGAAGTTAATCCGGTATCATGAAATCAGAAAACTATCAGAAAGCACTCGATCAGTTTGTACTCTACTGGGGCGAGATGGCTTCTGAATGGGGTATAAACCGGACGATGGCCCAGATTCATGCGCTGTTGTTCGCTGAAACCGAGCCGTTGGATACCGACACCATCATGTCGCATCTGGATATAAGCCGGGGCAATGCTAACATGAACCTGCGCAATCTCATGCAGTGGGGCATTGTACACAAGGTTCACATCAAGGGGAGCCGGAAAGATTACTACACCTCCGAAAAAGATGTGTGGAATACCGCGGCCCGCATCATTAAAGAGCGGCACCATCGTGAGATATCCCCGATTAAAAACAATCTTGCACAGTGTGTGGAACTGCTGAAAGAACATTCGGAAAAAGGTACCAAGGAGGCCGAATTCCGGCAGCGGATTGAACAGTTTATTGCCTTCATGGATCTTTTTGAGGCGTTCATTGAAACCATGCTTCCCTACATCAACGAAAAAAACCATAAAATGCTGAAAATGCTGATGCAGATGGCCGCCAACACCAAGGGGTATTCCGGAGGAAAGTCGTAATGCCCGGTCCGAGCACAACGGAAACAGGACGCGAGGGCGAAGAAATTGCCGTACGCTTCCTGGAGCAGAAAAACTGGACCGTAATCGACCGCAATTACCGGTTCATGAAAGCGGAAGTTGATATTGTTGCCTACGACGGAAAGCAGATCATCGTGGTCGAGGTCAAGACACGAAGGGGCACCGGGTTTGGAGAACCGGAAGACTCGGTAACTGACCAGAAAAAAAAGCAGCTCTATAAAGCCACCCAGGCCTGGCTGTACGAACGGAAAATGGAGGGCGCTCCTGTACGTTTCGATGTAATAGCCGTAATCCTGAAAAAAAACGCGGATCCTGTTGTCCGGCATCATGAAGGTGCGTTTTGGTATTTATAATACCGGCACCATTTTTTTATTTCTTTTCTCTGATTTTCTATTAGATTACAGTAACTAACCTGGAACAAGCCGGAGGTTACCATGCAACAGGTCATTAAACGATCGGTTAACAGCAATCAGATCAAACAGCTCTTCTCAAAATGGTTCAACAAACACTATCGGGTTGAGCATACTTCAATAGGCTACATCGGAATGTTCGGTGTATGGGATATGATGGGCAAGAATGAACTTGATCAGCAGCTCTTTATATCGGGCAGAACAGAACACCTCATCCAGATGAGAGACTACCTGAATGACGCTATTGAAGAAGCGATTGCCGAGCGGGAAGAAGATTCTGTATAAACGGAATTACCCCCTCATACTATCATCTTCTCCATCATCAATCCACCTCCTTTTGAGAGGGCCGGGATAATTTGGCCACGGTTATCTTGTTTCCTTTGTGAAGAAAGCCCTATTTTGCATCAAACAAACTGCAAAAAAAAATGAATCCCGAACTTCTCAATCCCCTCCGCTGGAAAAAATCGTTCCTCTTTACCGTCCTGATCGGATTTCTGGTGGTCTGGTTCGGTTTTCTCGATTCCTACAGCGTCTATACCCGTATCAGTCTCGAAAGGGAGAAAAAACACTACATAGAGCGTACCCTCGAACTGCAACAGAAAACCGAACTTTTAAACCTACAGATCGAGGCTTTGAAAAACGATCCGGCCTACCTTGAAAAGATTGCCCGTGAGGACTACGGCATGCGGAAGCCCAACGAAACCGTATACCGCATACAGACCAAATGACCGGATCATAAACAAGGTTGAAATGTTTATATTGGGTGGTTAGAACAATATAAACCACCATCTTTTGAAATTATGTTAGCTATAGGCATCGACCTGGGCGGCACTACGATCAAAGGAGCCCTTGCACACAGGGAGAAGGGGCTGCTGGATCAGCTTTCTATTGATACGGAAGCCGATAAGGGGCTGCAACACACACTCGGCCGCATTGCAGAAACCATCAAACTGACCGCCAAAAGGGCCGGCGGCGCTGATATCGCGGGCGTCGGGATCGGGGCTCCGGGGGTAATTTCGTTTGACCGCAAATCTGTGAGCAACCCGCCCAATCTGACGGGTTGGACCCAGGTACACCTGGCCAGGGAGATTACTGAACGCACCGGATATCCCGCTCTTCTTGAAAACGATGCGAATCTGATGGCCCTGGGCTCAGCACGTTACGGAATTGGCAAGAATTACAACAGCTTTATAATGCTTACCCTGGGCACCGGCGTGGGCGGTGGCATCATCTACAACAATGAGCTATTCCGCGGAACAACGGGTGGTGCGGGCGAACTCGGGCATGTGATCATCGACTACAACGGGCCAGAATCAAACAGTGTGACCCGCGGGGGCATTGAAGCCTACCTCGGACAGCGTTTTTTGAGTCACCACGCGGCTGTTATTCTCAGAGAACATCCTGAAAACGATCTTTACAAACAATTTAGCGGCGACTTCAGCACGCTGGAACCGGTTCATCTGAGCCAGGCCGCCAGAAATGGAAACGAACTGGCCAGTTCCATTCTGGGCTGGGCGGGTAAAAAGCTGGGTTACGCGATCGTTAACTACATTCACATTCTGGATATCCGTACAGTCATACTGAGTGGTGGTGTGGCCCGTGCCGGAAGCCTGCTGATTGAGCCTGCAAAAAAAGCCGCCCTTTCGCGGCTGATGCCGCCATTCCATCCCGGGTTCAATATTATTTACGAAGATCTGGGAAATGATGCTGCCATGCTCGGCGCTGCTTCCCTTGCTTTCGACGGTTTCGATAACTGAGGATTATGGTACGGATGTGCACCAGTATCCGTATGCATTTGCGGCTTACGTTTTTACCGGTCCTGCTGTTATCCATGCTCCCGGCCCTGTCTGTGCATGCCCGGCAGGATAGCGGACAACTGAACGACCCGGTACAGTTCAGTGCCCGCGATTCGCTCACCTTTCAGCTAAAAGACGAACGTATAGCCAGGCTGTTCGGCAACACGCGGGTTATCCACCCTGCCGGCGAACTGACCTCGGGCAAGATGGACCTTAATCTTGACCGCAATCTGATGAGTGCTGAAGCCGAAGCCAGACGGAGCATTGACCGTGATACTGTTCTGACACTGCGCGAATGGCTGGCCATACGCAATGTGATAGAAGCCAGTCCTGACACGCTGTCTGAACCGGTGCTCAAACGCGAGAACGATGAAATCCGCAGCCGGCGCATTCAGTTCAACTATGTGACGGAAAGGGGCAAGTTTGATAACGCCCGTCTCCCCTTTGAACAGGGTACAGTAACCGGCGACAACGTGAAGAATGTTTCAGAGCATGTTGTATTTATTGAAGACGGACGCTATTCGACCTGCGATCTTCCACACCCGCACTACTACATAAAGGCCCGGCGGATGAAAGTAGTGGATGAGGACGAGGTATTCTTTACCAATGCCCGGCTGTACATACTCGATATCCCCTATCCCATTGCATTCCCGTTCGGTTATCTGCCCTCGCAGCTGCAGAAAAAACGCTCCGGCCTTCTGGAACCGCGCCTTGCCCGGCAGGAGCAGGAACGCCGTGGCATCGGGCTTCAAAACCTGGGCTGGTTCCAGTATTTCAATGATTATCTGACCGGTCAGGCCAGTTTCGATATCTTTACCTCCGGTACGTTTTATGCAGACGGAAATCTGAATTACTCGAAAAGAAACCGTTATAACGGCAGCATCCAGCTCGCGTATTCTGTCGATCAGGGGTTAGAAAGTACCGATCCGGATTTCACCCGGCAACGCCAGCGCAGGATAGCCATCAGCCACAATCAGACGCTGAATCCGTATGCATCGGTATCAGCCAACATAAATCTGCGAACCAGCGATTTTTTCCGGCGGAACTCCTACAACATTGACGATAGAGCCGAAACCAGCACCAATTCGACCATGAGTTACAATTTCCGGCAGCCTGACGGGCTTTACACCTTTTCGGTTTCGGCACAGCACAACGAAAACTTCAGGAACAATACCGTAACCCTGGGCGGACCGAATGCCACCTTTAATCTGCGCAGAATGACGCCCTTCCAGCGAAGCCGGCGAACCACCGATCAGCGCTGGTATGAAACCCTCAGTGTATCGTACAACAACCGTTTTCAGAGCAATTTCACCTACCGGCCGATTGACGGGGATTCTGCTTCCGTTTCCTGGTACGAGGCCCTGTTCAATCCGTCGCTTTACCGTGAGCAGACCGGAGAAATGGGCCACATCCGTTACGGGCTGCAGCAGAATGCAGACGTAACCACCCAGCTCACTTCCAGCCAGTTTGTTAACCTGACGGCCAATTTCCGGATTACCGAATACTGGGTACCGGAAACGGTTCGCCAGACATTCAACCCCGGGACAAACCGTATCGATACCCGTATTGAACAGGGGTTCACTACAGCACGCACTTTCAATACCGGAGCCAACCTGAGTACGACCCTTTTCGGTATTTCAAATGCCCGGATCGGCAATCTTCAGGGATTCAGGCACACGCTTCGTCCTTCGGTTTCATTCACGTTCAGCCCTGATTTCAGTGATCCGTCCTGGGGCTATTTCAGAGAGGTACAGACCGATTCGCTCGGCAATACACGCAAGTATTCCATCTTTCAGAGAAGCATAATCGGGGGGCCGTCGGCCGGTGAACAGAGGTCGCTGGGTTTCAGTTTTGCCAACGTGCTGGAGACCAAGCAGGTACGCCGCGACACGACCGGTGAGAGTAAGGAGAACATTATCCGCATCATCGATAACCTGGGTGTGAATTTTTCTTACAATTTCGCGGCCGAAAGCTTTAAACTGAGCCCGGTCAACGCCAGCCTGTCATCGAACATACTGAGGCAGGTGCGCATCAATGCCAATGCCACTTTCAATCCCTACGCAACCGACTCGCTGGGCAGGGCCATCGACACCTACCTGTGGGAGGAAGGCGGATTTCTGCGCCTGACCAATTTTTCGCTGAATGCCAGCACCAATTTCAGCAGCTCCGGTTCAGGTGTACGAATGCAGGCCGGGCAGCCCTACTATCCGCGCTATTACGACCCGCTCGACCAGACGATGTTCGGCGCGGTTGATCCGGGTTACTACGACCGGCCGGTACAGCCGATATCGGCCACGTGGTCAATCAACCTCAATTTCAGGTACCAGTGGACCTATGTGGACATAAACACTACCCGTAAATCGGCCATTCTGAATGCCCAGAACATCCAGTTCAGGCTTACACCGGAGTGGCAGGTCGGCACATCTCTGGGTTACGATTTCATCCAGAAAGACCTTACCCCATCCCAGTTTAATATCACACGCACGCTGCATTGCTGGAACCTGAGCTTCCAGTGGAATCCGTTCGGCGATTTCAAATACTACATGTTCAGCCTTACTGTGAACGACAGCCAGATCCAGGGCCTTATCCAGAAACTGCCCTTCCTGGACCGCCTGCAAACCAGTTCCTCGCCGATCAATCGGTTCCGATGAGAGAACAGGGGAACAAAAGAACAATAGAATAGGGAATGGGGAAGTGACTCGTCATTCTTGGGCGGAAACTGTAATTACAGGCACTTCAATTGGAAGCAGGGTGCGGGTGGTTTGTCGGGGATTTATGGGCCCGGCAGCCGCTGGGCCCACGTGCTTCGACTTCGGGCTGCGCCCTGCGCTCTGCATTACGTTAGGGGTGGAAACTCCAATTCCTCATTCCATATTCCAAATTCTCCTGTTCTATATTCTATTGTTCTTTCAGGTTTATTTTGCTTAAGTACTTCAACACATATTTACCAAGGATGTCAAACTCGAGATTCACAGGGTCGCCGGTTTTTTTGTCCGACAGGTTGGTGTGGTCCCAGGTATAGGGGATGATGGCCACGGTGAACCGGTTTCCCTGTTCTCGTGCCACGGTGAGGCTGATGCCGTCGAGGGCGATGCTGCCCCTGCCAACGATCTGGGTTTCAAATTCGGTCGGGAATTCAATCTCGAACAACCAGTCGGTTCCCTCCTGATCAACGGAAACAACCGTACCGACCGCATCCACATGGCCCTGTACGATGTGCCCGTCGAGGCGCTTGTCCAAGGTCATCGACCGCTCCAGATTAACCGGATCATTTTTTTTGAGTACGCCCATGGAGGTTTTCCGGATGGTCTCCTCAACCGACTGTATGGTGAATGTGGAATCATCACTACGGACGACGGTATGGCATGCACCGTTTACTGATACGCTGTCGTCGGGTTTCAGATCTGCGGCAAATGTACAGCTGATAGTGAATTCCCGGCCACCTTTCAGCAGTATAACGTTTTCAATTTTTCCGGTCTCTTCAATAATTCCTGTAAACATGGCTTGTATCCTCTTTTTTTAGTCTGAATGCACACCATCGTATGCAATTTTAAATCGGTTGATTATTCGGTTCCCAAATAGTGTTATAATCCCTGATCAGGCAGCACCGGCCGGTGCACGATTTGCCATGATAACCGGCAATCAGTGCACTTTATCCGGGTATTCAGCACCGGGCTGACCTGATTTTTTCGTTTCTAAAAATATCCCGTAAAAAGAATGTCGCTGCCGGATTGCTCCCAGCTGGTGTTTTGCAGGGCCAATACCTCCTGCATCCGGTCGATTCCCAGGTTCATTACCGAACGGGTTCCGCCGCCCAACAGTTTCGGAGCGATGAAAATATGGAGCTTGTCTACCATGTTGCCGGCAATAAGCGCCGAGGACAGATCGCGGCCACCCTCAACCAGAATGGAGCTGATGCCCGACTCGGCAAGCAGGTCGAAGGCATGATCGAGATCACAGTGCCCGTTCAGTCGCGCCACAAGGTGCGTTTCACCGCGAAAGTAGTTAGGCTGCAGCATCTTGAGCAAAGGATCTGCCGTCTCGTTGTACTTCTCACGGTTGTAAGTAATAACGATCGTCTTTTCCTCGAACTGGTCGGTAAACAGGTTCAGGTTCCGGGGCAGCGACAGGGGCCCGTCGATCACAATTCTCTTCGGTTGACGTCCCTCGATGAGCCGCACAGTGAGCCTCGGGTTGTCGAGCAGCGCGGTATTCCGTCCCACCAGAACCGCATCATACCGGCTGCGCCACGTATGAACCAGCCGGCGCGACTCCTCGCCTGAAATCCACTCCGAATTGCCGTCGGGTGCAGCGATGTAGCCATCGAGTGTCTGGGCGATTTTGAGTGTCACAAACGGTTTGTTGTACCGGATGTAGTGGATGAACGCTTCGTTCAGATTTTCGGCCTCCTGTTCAAGCAGACCGGTCTCAGTACGTATGCCCGCCTGTTCCAGAATGTTGAGTCCCCGACCGCTGACAGCCGGATTCGGATCGATCATGGCCGTGACTACTCTTTTCAGGGGGAGTTTCGACAGCGCGACCGCACAGGGAGGTGTTTTTCCCTGATGCGAGCAGGGTTCGAGACTGACATAGAGTGTGGCCCCCTTCAGTGCGGCATGGTCTTTAACAGAGTTGAGCGCGTTAATTTCGGCATGCGCTTTACCGTACCGTTCGTGATAGCCTTTTCCGATCACCTTACCATCCGCCGATACTATGATGCAGCCCACCATCGGATTCGGACTCACATAGCCCGCCCCTTTCTGAGCAAGCCTCAGGGCTTTCTTCATGAAGGATTGGTCGGTTTCGGAAAAACGGGAAGAGGTCATATTGTTTTAACGGTGTTGCGGAACTGATTTGAACAACTTTTATGAAAAATGCCTGATGCCGGGCTTTGGGCAAAATCCCGGATTTCAGCCATCAATCATCAGACGTCAAACATCACAGGTTGTACGTCGGATAGCAGACTTCGGACATCAGACGTTGGATTTCGGGTGTCGGGTGTCGGGTGTCGGGTGTCGGGTGAAAGATAGGGATTATTTGTCTATGGGGGCGGGTTATCGGGTAATCTTCATCATACTTTATTCAGAATTCGAACCGGTAACTGAGGTTGGGCAATATGATTGCTTCACGATGCCGGTCGATCTGACCGGTCCCGAGATTGAACCGGTAACCGTAGAACTCTTTATATCCTGTCAGGTTGATGAGCTGAAGCGACCATATACCGGCCGTGTGTGCCCGGTTAATTCTGTAATTAATCGTCATATCGGCATAGAACACACCCGGTTCCCGGTTGCTGAACGCCCTCGATTCATCATAAATCACTTCACGCGCCGACAAGGATACGGGCAGATTTACCGGACTGTATTTTCGGCCACCCATCAGATTTACTCTTCCGTTCAGCGATAGCATCCGGGATTTTCCTGCCGAGGTCCAATCCCATTCCCTGCCACCCAACAATGTAAATGTACCCTTTCTGTTGTAGCGGGTGTCACGCCAGGTACCGTCGCCACCCCGGTATTCTGACGAAAATACCGAGACGGAGAGCAACCCGTACCAGCCGCCGGCGAAATAGCGTTCAAGGGTCATATCAATGCCGTAATTTCGCCCTTTTCCGGTACTGACAAGCCGGTCGCGGATATACCAGTCCTGTTCCAGGTTCAGCACCGAGAATGACGAATCCGGAATAACGGGCACATCCGAAAGGAACTGATAGTAAGCTTCCAGATTCAGGTTAAGGCCGGGTGCAATTAACTGCCGGAATCCCGCCACCAGATGGTCGGCTGTTGAAAAATCAAGGCTTCTGTTGCCGGGATGTGCAAAATAGAGAGGCAGGTGTTCAATCCGGGAATGGCGTCCGTAAGCAAGCTGAAGACTGCTCAGGGCACCGGTTTTCAGGGTTATGCCGATCCTGGGTTCGGGCGACAAATCGCCATTCAGCGAAAAATAGTGCAGGTGTATGCCGGCCGCCAGGGTCGCCGGACCGAAGGTAACGGAGGATTGGGTGAAACCCTGCAGCTGCCAGGCCCCTCCGCTTTCATCGATGAGGGTATTCAGCGGGCTTTCCGGTGTATCCGCCACCCTGATATACTGTTTGTAGAAAAGGCGGGCAACCGTAAAACCAACAACCTGCAGATGGGCGGGAGTATGTTTATAGTTCAGAGTCGATGTGAGGGCCGCCTTGCCTGATGCATTTTGCACCCTTTCCCTTGGTACGAGAATTCCCTCATCGCTGTACCGGTCCATGGAGTGTTTCAACCCGTTTCCTGATACCGCAACGGATGTTGACCAGAAAGCCGACCTGCCGAGGTTCTGCCTGAGCTGTATGCCTGTAGCACCAAAACGGGTTGGGCTTTCGAGATCCTCCCGGTCCTGATCATAGATCCCTTTTGCCGGATCCGGATCCGGATCCGCACTCTGCCCGGACCAGTCGGTGGCACCGATTCCCCACAGGCTCACGGAACCCGTACGGCCGGTAACCACACCCCTGACTGTCTGAACCGGCTGTGCACCAGCACTTAAAACCGGGCATATAAGAAATAACAGGATAAACCAGGTGTTTTCATAAAATTACGATTTATAATGACACATAACTTGAATGCATCTCTAATTTCCCGCTGATATCCCATCGGTTTCAATACCTATAAATGAGTAATTTCATATGGATACGAAAAATGATCTGTATGCTCAGTACCAGGCGATGATACGGCAGCTAAAGCCTGATGTGGGTGAGCAGTTCACCTGCCTTGAAACAGACCATGCAGGTAAACCCTGGCTTGCACTATCCATACTCGACATATCACCCGACCAGGATATGGATACCGGCCATCGCGCTACCATGATCGACACTCATACCGGGGCGTTGTTCAGGATGCCCGGAGACCATTCTGAAGGAATGAGCGAAAATGAGTCTCTATCTGGCCGGGAAAAGCAGATTCTGACTCTCATATCGGAGGGATTTGTGAGCAAGCAGGTGGCAGAAAAACTGTACCTGAGTGTACACACGGTAAATACCCACCGCCGTAACATCATCAGCAAGATGAAGGTGAGCAATACGGCGGAGGCTATTCGTCAGGCAAGGGATATGGCGCTTATCTAGCGACCATCCTGCCGCGGTAGTCGTTCACGTTGGCCTGTTCACGGAGTTGCTCAACCCATACTTCACCGAAGATCATACCTTTTTCCTGTTCAAGGCGAGTTCTGATGGTTGAACGGTCGGATGGTGTTATCTGGTCGGCTGAAGCCATATTCCTGGATGTAACTTCTATCAGGTACACGGCTGTTTCGCCGGCCACCGGTCCGGCCAGTACGTCAAGAGGGGCACCAAACGCGCCACCCACAACCTGAGGCTCGCGGCCGGCACCCGGAACAGTGGCACTGCTCATGCGAACATTATTGGCGTCGCGGATCTGGCGTTCATGGGTTCCGGCAAAGGTTTCAAGCGAGGTTTCACCGGCAACCAGTTCTCTGACCTGATTCTGTACCGCCTCCTTCCTCTTCTCATTTCTGATCAGCGAAATAATCTGATCACGAACCTCGTCAAGCGGTGCGATACCGGCTTCGGTTACCTGGTCCACCTTGAGCACGATGAAGCGGTTATCGAGTTCAATCACGTCCGAAATCTGCCCGGTCCGCATATACCTGATCTGATTGAGGAGGTTCTGGCTCTGGCCGAATCCGGGTATTACCGGATTGTCTTCGGTAGCAAAAGCTTCCTGAATCTGGTAGTTGTTCCGTTCTGCCTCATCCTCAAACCCGTCGAGATTTGAATAGGCGGCGAAATCATCGGCCAGGCGCTCCTGGGCACCTACTGTTAGGGTCGGATCAGCATAGACCGAACGTGTGAGTGCAGCATAACGGATATCGGTAGTATTGCGTTCGCCCACCTTTAAGATGTAAAAACTGTTGCCCTCTTCAACCGGACCAACTACGGCCCCGCTGCGGGCATTGAATACGGGGGAGCTGATGGCAGCCGGCCTGTCGCCACGGGCCAGGTAGCCGAGGTCGCCGCCACGCTGGGCACTTCGGGTATCGGCCGAGTGCAAACGTGCGAGTTCGGCAAAATCCTGGTCGCCACGGGCCTCAGCGGCGATCCCGGCGGCCCGTTGGCGGACATCATCTTTATTGTCGGGGGTAAACCGGAGCTGAATCTGGCTAACCCGAACATAGGTTTCAGCGGAACGGCGGGAGTCTATCCTTTTGAGTACCGTAGCTTTCCCATCCTGCAGAAACGATTCTCCCACTTCGCCATCGTTCAGATCATACAGGGAATAAAATTCGCGGCGGAGTTCTGACGGGGAAAGGTACTCACCGAAATAGGAAGCTTCGCTGTTGTTGAACACGAGAAACAGGGAGTCGTTTTCGGCTTCGGCAAACTCGGCACGCAGATTGTTCAGTTCACCGACAACACGAAGGGTATCTTCATCTGTCGGAGTTTTGTCGAAACTGACATAGCGGAAGCGGATCGATTTTTTGCGCTCAAACCGTTTTTCGTTATCGCGATAGAAATTGCGGATTTCCGAATTGCTGACCTCGATATCGTCAAGGCTCATATCCGAGTAAGGGAAGCGTACATAACGGAAGGATGCCGTCGAGTTTTCCCGGATAAATTCCTGCTCCACCTCTGCAGTACTTACCACCATCGACGACTGCAGGTACTCATTGAGTTTTTCACGGGAGCGGCGTTCACGAAGCTGTCCTTCGATATAAATCCATTCATTGGTGGCTTCGGTAGCCTGCACGGCGGCATTCAGTGCGGCCCGATCAATGGTGCCGTCTTCACGCATAAAAAGCTGCGCAACCATGGGATCAGGTTGCGGGCCGAGTACCATCTCCCTGAGTTCGGCATCGGTTACCACGATTCCAAGCTCCTCCATTTTCTGTTCCAGCACTATATCGAGTACCATCTGGTCCCAGACCAGTTTTTCGTATTGTGCCCGCTGTTCCATGCTCGGGGCTTCCCCGGTCTGGGATCTGTGTTGTTCTGTGAGAAAACTCAGCCGCTGGTTGTACTCATTCTGATCGATGGCCACACCATTTACACTTCCCATACCGGTTGGTCCAACCATAATAGCCGAAAAGAAATCGGTATCCTGAAGCATGAAAAGAATTCCGAACGAGAAAATCAGTACCCACAAAACAACAGGTGTACTGCTTCTCATTTTATCCATAAATCCCATGAAGAAAATCCTTGATTGAGGAGGTTTGGTAAAATTGGGTTATCACGCTGAAAATTCAGCGATAGCTTGCAAAGATAGCCTAATTCCCGACAATAATCAACGAATTCGGAGGCGTAAATGCAGGCTCTGTTCTCATGCCCCAGCCACTCCGGCCCGGCAAACCGGTCGTATAAGTGCCCGGGACCTCAGAAAATATCAACCAGATTAGGGCGGAACTCGTTGCCAAATGGTCAGACAAGGACCGGAAGCTCAGAAAATATCAACCAGGCGAAGGTGCCGCAGGAAGTGCCTCGGATTATCGTTCAGATTACGGACCATACGATTCAGCTGGTACGACAGGCTGTCGAGGTTGTTATAGAGCGACGGATCATTAATCAGTTTTCCGAGGCTGCCCTCACCCTCATTGATCTTGCGCATCATTACGTTGAGCTCTTTCGAGAAGGTGCTGAATTCACTGGTCATCTCGTCCAGGTCGGCCGACACGCTTTCGAGATTAATGAGAAGGGAGTCAATCCGCTCTTTCTGACCCGTGCTGAGGGTGTCAACATTGGCCATGATTGAATTCAGGTGTGAGATAGTGGACTCTATTTCCCTGCTGCTTCGCGCCAGGAGCAGGTTTACCTGGGATGTGGTTGCATTCAGATTGTCGAGTATAAGTTCCAGGTCCTCACTGCCCCCATCCACCATAACACGGTCTACCTCGCCCAGTATGCGATTCAGCCGTTCCGTTGATTCCACGACATTGGATCCCGCATCTTCACTGAGATCACGCAGATGACCCATTACGCCTTCATCGTACACACCTCTAATAAAACCACCCTGGGGAATGCTTTCCGGAGAACGTCCTTTTTCAACTACAACGGCCTTTTCGAGCAGGTCGACAGAGCGGATGTACGCGATGGATCCCACCGGGACACCGCCGTCAACATTTGCGGAGAAAAACACCATCACACTGTCGTTGGCCATCAACTCCATACGCTGAACCGAGCCTACATTAATTCCCCGTGTATAGACAAATGAACCGGGACCGATTCCATCAACACGCTCCACGATGGTGTAGAACTGCATCGACTGCCGGAACAGTGGCGTATCGAGCATAAACCGGTATCCGATAATTCCGACGATAATGGCAACAAATACCGTGAGCCCGATTTTTAATTCGTTAGATATAGGTTTCAAAAATGATTACCCTTCCTGTTGTTGTCATCTGATATACTGTACTCACTGGCGGTTACGAATGCCTGCAGCCGCCTGTCATCGCTGCTGCGAAGTTCATCAATACTACCATACCAGCTCAGTTTCTGTTCGTCGAGAAACGCTGCCTTGTCGGCCACTTTTAACACACTGTGCATATCATGGCTCACAACAACGGATGTGATTTCCAGGTTTTCCGACATATGGATAATAAGATCATTAATTTCGTCCGATGTTTCCGGGTCCAGGCCCGAAGTCGGTTCGTCATACAAAAGATAATCGGGTTCGAGCACAATTGCCCTTGCCAGGCCCACTCTTTTCCGCATACCGCCTGACAGTTCTGCGGTCGTTTTATCACCGATATCGCCAAGGTTTACCATTTCGAGGCACTCCATGACCCGGTTCCTGATCTGCGGCTCCTTCCAGCGGGTAAAATACCGGAGCGGAAAGGCCACATTTTCGAACGCGGTGATCGAATCGAACAGGGCGGCTCCCTGAAACAATATACCGAACTTATGCCGCACAAGCCTCAGATCAACATAACTTAGTTCATTTATGTCTTTTCCGTCGATCTCGACGCTACCCTCGTCGGGCTTCATCAGGGCATTGATGTGCTTCATCAATACTGATTTGCCGCTACCCGACTTGCCGATGATGGCCAGCGTTTCGGCATCTTCGATTCTGAGGTTCACATCTTCCCAGACCAGGGTATTGCCAAAGCTTTTTTTGAGGTTGATTATTTCGATCATTTCGTAACAATTAAAGCAACAGGGCAGCCAGTGCGAGATCTGCCAAAAGTACATATATACAACTTAAAACCGCAGCATTTGTAGTAGCGTTTCCCACACCCTCCGCTCCGCCGGAAGCATAAAAACCTTTATAGCATGATACGGATGTAATGATAAAACCAAACACGATCGATTTAATCAGCCCGAACACAATGTCCCACGCGAAGAAATACTCTCTTGCTCCCTTCATAAAGTCGGCAATGGGAACGGTTCCCGACATGATACCGGCCAGCAGGCCACCCATTACCCCCAATGTGGCAGCTGCCACATAGAGAACGGGAAACATCAGAATTCCGGACAACACCCGGGGCACTACCAGGAAAGATATGGAATTAAATCCCATTGATTCGATGGCATCGATCTGTTCCGATACGCGCATGGTTCCGAGCTCTGTCGCGATTCGCGCTCCAACCCGGCCGGCAAGTACCAGGCCGCTGATAACAGCTGCAAGCTCAATAATGGTCGATTGCGACACGATTGCCCCGATCGTCGATCTGGGAATAAGGGGCGATGTAAGCTGATATGCCGTCTGTATGGTAAGTACCGCACCGGTAAAGGTTCCGGCCAGCATTACGATGGGAAGTGAATCAAACCCCGTTTTTACCATCTCCGAAATGAGGTTTTTCCAGTAGGTTCTGTACTCGGTAGCAGAGCGGATCGCCTCATAGAGAAGCCGGGTATAGCGACCGAGATCAATAAAAATGTCCATAGGCCTGTTTGAGTGGTACGTTACACATTCGTGAATGTTTTTTCAGGTGCCTAAATTTCAGTTATATTTGGTTCGTGATCAAATTAAAAAAAACATCCCTCATTCGGGCTTCATTTCTGGTTCTGATCGGGTTCTGTATGATTCCCGCGGGAATGGTATACGCCCAGTCGGGCACAAAAACCGTGTTCAGATTTCTGGATGTCCCCTCCTCACCCCGAACTGCAGCTCTTGGCAGTTATTCCGTATCACATCCTGCCTCGGGAATTTCCCAGTTTTTCGATAATCCCGCCTATCTCAATGCGGGCGATCACAGCACTTTTTCGGCCTCCTACATCAACATGATCCATGATGTGAACATGTATTTCACCAGCGGCGCCTGGCATATCGACGGCATTGGCACCCTTGGTGCCGGCATCCGTTATATGAGTTACGGGAGTTTCGAGGAAACCGATGAACAGGGTGCAGTCCTTTCTGAATTCAACGCCTACGATTTTGCCCTTACGGCCGGTCTCAGCCGGGAGATGATGACCGGGTTACGTGCCGGAGCCGCCATCCATTTCATCCGGTCATCCTACGCAGCCTACAGCTCCGCTGCCATTGCACTCAGTGCAGGTGCTTACTGGAGTTCACCCGACGGTTTCAATACGGCCGGACTCACACTTCAGCATCTTGGCCGGCAGATTACCGAGTTTGACGAAGTACGAGAGCCACTGCCATTCGATCTACGGGCCGGTTTTACCCGCCGGCTGGAGAACCTGCCCCTGCGCCTGTCGCTCACCTTCCACAACCTCACCCGGTGGGAAATCCCCAATGCCAACGACGAAGAGAAGCCGGGGTTTTTCGGCACATTCATGAGGCATACCACGATTGGCGGTGAATTCCTGTTTTCGGAAAACGTAAATCTGAGGCTCGGTTACAACCATCTTCAAAATGCCGAACTGAAGAGCCGAAGCCGTCTCGATACGTCCGGTTTCAGTTACGGGCTTGGAATCCGGTACAAAAGTATCACTTTTGATGTAAGCCGTAACTCGTTCAGCGACCTTGGCGGTGTAACCCGGATCGGCATTACTGCGGCGCTTTAGCAGTTTGTGAAGCGGGGGCCGGGTCTGGTGTTTTTGGGATTTTGGAGATCAGACGTCGGGCATCAGACATCAGAAATTGGAGATTGGACGTTGGGTATTGGGTTTCAGACTTTGGACACTTAGCTTTTTGACACGGTCTTCGGGATATTTTTTATCGTAAAAGATTGAATTTACTACCTGCGCCGGAACGACTTTATGTATCCGGACCGTTATCCTGAGTTCAGACACATTTCCGGGCTCCATTCCGGGCTCCTTTTCTGGCTTCTTTCCTGGCTTCTTTCCTGGTTTTGAAACGGGTTTTGAAACGGGTTTTGAAATTTCGGCTATTTGGCAGCAAATGCCTTATTTTGACTTCAGATTAATAAAAACGAAAATAAACGTATCAGTTACAGGAATACATGATCCGATATTTAACAGCGGGTGAATCCCACGGGCCGGCCCTCACAGGAATTGTTGAAGGGGTTCCGGCGGGATTGCCGGTATCGGCCGAGTCCATATCCCTGCATCTTGCCCGCAGGCAGGAAGGATACGGCCGCGGTGGACGCATGGCATTCGAAAAAGACATGGTGACCATCACATCGGGAATCCGGCACGGTCTCACGATGGGCAGTCCGATATCGATGAGCCTGGCCAACAGAGCCTTTCAAAAAGATGCAGACAACTGGCCGGTGGTTATGTCGGCAGTGCCGGTGGATGAGGCTGTTGAGCGCATTACTATTCCCAGGCCGGGACATGCCGATCTGATCGGGGTACAGAAATACCGATTTAATGATGTACGCCCCGTAATTGAACGTTCGTCGGCCCGCGAAACCGCCATGCGTGTTGCCTGTTGCGCCATTGCCCGCGATTTTCTCAGCCATTTCGGCATAGAAATCGGCGGACATGTCGTTCAGCTGGGCAATATCGGATATTCCGGATGGGATTCCATAAGGGAAACCTCTTCCGCTCTTGTGGATGCCGGCGGTGAAGCGCTGTTCCGGGAAGCCGACAAATCGGAAGTGCGTTGCCTTGATCCGCAGCTCACAGAACAGATGGTCGACCATATAAAGCAGAAACGCAAGCAGGGATCCTCGCTGGGCGGAATCTATGAGATCGTGATTACCGGCGTACCGGCCGGACTGGGCAGCTACGTACACTGGGACCGCAAACTCGACGGGCTTCTGGCCCAGGCCATCCTGAGTACCCAGGCCATGAAAGGTGCTCAGGTCGGACTTGGTTTCGAGGCCGGCAAACTCAGCGGGCATGAAGTACACGATGAGATATCGTGGGATGGCAGCACCTACAGACGCAAAACCAACCGGGCCGGCGGAATCGAAGGCGGTGTTTCCACCGGGATGCCCATCATCATTCAGGGCATCATGAAACCCATTCCCACCATGCTCACGCCCATCAAAACGGTTGATATCGACACCAAAAAAGAGGTGGATACCCGCTACGAACGCTCGGATGTCTGCGCGCTTCCAAGGGCCGTTGTAGTGGCCGAAAATGTACTCGCCCCGGTAATCGCCAATGCCTTTCTCGAAAAATACGGAGGGGACTCGATTGCGGAAATCAGTGAGCGCTACAATCGCGCCCGGTCATGAGTGATGCGAGGATCGAACAACTGAAAGCGTTCCTCATGGAGGATCCGGCCGACAACTTCACCCGGTTTGCACTGGCCCTTGAATACATCAAAAAAGGTGATTTCAGGAAAGCGGAAGACCTGTTCAGGAGCATTCTTGACGCCGATCCGGCGTACGTTGGCGTGTATTACCATCTCGGAAAGTTGTATGAGGCTACAGGCGACGTAAACCAGGCAAAAGCAATCTATAACAAGGGGATTTCAGTTGCACGCAAAGCCCGGGAACTGCACGCCCTGTCGGAACTGGAAACAGCGCTATCGGAGTGCAACGAAATGTAAGTTGATGCAGCCGGAAACAACGTGTTCCGGCATCCGGCATGTAATCAAACCTGTTCGACAAGCGTTACAACCTGGCAATACCATGCTGAAAGATCCGCTGCATTTTAATATTTTGAACAAAGCCTACGATTAAACACCTGATATGACCATCATGAAGGCCCCGCAACTCATTCTCATCCTCCTTTTCACACTTCTTCTTCCCGTGCTGTTACAGGCCCAGACCCAGGACCGTATCCACACGGTTCGGGCAGGTGAAACCCTGTTCAGCATTTCCAGGGAGTATAACATCACGGTCGACGAACTGAGGAGGTGGAACAACATCCGCAACAATACCATTACTATCGGGCAGCGCCTTGTTGTATCGGATCCATCACGTTCAGCACCACCGGTTTCCGGGGGAGATCAGCTGCGCCATACTGTGCGGGCCGGCGAAACCCTGATGGCCATATCGAGGCGTTATCAGCTGGATGTGGATGAGATCAGGCGGGTGAACAACCTGCAGTCGGATGTGTTGCGTATCGGGCAGGTACTCATGATCCCGTCGCGTAGTGACACACCTGAAACCCCGATGCCTGAAGATACCGTCAGACCCGTTCCGCCCGTTCAGCGGGAAACCGAAACTGAACGCCGTCCTGCGGAGGCCCGTCCTGCCATACCACCCGTTGAGGACCGCGAGCGCTCGCTCGTGATAGAACGCAAAGATGGCAGTGCCTACTATACCGTACGCCCCGGCGACACCCTGTACCGGATTGCAGCGCGCCATAATATGACTATTAACGAGTTGAGGAGTCTGAACAATCTTCGCGGGGATGTGATCAATGTGGGCCAGGAGCTTCTCGTTCGCTCGGAAACAACGGCGGCATCGATCGGATCTGAAAGTGCCTCCGGCTACGGTCGGTTTACCACCTATACGGTTGAACGGGGCGATAATCTGCAGAACCTGCTTGAGCGCTACAGGATGGACCGTCTCGATTTTGAGTCCCTCAATCCGGGAATTGATCCCGACCGGCTCAGGCCCGGGCTTACGGTAACAGTACTGGAACCGCCGGCCTCGAGGCAGCACAATCCATATCGGTTGTCGGTTGATGCCGGCGACAGCGAACTAACCCCGGTTACCCGGTACAGTGAATCACATAAAGGCCGCACCACCACCAACGGGGAACTGTACAACCCTGATCACCTGACGGCCGCCCATGCCACACTCCCCCTGGGAGCAGTTGTATTCGTTCAGAACCCTGAAAACGGACGTGGTATCTATGTGATGATCAACGACCGGATTGTAGATGACAGCATCCGCCTGTCCGCTGCTGCATACCGGTCACTCGACTATGCCGGATCCTCCAGGCAGGCGGCCATAATCGTTCAGGAACGGTAGCGTGACCGGCGACCTCAGGCATTATCACCGTACCAGCAGCAGCCTTACCTACAGTTATCTGATCAGCCTGCCGCTGCTCATTCTGTACGAGGTGCTCATCATCATCAGCCAGCCGCCCGACGGCATTCCGGTACGGCTGGGAGCCGAAATATGGATCAAGCAGCTGATGTTTTATGTCACCGGCAATACACTGCTGTTCACAGTGATCCTGGTGGTGGTGCTGGGCATTTTTATCTTTTATAAAGAACGCAAGCGTGACATCGACTGGCGCCCGAGATATTTTCTGCTGATGACCGCTGAATCGGTAGTATGGGCACTGATCCTGGCACTGATCATCTCCAATTTTGTAGGCTATCTCTTCCAGTTTCAGGCAGCAGACACTGGCGCAGGTACAGCAGGTGTAACACGGTTGCAGATGCTGGCCCTCAGCATCGGGGCCGGTCTTTACGAAGAACTTGTATTCCGGGTCATTCTGGTGTATGGTCTCATCAAGACCGGCGAGCTTTTTTTTGCTGATCGCAGAATGGTGGTAACGGTTTCGGTAATTTTTGCAGCACTGGTGTTCAGTGCGGTACACTACACCGGTTCTATGGGCGACGGTTTTGAATGGCCTTCCTTCATTTTCAGGTTTCTGTTCGGGCTTGCCCTCAATCTGCTGCTGGTTTTCAGGGGATTCGGCATAGCGGCATGCACCCATTCACTTTATGATGTAATTCTCGTACTGTTTTTATTTGATGGTTAACCAAATCGTGATCTGTTTGCAACAATACTGCATTTAAGTTCTAAGTTTTTTTACCTATCTTTTTCAGCATTATAACACAACAGGCGGCAATAACGGCAGAATGAAGCAGATCTCTGAATTATTAGGCCGTATTACGGATTTTTTACCATTTTTCATTTTTTCAACCCTTTAAGTTTGATTAAGTTGGGATGTAAAAAGTATTTTATCCTGATCGATACAATTCAATCCATCTATTAACCAGTAACAAGTGTTCTTCAGGGTGGCAGCCAAGCTACATTTACGTATATGCCAGAATTAACAAGCGAGGAAATAAAAAAGCAGCAGGATTTCGAAGATGAGATGCTTCCCCATCTTGATGCTATCTATAATTTCGCCTTGCGCCTTACCACCGATCCCAACGATGCTGAAGATCTGGTTCAGGATACGATTGTGAAAGCCTTCCGGTTTTTCAACAGTTATGAAAAGGGTACCAATGCCAAGGCCTGGCTGTTCCGTATCCTGAAAAACTCATACATCAACAATTACCGGAAAAAATCGAAGCAGCCCCACCAGGTCGATTACGATGAGATATCCACTTTTTACGAAACGGTGCGCAGCGAGCAGAGCAATACCACCGACATGGAAGATCTCATGTATGGTCAGCTGCTCGACGACGATGTTACACGGGCCCTGGAGCGAATCCCCGAGGATTTCCGTACCGTTGTTCTGCTTTGTGATGTAGAGGGGTTTACCTACGAGGAGATTGCCAACATGCTGGATGTGCCCATCGGCACCATCCGGAGCCGCCTGCACCGGGGCAGAAACCTGCTCCGTGCCCAGCTTTTAGAGTACGCCGACAAACGGGGCTATACAGACTGATTCTGCAGCAACTACTGTTTCTGCAGCAGTGACAGGCCTCGCAGTAAGCCCGGATACTACAGCCGGGAGTGCTGCAGCCAGGGATACCGCAGCCGCTTATACCATCTGATCAATACCTTCGCCGTTGAACGACTGGGGAAGAATGATCCGGAACGTGGTCCCTTTGCCCGGTGCAGATTTGTGAACAAAAATCTCGCCCCGGTGATAATCCATCACAATTCTCCGGCTCAGGCTGAGACCAAGTCCCCATCCCCTTTTTTTGGTGCTGAAACCGGGGTTGAACACCTCCCTGAAGTTTTTCTTTTCGATACCGCGTCCCGTGTCGACCACGTCGATGATCACACTGTCTTCCTCTGTTCTGGAACGGATGCCCACCGATGCCTCCCCCTTTTCGGGCTCAATGGCAT
Source organism: Cyclonatronaceae bacterium (assembly GCA_047921215.1). GTDB lineage: Bacteria > Bacteroidota > Rhodothermia > Balneolales > Cyclonatronaceae > RECM01. The sequence goes on along the minus strand of JBLRWO010000004.1, from coordinate 1,580 downwards.
CAATGGCATTTTTCAGCAGATTTTCAACGGCCCAGCTCAGCAGCTCAGAATTCATGTTGACCCGTGCCGATGTTTCAATATCCTTTTCGAAGCGGATATGGCTGCTCACCTGCGGCAGTCTGCGTTCCATGTACTCCGTCACACTTTCCAGCACCGGACCCAGCCGCTGGGGTTTCAGCTCAGGCGAGGAACCGATCTTGTTGAACCGTTCGGCGATGCTCTGCAGGCGCTGAACATCCTTTTCCAGCTCATGGGTAATTTTGAGCATATCACTGTCATTGATTCCATCCTTGAGCAGGGCTATCCAGCCCAGCAGGCTTGAGAGTGGTGTTCCAAGCTGATGTGCCGACTCTTTGGCCATGCCCACCCACAGTTTCGACTGCTCATTCCGCTTGATGCTCGACAGGCTGGCATAACCGATACCCAGGAACAGGGTAAGCAATCCGAACTGCACATAGGGGTAATAACGCAGTGCCCGGATGATGCCACTCTCCCCGTAATAGACAAACTGGCGCTGCTGAATATTCTCGTCGCCGATTACAATCTGGATGGGTTCATTTACCATGGCCAGGTTCCGGATAAGGTCGTTATCAAGCTCACTTTCGCGGATGTTATGGGCATGCAGGATGTGTCCGTCTTCATCGACAACAAGCGAGGGGATCTCAAACCGGTCTTTGATGATCAGCTCGGAGGCTACAAAGTCGAGAGCGGAATTGGCCAGATCGGATTCGGCACGGTCAAGGATGTCGGACCAGCGCTGTTTGCGCGATGGGGCAACCATCGGTTCACTCATGATCTCCTCCCTCATGAGGTCAAGGCGCCGGCGGGTTTCGGGGTAGAGTTCGCTGCTCTGGTACTCTATCGCTTTGGCCCACAGTTCAACACTTGAGCGCTCCTTAACCCTGATCTGATTGATCAGGTGATGGTTATAGATAAACGAACCGATTACAACCAGCAACAGCATGAAAACAAGCACATACTTTACCTGGTAGGATCTGAAATTGAGATTCATTAGGTGACCTCAGGGAACAATAGTTATAGGATTGGGAAGACAATATAACATATTCGGCAATGAGGGAGAGATAGAACAACAGAACAACAGAACAATAGAACAGTAGAACAACAGAATTTGGAAGTGGTCTGTTTCGTCACACAAAGCGCAATCCTGAGCGCAGCGAAGACGAAGGATGAAGTCGAAGTGCGTGGCCCCGTGGAAACAAGCAATTTTTTAGCCTAATTCAACTTACATGGTAGCCTATCTTTCCTGGCCATCAAATCCATCTTCAGGTGTAGTGCATCCTAAATTGTCATTTTAAATATGGCGATATAATAATAAAGAATGGCAGGATAATCTATCTATTCTGATTAGTACGAGCTGCATAATATTATTAAGCATCTATCAGCAGGGTTTAATATCTTTTCTTATCGCCATAATTTAAATTACATATAAACCCTATGAAAAAAGATCACCCACCCATCCAACTCGAAGGGGCCATCACCCTGAGGGTCTCCCCTGTGGATTCCTTGTTGTGGAAACTCTCATTGATCCTGGAAGCCGCCCATTCGGATTCGGCCCAGAC